>CAKRRK010000003.1 GCA_934395135.1 uncultured Eubacteriales bacterium | reverse complement strand
ATGGATTAATTCTTCTTTGGTACAACTCTTTGACAATTTGATATCTATGTATGGCATACTCTTTTTCCTCCTCAGTTCAAACAATATCTTTCGTATAATCCTTCGTTCATCAAAACTTCCAGCACCCAGCAAGCGGCCGTTCCTACCACGCTGGTGCATTTATCTTCATGGCCGCCCCAGATTAAAAATTCTTCGCCGCCGCGTTCTGTCAGCATATCAAACCGCCGACCAAAAATGACATCATGAATTTCTCTGCAAATGACAGTTCCGTATGTCTCCAGAAAGTACTCCCGCACCTTATTGGCAAGCTGCCCGGCCTTTTCTTCCTGCGCGCTCTGCGTACCATATTTTACTCCATCTACATCGCGACCGATCAAACTGCTGATAAACATCAGGCTTCCATTATAAGCGCCGCACGAACCATCACCGCACGAACCGCCTCCCCCCGCCAATGCTGTGGCGCATTGCAGCGCCTGCCGGTTGCTTTGCAAACGCCCCATATGTTCACTTAAACTTAAAAAACTGCATTGTGCACATCCGCCATACGCCTTCTCATAGTCATAACCCGCTTTATAGACATCTTTTAAAGCGGTAATTTTGTCCTCATCCAAAATAGCGCAGCCATTATAAATCTGCACAATTCTTTGTCGCAGAGGAGCTTGGCGCACAAGTCCGGAAACATCTTCCAGCGCCCATCGTATCCCTTTTTCTGCAAGAACTTTTTCGATTTCCTTATCCTGTTTCTTTAAATATGTAAAACAACCTGCGATACAAATGCAGATATAATATGGCAAAACATTGGTTTTGGACAACTGGAGCAATGCTTTTATCAGATATCCTTCCTTTTCCACATAACTGCGTACCGTATCGGATGCCGGACGCTCTATAAATTTAATGCTGTTCGTTTCCTGCTCCGCACCTGCTAAAATAAACGTGCAGTTCTCATTGCTGTATCCTGTTTTTTTCAGAATATGTTCCAGCCGATTGTATGCAATTTTATCCAATATCATAGCTCCTTTCTATTCTTTCCATGGATAAAGCGCGACTTTCATCGCCTTACCCTGCCGCATATCATCCAATCCGTCCTGTATTTTGCGCAGCGGCAATTTATGGGTAATTAGTATCTCCGGTTTTATCAATTCATTTTCCAATACTGTAGCCACATCTGGTATGGTAAAATCTCCAATATAGTTTCCAAATACACTTAATTCTTTCATCACAAGTTGGCTTTGGGAAATTGTCTGCTGCTTGGAAAAATTAACGCCAAAAATAACAATGCGTCCACCGCGGCCGGTGCAGTTTATCGCATCAACAATCAAAGAACCTGCTGCATCCACTGTTACGTTTACACCATGCCCATCCGTCGCCTTATAAATTTCCTCTTGTAAATTCTGTTTCGTGGGATCAAAGACCTCTGTCACGCCGACCTTCCTGGCAAACTCCTGTCGGAATGGCGACACTTCAGAAACAAATATTTTTCCTGCGCCATTGGCTTTCAGCAGCTGTGCAAACAGTAGCCCGATGGGACCAGCTCCTAATACCAACACAGTTTCCCCCGCCAACAGTCTGATTTTTTTGATTGCCCCGTAAACACAATTCATAGGTTCCGCGAACATTGCCCGCTCCAGCGGAATCTCTTTGGAAATCTTCATCATAAGACTTTCTGGACAAATAACATACTGTGCAAATGCTCCATCAATATCAAAGCCCAATGCCTGTATATTTTCACACATATTGGGTTTTCCACACTTGCAATAGTAGCAACTGCCGCATGGTACATTCGGATCCAAGATGACCCGATCACCAACGGCAACAGATGCTACATCTGTGCCGATTTCTTCCACAATGCCAACCAGCTCATGCCCTAAAATAACCCCTGGTTTCGCAGGAAACGCCGGCGGTACGGACAAGGCATGCAAATCACTGCCGCAAATACTGACAATCTCAATGCGGATCAACACGTCCGAACCTTTTTTTATTTCCGGAACCGGTTTTTTCACAAATTCCGAGCGGCCTTCTCCTTCAAAGACAACCGCATCCATCATAGTACTTCTCATTGTTTTCCTCCTGTTATTCCAACGATTCTATCATATGTCAAAAACCTAATTCGATTTCCTTTTAATACTATGGCCTGCCTAAAAAGACAGGCCATACAGCACTTTCTTTAATCGTACAGCAAGTCTGCTATTTCCGGATCATCGATATTTTCATGCGTATAGAACACGCAACCCGTATCAATATCGGACACCGTTTCACCAGAAATCGCCTTCACAGCCAAATCCACCGCCTGATAACCAATCTGGAACGAATCCTGTGCTACAGAACCATAAATCCATTGATTTCTTACGGCTTGTTTTTGTGTAGAACCTGCATCAAAACCGACAAAAATGACATCTTTGTACTTTCCATTCTCTCTGTCCAAATCCTGTCCGTCGGAAGTTGCCGCCAATACTGCATTTGACTTTCCTTCGTCTGTTCCAAAAATCGCAATGAGATTTGATTTTTGCAGCACCGCCTGCATCGCGCTCTGAGAGTCTGCCGTGCTTGTTGTCGGCGGAATGGTGATATTGATTTCCACAACCATATCGCCGGCGCATTCCTGGTTAAACTTATCAAATCCTGTGATCGCAACGCCACCCGGGAAGACCGTTTCACACAATTCCTTCATTTTGTCGCAGAATCCTGTAGTTCTTGCCACAATCGAGGAAGATGTTACATCCTGCGCCTGTACGGAAATCAGAACCGGATGATCTGCCGTCGCCTTTTTTAAATTTTCAGCAAACTGCTCCGCCTCAAACATTTTTTCTGCGGCCATTGCCGCTCCTTCATAGCTGTTTGTTGCAGCGGTCGCGGCAATGGTACCTTCCGGCGCATTCGGCACCCCAGAATCAAATCCGATTACCGGAATGCCATTTTCCTGCGCCTGCAGCAATTGTGACGTCACCGCTTCGGAATCCAGCGCCGCGAGGCATATAGCACTGGGATTTTTATTCAATTCTGCACTGATCATATCCAACTGCGCAGCAATTTCGGACTCTGAGGTAGGGCCCATAAAATTAATTGTAACGCCAAGTTCCTGCGCAGCAGCTTCTGCTCCCTTTCCAACATTCTGCCAGAACTGATGCTGGAAGCCTTTTGCAATGACCGGAATATAAATATCACCAGAGGCAGCATCTGCGTTTCCCGGCTCTGCGCCGTCACTTGCCGGTGTCTGCGTTCCATCTTGGCCACAGCCTGCGAACATTGCAAGTACCATTGCAAGAGATAATAAAATTGCTATCCACTTTTTCAAATTTTTCATAACAATTCCTCCCAAATCTTGTTTCTATTTCTGTTTCCTGCATTGAAAAATCCGCTTTTACCCGTTCCTCCTTTCTTCGCTTTTCTTTTTATCCTGCCTTTTTCTGTTTGGTTGTCCTCTGAATATCCAACATTACCGCTAAAATTACAACGATTCCCGTAAAGAGATTCTGCCACTGCCCCTGCAGCCCCATTGACATTAAACCCTGTTTTAACACTGCCATAACCAATACACCGATCATCGTACCGGATAAAGAACCAGTCCCGCCGGACATAGATGTTCCTCCGATCACCACGCCCGCAATGGCCAGTAATTCGAAGCCATTGCCTGTGCTGGGAATAATAGAGGTATAGGCCGCCGCATAAAAAATGGCGCCAAGCCCTGCAAAAAAGCCGCATAGGGTATAGATTAAAAGCTCATACCGTTTTACATTGATACCAGATAAGCGCGCAACTTCCCTGCCGGATCCAATGGCAAAAGTATAGCGGCCGAATCGGGTCTTATTCAGCAGGATAAGCCCGAGGATGAAGAAACCGATTAGCCATAAAATTCCGGTTGGAAATCCGTTGTACTTATAAAATACAGATTTAAACCAGGCATCTTCCGATCCAACGGTGGGATAACGCATCGTCATAACTTTTGTGATAATCGCGCCAAGCCCCATGGTCATCATCTGTGTCCCGAGAGTTGCAATAAAAGGCGGCAGCTTGATATGTGCAATTAAATATCCGTTCAATACGCCAATCAAAGTCCCCACGATTACTGCTAAAATCAGCGACGCCTCTATGCTCCATCCCCAAAGATTATACGCTGCACCGCCAAACATCGCGGAACAAATCAGATTTGTCCCAATGGACAAATCGATACCGCCTGTAATAATAACAAAGGTTGTGCCAATTGCCATAAATCCGATATAATAACATGAATCCAAAATATTTACCAATGCGCCGGAAGAAAAGAAATTTTCCCCAAAAATACTGAAAAATATGTACAGAAGTACCAATACAGCCAAGGCTAACAGTTTTTCCAAAGCATAAAACTTTCTCTTTTTGGTTAATTTACTCATTATTCCTACCTCACTTTGTCATTGTTGCAAACATCATAATTTTTTCCTGGGTTGCCTCGCCGATAGAAAGTTCTCCTGTAATACGTCCTTCGCACATTACCAGAACGCGATCGCTCAGCCGCAACAACTCTGGCAATTCAGAGGAAATCATAATGATTGACTTTCCTTCCTCTACCAAATGATTCATTAATTTATAGATTTCACTTTTGGCGCCTACATCAATCCCACGAGTCGGCTCATCAAAAATCAAAATGTCGCAATCCCTGGCCAGCCACTTGGCTACCACAATTTTTTGCTGGTTGCCTCCCGAAAGGTTTTTTACCAGCTGCGCTGTACTTGGCGTCTTAATATTAATTTTTTGGATATATTCTTTTGTAGTTTCTTCTGCCTTCCGATCGTTTACAATACCGAATCTCGTATAATTTTCAAGACAGGCAAGAACGGTGTTGGCTTTCACAGAAAGCCCCAAAGCCAGACCGAAATTTTTTCGATCTTCCGAAAGATACCCAATTCCCATTCGCACTGCATCCTGCGGCGATTGAATAGAAACTTTCTTGCCCCGAAGGATGATCTCTCCTTTTATAACAGGATCCGCGCCGAACAATGCCCGCATCGTTTCCGTTCGTCCCGCGCCCATTAGCCCGGCAAATCCTAAAATTTCACCTTGCCGCAAAGAAAAGGAAACATTTTTTACATTATTTGCCGTAAGGTTTTTTACCTCCAAAATGGTTTTTGCATCCTTCAGCACAGCGCTTTCATTTTTATGCTGCTCATAAATGGTGCGCCCAACCATCATGTTAATAATCGTTTCAATGGTGGTCTCGGCAGTTTGCTCCGTTCCCACATATTGGCCATCCCGCATCACGGTAATACGATCGGATATCTCCATCAATTCCTCCATACGGTGCGAAATATAAATAATTCCATGTCCATCGTTCCGCAGTTTTCCGATAATCTTAAATAATTCTTCAATTTCTGCAGCCGTCAGCGCTGCTGTGGGTTCATCCATAATAATAATTCTATTGTTAAAGTAGACTGCTCGGGCAATTTCTACCATTTGTTGTTTTGCAACCGTCAAAGAACATATTTTTGCCTCCGGATCAATTTCCAGATGCATCGAAGAAAGCAGTTTTCTTGTTTCCTCAATGGCTTTTTTCTTGTCCAAAAATACGCCTTTCCTTGGCTCGCAGCCGATAAAAATATTTTCCGCTACTGTAAGCTGTGGAATCAGATTCAATTCCTGATGAATCATACCGATTTCAAGGGCTTGCGCATCTTTCGGGGAATTTATTTCCACTTCCCGCCCCCTAATACAAATTGTGCCGCCATCCTTTTTATAAATACCGGTTAAAATTTTCATCAAGGTAGACTTTCCCGCGCCATTCTCACCGATCAGTGCCAAAACTTCTCCGCTATTTAAATTCAAACGCACATGATCCAGCGCCTTTACCCCTGGAAAGCTTTTTGAAATGTCCTTCATCTCAACCAAATATTCCAAATCCTTATCCTCCTCTCGTCGATTATCCTTATGCAACTTGTTTAATTCGTATTTTAAGTATACTGCAGACATTATTTTTAAATCAATAGGAAATTATCACTTAATTATTTTTTTATTTTAGTCATTTTTACAATATTTTTAATTCATTGTAAATTTTATTGTTTTGTTTTTGTGCAACTTGTTTATTTTGATTGTAGAAATATATTGTTTAAACGATTTTTTCTCCAAGCTGTATTTTCACTAACGACGTATATAAATGTTTTTTCTAAATTTAGACATTCTATATACCCCTGTTTTTTATTTTTTCAGAATTTTATGAACTTTTTCTTGTAATTTTATCCCTTATGGACTATAATTAAGACAAATTAAGTTTTATTCCATATTAAAAATTTACGCAGCAGACAATGCTTTTTTCTATTATTTTTATCTGTTTCTTCTTCTATCGCAACAAATCCCTCTTCTCCATTGGAAAATATTGCTTATTTTATACGATAACCGTTGTAATCCTAAACAAAAAATATTCCTGCAAATACTATTTGCAGGAACTCATAGGAACGCAACAAGTTTCGTTTTGTGGGGTGATTCAATTTGAACAGCAAAGATAAAAAATTTCTCGGCATTCGAGATATTGCCAAACTAGCCGGCGTTTCTCCCTCTACTGTATCCAGGGTCATTAACTCCCCGGAAACAATCTCCAAAAAGACATGCGAACGAGTCAATGCCATCATTCAACAATACGGTTACATCCCAAATCAGTTTTCAAAAAATCTATATACCGGTACTTCCAATATTATCGCAATTTATATTTATGACATTCAGAATCCGTTCTATACCCGTCTGATTTATGAGCTCAACACCATTGCCTTGAATAATAATTACATTTTAATTGTGTGCGACATCGAAAACCAACTGGAGCGCGAGCGAAAATATTACGATTTTTGTAAAAGCGCTCGTTGTGCGGGGATCATATACACCTCCGATTTTTACAACGATTATAGCTTTTTAGAAAATGATTATTCCCAAATTCCTGTCGTCTTTATTGATTGCCAGCATCACAAAAACCATCCCTGCTATACCGTAAAACCCGATGACGATAAAGCACTGCGGTTGCTGACAGACTATTTGCATCGCTTAAATCATAAAAAAATCGGGTTTGTTGGTGCACAATCCAACGCTCTTTGCACCGAGGAACGAAAGGCGCATTTTATTTCCAATATGAATCGCCTCCACTTAGAGGTGCCGGAGGAATATATTTTTGTGGGGAATTCCTATGTACAAAGCGGAATGGATGGTTTTGACTATTTCTATACCATGTCAGAAAAGCCGACGGCAGTGATTGCCGTAAACGACCAGGTCGCGCACAGTTTTGCGGTCCGGGCCAGCGATTGGAAGGTAAGCATACCAGATGATATCTCCCTTTGCGGAGTCGATGCTATTGATCGTGTTTTCTTTTCCCCTTCCATCACTTCTGTGAAGCTGGATATTCGCGCGATGGCGCAGGCCGCGTTCGATCTCATTTTGCATTCCAGCAAAGTTCCTGCCCCGGTTTCTGAAATCTGCGATGTTACTCTGCAAATTGGACAAAGCTGCAAGAAAATTTCTTATGAATAATCTTTTTTGCTAACAAAAGCCCGCACTTACATTCGTAAGTGCGGGCTTTTGTTTTTCAAGAAAGGCTTATTTCGTAATTCCTATCCTGCTGCATCGTTTAAGATTTTTTCTAAAATTTTCTCATCCAGAAATTTTGGCACAGGATACAGCGGTATGCATTCCTGCATCGTATGGCAAATCAGCGCCGGTATATCCGCGCGGCGGATTTCCGGTAAATTTTCCGGTATGTGCATTTTTGCATTCAACGTCTCTATGGCGACTATAAATTGTTCCGCCTTCTGCCGCACTGTTCCATGCCGTATGCCAGCCTCCTCTGCAAGTTTTGCCAATTTTCCTTCCACTGCACTTCCATATGCACGCAATACTTTCGGCAGCAGCACGGCATTGGCAAGTCCATGCGGTGTATGATAAAAGGCGCCTACTGCATGGGACAGGGCGTGGACATACCCAACATAGGCTCTGGTAAAGGCAAGCCCGGCATAAAAGGCAGCCTCCTGCATGCCATGCCTTGCTGCTGTATTCTCCGGCACTTCATACGCCAAAAGCAAGTGCTGAAAAACACGCTGTACCGATAGCTTTGCAAAGCGGTTGCTGAATTTCGTACCACTCTGGCCGAGAAATGCTTCCACGCCATGCGTCAGTGCATCCATCCCAGTCTGCGCCGTTCGATCCTGCGGCAAAGTATATAAAAGATTTACGTCAAACACTGCATAGTGCGGAATCAGGGATATGTCGTTGACAGAATATTTCACATGCTGTTTCTCATCCGTTACTACCGCGGCCAAGGTTCCCTCACTGCCGGAACCCGCTGTTGTCGGAACAGCAATCAAAGGCGGCAAGCGTCGATGTACCTTCATCAGCCCCCGCATTTGCCCAACATTCCAGTTCGGTCTTACTGCCTTTGCACCGATCAATTTTGCGCAGTCAATCACCGAACCGCCGCCTACCGCGATCAAGCTATCCGCCCCAAATACCCTGTACTGTGTATAACCCGCCTCAATGTGTTCTACGGTTGGATTTTCAGCCGCTTGGTCAAACAATGCGAAACGAATGCCTTTCCCCTCCAGCTGTTTTGTAAGTCTGATCAACATACCTCGTTTCACAGCGCCGGCTGTTGTTACAATCAATACAGCCTTGCACTTTCTTTCCGCAAGAATGTCTGCGCATTTTTGAATGCCGCCGGCCTCCCAAATCTGGTTTGGGATACGCCATGGAGCAATGCATTGGGCTGCAAATATGGCTTTCTGAAAACACCGCGTTCCGATTTTTTTCATTGTGTTCACACTTTCTCCCTGCCTTCCCGCATGCTATTCCTTTCGTATCGGAGTGAAGTCTATGTTTTTAGTATAAGCCTTTCCTCCCCAAAAATTCCATTTGGTAGAAAAACGAGTATCTTTTCTGCCAAAAACCGAAACCATCCCGTCTTTATTGCAGAAATACTGCCGATGGATAAAAATCGTTATCCATAAAACAAAAGGATCGAAACTGCGTTTCGATCCTTTTTTGAGTCATTTATCCGCCTGCACACACCCGCCGCAGGTTCTGCAGCTCTGTGAGCATGCTTCATAGCCTTTTGATTTACCCTTTTCAAAATCCCAAAGGTTGTCTGCCACCGGCTTCCACTGTCCTGCCACATCCGAGCACTTCCTAGTGAGGTTCTGGGGATCCTCTGGATTCTTAAAGTCTGTCGACTTTGCGCCAACCGATTTGACCATTTCCTCAAGTCTGCCAGGATTGTCCAGGATCGGGCATGGACGAAGCATATTATCCGAAAACGGCTGGTTTCTTCGATACGCCATAAACATTGGAGATTTATAAGCTTCCAGCAATGTTTTCTCCCGGATATTGGAATCGGAATAATGGGCAAATACGCATGGCTCCACATCGCCGTTTGCATTGATGTGCAGATAGCGGCGGCCGCCGGCGATGCACCCGCCTACAAATTCACCATCGTTCCAGAAGTCCATTGTAAACAGCGGCTTGGTGGAACGGAATCTGCGGAGCTGGTAATACATATATTCCCGCTGTTCCGGCGTTACCATCAAATCGGTCGTAGTATCCATGCCAACCGGCATATAGGTAAAGAACCATGCAAACAGCGCACCCTTATTAATAACGTCGTCAATATATGCCTCGCTGCCAATGGTCTGCGTGTTAAACTTGGTATAGCAGCAGGAAATACCAAACGGGAGTTTGTTCCGTTTTAAAATGTCCATTGCATGAACAATCGCCTGATAGGTACCTTCACCACGGCGAGAGTCAGTTTCCACCTCAAAGCCCTCAATGCTGATGGAGGGAACAAAGTTGCGAACCCGCAGCATATCCTGAGCAAATTCTTCGTCAATAAGAGTACCGTTTGTAAAGCAAAGGAACACACAATCATTGTGTTTTTCACACAACTTGATAATATCTTTTTTGCGCATGAGCGGTTCACCGCCGGTGTATATATACATGTAAGTGCCCAGTTCCTTGCCCTGCGTAACGATGCTGTCAATTTCATCATAGGTTAGGTTGAACTGATAGCCATATTCCGCTGCCCAGCAACCGGTGCAGCGCAGATTGCAGGCGCTGGTGGGATCCAGCAAAATCGCCCAGGGAATATTGCAGTCTTCTTTTTCTGAAATCTTTTTGCCGACATCGTTGCCTTTGATGGCAGAATACAACAAAAAGTTCCGGAAAATGGTTTTGAACACATTGGTATCCACTTCCGCATACAGCCGCTGAATAAACTTAAACCAGTTGTTTTCCGGATTGGTGGCAATTTCGTCCAACTTCTCATAAACGCCCTTATAATCTCCCTTGGTGTCAAAACGCTTCAGCCAGGAAACGATCTTGGGCAGATTCTTTTCCGGATCCTTTTCCAGATAATTTAAAACCGTATTAATACCAATGCTGGCACCGGTTTCTTTAAGTGAGTCAATGATTCCCATAGTATTTCTCCTTCAACAATTATAAATTCCTGATTCTATTGTAATAACTTGTCAATTATATTTCTATATACAATATATCAATTCTGTCTATTTTTTTTACAAATCAATTTTATTGTATAAATTGTTTCATTTTCACAAAGAAATCTTGATAATTTCAGAAAAATATATAATATAAAATTCTTATTTTTGAAATTATCATAATCCATCGGAAATGAATGTTCCAAGCAAATTGCTCAATTTGTCCACCATGACATTCGGATCATCCTTCATCCCCCGCTTTACCCAGTCCAAAATCAGCCCGGTCAGCGCATATTTATTATAATTTACAATAAATTCTTTGTCTTCTTCGGAGATCAGCATAGCGAGCATATGTTTATTGATGATTTGCAGAAACATTTCAAAAAAAACTGTATACAACCATCCCTCCAAATAATCCTTGTCAAAGGAATAGTATGTATTCAGCACCAGCGCCTTGTTTTCTTCCAAATATTTCAGTATTTTTACAAGGCCCTTTTCCCAATCATCCAAGGTCGTGTCACCCAGGGTTTTTAGAATTTCTTCCATAAACATATACTGCCCCAGATCATAAATATCTTGAAAATGGTAATAAAAAGTCTGCCGATTCACACCACAGTCAGCGGCAATATCGGTGACGGTAATCTTGTCGATCGTCGTCTGGTGTAAAAATTTTTTCAAAGATGCTGCCAATGCCCTTTTGGTAACGCTAGACAATTCCGTCACCCCTTTTTTAAAGAATACTTTGCCAGTATAACATATTTCGCTTATCTATGCAAGAAGTATTCCAAATGCACAAGATATATTGCCTCCCCGCTTTATCAACCTCCCATTATATTATATAGTTATTGATACTATATTATACCTTTATCATTATTTTGTCAATCTTTTTTCTTCATCTTTCTATATTCTTCATTTTTTCCCATCTTCTTTGTGGTTTATACCGCATTTCCCTGTTATTTAAGGACATACTGTAAATATCGTTTTATCCGATCACTGCTGCAAAGGAGGATATATGGCAAAACAATTCAAATTGCCCATTGTGAATAAAAATGGCTATTATGAAATCCGTCTGGAAAGCATTGGCGGACTGGGGGCAAATCTTTGCTGCAAACTGTTGGGCGAATTAGGCGCAGTATTTTTGGGATTTGACGCCTCATCGTTCTCCAGCTATGGTTCCGAAAAGCGTGGCTCCGCTGTAAAAAGCTATATTCGCTGGTGTGAACCTGGTTGTGAATTGCGGCAGAGCAGCCCTATCGCTGCCCCGCATCTTCTTGGTTTGTTTCATGAAGCGCTTGCCGGAAAGAGCAGTGTCATCGCCGGTGTTACTGCACAAAGCACAATCATTGTAAATACCAGTCTCTCCCCTGCCAGTCTGCGGGATAAATTAAGGCTCTGCGCCGGCACTGTTTGCTGCGTTGACGCACAAAAAATTTCTTTGGAATGCAAATCCCGCGTCAATATGATTATGCTTGGCGCCATTGTAAAAGCCGCCGGCTTTATCCCCATAGAGTTTTGTGAAGCGCTGGTAAAAAAATCCATCGGCAGGCGTTACCCTGCTATGCTGGAGCAAAACCTCGCTGGCGTTCGGCGGGGCTGGACAGATTGCACCAGTGAATTTTTTGCAGATGACGGGCGTTACCCTTTTGTTCCTTATCAGGAGCCGCAGGATAAATGGGGCTATAGAAACGCGCCGAAAGGCGGCGCAAATCCGCACATCGGCAGCACGGTCACAAACGACCTTTCTCCCTCCCGGGAAGGCTGGATTCCCCTTCTTATCCGTGACAAGTGTATCGGGTGCGGTTTGTGCGATACAACCTGTCCGGATATGGTCTTTCAATTTGCTCCAGGAAAATACAATGGGGCGCCAGCCTATTTAAACGTTGGTCTTGATTACTATCACTGCAAAGGTTGTCTGCGCTGTGTCAATGTATGCCCTGCAAACGCACTGGTCGCTGCTCGGGAGCGGGAACACCCTCGTCCTGCATATTTTATGCGAAACCAGGATTTGCTTCCGGCCCAATTGGAGTATGAAGATACCGGTCCAAACGGCTGGATCACCAGCGATTCTTTTGATACAGTCCGCCATATTGCAGAGGGAGGTGCACGATAATGATAGAGCAGAAAATTGTGTTCCAAAGCGGAAATGAACTGGCATCTTACGCCGCCAAACAAATCAATTATCATGTGATGGGCTATTATCCGATTACACCATCTACTCAGATTGCTGAGACTCTGGATAAAATGAAAGCAGAAGGCCTGCATACCATTTCTATGCTGGCAGCAGAGGGAGAACACAGTGCCGCCGGCATCTGTTATGGTGCGGCGGCAGGCGGAGGCCGGGTATTTAACGCGACCTCCGCCAACGGCTTACTATATACGTTAGAACAGCTTCCCGTCCAATCCGGCACCCGAATGCCTATGGTGATGAATGTCGCCTGCCGCACGGTTTCCGGTCCTTTGTCCATCAAAGGCGATCACAGCGATATTATGTATTGTCTGAATACCGGATGGATTATTTTATACGCCAACACTCCGCAGGAAGTATATGATTTTAACCTTTGCGGATTAAAAATCGCAGAGGCGGTCTCCCTTCCTGTCATCATCGCATTCGATGGCTTCTTTACCAGCCATCAAAAACGAAAATGCAGTGTACTGCAACATGATGCTGATGTGCAAAAATTCCTCGGCGCTTATCGTCCGCGCTGCACCGCGCTTGATCCAGAGCACCCAGTCACCATAGGTTCTTATATGAACGAACCGGATACATTAAACAACAAATACCAGCTGCATTTGGCTATGGAACAGGCCCGCACGGCAATCCCGGCAATCTTTTCGGACTATAAAGATCTTTCCGGCAGGTCTTACGCCGCTGTAGAGGGCTATTTAGCCGACGATGCAGACATCCTTTTACTGCTCCTTGGGTCCAGCTTTCACACTGCCAAAGACGCCGCCGACTTTATGCGCAAGCAAGGCATAAAATGCGGTGTTGTCACCCTGCACACCCTTCGGCCTTTTCCCGGCAAAGAACTGGCCCGTTTGTGCAGTTCCGCACACACCATCTTAGTTGGCGACCGGCAAGACAGTTATGGCGCCGGCGGTGGAAATTTATCGCTGGAAGTGCGAGCCGCTCTGCAGCAAACCGGCAGTGCTGCAACGGTACTGTCCAGAGTATATGGCCTGGGCGGGCAGGATTTCTATACGGAAGACGCCGTCGCAATGTACTATGAGTGTCTGAATCCAGACGCTCCGGCTTTTTCCTATGCCGGAGTATATCCAGGCGACAGTGAGTATCAGCCGGAACAACTGTTTCAGCCGGTCACAGGTCCTGCGGCATCCCCTGGCCTTACAGTTTGTGAGCCAGTGCCTGGAAAGCATAAACTCCTTGTTCACGGCGGTCTTGTGTCCGATACCACAAAGATGCCAAAGCGGCTTGCGCCTGGTCACAGCGCCTGTCCCGGCTGCGGTATTCCGGTCAATGTCAATCTGCTTTTGCGCGGCATAGAAGGCAATGTTGTACTGCTCTTTCAAACCGGATGCGGCATGGTCGTGACGACCGGTTACCCCAAAACATCGTTTAAAGTCCCTTATGTGCATAACCTGTTTCAAAATGGTGCTGCCACGCTGTCCGGCCTTGTGGAAATGTATCACCAGCGGCAAAGGCGCGGCGAACTGCCAGAGGGAGAAATCACTTTTGTAATGGTCAGCGGTGACGGCGGTATGGACATTGGCCTTGGCTCGGCACTTGGGGCCGCTTTGCGCGGCAGTCATTTTATCCTTCTGGAGTATGACAATGGCGGTTATATGAACACCGGCTATCAGCTTTCCTATTCCACGCCCTTCGGCGCAAAAAGTTCTACCTCGCATCTGGGCAAAACACAGAATGGCAAATCATTTTTTCACAAAGATACCCCCATGCTGTTTGCCGCCACCGGCATTTCCTATGTGGCAACCGTGGCGGAATCCAATCCTTCGGATTTTATCAAAAAGGCCGCCAAAGCACAGTATTACGCAAAACACCACTCCGTATCATACCTAAAAGCACTTTCCGCATGTCCTTTGAATTGGGGAGATCGCCCCAATACGGAACGACGGGTAATTGCTGCCAGCGTGGACTGCTGTTATTTCCCGCTATTTGAAATAGAACAGGGTATTACCTCCATCAATTATGATCCAGAGGAGAATGGCAAGAAAATCCCGGTAACAGACTGGCTTGCTATGATGGGACGTACCAGCCATTTGGCAACGCCGGATTATAAAGAAACCGCCGCAGCTTTCCAGGCCGAGGTGGATTCCCGCTGGAATCGCTTAAAAGCCAGAGCGCAACATCCATTGCTGTGAACGGAAGCTTTCTATCGCTATGGATTTTCAGCCGAAAAATAGCCGCAGAGCATGCTGCTCTGCGGCTATTTTCTCAAGAATTTTTACTGTTTAACGTAATTTTTCGTTATTTTTTCTATTTGCAAGCAATTTTACTTATGAAAGATATCTTTCGGCCTATCGGATAAAGAAACGCAGTGCCTTATAATGTTTTTCGCTGTATGGCGGATAGCGCATTGGCAAATCCAGTTTTTTCTTTTCCACAATCGCTTTATAGTGGGTGAACGTATCAAACCCCGCCTTTCCGTGGTAGCTTCCCATACCGCTTTGCCCTACCCCGCCAAACGGCAGGCTGCTTGCCGCCAAATGGATGATTGTATCATTGATGCATCCTCCGCCAAACGAAACATCCCGCAGCAGTTTCTGTTTCACGCATTCTTCCGCAGTGAAGAGATAAAGCGCCAAAGGCGTCCCATTCTGGCGGATGATGTCCACAGCATCGTCCACGTTGGCAAACGTAAGCACCGGCAGAATCGGGCCAAAAACTTCTTCCTGCATAATCGGACTTTGCAGAGTGATATGATCCAGCACAGTGGGAGCAAGGCGCCGTGAAGCCGGATCGATTTGACCGCCGCAGACAACGGTTTCCCCCTTTAACAGATGTTCCAGCCGCTGCAAATGTTTTTCATTGACAATTTTTCCATAGCTGCTGTTTTCCAGCGGTGTCTGGCCAAATTGCCGAAAAATTTCCGACTGCAGATGCGCCAAAAGCTCCTGCCGTACAGTTTCCTCCACCAGCAGATAATCCGGCGCGACGCATGTCTGTCCCAGGTTTAAAAATTTTCCCCAGACAATTCTTCTGGCCGCCAATTTTAGATCCGCGGTACGGTCTACAACGCATGGACTCTTTCCGCCGAGTTCCAGCGTGACCGGCGTTAAATGCTTTGCCGCCTTTTCCATCACCAGCCGCCCCACAGTTTTTCCGCCGGTAAAAAAGATGTAATCAAATGCGTGTTCCAGCAGATCCGCGTTGGTATCCCTGCCGCCCAGGATCATTGTAATATATTCTTCCTGAAACACTTCGCTGATCAGCTTTGCCATCACCCGGCTTGTATTGGGCGAGTAAGCGCTTGGCTTGACCACAGCGGTGTTGCCTGCGGCCATCGCGTCAATCAGCGGCTCCATCGTCAGAAGGAACGGATAATTCCAGGGACTCATAATGAGTACGGTACCGTATGGTTCCGGCTGCACAAAGGCCTTTGACGGGAAATGCGCCAGAGGCATCGGCGCCTTTTTCCGCCGGGCAAACCGGCGCAGATGCCTTTTCATATAGCGCAGTTCTGACAAGGTCATTCCCACCTCGCTCATAAACGCTTCCGGCTCCGACTTGCCAAGATCCGCCTGAAGAGCTTGGTATATTTCTTTTTCATGCGCTGTAATCTGCTGTTCCAGCATATCCAGCGCCTGTAGACGGTAATCCGTATCCTTGGTTACACCCGTTTGAAAAAATGCCCTTTGCCGGGCAATTTGCTCAGAAAATCCCATATTTTCCTCCTAAAATGCTCGTTCCAGCACAGAAATCACATCCGCTGCATCCATCGCTTTTGGATTTGTCAATATGGCGCCGTCGTTAATCGCTTTGTCCGCAATCAGCGGAAACTGATCCCGTGCAACCTTTCCCGTATCCCGCAGACAGGCGGGCAGACCATACTGCCGGTGGAAATTTTCTGCCATATCCCGAATATAGGAAACCGATGCCTGTGCCCGTTCTCCCTCCGGCGTTTTTACATAGTCCTCCGGCCCCGCCAGAATGAGAAGCAGCTTTTCATACACCCCGCGCATACGGTCCATATTATACTCCATCACATACGGCATTAAGATCGTCATTGCCTCTGCATGGGCGACATGACAGACCGCTCCCAAGGCGTGGCCTATGGCATGCACCGCACCGACCATGCTGTTGGAAAAAGCGATGCCGGCCATCAAGCTGGCGTTTGCCATAGCAAGCCTCGCTGCAGCATCCTTTCCGTCGGCGCAGGCTCGGGGAAGATACGTTGCAATCAGCTCGATTGCTGCGGCGGCATATGCGTCGCTCAGTGGATTTTTTTGTGTGCATGTAAAAGCTTCCATCGCATGGCACAATGCGTCCATTCCTGTGCTTACCGTAATTTTCGGCGGCAGGCTTTCCGTCATCCGCACATCCAAAATCGCAACATCCGGCATAAATTCACCGGACACAAACTCCATTTTTACATCCTTTTCCGGGTGGGAAATCACAGCAATGCCGGTCGCTTCGCTGCCAGTGCCGGCCGTTGTGGGCACCGCAAAAAACGGTACCGGTCTCCCCCGCACCATTTCCTCGCTGCCCATAATTTCCAGCATGTTGTCTTTTTGCTGTCGGATGAGCATGGAAATTCCTTTGGCCGTATCCAATACACTGCCGCCGCCGACCGCGATGATGCTATCACAGTTTTTATCCCGATACTGCTGTACGCCCCGTTGGATCACGCTGGTGCCGCTGTCCGGCGGAACATCGAGAAAGACTCCGCCAATGGAGACACCGTCCATTGCCTTTTGTACGATCTTTAAAATTCCCAGTTTCTCCAATGTGTGATCCGACACCAGAAGCGGATGAGAAACGCCAAATGCGCGCAGTTCATAGGGAATATTTTCCAGGGCAAATTCCCCGGAGAGAACTTTTACTTTGCTTTGGAATTCATAATAGGCTGGTAACATCTGAGATCCTCCTATACGCCCAAAACGGTGTGGGAATAGATTGCAAGCGAGGTGCGCTGTTTTTCCGGAACCTCTTTCATAATGCGCTTTGTCATAACCCGCGGGAACAGGTAGGCTTCTAGAATTTCAATGCAGCGCAACAGATACATCACTTCATTGGTATTTCCCCGCACATAAAACCGATGTTGCGCATAGGCTGTCGCAATGCCCATTCTCCCGGTAAAGATCAAAAAAGAAACCTCCATATTCTTCATCGTAATTTCAATGTCGCAGACGGTCTTCGGATCAATTCTGCGGATCCCGTTCCCCGTTGCCTGTACAGCAAGCGCCGGAGCGTTCGGTTTCATTCCTGCCGCCAGTTTCAAGGTATATCCCGGTTCATACCGATCAATTTCTTTCTTCACCCGGCTATCATACTTATACAATACATTTAACACACGATATATCAGCCGCAGAATTACGGCGCATACTTGTCGCTTCATTTTTTGCTTCCTTTCTGCCGGGAAATCCCAAACAGTTACATTATACTACCGGATGCCGGAATGTCAATGTTTGCAGATGGCATCTGCAAAGTCCAAGTTCGATTTTCCGCGGCTTCTCTCCCGCCGCCTGGAAGCACTGCGATGGTACCGAAAATCAAATAGCCTCATAAAATAAATTGATAAGGAGGCGAAGAAATGAGAAACTGTAACTCCTTCCGTCGGAACACCCAAGACTATCTAAAAAAATACCACTGTATTTTGCATACAATGATTTACAGAATGTCCCATGCACCTTTTCGCAGCAGCATTTCCGGCAATTTTATTGTGCAGATGCTTCCCCATCATCAGGCGGCTATCGAAATGTCCCAAAATTTGCTGGCATATACGATCAATATCCCGCTGCAAACCATTGCGCTGAACATCATCGTATCCCAGTCCAAAAGCATTGAGAATATGCTGAAAGCGCTGGATACCTGCCAGGAAGTTTCCAATTCTTCCCAACAGCTGCATACCTACCGAATGGAAAACGCGCGTATCCTGCAGACTATGTTTTCTGAAATGTCTTCTGCCTGTGCAGACAACTGCATTGATGCGGACTTTATACGTGAAATGCTGCCGCATCACAAAGGAGCCATCCATATGTCTATGCATGCCCTGCGCTACCCTCTGTGTCCGGAACTTGTGCCCATTCTGCATTCCATCCTGCATTCGCAGGAAAAGGGCGTACTTGAAATGCAGTGCCTGCTGTCTCAAATATCTCCTTGAAGCTCTGTTGTCCTCTTCCGTTTCTATTGCGGCAATGGTTTTTCCACATCGTATTTCCTATCCTATTACTATCTTACTAAATCATATGGAGTAGGAATCATAGCGCATGTTTTTGCGCTGTGATTCCTATTTTTATGTCTGTTTTTAAGCATTATCTGTCGTTTTTTTGCTGTTAACAGGGCTTTCCCGGGAAAATAACTGAAATCGCCTTTATATCGTCTGGTGCTGATAAAAAAACTTCCCTATTCTATTCGCTGGGGAGGGATTTTATGTCAATTCAGGTCGAAATTGGTAAAAACATTATACTTTTGCGAAAAGAAAAGAGAATTTCGCAGGAACGGCTGGCGCTGGATTCGGATATGAGTGTTTCCTACCTTCGTTCCATCGAACATGGTACTGCAAACCCTACCATCTATGCCCTTGTTCGCATCGCCGATACTTTGGATGTGCCGCTTCTCCGAATTATTTCTCCGGAGGCTGAAGCGGCTTTATTAAGTTCTTCCAATCGTTAAATTTCATGGTGCGTCCTTCCAGCCGGCAGCTGCCGGCCTTTAATTCTGACGCCTTTCCTGCAGCACCGCCATAAAAATATGCTCTTTACAAGATATTCGCTTTCTGGTAAGATGAAATTAATTTTATAGGTACACAGCTCTCGCCGCTGCGGGCGGCAGGGGGAACGGGGTGAAATGCCCCGCGAGTCGGTCACTGTGATGCTATGCGGTTTCATCCGCTATGGATAAGTCAGATTACCTGAGAGCTGAAAGCCTTTCCGCCGGAACCGGAGAGTGCATGCACTGGGCTGTTTGATTTTACAGCACAGTGTGTTTGTCTGTGCTCCGGCAGGAGGACAGACTTTTTATTTTAAGGAGCGATTACAATGAAAAAACGATGGCTGTCGCTGGCACTTGCGTTCGTGCTGGCTTTCTCACTATTCCCCGCTGCCGCGCTGGCAGCGGATACGACAATCCGCGATTATTTTGCAGGGATGCCTCTGACGGCAGACGGCGGCACGGGCACCACTGCCTGGGTTGTAGATGGGGATCAAGTCAAGTCCGGAAGCAAGGGCAAGGCGTATTCAACCAGCACCCTGACGCTGACCTTTACAGCGGATACGGCGGTCTCATTTGAGTACAAGGTTTCGTCCGAGGCAAAGTATGACAAATGCACCATTACCCTGGGAAGCGAGACGATTGCCGATGCGGTGAGCGGAGAAATCGACTGGACAGGCGTTACCAGAGAGGCAAAAACGGGGGATAAACTGACCGTTCAGTATACAAAAGATAGTTATGGTGACAAGGGAGACGACTGCGTCTATCTCCGCAGCTTCTCCTGCGGCACGCCGCTGACGGTCACCTTTCATAACGGCAGCGACGCCTACACCCAGAACATTTACGGCGGCAGCGGTACGCTGAAAGAAAATACCTTTGCTGAAGCTGGCAAGGTGTTTGCCGGCTGGGCCAGCGGCGCGGAATCCACAGAGGTCGCCTATGCCGACGGCGCGGCCATCGCGTTGGAAGCGAATATAGATCTTTACGCAGTTTGGGCGGACGCCTACACAGTGACCTTTGACAACAACGGCGTCACGAGCACGGTGGACGTGGCCCAGAACTATGCCATCGGCGCTGGCAACATCCCCACAGACCCGACCTTAAAGGGCTATGTTTTTGGCGGCTGGTTCCACGGCGACACACAGCTTACGGCGGAAACTGTGATTTCCGCCCCTGTCACCTACACCGCAAAGTGGACGCCCATTTCCTATACTATCCGTTTTCACGCCAACGGCGGCGAGGGAACCGTGGAGGAGATTTCGGCCCAATATGACCAGGATATCACCCTGCCGACCTGTGGTTTCACGCGGGCCGGATATCAGTTCAACGGCTGGGGCACATATGCCAGCGCAAGCAGCGGTGACGCCGCAGGGAAAACAGTAAAAAATCTGACCAGCACAGAGGGGGCTGTCGTTGACTATTACGCCGCTTGGGCGGGCCTGCCTGTCCAGGTGACCATTGACCTGAATTATGCAGGCGGCGAGAACTACACCCGCACCGGCGTGGTGGGGAAAAACTACAATTACGTCTATAACGAGTCTACCGGCGGCGCCGACTTCCGTTCTCTTCCCACGCCCACGCGTACTGGCTATATTTTCAAAGGCTGGTTTACCGCGGCAGAGGGCGGAAGCGAGATCGGTACAACTGAGCCACAGTATGGCTTTACCGCAGAAGATGCCAAAAATGGAACGACCATGTATGCCCATTGGGAAAAGGGCATCATCGTCCACTTTGATGGAAACGGCTATAACGGCACGATATATGACAAAACCGTATCCTATGACAAAGTATTTTCCAGCCTCCCGTATTTGTCCTCGTATAATTACCCCGAAGACAAGGCGCTGGATGGGTGGTATATCGTATCGGATGGAAAGCCTACGGAAAAGGTCACGGCAGATACCGTGTTCACCGGCGATGAGGTTACACTGATCGCCGTGTGGCGAAACTATCAGTATGTTGTCAAATTCAACGTTAAGTACAGTGATAAAGACTCTGTTACAGGTACAATGGCGGACACTCCAGTAGAGTTTGGAGTGGATTTTACTCTGCCAGCCTGTACTTACGCCAGAGATGGTTATCGGTTTAAGGGCTGGGCGGAAAGTTCCTACGGATCCACGGTGAAATATGCGGATGGAGCAACAATCCACCGCGAATACGATTCGTGGGACAGCGAAGACGGAGAGTCCTATAACCTTTATGCCATTTGGGAACAGACTGTGTTTGGAAAAGCGTTTGAGGCCATTGCCGCCAAACTGCCTGCTGAAAATATCGTTCGCTCCGTCGGTGCACTCGGTCTGCCCACTTCTGGCGAAGGCTATACCGTACAATATACCAGCAGTGCGGCTGCTTATATCACAGAGGAACTTAACGTGGTGGCGCTGCCAGAGCATGGCTCGACCACTGTAACACTGACTGCTGTCGTGACAGACACCTCTGACAATTCCACAGAAACACGGGACTATATCCTGACCATCTATTCTGCGGAGACAACGGAAGCTGAAGCGGAATTGAACGCCGCAGCGAATGCATTAACCGGTAATTTTAAGCCTGTTTACGGCATAGACAGCAACGCCGTCACTGCCATGGAACAGAAACTCCTGTCTGCCGGCTACGAAGGCATTACTGTTTCTGTAAAAGAGGCCGTTTCTGACACCAATAATTACTGCGGCATTGGCAAAGATGGCGCTATCCACTATTATTTTAACCCCGGCATGACTGGAAGCGGCGGTTATTTCTATACCACCTTCCTTCTTTCCAAGTATGGGGTTACCGTTGAAAAAGAATGGTATACCAGCCTTAATTGGGATCTTGGCAAGGTGCAAACAGAACTGGACGCGGCAGCCGATACCCTTCGAATTCCGGAAACAGCAGAAACTGGCATGACCCTTCCACAAATCGTAGATGGAAAAAGCTGGGCAAAGGTTATCTGGGAGTCTTCCGACGCCACGATACTAAAAGTGGGTGCGGCAGCCTCCTACAATTCGCCATATCCGGTCACCATTCTCTCCCAGGAAAGCACCGCGGTGGTGCTGACTGCAACCCTGCAATGCAACAGCGTAAGCGGAGTGACAGCTACCCGGGAATTTGACTGCGCTGTCCCCGGAAATACCGGCACCAGCATATCCTATCAGGAAAAGCTTGACGCCGCACTGGCTGTACCTGGTCTGACTGACGCTGTAACCGGCGAAGCTCTGGACAGGGATTGGGTTATAAACGATATCCTGTTCCCCACAACCCGTACCATGAAGATTGACGGCAAATACACGCCCGTCGTCATCAGCAGCAGTGATGAAGATACCATTGCTGCCCCAGATACCCCCAACGCTGCCCGTGTGGACGTTTATCGTCCTTTGCCCGGCGAAGCTGCCAAGACCGTTACGCTGACTATCCAAATTCTCGACCGTCCCAATGGCCCGCAGCGGCAGGAAGACCTCGCTGCACTGGATGTCCTGGCCTCTCAAGAAATCACCGTCACGGTACAGCCCTTGACCCAGCTTGAAATCGACAATGAAATTTCCTTGCTGGAACAGGTTAAGACGCATTATTTTGACGGCATTAAAAACGCCAATTCCGAAGAAGACAATATTACAACGGACCTGCAGGCTTTCCAGGAATGCTATTTGGGAGAAGATGGCCAGCTTGTCTGGGTCTACAGCCATCCGGAACGAAAAAATCACGGTATCGTTCCAGATGAACTGGACGATTGGTATGACCAACAGATCTGGCGTCTGTTCCGTTCCAGCAACAACGATGTCATTTCGCATGAAAACCTGCTTGTTACACGCGCAGAAGAAAGCAAAGCTGTCACAATTACAAGCTACCTCTCCAGCGAAACTTTGGGCAAATATGCTGAAAAACATCCTGAAAACACAGATTTTCAAAAACTCTATAAACAGCCCGTCTGCGCTTCTTTGGTCGTAACCGGCACGAACTATGCACAGGGAACGACCGAAGCCATCCAGACTCTGCGAAAACAGGCAGCAAACGCCGCCAAAGCAGAGCAGAAAAAGCTAACCATTTCCTTTACACTGGACGGTGGAAATGGATTTGGCTTTCAGGAGTCCAATCTGTCTTACGCCGAGGGCACTACAGTTTATGACGTCTTCTCTGACCTGCTTACCAGCCATGGTTACACCAGTAACCGGTGCGGCAGCTATATTGCGTCCATCACCAATGGCAGCGGCATAACGCTGGCAGAATTTGACGAAGGAAAAAATTCCGGCTGGATGTACCGGATCAACGGAGAGCTTTCCAGCAAATATATGTCCTCCCAAGGCTTGCAAGACCAAGATGAAATCGTCGTATTTTTCACAGCAGACTACACGCGTGAACCTGGCTCCAACAATTGGAGCGCCGCAAATTCCACCGATCAAAAAGCAGCAGACGCAGTAAGTCAGCAAATCGCCGCCATCGGCACCGTGGATGAAAAAAGCGGCGAAGCAATCAAGGCTGCTCGCTCCGCTTACGATCGTCTGACGGCGGCACAGCAAAAACTAGTACGCAATTATGACCTTCTGTCAGCGGCGGAACAGCGCTATGCTGTGCTGACCGGGCAAAGCCCGGCCTTCCCCGATGTATCCCAAGAGCACTGGGCCTATGACGCTGTGCGTTATGTATACCAGCATCAGGTGATGTTCGGAGACGGCAACGGTAATTTTGCACCCAACGATACAATGAGCCGTGCTATGGCCTGGACGGCGCTGTCCCGCATTGCCGGAGATCCCCGTTCTGAAAGTGAGACAACCTGGTATGACGCGCCGCGCACCTGGGTGCAAAATAGCGGACTTTCTGACGGCACCCATCCTATGCTGCAGATTACGCGCGAACAGATGGCTACGATGCTATACCGTTACGCCTGTGCCTCTGGTTTTTCAACCGAGGAGCGTGGAAATCTGTCTCCGTTCAGCGATGCGGACAAAGTATCTTTGTGGGCGGAGGAAGCTATGTCCTGGGCCGTCGGCTGTGAACTGATCCAAGGACGCGATGTCCGGAAACTTGCCCCGCAGGATAACCTGAGCCGCGCGGAAGCCGCCGCACTGTTTTATCGCTTTCTGCATCAGTTTGTGAATTCGTAATTAGCAACCCCCTATTAAGCTAAAAGGTAAGGCTGGAAAATAATTTCAATTTTCCAGCCTTGCCTTTTATTCCGTTGTTATTAAAAAGTTTTTTCGCAACAACTACATAGCCGTATCCATACATTTCCATGTGGTCAAAATTCAGATCTGTACATTCGCAAGTTCGTCAGCCCTTTTGAACGTTCTGACCATAGGTGTTTTGCAGACTCACGGCATATAAGTGACACCATCCACCGCTGGCCGCTTTTGATGTATGACATTCCACTGATTCACCTGACGACCGCTCTCTGCCAACTTCACCGGATTCCAGGCATTCAGTGTTTTCGCTTGCAATGCCTGCCGAAGTAGCAGAGCAGCCGCTTCCGGGCGTTATCACC
The DNA here is from genome assembly GCA_934395135.1 of uncultured Eubacteriales bacterium. GTDB lineage: Bacteria > Bacillota > Clostridia > Oscillospirales > Butyricicoccaceae > CAKRRK01. The sequence goes on along the minus strand of CAKRRK010000003.1, from coordinate 99,038 downwards.
TCATTTCAGCTATTGGGTATCAGTTTTACTAAGAAGATTTTCTTTATCGTCATCTGATATGCTGTTATAATGTTCATGCAGACTGGAGTTTGACGGAGGAAATATATATGGGAAAGCAGAATCCAAAAAAGAATTCGGTACTCTCCTGGATTGTAATAGGTATAGGAGCACTACTTGCAATTATAGGAGCAGTGACATCACAGGAATATACGCTGAATTTATGGATATTGATAGGATTTTTGGCTATCATTGCGGGGATTGTATGCCAGTTTGTGATGGCGAGATGCCCTAATTGCGGGCATTCACTTACTGGATATCGACCGTTTCCTAAAGAATGTCCTAAATGTCATAAAAAGTTTGAAGATTGAAGTTTCAGTTTGTATGTGGATGCCCTTTGGGCATCCATTTTTTCTTCTTAGTGTCAGACCTTTTCCGTTAGAAGCGAGTCGTACCTTTATTTTGGGCATAACAAAACGCCGCCTCTGACATTGATCTAAGACGGCGTTTTTCCTATAAAAGCCAATATTTTATGGCAAAGGTGCCTGCAAAAGCGGATGCTCGTCCGATGCGCATTTGTTGACGCAGATGAGGGCTGATACGAACAAGAACCAGACGAACACCAATTGTCCGTCTGGTTCTGCTTTGAATCCCGTTCACCAAAAAGAGGCAGCCCCAGATCCGTGCCCAAAACGAAACCGAAGCTCAGCGGAGCGGGTTCGGTTTGGAAAGGAGGAACAGCGAAATGAGCGCGCTCTGCCATTTGAAAAAAGTCGGAGCAAGCTGCATATTGCTTGCTCCGACGTGGTGGAGATGAGGGGAGTTGAACCCCTGTCCGAAGATTCTTCCACCGTGGTTTCTACGGGCGTAGTCATTTTTTAAAAATTCCCGCCGCTGCACACCAAATGACAGGGACACAGCTTAGGTAGCTTCATAATGCATGATACGCGCAAAGCTTAGCGTATTCACGTGCACCGCTAAGTGACGCCCTGTCCGGAGCCGCGGTCCTCTCCGGCAGGACGGCCGCCGTTAATTAGGCAGCAAGTAAAGTTTTGTTGTTGTTGTTTAATTTATAAACAATTGAAGCTTTTATGGTGGCGCCTCACCACCGCCCGCTTCCCCGGTTTCCATATCCCCGTCGAAGCCGTTACATCCCCATATTATGATCTGTTTCGTTCTTTCATTGCCCGATCCATCTCGCGGGACGCGTCTTTTTTCGCAATGGAGGCTCGTTTATCATACAGTTTCTTTCCTTTTGCCAGCCCGATCTCTATTTTTACCCGGGAGCCTTTCAAATATACTGACAATGGAATCAGTGAATAGCCATCCTGCCTTGTCTTTCCAAAAAGATTCATAATCTCTTTTTTATGCAAAAGCAGCTTCTTTTCCCGCAAAGGATCCCGATTGAAAATGTTCCCCTTTTCGTACGGGCTGATGTGCATACCTTTAATAAACACTTCCCCATTTTTAAAAACGCAGTAAGAATCCTTCAACCCTATCATTCCCTGTCGAATGGATTTCACCTCTGTGCCGAACAACTCGATTCCCGCTTCGATTTTGTCCTCGATAAAGTAATCATGCCATGCTTTTTTATTGGCTGCAATCTGTTTTGTTCCCGTCCGTATGCCCACACAGCACCCACCTTTCCTTTATCGTCATTATCATATCATACTTTGTTTCAAAGATGAAGTCAAGTCATAAAACTTTTACATTTTCTTGCTGTTTTCGGCAATTTCCAAAAAACATATTCTCAATGCATCCCTTAAATGCTATAATACGACTGATATCGCAAAAAGGCGGTGAGAGTATGACCCGGGACAAGTCTTTTTATACATCTTTCTTTAAAATCATGATTTTGCTTTCCCTGCAAAATCTGATTGTTCTGAGTGTGGGGCTGCTGGACAATGTTATGCTGGGCGATTTTTCGGAAGCCGCCCTTTCCGGCGTTTCTATCGCAAACCAGATACAATTTATCTATCAAAATATTATTTCTGCCATAGGCATCGGCGTCGTTCTTTTCTCCTCGCAATATTGGGGAAAGCAAAAGGCGCTGGGTCAGACGAAAAGTACTACACAAGAAATGGATCGCTGCCGAGACGCCGCCAGCATTGGTATTTTCATCTGCCTTCTTTCCGCAGTCCTCTTTTTCATTGTGGTCAGTCTCATTCCGGAACAACTGATGGCTTTGTTTACCGATGATCCGACATATATTGAAGAGGGCATCAAGTATCTGGGCATTATCCGATTTTCCTATTTTGCGTTCGCTCTTTCCAACACGATTTTTGCTGCTTTGCGCAGTGTGGAAGTTGTCGTCATCGGCACTATTGCGTCCGCCGTCACATTAGGGACAAACGGTTTTTTAAATTATTTGCTAATCTTTGGCAACTTCGGCGCGCCGCGTCTGGGGACGGAGGGAGCGGCGGCGGCAACCCTGATCGCACGGACGGTGGAACTTTGCATTGCCCTTATCTTTTCCATCTTTTTTGACAAACGCCTTTGCTACTTTAAGCACCGGTTCCATCTGAACCAAACTATGCTGAAAGACTATATCAAAACTACCTATCCGGTCTTTCTTTCCAATGGGTTGTGGGGTATCTTCTGCGCCGTACATACCGGTATTTTGGGGCATCTCGGTAATCAGGCAATTACAGCCAACAGCATTTCCAATGCCCTTTATCAAATGATTTTTGTTTTTACAGAATGTACGGCCACTTCTACCTCTATTATCATCGGAAAAACCATTGGGGCCGGACTTACGGACAAATTGCGGGAATATGTAAAAACATTTCAGATTCTCTTTCTTTTCATCGGCGCGGCCGGCGGCATTTTAATGTTTGCGCTCTGCGATCCAATGCTCGCTCTTTATTCCGAAATTTCTCCGGAGTCTCTGGCGCTGACACGAAAGTTTATTCTAATTTTGGCAGCCTCTTATTTTGCATCCGCCTATCAGATGCCATGCAACTGCGGCATTGTGCGAGGCGGAGGCGATACAAAATTTGTGTTAATTATGGATCTTGTACTGTGCTGGGGATATGCCATCCCCATTGCCCTGCTTGGTGCTTTTGTGTGGGATTTATCTCCAGCCTTGGTATTTTTCTTGACAAAATCGGATCAATTTATAAAATGCATCGTAGCTTTTGTGAAAACCAACCGCTTTCACTGGATGAAATATCTAATCCAGGAGTAATCATCCCCCGGCGGTATTTGCACTGACTTTTGCCAAGAACGCTTTGTTCCGGCAGCACCGCAGTTTTTTATTGACATACCGGGATATCATGCTACACTAATATGGTACCAAAAGAATTGGAGGCGTTTTGGCAGCATGGCATCCAACACCACAAAATACAAAGGAATTTTCTGCATCATTTTGGCCGCCGTATGCTTTACGTTTATGAATGCGTTTGTACGGCTGTCCGGCGATCTTCCTTCCATTCAAAAAAGTTTTTTTCGCAATTTTATCGCATTTCTGTTTGCCGCGGCGCTGCTCTGGAAAGAACGCCATACGTTCCATTTTCAAACAAGCAACTTACCGTATCTGCTGATGCGATCCATTGCGGGAACCATTGGCATCCTTTGCAATTTCTACGCGGTGGACCACTTGGTTTTGTCCGATGCTTCCATGCTCAACAAAATGTCCCCCTTTTTCGCAATTCTCTTTTCATTCTTTTTATTGAAAGAACGGATGAAATTTTGGCAGATGGCGGCCGTTGCCGGCGCTTTTTTGGGAAGCCTGCTGATTATCAAGCCCACGTTTGCAAATGCCGATCTGTTCCCCTCGGCCATTGGTCTTTTGGGCGGCATCGGCGCTGGGCTTGCTTACACCTATGTGCGTATGTTGGGCAACCGCGGGGAAAACAAAGCGTTTATTGTTTTCTTTTTCTCCGGGTTTTCCTGCCTCGTCACTTTGCCGTTTCTGCTGTTTCAGTATCATCCTATGACCCTATATCAGCTTGTGATGCTGCTCTGTGCCGGCGCGGCGGCCGCAGGTGGTCAGTTTTCCATTACTTCCGCCTATGTATACGCACCAGCAAAAGAAATTTCGGTGTATGATTATTCCCAAATTATTTTTTCCGCCATTTTAGGCTTTTTCCTTTTTTCCCAAATACCGGACGGCCTCAGTATTCTAGGATACTGTATTATCTGTCTGATGGCAGTTTTTATGTTTCTGTATAACAATGGCTATCTTTCAAAAAAAGAATACCCTTCCAAAAAATCGTAGGATTTTTAGAATCTATCTCAGCGAACGCAGGAAAAGGCTGCCGCGTTTTGGCAAACGATTTGCAGCAAACAACTTAATAAAATCCAAAAATACCATGCTGCCATAACACAGCATGGTATTTCTTCGTTCGCATTCGTTACCCGACTCCCCCGATCGATAGGCGGCTGGACCTGCTGCGGCGCTGCCGCAGCACATTCTATGGTTTTTCTTCATGTTTAATCCGTTTTTTCACGTTACATCTTATTCAATTTGCTTCGCAGATTAATTCCCAGCGCCAACAAAAAAATCCCTATAAACAGCACAGCGGACAATGGCAAAATCACCTTGATTCCTTCCATACCAATTCCCGTCTGGCGCGCCCCAACTCCATATACAACAACCAGGCCAAATCCAAATATCGCCAATATAATACCAAGCACAATCATAACTGTACCGATTCGTTTCAATTTTTCTTTTTGCATCATCAATTCCTCCGGAAAGTTTCTACAGAGATAGTATACCAAGTTCTGCTTTCCACTGCAAGATACGCCGCACGGCATCGTCAATAAATTCTTCTTTCAAAATTCCGTTTTCAACCGCTTTTATAACCGCCGGGATCTGAATTTCAAAGTCTGTACAACACAGCATATCGTTTCCTGCAAGTACCGCGGCCACCGCAGCTTCCTGATCTCCGGCGAACTGCCGAATTGCTTCCATTGACAAATCGTCGGTCATAATCACGCCCTCAAATCCCATTGTATACCGCAGCAGATTATGAACATTCACCGACAGCGAAGCGGGATTTTCTTCGTCCAGGCAGCGAACGATATTATGCGACACCAGCACAGCGTCTGCACCTTCCTCTATCCCAGCCGCAAAAGGCAGAAGATCTGCGCTTTGCAGGGTTTCCCACGCCCTGCCATCAACCGCAATTCCGGTATGGGTATCCACATTGTTTCCATAACCCGGAAAATGCTTCAGCACGCTGCCAATCTTTTTTTCCCGCATGGCCGCAACGACCGTCTTAACATATTCCGCCGTATTTTCCGCATCTTGTCCAAACGCCCGTTCATAAATAAAATCCTTTTCCTCCTGCGAAACATCACAAACCGGCGCAAGGTTCACATTGATTCCTAACGCTTTCAAAAAATCCGCTTTTTCAATGGTATCTTCCGCGACGGCACCCAAGCCGCCCTTGGCATACAACTGCTGCGGTGATAAAAAACGTTCCTCCCGGAAAGCATCGTATCTGGATATCCGCACCACCGTTCCACCTTCTTCGTCCACACTGATCAGCATTGGAACGGCGACGGCATCCTGATAGGACTGCAGTTTGGTTCGAATCCCCTCCGGCGTCTGCCCTTCAAAATCCCGGGCAAACAACACATATCCTCCAAGACCATAACGTTCTGCCTTTTCTGCCGCATTGTTTTCCGGGCAGCGCGCAAGAAACATTTGGCCTACTTTTTCTTCCAGCGTCATATTCTTCAGAAGTTCCTCTGCTTTTTCTGCAGCCGGAGCCAAAGGGGGTTCTTCCTTTTTCACTCCCGGCGTCTCCTGTCCCGTGACAGTCTGGTTGTTCTGCAACCCGTCACGGTCCATTGACGGCATAGTCTGCTGGTCCTGGGTTGTACAGCCGCAAATCAGAAGCAGCACCAGGATTCCGGCAATCCAACTCTGCATCTTCATTTTTTCGCCCCTCTTTCCTTCTATTTCCAGCCAAAAGCAGAATCCGCGCGGTCTTATTCCACTATTTTTATGCGGACTCCATATCCTTTAAAAAGAACCGAAGCGCCATAACCGTCGCTGCAATTTTATACTTATCCTCCAAAACAATCTTTCCATCCCGCGCCATATCTTCTATTGTTTTTTTGGAAACTCCAGCCATATCTGCAATCGCCTGGGCTGGGATCTGATGATAAGAAAGCAGAACATTTAAAAACGCGCTTACCCGCCTGTCCGGATGCCCCTCCGGTATGCACGCAAGAAACAGAATTCTGTCTTCTATCTCATGCCGCTTTTTTGCATCCTGCGGCAGCATATCCCAGTTTCCGCCAGCGACTTCCAACAAAACCTCTTCCTTCATTTGCAGATAACCGGAAAGCAGCGGGAGGGGGAATTTATAAAAGGAAACCAATTTTTCCAAAGCGGAACAAACTTCTTTCACCGGTTTACACCTCCTTCGCTTCCACTCATCCTTCGGTATACAAACATCTTCCCTGTTATCCATTTGCAAAACAGTAGCAGTCTATCCTTTTTCTTGCTGCAGTGCCACTGTATTTCCTGTCGGATGGACAAAAGTTCTCTATCAGACAAACGATCTTCTGTACGACAGAAATCAACAAAAAACGGCTGAGACAACAAGCCCAGCCGCTTTTCTTTTTTATAGATCAGCCAATAGAACAGATTCGGAACGTGCCCTTGGGGAGCCCATATCCGTCCCCATATCGCAACAACTATCTCTTGCTGAACTGCGGTGCACGACGTGCAGCCTTCAGACCGTACTTCTTTCTTTCCTTCATTCTTGGGTCACGGGTCAGGAAGCCCGCCGCCTTTAAGATCGGTCTGTATTCTGCTTCGTTTGCCTGAAGAAGAGCTCTGGAAAGGCCATGGCGGATTGCGCCCGCCTGTCCGGTGAAACCACCGCCGACAACCGTACAGTCAATATCAAACTTGCCGACGGTCTTTGTAGCCTCCAGCGGCTGACGGACAATCAGTTTCAGGGTTTCCAAACCAAAATAGTTGTCAATGGTTCTGCCATTGATGGTGATGTTTCCGGAACCGTTCGGGAAAAGACGAACTCTTGCAACAGAGGACTTTCTTCTACCTGTTCCATAGAAATATGCTTTCTTTGGTGTATACATCTAACATTTCCTCCTTGTAAGAATTAGTCCAGCGCGATAGGCTGCTGCGCTTCCTGGTTGTGATTTGCGCCGGCATATACCTTCAACCGAGTCGCGGATTTTCTGCCAATGGAATTTTTGGGAAGCATTCCCTTTACCGCGGTAAGCATAGCAAATTCCGGCTTTTCATCCATAATTTTCTTGTACTGTACTTCTTTCAGACCGCCAACCCAGCCGGAATGCCTGCGATAATACTTATCGGTCAGCTTGTTGCCGGTGAGCACTGCCTTTGCAGCATTAATCACGATCACATAGTCGCCGCAATCCACATGTGGGGTAAACTCCGGCTTATTCTTGCCGCGAAGAATACTTGCAACCTTTGCAGCTGTGCGGCCCAACGGCTTGTCAGCAGCATCGATCACATACCACTTACGGTCAATATTCTGAGCGTTCGCCATAAAAGTGGACATAATTGAAACCTCCGATTTTATTTGAATTTTTAATTACCGATTTTCAGCCAGAAAACAGGCCTTTTATGTTATATCATATAAATTTTGTCATGTCAACAGCATTTTTAATGATTTTAATTTATAACTTTTAAATCTCCTGTTTTCTCTCTTATTCTTCTGATATCTTTTGTTTTCTCTCATGTCAATTTAAAATTTTATTTTTCCCCTGATTTCAATTTTTTTAAAAAAACTATTGACAATTGAACGACTAATCAATTATAATAAACTCAAACAGTTGAGCAATTGTTCAATTATAAGGAGGATTCCATATGAAAAAAACATTTATGCTGGAAAATCTGGACTGCGCGCACTGTGCCGCTAACATCGAGCGGGCTGTTTCTGCGATCGACGGCATTCAGTCTGCTTCCGTTAACTTTCTAACCGCTAAGATGGAAGTAGACGCAGAGGAAGCCCTTTTCCCGGTCCTTTTCCCCAAAATCAAAAAAGCGGTAGTGCAGCAGGATCCCGATGTTGCGGTAAAAGAGCTTTAGCATCCCGTTGTGTTGCCGAAGCAGTATCGGACGACGCCCTGGTTTCACCGTATCGTATATTTTTTCTCCCCTTTATTCCGCTGTGAAAGGTAGTGTTTTTATGAACAAACAGAACAAACGATTGCATCAGATTATTTTCGGCGCAATTTTGCTGCTGACAGCGCTTCTTTTTTCGGCGCATAAACCCATCGCTTTTGCCTTGTTTATTGCCGGCTATTTGATTGCCGGCGGCAATGTATTGTACAAAGCCGCCCGGAATATTACCCACGGCAAAATTTTTGATGAAAATTTTCTGATGACGGTTGCCACGATCGGCGCTTTTTTTATTGGAGAATATCCGGAAGCCGTGGCCGTCATGCTCTTTTATCAGGTCGGTGAACTGTTTCAGAGTTACGCGGTCTCCAAGTCCAGACATTCCATTGCAGAGTTGATGAACATTCGTCCAGACTACGCAAATTTAAAACGCGGCGATGCCATTCAGCAGGTCGAACCGGAATCCGTGCAAGTCGGCGATGTCATTGTGGTACGCCCCGGCGAGAAAATCCCTTTGGACGGCATTGTGAAAAGCGGTTCCTCCACAGTAGACACCTCTGCACTGACCGGAGAATCCATTCCCGCAGCGTTGCAGCCCGGCAGCGAGGCCCTCAGCGGCTGCATTAATCTGAACGGACTCTTGGAAATCGAAGTATCCAGGGAATTTTCGGCCTCTACTGTCAGCAAAATTTTAGATTTGGTAGAACATGCATCCAGCAAAAAATCTCGCTTTGAAAACTTTATTACAAGATTTGCGGCAATATATACGCCGATTGTCGTGTTTTCTGCCGCTGCTTTGGCAATTCTTCCCCCGCTCTTCCTCCCCGGCGCCGCGTTTTCCGTCTGGCTTTACCGTGCGCTCAGTTTTCTTGTTGTATCCTGTCCCTGCGCGCTTGTCATCTCAGTGCCTTTGAGCTTTTTCGGCGGCATTGGCGGCGCATCCAAAAATGGCATTCTCGTCAAAGGGAGCAATTATCTGGAAGCGCTGGCCCGCACAGAAATCGCCGTCTTTGACAAAACCGGCACCCTTACGAAGGGTTCTTTTGCCGTGCAGGCTATCCGGCCGGTTTCTATGCCTCCGGAAGCATTGCTGCAATATGCCGCGTTTGCAGAAGGGTTTTCCACCCATCCAATTTCCCATTCACTGCAGCGAGCCTATGGAAAAGCAATCGACCAACAGGCGGTATCCGATGTTCGGGAATTGCCGGGTTACGGTGTTTCTGCAATGGTAGACGGCCATATGGTGTTGGCAGGCAACCAAAAGTGGATGGAAAAAAATCAAATCGCCTATACACCCTCAGACGACGCCGATACCATTCTCTATCTTGCGGTAGACAACACCTATGCAGGAAACATTGTGATTGCAGACGAAATAAAACCGGATTCTGTTCTTGCCGTCTCCTCTCTGCGCGAGCAAGGCATACAAACCGTTATGCTCACCGGAGACGCGGAAAAAGCTGCAAAAAAAACGGCGGAAACGCTGCACATCGATGCAGTTTACGCACAACTCCTGCCAGCCGGAAAAGTCTCCAGAGTGGAAGAGCTTTTGCAGCGGCAGAAAAAAGGCGGCACGCTGCTTTTTGTAGGTGACGGAATCAATGACGCTCCGGTGCTCGCCCGCGCAGATATCGGCATCGCAATGGGCGGTCTTGGTTCGGATGCCGCCATCGAAGCCGCGGATATCGTCCTGATGACAGACGAACCTTCCAAAGTTTCAGAAGCCATTGCGATTTCCCGGCATACTTTGTCCATTGTCCGGCAAAACATTGTCTTTGCCATCGGCGTAAAGATTCTGGTGCTGATTTTATGTGCTTTGGGATATGCCAGTATGTGGTGGGCTGTTTTTGCAGACGTCGGCGTCGCCGTCCTTGCAATTTTAAATTCGTTCCGCGCCCTCTCTTATGGCGGAAAAATGCAGCGAGCCAACCGGCTTGTTCAAAAACATCCGGAACAAGGAAGCGCTGGAATATAACCTTATGGATTTCTATCGCAACGCTCTCTAAAAACAGCTTTTTGTATTCGTCTTGGTTTTGTTCCAATCAAAGTTGGCGCATATAGGAATTTAACACACTACCGTCCTCTATTTTCTCCCGAAAAATCTTGATATCTACATTGTTTCCAATCGTTTCCCGAATCTCCCCAATCCGTTTTTCCGGATAAAAATATTTTATTTGCGCCGTTCTCTTTGTATCGTTATAAATTTTTGTCCGCCTTTTGTTAAAAGTGCCCGCATTTTTCTTAAACCGCAGGAGCGGTTCCCTTCTTCTTCTATTCCCAAGCAAAATCCTAGGCATATTTCACAATTTATAGTCTGCATTATTTCCACTTATGAGAATTATACTTCTTCCCAAAAACAAGCCTTGGGGACTGCTATGCGCAGTCCCCAAGGCCCTTCTCATATTTACTTTACTGCCCCTATGACAGTGCAGTTGCCACAATAATTCGAATCCTGCCGCCTGCCGTGCAGCCAAAGTTATCGTACCAGCCTACCAAACTATACTCTTCGGCATTAATGGACGACAAAGATACCGCATGATACCCGCTTCCAGCTTTGAAAACCAGCGCCTGTACCGCTTCATCCAACACATACTTCCGGCTGCCAGCCATTGCATACAGGCTGCTCAATTCCGTCAACTTCACGGAATCAATGTTTTGAATGCTTTTGACCGTACCATCCGCTGCATATCGGAACGCCGCGCCGCCGGTTTTAACCGAATACGATACGCCGCTGGTATTCAAGCTGCCCGCCGTACCGTCAATATAATACTGATAGGAGCCGCTGACTCCGGATTCTGCCGCCGACTGGCTGTTTGCTGCCGTCAGGTATCCATACGTCACGGTGTCTCCCGTTGCTTCTTTTAAAATCAACCGGCAAATGTCACCGTTTTCATTCAGAGCATAATACTGTACATTTTTGCTCTCCAATGTGGCGCCTGCCAGCCTGGACGGATAGATTACAGCATATCCGCCATCTTCATCCACATCCAAAATTTCGATATCCTCTGCAAACTTGTAATTTCCCAGTTTCGTGCCAAGGCTGTCCACCGTCCCGCGAATGGATTTCGTGGAAACAGTTTTTACCACCGTGCCGTCGCTCCCGGTAGATGCGGATACTACATCTCCCTCGGAAGGCGTATTTTTTGAGTAAAATGTGCGGATAACGCCATCGGTACATACCATTTTTACTTGCATGCGCACCGCCGCAGAGCCGGATAACACCTGTTGCTGTGCCGAAAGTACCATGCCATAATACAGCACGCTGCTTTCTTCTCCCGACAGCACTTCAACTACATCGCCATTCATCCCCAAGAGCAATGTTACAACATCCCCGATGCCAAACGTACCTTGGCTGGATAACTGATAAGCCGCATCGGATGTGCCGATAGTATACACATTTCCTGCCACAGTCACGGATGACGGCGACGCCGTATTCGGTGCGATATCAGTAATCGTGCCTGCCGCCTTGTCGGAATAAGCCCATACGGTTCGAATATTAGAATTGTAATAATATACATCATATTGCTGAATTCCCGAAAGAGAAGAGACTTTCCCGTTGCGGTACACAGTAACGGAAGATCCGTGGAATGGAAGACTGATATTGCTGTTTTCTGCCACATAGGGTCCCTTTGTATCTGCCGTGATCAATGCCGCATAATCCACTTCTCCATTGGTCACCGTGTAGCCCAGTGTTTCGGCATATATCTTTCCCTCGCTTGTTTTGGCAAGCAGAAGATTATAAATCATGGCGGCACAGTCGCCTCTTGTCAGAGTTTCTCCTTTTTCAGCACTCACATCATCCAGCAGTCCAATGGCGCTTGCTTTGGAAAGCTGGGCCGTTGGAAATGAGCCGGCAAGGCTGGAGGCATCATACCCTAAAAGCCGCAGAAGAACCGTTGCCGCTTCCTCCAGCGTAATGGTGCTGGCCGGCCGGAAAGTGCCATCCACATAGCCGGTAAACCACCCCTGTTCCACCGCGGCCTTAATATATTCCCCTGCCCAATGCCCTTGCTTTACATCCTGAAACAGGGATGCAGCATACAAACCGCTGCCAACTGTGTCAGCATAGGGTGATGATGCAACCGCAAGCTTTGCAAATTCCGCTCTGGAAACCTTTGCGGAAAGATTGAGATTTCCATTTTCATCTCCTATCATAATGCCCAAAGCGCGTAGGGTTTCCGTTGCGCTGGAAGACGTCCCATATGCCGAAAACGCCAGACTGCCCGCCAGCACGGCCGCTGCCACAAGAACGGATAAAATTTTTCTTTTCATAGACTGCTTTCCTCCCAATTAATCATAGTGCAGCGCATCGATCGGGTTGAGTTTTGCTGCTTTCTTTGCCGGCAGATATCCAAACAGCACGCCAATACCGGCAGATATGCCAAACGCAGTCAGAACTGCTCCCGCGCTTGGCGAGATTGTCAGGGCGGTCCCCAGTGCAGCCGCTACAACTTTTGACGCGACGGCAGACAGCAGAAAGCCAATGACTATGCCAAGCAGTCCACCCAAAGCGCTGGTTACCGCCGCCTCTACCACAAACTGCTGCATAATATAGCGCTCCTTTGCACCCAAGGATTTTCGAATGCCGATTTCCCTGGTTCGTTCCGTCACTGACACCAGCATAATGTTCATAATCCCGATGCCGCCCACCAGCAGAGAAATCGCGGCGATTCCTACCAGTACAAGCACCAGCGTATTGACCATACTGGTCATACTGTCCAGCATTTCCGACATGCTGGTCACCATATAGGCATCTTCGTCCTCAAATTTTTCATACAGAGCATTTTCTACGGTTTCCACACTTTCTGCCACCAAATCTTCTTCCGCCATTACGAGCAAATAACTGTTAATGTTTCCCAGTCCAGACAGCCGTGCTGCTGTGCTGTAAGGCAGGTATACTGCGTCGTCCGCGCCGCCCTCCTCCAGTTCATCGGCCTGCTGCACTAAAACGCCGGCAATGGTAAACGTATTTCCGCCGATCTTTATGGTTTCTCCCAATGCTCTGCCGCCAAAATAGGCCTGGTTCAGATAAGCGCCTACCACACAGACTTGCTTTCTCTGAGCTATATCATTGTATTGTATCCCACGCCCTTCTGCGATGTCATATTCCTTCATGGAAAGATAATCTTCACTAACGCCGGTAACGGCAGTGTCATTTGCTGTATCCGTCCCGATTTTAACCGTCATATCCATCAAAACTGTAGGAGACATTCCGAGAAAGTATTGTGTATTTTCCTCCGCGATGTCATACATTTCCTCCACAGATATGCTGCGTGTGGAGTTTCCTCGTCCGATTACTGAAACCGTTAATGTATTGGTTCCCAGTTCTGAAAAACTGTCTGTAATATATTGTTCCAGACCATTCCCTAAGCCTACAATTACAATCACCGCAGCAACGCCAATAATAATTCCCAGCATTGTCAGCAGGGTTCTCGTTTTGCTGAGAAAAATGTTACGCAAGGACATAGAGACGATTTCCAAAAATTTCATACCGCAATCCCCTTGGCGCCTGCGGCCTGCCCCGGCGATACCACCGCCTCCGGCGCAGACGACGGACCGTCATAAACCACTCTTCCGTCTTCCAGGCGGATGATCCGCTGCGCCTGAACTGCAATGGAATTATCATGGGTAATGAGCACCACCGTATTCCCCGCCTGATGCAGATCCTGCAGCAGTTTAAGCACTTCCCGTCCGGTTCTGGAATCCAGCGCCCCGGTGGGTTCATCTGCAAGAATGACAGCCGGACGCCCGGCCAGTGCCCGGGCAATGGACACCCGCTGCTGCTGACCGCCGGACAACTGATTTGGCTTATGCCGCAATTTGTCGCCAAGCCCTACCTGCCTTAGCGCGGCGGCGGCCAGTTCCCTTCGTTCTCTTTTTGGCATGCCTGCATACAGTAGCGGCACTTCCACATTTTCCAGCAAGCTGAGCTTTGGCAGCAGATTATACTGCTGAAAAATAAACCCTAGCTTTTCGTTTCGGATTTCAGCCAGTTCATTTTTGTTCATGTTTCCCACATCTTTTCCATCCAGCAGATAAGTGCCGCTGGTAGGTACATCCAAACAGCCTATGATGTTCATACATGTTGACTTTCCAGAGCCGGAAGATCCGACAATCGACACAAACTCTCCCTTTTCAATACGCATAGAAATTTGATCTGCCGCCGTGATGACAGAATCTCCCATTTGATACAGTTTGGAAACCTTCATAAACTCAATTAAGCTCGGCATTAAAATCCTCCTCCCATACCGCCGCCTGGTCCGCCGCCGGAGGGCATACTGCCGGAGGGTATGCCGCCAGATGGCATACTGCTGTCCGGCATCATCATACCGCCAGGCATCCTATCGTCTTCGGCTCCAGAGGTCTTCAAATATGCCACGATGTCCCCTTCCTGCAGCCCGGACAAAATTTCCACCTGGCTATCGTCGCCGACACCGGTTTCCACCTCTACATAGACATATCCATCCGGCGCCGTATCCTCCAGCGCCATATCCGCACTGGGAGAATCTGCTGTAATCAGCACCCGATTTCCTCGCAGCAATGCGGACGACGGAATAACAAGGGTGTTTTCCGCACTTTCCAGCTCAATGGTAGCATCTGCATTCATGCCGGGCAGCAAACCGTCGGTCTGGTCAATGCGGATCGTGACAGGATATGTCGTGACACCGCCGCTTGTCGTGCCCGCCACGCTCACCTTTGTTACAACACCCTCGTAAACAGTATCTTCCACCGCATCCGCCGTGATGCGAACGGCCTGCCCTACTGCAACGTCGGAAATGTCCAGTTCATCAATGTTCATCGTCATCGTCAGATAGGACAGATCATAAATCGTGCACAACACCTGGTTGGCTTCCGTGGTTTCGCCTGCCTTATAGTTTTTGTCAATCACCGTGCCGCTGATGGGCGATTTTACCGTATAGGCATCCAGCTGCTCATATTGGCTCTCCAGCGATAATTGGGCGTTTCGCAGGGAGTCAGAAGCATTCTGAATCTCTTCGGTCAGCGTATCGCTGGATAGCTTGACAAGCACAGTATCCTTGTTTGCCCAATCTCCTGATTTTAGATAAACAGCAGATACGGTCCCAGAGACTTCGGCGGTAATCGCCGCCTCGTCTTTGTATTGAAACGTACCGCTTTTGCTGCTTCCCACTCCGTTCACCGCGGCGCTTGCCGCCGCCTGTGTGGAAAGGCCTCCTGGATTTTTCACAGAAAAGGTTACATCCCGCATGATTACATTTCCTGTGGTCACTTCGTCCACCGCTGATATTTCACAGATCTCCGCGGTCAACGTTTCAAAGGTACTGTCCAGCGTCACAGTCGCGGGCTGTCCTATGTAAAAGCGTTTGGCATCTGCAGCAGCAAACGGCACGGTAAGTTCCATTGTGCTGCTGTTTCGTATGGTCGCCACCGTCTGACCGGCTGCAACATCGTCTCCTTTTTCCACCTCTACGGAAACGACTGTCCCTGCCACACTGGCCTTAATGCTGAGATCATCCTGATTTTTTAAGATACGATTATAGCTGCGCTGACTTTGCTGCAATGCAATTTCTGACTTTTCGATATTGCTGGAAGCATCCGAACTGTCCAGCGTATATAATACGTCGTCTTTTGTCACGATATCCCCTTCTTCAAAATCCGCCGTTAAAATTTCCCCCTCTGCCAAAGTGGTGACAGAATAAGAATTTGCCGCTTCCAGCGTGGCACTTCCCGTGAGAGCATGGGTGATATCACCCCGTTCTGCCACTGCTGTGGTATACTCTGCGGCCATTCCCGTATCCTCCTGTCCTCCATTTTTCTGGCTGAAACCCCAAAATACGGCAATTACCCCTGCGCATAAGACACAAAGAAGGATCCCTGCTTTTTTGCTCAGCCTTTTCCTTTGAACAGCAGTTTCTGCGATGGGCAGGCGCTTTTCCATACCGGCCGGTATGACTTCCTTCGTTCTTCTCCAAGGAACTCTCATATGCAAATTATCCTTTCCGATTAATACTTGTTTGGAACATTCTTCCTTTGGATAGAGTATCAAAAAAAGCTAAACTGCAAGATGACAAATGCTAAACGATTTCTAAACAAACCGCAGAAGAATCGCCTGTTTCTCTGTCCGATTATTTTCTTTCCTCTGTTTTCACCAATTCTTTCCATAGAAATCCCCGCTGTGCTTCGGGAGCACAGCGGGGATTTCTATCGGTTCAGCCGGTATCCAGCACCCCATACGGTTTCAATCAGTTTTGGATTTCTGGCATCTTCCTCCAATTTTTCCCGAATGCGGTTAATATGTACCGTGACGGTCGCGCTGTCTCCTACATAATCAAACCCCCAGATTCGCTCAAACAGCTGCTCCTTGGAAAACACGATATTGGGATTTTGCGCCAAAAACAGCAATAACTCAAACTCTCTGTTTGGAAACCGGATTTCCGTTCCACCCTTCAGCACTTTCCAGCTCCTGGGCAAAATATGGATGTCGCCGATTACCACCCCCTCGTCGTCTTCGCGGCTGCCGGCTCTGTTGTTTTGTGTCAGGCGTTTATACCGTGCAAGGTGCGACTTTACCCTTGCCACAAGTTCCGCAGGATCAAATGGTTTTGCAATGTAATCATCAGCACCCAGTCCAAGCCCGCGAATTTTATCCACCGATTCCGTCCGTGCTGTGACAATTAAAATAGGTATATCAATTTTATCCCGTATCTCCCGGCATATCTGATAGCCGTCGCAGCCGGGGAGCATTAAATCCAACAAAAGCAAATCATACGATCCCTGTTCCAGAGCAACTTTTGCCTGCATTCCGTCCGGAATGATTTCGGACTCCAATCCATTCATTTCCAAATAATCCCGTTCCAGCATGGCGATATCATGGTTATCTTCCACAATTAATATTTTGTTCACTTTCATCATCCTTTCTGCACGGCAGCGAAATTTCCACCACAAGACCATTGTCGTTTTTCACCGTTATGGTGCCGCTGTGAGCTTCCACAATTCTCTTTACTATGTATAATCCCAAGCCGCTGCCTTCTCCATTTCTGCTGCCGCGGGATCGGTCGCCCCGCCAAAACTGCTCCAACAAATGCGGAAGTTCTTCTTCCGCCGCGCCGTTTCCATTGTCGGCAAAACGCAGCCATTCTCTGTCGTTTTCTTTCCAAACGGAAATATGAAGCGTTAAAGGACGTATTTTCGCATGCTTTAGGGAATTTTCCGTTAAATTCGCCAACACACGATGCATCTGTTCCCGATCCAACCATACCGGATGCCCTCCCGGTGTAACTTCTTCCGTCATATTGGCTTCCTGCGGACGAAGTTCCTGCTGGCTGCTGCGTACAAACGCCTGTACAAACGCCCCCAAATCTGCTTTTTCCGGAAGCAGAAGCAAATTTCCTGTTTCCAATTTGGAAAAATAGAACAGCTGCTGCAAAAGAACATCCATTTCGCAGGCCTTCTGATAAGCGATGGACAAATACTGCTGCTGTTTTTCCGCTGTGTTCGCCACGCCGTCCCGCAGTCCTTTTATATATCCTTTGACAGAAGTAAGGGGTGTTCGTAAATCGTGAGAAATTCCTGCCACCATATCCGTTCTGGCCTGTTCATACGCCGCGTTCTTTTCTTTTTCTTCTTTTAAATGGCACTGCATATCATTAAATGCATTGCAAACCGCCGCAAACTCATCCGTTCCGTCATAATAGACCGGTTGCGTCAAGTTTCCCTTTTCTACCCGGCGGGCGCCCTGAATCAGTTCATCAATGGGATGCAAAATTCCTCTTGCAAGCCGTTGAGTAAAAATCTGTCCCACCGCCAAAATAATAAGAATTGCCGCCAAACCAATGAGAAAGAATTGATAGCGAATCTTCACAAATTGATTGTGCCAAGTATCCGGCGGAATAGCCCGCAGGGCAATCATCCGGATTCCATTTTGCTCTTTTCCAAGAATCGTAATATCCTGATCGACAAACGCCTGTACATGATTTTCTTCCCAGTGCATTCCAGCCAGCCACTCCATTCTATGTTCTGGCTGTGGTCCGTCTGCCGGCTGCGGCAGGGAGGAAAACAGGATGGTTTCCCCCTGCAATACACAAAGCCGATATTGAAATGCTCTTAGCTTTTCATCCAGTTCGGTCCAATTCTGCGTTTCGGCGTTAAACTCTTCCAGCACATGTTCCATTTCAAAGAATTTATCATCCAGGCGAGTGGAAGCCGGTCGATCCATTTTATCGGACGAAATCCGCAGCACTCCGTTGCCGACCAGCAGCAGCATTAAAAGCGCCAGCAACATCATAATGGTGCTGGACAATAATATCCGGCGTTTTAGTTTCATAATTTCTCCTCAATATATGTGTATTATTTTGCTCCAGTCCCATTTTACTGCTATTATACCAAAAAGATATAAACCGGAATACCTTTGAATTCTAAACAGTTTCTAAATTTACCGCCATACATACCTGGGATAAGCTATGCATCAGCCGGCAGAAAGTCTTACGGCAAACTCCATTGCTTTCGTCCTCTCTTGGTCTGGAATTTTCCTTCCATCCCAGACACGACGGCGACAGCAATATAACCCTATGCCAAAAAAGAACCTGAGGTATGATTCAATACCTCAGGTTCTTTTTTACTTTCACTTTTATCCAAAGAAACCGGTGTTACTTTGTCATCGAAGCAACTTCTGCCGCAAAATCATCCGTTCTTTTTTCAATGCCTTCACCTTTTTCAAAGCGTGCATATTTTACAAGCCGAATGCTTCCGCCAACCGCCTTGGCAACCTCCTGGATATGCTGCTCTACAGAAACCTTATTTTCCTTGACAAAAGCCTGCTGGAGAAGACAATTTTCCTCATAATACTTGCCAATACGGCCTTCCACCATCTTTGCAATAATAGCTTCCGGCTTGGGTTTTGCTGCCGCCTTGTTTTCTTCCAATGCCTGAATCATCAGGATTTCTTTTTCTCTGGCAAGCGTATCCGCATCCACTTCCGACTTGTCCATAAAGAGCGGCCGCATAGCAGCAGCCTGCATACCGATGTCCTTGCCGAGCTGGATTACTTCCGGATTTGCCCGGAGGTTCTCGTCCACCTCCAAGCCAACCAACACACCAATCACGCCGCCCATATGGGTATAGCCTACATTTAACGTGCTGTTATCATAGCGAACAAAACGGCGGATTTGGATATTTTCTCCAATGGTGAGCACCTTTTCCTGCAGTGCTTCCGCAACCGTCACATCGCCCATTTTGCAATCCTTCAGTGCCTCTACGTCCGCCGGATTTTCCATATTGATTGCCACCGCAATATCCCGCACAAAAGCCTGAAAATCTTCATTTTTTGCAACAAAGTCTGTTTCTGAGTTTACTTCTACTACGGTACCCACTCCGCATTTTTCGCAAATCACGGTCATAACCACGCCGTCTGCCGCAATTCTGCTGGCTTTCTTCGCTGCCTTTGCCAATCCCTTCTCCCGAAGGATCTCAATTGCTTTATCAAAATCGCCGTCTGATTCCTTTAACGCATTTTTACATTCCATCATACCAACGTTGGTCATTTCACGAAGTTTTTTAACGTCCTGTGCTGTAAATGCCATTACAGATTCCTCCTATATAGTTAACTGAAATACAAATTGTTCAAAAGGAAAGCCCGCATTGTGAATAAAACGGGCTTTATCATGCAAATTATTCCGCAGCGGCTACCACTGCTTCTTCCGCTGCTGCAGCCTCGCCGGCTTCCACTGCAAGCTGTTCTCCCTGTCTTCCCTCGATCACGGCGTTAGCCATTGTCTGAGAAATCAGTTTGATGGCGCGGATCGCATCGTCGTTGCCCGGAATCACATAATCCACTTCATCTGGATCACAGTTTGTGTCCACAATCGCAACCACCGGAATGCCAAGTTTCTTCGCTTCTGCAATCGCGTTCTTTTCCTTCCGCGGATCTACCACAAACATAGCGCCCGGAAGCTTCTTCATTTCTTTCACGCCGCCGAGGTATTTTTCCAGCTTTGCAATTTCAAGCTGCAGCTTGATTACTTCCTTTTTGGGCAAAAGGTCAAATGTGCCGTCTTCCTGCATCTTGAGCAACTGGTTTAGCCGGGCAATTCTGGTACGCATCGTCTTAAAGTTTGTCAGCATGCCGCCAAGCCATCTTGCGTTTACATAGTACATGCCAACCCGTTCTGCTTCTTCGCGGATGGCGTCCTGGGCCTGCTTTTTTGTGCCGACAAACAGAATGCTGTCACCGGCAGCCGCAACGTCACGCACGAAGAAATAAGCTTCCTCCAGCTTTTTTACGGTCTTCTGCAAGTCGATGATATAGATTCCGTTTCGTTCGGTGAAGATATAGGTCGCCATTTTCGGATTCCATCTTCTTGTCTGGTGGCCAAAATGCACGCCCGCTTCCAGAAGCTGTTTCATTGAGATTACTGACATAATTAAGTCCTCCTTTGGTTTTTACCGCCATACTGCCAAAACAGGCAGCCGTTTCCGGCACCAGCCATATTTTACAGCAGTATGTGTGTATTACATACCCAACTATTTTACCATATCCTTTTTTCACTTGCAAGTTTTTTATTTGAAAAACCAATTTTTTTCTTTTTCTTTTGGACGTTCCGGAATCGTACAGCACACCAAAATGATATCATCTCCGATTTTTTCAATTTCGCACCAGGGAATAATATAATCCTCCCCGCCGCCGAACAGACCGCAAAACTTTCCCGGCCCTGGCACGATAATTGCGAGCAGCCGGCCATCGCACAGATCAATCTGCACATCGGATACATATCCCAGCCGCTTGCCGTCTTTTATGTTGACAACTTCCATGCATTTCAGTTCGCTCAGCCGCACGCAGGTTTGTTTCATATTGCAGTGGCCTCTCTTTCATTCCATTTTACGCAAAACAGCGCCAACCCATTCCTCGGAGGATGTTCCATATCCACGATTGTAGCGTTTCAGCTGATAGAGACAATCTGGATTTTTGGTAATATAGTTAATCCCCTCCTGGCATCCCAGGGTGCATTCAAAGCCCAATTCTGCCAGGTATTCTTCGGTTTCTCCATTCAGAATGCCAAATGGATAGGTATAAAAGCGGGGAGTTGTCACACCGTTTTGCAGCAGCAATTCCTGTACCTTCATTGTATCGTTTATAAATATGCTCTTATAAACTTCGGCGTTCTCCCCCCGTTTGCGCAGACAGCCCTTCCGTTTGTCAAGAGAATGAAAGTCATAGGAATGATTCCCAATTTCCACCAGGCCAGAAGCTTCCATTTCCCGCATCATATCATAAGTAAGATACGAGCCATACTCATTTTTCTGCCCGCTTTTACTGAACTCCTCACTAAAAGCGCCTACGATGGAAATAACCGCGCAGCTCCCGGTTTCCTGCAGCACCGGATAAACATACAGATAGTTGTTATAGAATCCATCGTCAAATGTCAGCATAACCGGTTTTTCCGGCAATTCCCCCTCATCGTTCACATACTGAATCACATCCGAGACGGATACCGTTTCATACCCCCGTTCTTTCAGATAGAGTATATCCTGTTTGACCTGCTGAATGTCTATGATATATTCCCCGGCTTTGGATGTATCCTTTACCACACTGTGATACATTAAAATCGGCAGTTTTACCGCCTCTTCCATAGCATCCACCTCCCGGTATACCGAAGCAAGGCGGTCTGTTCCCAGTATCGTAAGGATTCCGATCAAAAATACGGAAAAGATCAGCATTCCCGCCGCTGTTTTTTTCAAATATTTCACCCCGCATAATTTGGATTTTCAATATATTCATATTTCCGATAATATTCCTTCTTTTCTTCATCCTTATATACTTGGGATTTATGCTTTTCCAGCAGCTTTGTAATGTGATACAAATCAATCCAAATCTCATTGTCGGATTCCTTCTGACTTTCGTCAAAAATTAATTCCATGCCGTAATGCAGATGGGGCGTTGTAATGTTATTCACATTTTCCGTTGTGCTGTAGCCGGTCCGTCCCATATACCCGATTACTTCCCCTGCTGTTACGGTTTTCCCTTCGTACAAATCACAATGGAACGGATGATCCTTTCGCAAGTGCGCGTAATAATAGTATCGCTTGCTGTCAAAACTGCGTATGCCAATCCGCCAGCCGCCATATTGGTTCCATCCCATAGTTTCCACTGTGCCGGATTCCACCGCAACAATGGGCGTACCAACGCTTCCCATCAGATCATGTCCCAGATGACGCCGCTGGTATCCATAAGAACGGGAAGAGCCAAAATCATCATAATCTTCATAATAGTATCCGGCGGCGACGGGAGAAAACGTCTTCAATCCATACTGTTTTACCCACACCGTTTCCTCTGTCGTGCTGTCAAACTCCTGTGTTATATAAGTACCAAGGAATTCGCCCAGCACTGCCTGGTAGATTTCGCGAAAATAAGGATAATATTTCAGGTCTTTGCCAAGTTCTGTGATCGGTGTTGTTTGGGCCCGATCCATTAATTTCTGCAGATCCTTTGCCTTGTAATTTTCCCAATTTCCACCATAGCTTGCCGCCAGTACTGCCAACAGATCAATCCAGCTGATTTCTCCCTGGGTATTGATGTCGCAATGAAAACTTCGTTCCAGCGCATCATATGGTACATTAAACTCCGCCCATTTTATAAAATTCCGCTGTTCCGCCGCCTCGGTATGATATGTCGTTAAGGCGGCGGACAGCACGGCAATCATCAGCAATACTCCAGCGGCAATCCGCCGCTTTCTTAAAAACAGGTACAAAAAAACCACCTCTGCAAAACATAGCTACTGTATACCTATGTTTTGCAAGGTAGGTTTATTCGTTTTATACGCCAAGGATTTCGGCGATTTCCTCATAAGTGTCCGCTGAAAAGGTGGAAATGCCCGGATCAGGTTCCCCTGTACGGTTATACCAAATGGAATCCACGCCAAAGCCCACGGCGCCTTTTATATCCGCGGAAATGGAATCGCCCAGCATCACATATCTGGATTTCTCCATCTCTCCCATCTGTTTCATCGCATATTCAAACATTCGAGCCGACGGTTTGGGCGTGCCGACTTCCTCCGAGGTCACCACACAGTCGGTATATGGCAGCAAACCGGAAAGTTCCAGTCTGGATCGCTGGGACCATGGCGTACCATTGGAAAGCACGCATGTTCTGTATTTTTTGCGGATCCGCTTCCACAATTCCTCCGCGCCAGGATACAAATCCCCGCCCTGGGACATCCAGTACTGATACCGCTGGGCAAAATGACAGAAATCCAGTTGATGAATATCCCGCCGCCCGAAAAATTCCTCAAACCGTACCGTTTTTAATTCATCTGCCGTTACAAGTCCCTGTTCCAACTTCTTCCACACCTGTTGGTTGATGATCTGATACTCCTCATATTCTCCTTCGGACAACTGAAAGCCATACTCCCAGCCAGTATTGATAAACGCCCGGCGCTCACAGGCATAAAAATCAAAAAACATGCCGTCCATATCCAATAATACAATCGAATAGGGTTCAGATGTTTCTGTATGTTGTATCACCGTATAAACTTCCTCCTGTTTCATCTATGGCCACAATAGCCGGGAAGTCCCGGACCGTCAGTTTTTTCACCGATTCACAGCCAAGTTCCTCGTAAGCCACAACGGACAGTTCCTTCACCGCATCCGAAATAATCGCGCCCGCACCGCCGATCGCGGCAAGGTATACGCAGCCATATTTCTTCATCGCATCAACCACCCCTGGCGCCCGCGCTCCCTTCCCTATCATGCACACAAGCCCTTCCCGAATCAGCCGCGGCGCAAATACATCCATCCTGCTGGCCGTCGTCGGGCCGCAGGAGCCAATTACCTGTCCCGGCTTAGCCGGCGTCGGCCCTGCATAATAAATCACCGCGTCCCGCAACGGAAACGGCACCCCGGCACCTTCGTCCAGCGCGGCAACGATCTTCTTATGGGCAGCGTCCCTGGCCGTGTAAACCGTCCCGGTAAGGTTCACCGTATCCCCCGCCTTTAAACGCGGCAAAAAGGAGCGCAGCTGTTCGGTATGAATATTATAATGCGCCATCGTTCGTCTTTTCCTCCATCGTGCCGTTGTCCGTGAAAAATTTTCTGCTGATATCTTCCAGTGTTACCCGTTCTTTTTCCTGCGATGTCTGAGAATTTTTAGAGAGTTCCGACACCACCGCCTGGTCCAGGGCCTCCACAAGATCCGAAAGGCTCTCTTCCGCACCTGCCGCCTGGTTCTTTATTTTGTCCCATTCCCGTTCCGCTTGTCTTAAAAAAGAGACATATCGATCCAACGTTTCCCCAATGCGGAGTTTCACATCTGAAATTATCTGTGCGGATTGCAGCCGAATGTTGCGGGCGTCCACCAAAGCGCCCTCCTCCATTTCGCTGGCGCGGCGATAAGCGGCAAGTTCAATTTCCGCGATGTTTTCCTTTGCGGCTTTGTAATCCCGACATTCCCGTTCACAGGCCTGCAGTTGCTCTTTCGCTTCCGCGGCGTTCTGCTCTGCCGCAGAAAGCGCTTTTCTGAGCCGGCTGTTTTCCTCCTGCAGCACTTGCTGTTTCTGCTGCAGGTTCTGATATTTCGTTTCCGCCGTTTCATCCTGCGCAGTGCACTTTTCCAGATCAATCGTCATCTGACCGAGACGTTCCAACAATTCTGCATTCTTTTCCTGCAAACCGTCGTTTTCTCCTTTTAATGCGCCGCATTCTTTGGAAAGTTCCTCGTATTCCTTTTTGAGCAGGGCAATTTCATCTTTATAGGAAGCAATTTCTCTCGCTTTTTCATCCGCAGTTTTTTGTATGTAGTTCAAAACATCTTCTTTATGAAATCCGCCAAAGGCGGCAGTTTTGAAATATTTCCCTGATTCACCCATAATTTGGTAACCTCACTGCCTTAAAATTTGTTTTCATTATATCAACTTATCCGTGAGATTACAACAAAAAAACCATTTTATTCCCAATTATCTTTTTGCAAATCTTTCTTTTTTCTAAAAATTCGGCGATTTTCAGACAAAAATCACCCTGTTTCGCTCATGGTCTTCAAAAATCTGCTGACAAACCGGGACGATGGATATCCATAAACTTTGGCATACCCGCCGGCAGGGCAAAAAATAAACGCCGCGCCCCAGAAGTCTCTCCGGGATGCGGCAATCTATTTTCTGTTATTATTTTGCGGCGCCGGTAGTGCCGGTTCCAGTGCCGGTACCCTTGTCGGTTCCAGCGCCTTCGTCACCAATCACGCCATCGCCGTCCTTATCTGTCAGGACGCCGGTATCGCTGTTGCTCATATCATCTCCCGGCACGCCGCTGTCTCCTGCCGCCATGCCGTCATCCAGGATATCTCCTCCGCCGGTACCTGTATTGGTGTTGTTGTCAGCCGTACCATTGTTGTCTGTCACGGAAGAATCGGTGTTATTGTTCAAATCGGTTTTTCCGTCATTCTTGCCGCAGCCTGCCATAGCGGATACTATGGTCACAAGCATAAGAAAGAGCGCAATACTTTTCTTCATTTATCATTACCTCCTTGATTTTATGTTTAGTATTTTCGGTAATGATAAATTTATTCAAACTTTTTTGCGATTTTTTCCAGCACCAAATGCGCGGCAGAGCCGGTGACAAGTCCCACCGGGATAGAGGCAAACAGCAGGACCGGAAGATAGGATACCACGGCGCCGCTTTTTAACACAAATGCTGCTGCTGCAATCTGTCCGGCGTTATGCGCCGCGGCGCCAGCCGCGCTGACACCCAATACAGAAAATTTTGGACTGCTTTTTAAAAGCGACATTGTAAAAACGGAACATACGCCGCCCAGTAGGCTAAACAAAAAACCTGTGACGCTGGCAGAAAAAACCGCGGTCAGCACCACTTTTCCCACCATGATCGCGGCAGTTTCCCGAACGGACATCGTATACAGCGCCACTGCAATCACCACATTGGCAAGTCCAAGCTTTATACCGGGCACCGGAACAATCAACGCCAGCGGAAACCAGCTTTCCGCCACTGAAAGACTGAGAGCCAGTGCGACAAGCAATCCGCACCATGCGACTTTTTTCATACGCCCTCCTTTCGTTAAGACGCCACAACGTCCACGCCCGACGGCATTTCCTCTCCTTTGATTTTTATCAATGCCTTACCGGGCAGACACACCGCCGTCTGGCCTGCTTTGTCAATCCAGCCGGTATGCACACACACCTGATCCGGACAATCCGCTGCCGCAAACCGCATCCTTTTTCCGTCAATTTCTATTGTACCGTGATAGTCCCCTTCCTCCAGCAAAACCGTCTCGTGGTATCCATCCTCCAAGCGAATCTGCCTTACAAGCTCATTATCCTGCCAAATCTCTCCGTAAACGGCGCTGTCTCCGGCATGCCATACAAACAGCACCGCTGCCGCTGCTGCTGCAATGCATGTCAGAATTGCAAAGTCACCTTTTTTCATCCATTTCATAATGATATCCTGTGTTATTCTCCAGCAATTCCATTCTATCGTATAATCCGTCGGTCACAAGCACCACATGGTCTTTGCGGACAAAACACGCTTCCACTTGATGCTCCCTGCAAAATGCCATCCCACGCTCCGCCCCTAACACAAACAGCGCGGTGGAATAAGCGTCGGCCAGGGCGGAATTTTCATGCACCACTGTGACAGAAAGCAGATCCGTTTCTGCCGGATATCCGGTGGCAGGGTCAAATACATGGTGATAGACTGTTCCGTCCTTCTCCATATAGCGCTGATATCCCCCGGTCGTTACAACGCTGGTATCCTGCACGGAAAGCACCGCCATACTCTGTTCCGGAGACTCCGGATCGGCAATCCCCACCTTCCACAGCGTATGTTCGTCTTTTTGTCCGAGAACATAAACGTTGCCTCCCAAAGAAAGCACCGCCTTTTCTACTCCATATGCTTTCAGCACCTCCGCCGCTTTGTCCGCGGCATATCCTTTGCCAATGCCGCCCAAATCAATCTGGGCACCGTTTGCAAGGCGAACCTTTGTGCCTTCCATCTGTATGTTATGATAATCCACGGTCTGCAGCGCATTTTGCAGTTCCTCGTCCCGCGGCACACGGGCTTTCTCTGTTCCAATGCCCCACAGGCCGGAAACCGCGGCAATCGTTATGTCAAAGGCGCCGCCGGTTTCTTCGGAAACCGTGATTGCCTGAGAAAGCACCGCGCCGGCATCCCGGGAAATTTCCGCTGTGCCGCTCTGGTTCAAACGGAAAATCAGGCTGTTTTCTCTGGTATTGGAAAACTCGTTTTCCAGTTCATTAATCATCTGTTCTGCAGCGTGTACGCCCTCCTCCGCAGTTTCTCCATAGGCGGTAATCCTCATAAAGGTGTCCATTGCAAAAAAATCGGAAGTATACGGCTGCCTGTCACAGGCAGAAAGCGTAAAAAAAACGGCGACAGCCAGCAGTCCCAGGATTACACGTTTCATAAAAAACCTTGCCCTTCTCTTATTTCAGACATCATTATACGGTACTGCCGTGGAAAAAGCAAATGAAAACAGCGCCGCGATAAACTGCGGCGCTGTTAAATTCAAGCAAAGTTCTTAAATTTCCCTGGCAAAGCAATACGAACGGAAGAGAGCATTGATGATGCGGCCAGGCTGATCGGCATCACCGGTGACATAAACCGGCGTATGTTCCGAAGCGGTCTCGATGGCGTTGGAGCGAAGACCGCCGGCAAGGATTACCGTATCTGCCGGAAGTTCTATCACATCGCCTCTGTTTTTATCCACAACCCGAACGACGCCGTCTTCTATGTTCCATACCTTGGTATTCACCATAGATTTCACACCGTTTATCGCCAGCGTTTCCAACAAAATCTTTTTGGAAAAAGCATCCATTCCGGTTCCAAGCTCCGGCAGCATTTCCACGATGGTAACATCTTTGTTGGCCGCATGTTCCTTTTTGCTTACCGTCACATCCAGATCCCCGCTGAAATTTTTCATTCGGTGAATATACAATTCCTTTTCCCGGGCGCCAAAATATTCCGCCGTCTCGCAGCCAGTAGCGCCGCCGCCGATAATCACCACTTTTTCTCCCACGTTTTCCGGATGCTGCAGCGCTTCCACCGCTGTTATCACCTGGCTTCCATCGCTGCCCGGGATCACCCGCAGATAATCTGCGCCAACGGCAGAGATTACGACGTCATAGCCTTCCGACATCGTTTTCTCATATGCACAGTTTTTCCGGATTTCCACGCCAAGATCCGTCAAGGTCTTCTCATACCACTGTACCAGTTCTGTGATTTTTTCCTTATGCGGCGGCAATCCTGCCGCTGCCATCGAGCCGCCCAGCGACGCGTTTTTTTCCAGCAGCGTCACCTTATGCCCGCGCAGCGCCAGCACTCTGGCTGCCTCCAGCCCGGACGCGCCGCCGCCTACCACCAGCGCCTTTTTCTTTACTTTTGCTTCTTCTATGCCTTTAAAATCGTCTTCCCGGCCAGTTTCCGGATTCACGGTGCATGTCAAAATCCGGTCATTGCAGATTTCCGTAAAACAGTTGCCGCAAGTCAGACATGGCCGGATATCCGCACTGCGGTTTTCCATTGCCTTGACGCCAAAATCCGGATCCGCGATAAACGCTCTGCCCAAGGCAATCATATCCGCATACCCTTCCTGCAGAAGCCGCTCTGCAAATTCCGGATCCCGGACTCCGCCTACTCCAATGACCGGCACAGACACTGCTTCCTTAATCGCCTTTGCCGACGGCATCATAAAGCCCTTCAGCCCCGGCAGATTATACGGCGCTATGGTAAACAAATAAGTCGACTGAATCCCACCGGATACATCAAAGCAATCAATGCCTGCTTTTTCCATCACCTTACAGATTTCCACGGTTTCTTCTATGGTTCTGCCGCCTTCTATGTATTCATCCCCGGAAATCCGCATAATCAGCGGAAAATTCGGCCCTACCGCTGCTCTCGTTTGTTCCACAATTTCCCTTGCGAAGCGTACTCTGTTTTCAAAGCTTCCGCCATACCAGTCCGTCCGCTTGTTATACAGGGTTGAGAAAAATTCCGGCATAATATTTCCATGCGCCGCATGGAACGTTACCGCGTCAAAGCCCGCGGTTTTGGCATTTACCACGGCATTGACATACATTTTCTGCATCTTATGGATCTCTTCAATGGTCATCTGATGCACTTCAAACTCTGCGCCGCGGCATGTCACATTGGACGACGACGGCTCCTGTCCCCCGGAACTTACCGTACCATCTGCCCCGAAATGGGTCAGTTCAATCGCCGCCTTTGCTCCATACCGATGTATTTTATCCACCAATTTCGACCATTTTGGAATCGTTGCGGTGCCGGAAAACTGCGACTGCGCTCCATGATTTCTGGACGTCGGGTCGATGGTTGTCGATTCCACCGTAATCATCGCCGCCCCGCCCTTGGCCCGCCGCGCATAATACTCCATCATCAGTTCCAGCGGCGCTCCGTTTTCATTCGAATAGTTCGTGTTCATCGGCGGGAAGATCATCCGGTTTTTCAGCCGCATTTTTCCGATTCGGATGGGCTGAAACAGCATTCTCTTTTCCATAACTTCTTTCTCCTTTTTCTATTAATAAATTGTATACATTTTCGTTTCATTGTGTTTCATTATATCAATTTCTTTCCAACAGAACTATTGACAATTTGTATAAACTGATTATTATTTTTTTTACTTTATCATCAAAAGCGCATTATTTCTTTGTATCTTCCCACATATTTCTCAAGAAATCTACAAAATAAAATACGTCTGTTTTTTCAAACTCCAAGCTGCTGTTTTCTCTGATTGCGAGGCCTGAGCCAGAAGGAAAAGGCTGATATAGTAAGTATCACTATACCAGCCCTTTTCCCTCGCGGATAGTATTATTCGCCGTATGGCGCAATGTACGCTTCCCAGTCAGCAACCGTATCCTTCGTCAGCACTTCGTTGCCTGTTCTGGTATCAAGGGCAATTTCTTCCCCGTTGATTGCTGCATATGCCATTTTTACACCATCATACCCCATTGCGATCGGATCCTGCGATACAGTAACCGCCTGCTTGCCAGCCTTAACGTTTTCGATGCCTGCGGAAACGCCGTCATAGCTCAGCACGGTAATTTCGCCGCTTCTGCCCGCTTCTTCAATCGCCTGAATCGCACCAACTGCCATCTGGTCGGAGGATGCAAAAATAACGTTCATTTCCGGATGGGCGGTAATCATATTCTGAGTTACCTGATAGGCCGTATCCAGATCCCAGTCGCCTGCCTGCGTCGCGACGATTTCACCTGCGTCGCCAAGCCCGTTGATAAAGCCTTCTTCCCGGTCGATGGCAATCGGAATACCCGATAAGCCGGTGATGATGCCGCACTTTGCATCTGTAACATTTTCTGCAACCCACTGGCCTGCGAGCGTTGTGCCGGCATAGTCGTCAGAACCAAGGAACGGAATCGGGTCAAGGCCTGCTGCTTCGATAATCGGTTTATCAAAGCCGGAATCTACATTGATGACCGGAATGCCGGCTTCCTGGCACTTCTGCAAGCCGGTTGTGAGGCCGTCGGAGCCTGCCGGGGAAATTACAATGGCACTCACGCCGGATGCAATCATGTTCTCGATGAATTCCAGCTGCGAAGCCACGTCTGAACCGGACATAGAGCCCTGTACTGTAATGTTCACACCCAGTTCTTCTGCGGCCTTGCGGGCACCGTTTTCCATGTAAACATAGAATTCATTGTTCAGATTCATCGGGATAAAGCCGATGGTAATATCGGAATTATCCGGTGCCGACGTATCGTCCGCCGGTGTGCTGGTATCATCCGCCGGCGTGCTGCCATCGTCCGCCGGTGTGGAAGCGTCGTTTCCGCAGCCGGCAAACAGGCACAAGGTCATCATAAGCGCCAATAACAATGCGATTGCCTTTTTCATAATCTTTCTCCTTATATAAATATATTTGCAAAGAGCGTTGCCCTTTTGCATATCCACCCATTTCCTCAAAAACCCCGCAGCGCTATTCTGCTCTTCGTTCCTTTGCTTTGTCAAAAAATACGCAGATTGCGATGATGACGCCGGTGGCAATCTGCTGATAATACGTTTGTACATCCAGCATCTGCAAGCCATTTTTCAAAATGGTGAAAATGAACGCGCCGACCAGCGTATTAATCAGTTTCCCCTTACCGCCGGAAAGAGCAAACCCGCCGATTACCGCCGCCGCAATGCAGTCCATTTCATATCCATCGCCGGAAGTGGGCGCGCCGTAGCAAAGCCGTGCAAGCAGCATAATGCCTGCCAGGGAGGAGAACAGCCCGCTAAGACCATATACGACAATTTCCAATTTTTTCGTGTCAATACCAGTCAGACGCGCCGCTTTCGGGTTGCCGCCCAGGGCATAGATATGGCGGCCAAACATCGTCCGCCCCATAACGTACACCATAATGGCATATGCGATAATTACATAAAACACAAAGATCGGAATGCCGAGAAACTTGGTATTGGACAAAAGGCCAATGGTTTCCGAGAAATTCTGCACCGGCTTTCCGCCGCACATTACAAGGATCAACCCTTGTCCTGCCTGCATCATCGCAAGGGTCATAATAAACGGCGGCAATTTTCCGCAACTGATGCCAAGCCCGTTTACAAATCCCATCGCCGTACCCGCCAGAATGCCGACCATCACACCGATAACAAGGGGTGCCCCTGCCTTCATAACAAGGGAAGCTACCATTCCGGAAAATCCAATAATCGCGCCGGTAGATAGGTCAATGCCGCCGGTCAGGATTACCATAGATGCGCCAATGGCCGCAATGGCAATAATGGAGGACTGCACAATAATGTTGCTGATGTTCGCCCAGGACAGATAGGCCTTCCCCTGAAAGCCGCACAGGACTGCAAAAACAATCAGAAGCACCACAAGTCCAATATAAATTACAAACTGCTGCGTTTTAAATTGTTTTTTCTTTATCGTCTTTTCCATCACATATGTACCTCCGCAAATGCATACTTGAGCACTTCTTTCTGTGTCAGATTTCCATCATTTTCCAAGGTCTGAACCAGCCTTCCTTCGCTCATTACCGCCACCCTGTCGCACATTTTCAGCACTTCCACAAGGTCGGACGATATCATAATGATGGAGGAACCTTTGGCTATGATTTCCTGCATAATCGTATAGATCTCATCCCGGGCGCCAACATCGATGCCGCGGGTCGGCTCATCAAAAATATAGATATCCGCGTCGGTTGCCAGCCATTTGGCAATCACCACTTTCTGCTGATTTCCGCCGGAAAGTTCCTGTGCCAGCTGCCGGCTGGATGTTGTTTTTACCCGCAGCTTTTTAATATATTCCTCT
Source organism: uncultured Eubacteriales bacterium (assembly GCA_934395135.1). Lineage (GTDB taxonomy): Bacteria > Bacillota > Clostridia > Oscillospirales > Butyricicoccaceae > CAKRRK01. The sequence continues at coordinate 66,699 of CAKRRK010000003.1, read as the reverse complement.
GCACACTGGCTCATCGCTTTCTGGTCCAACCGCTTTGGGTGGAATTTTTTCAAGGACGGAAGACAGATATTTTCCTGTAAGTCATGCATTAAAATAAGCCCTTCGTCTTTCCGGTCCTCGGAAAGATACACGATGCCTTCGTCAATGGCGGACTGTATGCTGTGCTTTTTCATCGGCCGGAGCGCTCCGCCCACCTTATGTTCCACACTGCCGGTTTCATATTGATAGGCGCCGATAATGCATTTGGCAACTTCCGTTCTTCCGGCACCCACAAGCCCGGCGAAACCGAGGATTTCCCCTTTATGCAGTTCAAACGATATGTCCTTCAGCAGATTCCTGTAGCAAAGTCCTTCTACCTTTAAAACGGTGTCGCTGTAATCCACATGGGGATTTTCAATTTTATCAAACGTTACTCGCCGGCCCACCATCAGTTCGGTCAGATTATCCACATTGGATTCTGCAAGTTCCAATGTTTTTACTGCCAATCCGTCGCGCATAACTGTGCATCGATCGCCAATTTCAAACAGTTCTTCCATTCGATGGGAAATATAAACGATTCCAAGGCCTTTGGCTTTCAGTTCCCGCACAATTTTAAACAGCATTTCCGTTTCTTTGTCTGTAATTGCAGCCGTTGGTTCATCCAGGACTAAAATCTTCGCGTTGGTGGACACTGCTTTCATAATTTCCACCATCTGCTTCTGCGCCACGCTTAAATCTTCCACCAATGTCCTGGGATCGCCCTCAAAGCCTATTTGCTTCATATATTCCCGGGTTTTTCGAATCATCTCCGCCTGATCCAGCGTGAATTTTCCTTTTTTGATTTCCCTTCCCTGAAAGATATTTTCATAAATCGCTGTATTCGGATTTAAATTGAATTCCTGATATACCACACTGATGCCTTTTTCAATGGCCTCTTTCGGATCCGCTGCCGCAAAAGGTTTTCCCTCCAGGAGGATTTCTCCTTCTTCAAAACGGTACGCGCTGGACAGCACCTTAATGAGAGTGGATTTTCCTGCGCCGTTTTCCCCCAAGAGGACATGCACTTCCCCTGCTTTTACCTGGAAATTAATCCCCTGCAACACTGTGACGCCGAAAAAGCTTTTGGTGATATTCTTCATTTCAAGCAAGTATTCGCTCATTGACTCACCCCTTAATTTCCAAAAAAATTCCGTTTCAGCCCAGCCTGATGCATACAGCGAAGCGCTGTATGCATCAAACCGGAATTTGAAGAGAAAAGAGATTACTCCATGCCTTTACCGCCGTCAATCAGCATCGTAACGCCGTTGATATAGTACGAACGGTCATCAAACAAAAATGCAACCACTTCGCCGATTTCTTCCGGGTTTCCAAGGCGTCCCACCGCAATGGTTTTTGCCATCTCATCATAGAACTGCTCCACGGGCTTATGTTCCGCCCGTGCTTTATCCACAAACGCATTGTGCAGCAGCGTGGTATGTATGTGCCCCGGCGCAATGGCATTGGTCGTGATGCCATGCTCAGACCATTCAATGGCAAAGCCCTGTGTCATCATCTTTACCGCAGCTTTCGCCATGCAATAAATCATATTGCCGTATTCTCCGCGATAAGAAGATATGGAGGCTGTGTTTACAATGCGGCCTTTCTTTTTGGGGATCATCACTTTCGCCACTTCGGTACCCACAATGAAGGCGCCCTTTACGTCGATATCCATCGTCTTATCGTATTCGGTATCCGAAACGTCCAGCATCATATTTCCGATGCATACGCCCGCATTATTGAACAGGCAGTCAATCTTCTGAAATTTGTCCATTGCCGCCTGCACCGCCGCCGCTACGCTGTCCCGCTTGGTGACGTCTGCCACAAGCCCAATGGCGTTGCCGCCCATATCATTTAGTTCCTTTACTTTTTCATCCAGCAGCGCCTGGTTCATATCCACTGCAACAATAGATGCTCCATACTTGGTGCAGGCTTTGGCAGTCGCAAACCCAATACCGCCGGCTGCCCCTGTAATCATTACAACTTTTTCTTTTAAATTCATACCGTTTCACTCCACAGCACTTTGCCGTGTTCTCCTTTCGTTCTAAAAAATAATTATGAATAATTTAATAAATCACTAATTAAAAAAACTAATCCCTGTTTATTATTTAAATTTTGTAACATGTTAATTTTTGAATTCTGCAATTTTATCGTCGCATTTGTTCCCTGTCTTTTTCCATTTATATTGCGATCCTGTTTTTAAATGATAGAATTGGATAATTTATTCATTTATGGTTAGTTTTCAACATTTTTCGATTTTTTATATTTTTCAAATTGTAACATGTTTTATTCTTGAGTTTTATTATATCTTTGCTGTTATTTGCCGTCAATATAAATTTTAACTATTATTTCTATAAATATTTTATCTATTTTAACATAAATATCTTTTCATATTGTGAAAACCGCTTAGAATTTTTTCTTCATTTTGTAACATGTTTTAAAACGAAGATCTCCCTTTAAATTCTCTTGTGTTTTGAGCAAAAGACAGATATAATAGAAATAAATCAATCTTACGGAAAGGAGGCATTGCCTTGCGCGAAAAGACAAAGCGCTTTCTCAACATCCGCGAAATCGCGAAACTTTCCGGCGTGTCTACCGCTACCGTTTCCAGGGTTTTAAACGCGCCGGACACGGCATCGGAAAAGACAAGAAACAGAGTGCTGGAAATTGTAAAAAAGTATAACTATATTCCAAATCAATCGGCGAGGAACGTCTTCTCTCCCACTTCCAATACCATCGCCCTCTTTGTCTTTGATCTGCAAAACCCATTTTATATTCATATGATTAAAGAACTGAACCACTTATGTTTGGAAAATAATTATACTCTTTTAATTTGCGACGTAGAGGACAGTTTGGAGCGGGAGCAGAAATACTTTGAATATTGCATGGCCAACCGGTGTGCCGGCATTATTTATACCATCGGCGCCACCAGAGATTCCATTGGAATTGCGGCCCATTACGACGTTCCTATCGTGATGATTGACCGTTCTCCGTTTAAGGACAAGAATTGCTGCAGCATTGAATCCGACGCAAAAAAGTCCTTCAAACTGTTAACTGATTACTTGTACCATTTAAATCACAGGAAGATCGGTTTTATCACGGCGGATGAAATATTTATATGTTCCAAACTGCGTCTTGATAACTTTATTTCTGCGATGCACAACCTGAATTTAGAGGTCCCGGACCGTTATATCAAGGCCGGGCATTATAATTTTCAAAGCGGCTCGGATGCTTTCGACTACTTTTATTCTATGGAAGACGGCCCTACGGCCATCATCGCGGCCAACGACCAGGTTGCCCGCGGTTTTATCTCCAGAGCGTACGACCTGGGCATCCACATCCCTGACTACTTCTCGGTTTGCGGCTATGATGCGGTGGAATATGACAAAACCGCCCCCATCATCACTTCCATTCATCAAAATGTGAAGGAGATCGCAAAAAAGGCCTTTGACTATATCACAAATCCTCCCGGAAACGATGCACCGGCGAATTTTATCGTAGATGTATCCCTTCGCATCGGAAACACCTGCAAAAGAATATAAAAAAAAGAAAGCGCTTTTTCAAAAGCGCTTTCTTTTTCTTTCCCAAACAGCAGCCTCCCTGAAGGGAGTCACTGCTTGTGTGTTATGCGTTTGCAATGCTTATTCGTATTCGTCCTGCAAAGCGTCAAATCCTTCTTCGCCGGTTCGAATTTTTACGACATTTTCTACGTCATATACAAAAATCTTTCCATCGCCGATGTGTCCGGTATACAGAACTTCCTTTGCTGTGGAAATTACCAAATCGACCGGAACTGCAGATACCACGATATCCACCTGTACCTTTGGCGTCAGTGTCATTTCAACCTGCGCACCGCGGTAATACTCCGGATTGCCGCGCTGCATACCGCAGCCCATTACGTTGGTAACTGTCATACCAGTTACGCCGATGTCGTTCATCGCTGCCTTCAATGGTTCGAACCGGGACATTTTTGTGATAATCTCCACCTTGGTAAACTTTGCGCCAGACGCTCCGTTTTCTGTTGCAGAGCGGTCTATCCTTGTGACCGGCACAGCTTCTTCCATCGGCACCGCTGCCACCTCGCCAGCCTTTGTGCCAAGTACAGACGGTACTGCTACAAAGTCTGCATATGCGCTTGCAAGTCCGTGTTCCTTTGTATCAAGGCCTGCGATTTCTTCCTCCCTGGAAACACGAAGTCCAACGGTATGCTTAATGATCTGGAATACGATGGTCATAGTCACCGCAACCCAAGCCACTACAGAAACAACGCCAAGCGCCTGTATGCCAAGATAATGCGCGCCGCCGCCATAGAACAGGCCGCCGTCTACCGCGAACAATCCCACACAAATCGTGCCAACGGCGCCGCAAAAACCGTGTACGCCAATTGCACCAACGGGATCGTCAATTTTTAACACTTTTTCAACAAACTCAATTCCAAAGACCACAACAAAGCCTGCGATGATACCGATGATCGCAGCGCCCAGAGGAGATACTGCGTCGCATCCTGCTGTGATTGCTACAAGCCCCGCCAGCGAGCCGTTCAGTGTCATCGACACATCCGGCTTCTTATAACGAATCCATGTGATGCACATTACAACCACCGTCGCAACCGCCGCCGCAATGTTTGTTGTCATAAAGATGGAGCCGGCGCTTGCAATGGCATCGCCTTCCATGCTGACGGTGGAGCATCCATTGAATCCAAACCAGCAGAACCATAAAATAAATACACCAAGGGCGCCAAGCGTCAGGCTGTGACCGGGGATTGCCCGCGGCTTGCCATCCTTGCTGAACTTACCGATACGCGGCCCTAAAATCTTTGCGCCGATGAGCGCTGCCACGCCGCCTACCATATGTACGGCTGTGGAACCGGCAAAATCATGAAAGCCCAGTTGCGCAAGCCAGCCTCCGCCCCAAATCCAGTGTCCGGAAATCGGATAAATCACGGCGCTGATTACCATCGAATAAATGCAGTAGGACGAAAATTTCGTCCGTTCTGCCATTGCGCCGGAAACAATGGTTGCCGCTGTCGCGCAAAATACGGTCTGGAAGATGACAAACGCCCACTTTGGAACGCCGTCCGGCAGGACGCCGGCATAATCTCCCAAAATGCCAGGATCAAAACCGCCGATCAGTGCGCCCGCTCCGCCGAACATAATGCCAAAGCCAAGCAGCCAGAAAATCGGTGTGCCAAGGCTGAAATCCATCAGGTTTTTCATAATGATGTTACCGGCGTTTTTTGCCCTTGTAAAGCCTGTCTCCACCATTGCAAAGCCTGCCTGCATAAAAAATACCATTGCTGCCCCCAGCAATACCCATATGGTATTTACCGCTGAGAATTCCATAACTATATTCCTCCTTTAAAATAAAAAGCGTATATTGGGAGGATGTTTCACCTCACAATATACGCCTTTGTATACTGTTGCTTTTTGCTTGTATTACACACCAAACAGCAATTCGCTGTAGGTCGGGAACGGCCAATATTTCTTTGCCGTCATCGTTTCCATTTCGTCGGAAATTTCACGCACCGCATCCATAGCCGGAATAACCGCGTTTCTGTAATAGTTTGCCAGTTCAATTTGATCGGCAATGGAAGAAGCGCCGCTTTCGGCTTTTTCCAATGCGTCAATGCTTCGGCTGAATGCTTCCAACAAAACAGAGAGTTTTTCAATGAGCTTGGTTTCCGTATCATTGGCCACAATGCCGATGGAAGTTTTTGCAACCACTGTATCGGAAAGCTCCCGGATATAGGAAACAACGCTTGGAAGAATTTCCTTTCTCGCCATATCAATCATCGTCAATGCTTCGATGTTTATGGTTTTTATGTATTCTTCCAAAAGCACTTCTTCTCTGGATTTTATCTCGGCCGCAGTATAGATGCCATGCTTTTCAAACAGGGTAATATTTTTCGCATCACTGAAGTGCGGCAAAGCCTCCGGCGTGGATTTCAGATTCAAAAGCCCTCTCTTTTCCGCTTCTTTTACCCACGCATCGTCATATCCGTTTCCATCAAAAATAATGCGTTTGTGCTCAGTAAAGACTCTTTTTACCAGGGCGTTCAAGGTTGCCTGAAAGTCTTCCGCCTGCTCCAGTTCATCTGCAAACTGGCAAAGTTCTTCTGCAACCGCGGTGTTGATCATAACATTGGTGCAGGAAATGGAGAAGGTGGAACCCGGCATACGGAACTCAAATTTGTTGCCGGTAAAGGCAAACGGCGAAGTGCGGTTGCGGTCGGTGGTATCTTTTGGGATGGGCGGCAGAACCGACGCGCCCAATTCCATTTTTTTCTTGGAAGGATCCGCATAATCCGAATCATGCACAATGGAATCAATAACCGCCTCCAACTCTTCCCCAAGGAACACAGATACGATAGCCGGGGGCGCTTCGTTGGCACCAAGCCGGTGATCGTTGCCAGCATTGGCAACCGAAACCCGAAGCAAATCCTGATATTCGTCCACCGCTTTGATCACCGCTGCGAGAAACAGCAGAAATTGCGCATTCTTCCGCGGCGTTTTACCCGGTTCCATCAGATTTTCTCCCAAATCCGTGGACAGAGACCAGTTGTTGTGTTTGCCGGAACCGTTCACGCCCGCGAAGGGCTTTTCATGGAGCAGGCAAACCAGATCATGGTGCGCCGCAACCTTTTTCATCATTTCCATTGTGAGCTGGTTGTGATCCGTTGCTACATTGGTGTTGGAAAAAATCGGCGCCAATTCATGCTGTGCCGGCGCAACCTCATTGTGCTTGGTTTTGGCAAGAATGCCAAGTTTCCAAAGTTCTTCGTCCAGCTCTTTCATATACGCGGAAACCCTTGGTTTAATGACGCCGAAGTAATGGTCTTCCATCTCCTGCCCTTTCGGCGCCTTGGCGCCAAAAAGCGTTCTTCCGGTAAAAATCAGGTCTTTTCTCTGGTCGTAATATTTTTTATCTACCAGGAAGTATTCCTGCTCCGGCCCCACCGTTGAAGTAACCCGTTTTGCATCCGTATTGCCAAACAGCCGCAAAACCCGCAGCGCCTGTTTGCTGATGGCGTCCATAGAGCGAAGAAGCGGCGTCTTTTTGTCCAGCACCTGGCCGGTGTAGGAAAGAAATACCGTTGGGATGCAGAGCACATCATCCTTCACAAACGCATAAGAAGTCGGATCCCAAGCGGTGTATCCTCTCGCCTCAAACGTTGCACGCAAGCCGCCGGATGGAAAAGAGGAGGCATCCGGTTCGCCGCGGATCAGCTCTTTTGCGGAAAATTCCATAATGACGTTTCCGCCCTCGGTTGGAGAAATAAAACTGTCATGCTTTTCCGCCGTGATTCCGGTCATCGGCTGGAACCAATGGGTATAATGGGTGGCTCCTTTGGAAATGGCCCAGTCTTTCATTGCAGATGCAACAATGCCCGCAATGGCAGGATCCAGCGACTTACCTTCCTCAATTGTCTTTTTCAGCGCCTTGTACGTATCTTTCGGCAATCGTTCTTTCATCACGTTTTCATTAAAAACCATGCTGCCGAAAAGTTCAGGAATGTTCGCCGTCATACTATGATTCCTCCTAATTATAATAAAATATCATTCATCGATAATAAAAAAAGGTACTGCGGGTTAATACCCACAGCACCCTTGCTGTTTACATTGACATTATAGCGCCAAGATTTTAGGATGTCAACCATTATTTTTGTTTTTTTGAATTTTTTTTATTTTCTATGAAATCTCACGAAAAATTATGGAATTTTTCTTGATTTATCCGGTAATTTCCGTAAAATTTCAAAAAAATTTAATTTGTTCTTGACTTCTGCTATGCATTGGTATACAATACATCCAGAACAAAGACGTTCCATAAAAAGCATAGCTTTATGCTTTTTCATTGGGCGTCTTTTTCTTTTTCCCTAAGAATTTTTCCCACGTTACCATTGTATGCAAATCAAATTATTCTGAGATAGACACAAAAGGAGGAACCCTTTATGCAAAAGGAAGGCCAAGTACGCATTCCATCCGGCTGCGCGATTTCCGGTATTTTTTCCAAGAACGGCACACGGCTGGACGGAAGTGCCATCATCCAATCCATCGCTACTATGCATGACCGTTCCAACGGTCTGGGCGGCGGCTTTGCGGGATACGGTATTTATCCGGATTACAAGGAACTTTACGCCCTGCATATTTTTTATGATGGTCCGGCATGCAAGGCGGCATGCGAAGAATTTCTGGAACTGCATTTCGATATTGTAAACCTTTCCAAAATTCCGGTTACAAAACATCCGAATATCACGGACGAACCTCTCATCTGGCGCTATTTTGTAAATCCTCTTCCCACCAAACTTGCCGCAAGTCAGCTGGACGAGGATGAATTTGTCGCGCGGTGCGTCATTAAAGTCAATGATACCATTGACGGTGCATACATCTTTTCCAGCGGCAAAAATATGGGAGTATTTAAAGCCATCGGTTTTCCGGAAGATGTGGGCGAATATTATCGCTTGGAGGATTACAAGGCATATTCCTGGACAGCGCATGGCAGATACCCCACCAACACTCCCGGCTGGTGGGGCGGAGCGCATCCGTTTGCCCTATTAAACTCTACGATTGTACACAACGGTGAAATTTCCTCCTATGACGCAAACCGCCGCTTTATTGAAAGCTTTGGTTACAAATGCAATCTTCTGACCGACACGGAAGTTATTACCTATATTATGGATTATCTTCTCCGCAAACAGGGACTTACGCTGAAAGAGGCCGCCACTGTCATTGCCGCACCCTTCTGGTCCACCATTGCGGCAAAGCCGGAAAAGGAACGGGAAACCCTGACCTATTTGCGAAACGCTTTTGCAAATCTGCTCATTACCGGTCCCTTTTCTATCCTTTATGGATTTGAAGGCGGTGTTATGGCCCTCAACGACCGATTGAAACTTCGGTCCATGGTCGTCGCGGAAAAAGGCGACATGGTCTATATTGCCAGCGAAGAATGTGCCATCCGCGTCATAGAGCCGAATCCCGACCGGGTTTGGGCGCCCAAAGGCGGCGAGCCTGTGATTGTTACTTTAAACGGAGGTATCCAATAATGGCTGTTGATTTATTTTATCCAGAATACGAAGTGGTCCGGAACTATGACCGGTGCATTACCTGCCGGGCCTGTGAACGGCAGTGCGCCAACGAAGTGCACCGCTATGACAGCGACTTTGGCAAAATGTTTTCGGACGACACCAAATGCGTCACCTGTCACCGCTGTGTATCCCTTTGTCCTACCAAGGCGCTGAAAATTGTGAAAACGGATCATACGTTTAAACACAATGCAAACTGGACCGGCGAAGCGATTACCGAGGTATACCGCCAGGCGGATTCCGGCGGGGTGCTGCTCTCTTCTATGGGAAACCCAAAACCATATCCCATTTACTGGGATAAAATGCTCATCAACGCTTCGCAGGTAACAAATCCTTCCATTGACCCCCTGCGCGAGCCTATGGAAACCACCACATTTCTTGGAAAAAAGCCTACCGGCATCACCCGCGACAAGGATGGCAACATCATAAACAATCTGACGCCGCAGTTAAAGCTGAATGTCCCTGTAATGTTTTCCGCTATGTCCTATGGTTCCATCAGCTACAATGCCCATGAAAGCCTTGCCAGAGCGGCGACAGAACTGGGAATTTATTACAACACGGGAGAAGGCGGCCTGCATGAAGATTTTTATCAATATGGCCCGCACACCATTGTACAGGTAGCTTCCGGCCGCTTTGGTGTACATAAGCAGTACCTGGACGCCGGCGCTGCCATTGAAATCAAAATCGGCCAAGGGGCAAAACCGGGCATCGGCGGCCATTTGCCCGGCACCAAGGTCGGAAAAGATATTTCCAAAACCCGGATGATCCCGGAAGGCAGCGACGCCATTTCTCCGGCTCCGCACCATGATATTTACTCCATCGAGGATCTTCGGCAGCTGATCTATTCCTTAAAAGAGGCGACCGCTTACAAAAAGCCCATCAGCGTCAAAATCGCCGCAGTGCATAATGTGGCTGCCATTGCCTCTGGCATCGCGAGATCCGGCGCGGACATCATTGCCATCGACGGCTACCGCGGCGGAACCGGCGCCGCTCCCACCCGGATCCGGGATAATGTGGGCATTCCGATTGAACTCGCTCTTGCCGCCGTGGACCAACGGCTGCGGGATGAGGGAATCCGAGACCGGGTTTCCATTGTTGTGGGCGGTTCCGTCCGCAATGCTGCCGACATTGTCAAAGCCATCGCCCTTGGTGCGGACGCATGCTATATCGCAACTTCCGCCTTGCTGGCCCTTGGCTGCCATCTCTGCCGGAGTTGTCACAGCGGCAAATGCAATTGGGGTATTGCCACCCAGCGTCCAGAGCTTGTAAAGCGGCTCAATCCGGACATCGGTTCCAAACGGCTGGTCAATCTTATCAGCGCCTGGGATCATGAAATCAAGGAAATCATGGGCGGTATGGGGATTAACTCCATTGAAGCGCTCCGCGGCAACCGCTTAATGCTCCGCGGCATCGGGCTTACCGAAAAAGAACTGTCCATCCTGGGCATCCGGCATGCCGGCGAATAGAAGGAGGCGCAATGTTAGTATGAAACGAGTGTATGTAAACGAAAAATGGTGTCTTGGATGTCACCTGTGCGAATATTATTGCGCATTTGCAAACTCCGGCAAGGACGATATGGTAAAAGCGCTGAAAGATCACAAAATCGCTCCCCGGATTAAAGTGGAGGAACACAACGGCATTACTTATGCCGTACAGTGCCGCCACTGCGAAGAACCCCTTTGCGTAAAAGGCTGTATTACCGGCGCATTGTCGGTGCAAAACGGCGTCATTTCCATTGATACAGACAAATGCGTGGGCTGCTGCACCTGTATTCTTTCCTGTCCTTACGGCGCGATCTCCCATTCGGATACAGGCGTCATCCAAAAATGCGAACTTTGCACCAAAAATGCCGACGGCACGCCCCAATGTGTCGCAGGGTGCCCGAACCGGGCAATTGTTTATGAGGAGAGGTAAGGCAAATGAAGTATGTGATTATTGGAAATTCCACAGCAGCAGTGGGCTGCGTGGAGGGTATCCGCCAGGTTGACAAAGAGGGATCCATTACCATCCTTGCAAGCGAGCCGCATCATGTGTACTCCCGCCCGCTGATTTCTTACCTGTTGTACGGAAAAACCGACGAACAGCGGATGAAATACCGGCCGGATTCTTTTTATGAAGACAACAACGTAACTGCTCTTTTGGGCAAAACCGCCGTATCCATCGACAAGGAGCAGAAAATTGTTGTATTGGACGACGGGCAGCGGATTCCTTATGACAAACTGTTGCTTGCCACCGGCTCCAAACCGTTTATCCCGCCGATGAAAGGACTTGACAACGTCGAGAAAAAAACCACTTTTATGTCCCTGGACGACGCCAAGCGTCTTGCGGCCATGCTGACACCGGATTCCAAGGTTTTAATCATCGGCGCCGGTCTGATTGGCCTGAAATGCATGGAAGGAATCCACCATATGGTAAAGAACATTACCATTATTGATCTTGCAGATCGTATTTTGCCCAGCATTTTGGACGAAACCGGCTCGGCAATGATCCAATCTTATCTGGAACAAAAAGGTATTCAATTCATTCTTGGTACCAGCGCGTCGGAGCTGACAGCGCATTCCGCCACCTTGAAAGACGGCACGGTACTGGATTTTGACGTGCTGGTTGTCGCGGTAGGTGTCCGCCCGAACCTGGAACTTGCGCAGGAAATCGGCGCAAAAACCGGCCGGGCCATTGAAATCAACTCCAAAAGTGAAACTTCCATCCCCGATGTTTACGCCGCCGGCGACTGCTGCGAATGTTACGACATTGCGGCAGATGTTGTCCGCGTACTCGCCATTCTGCCCAACGCCTATCAACAGGGGGAAGCCGCCGGAATCAATATGGCAGGCGGCAGCCGGGAGTTTAACAAAGCTATTCCAATGAACGCCATCGGCTTTTTTGACTACCACATCATCACTGCCGGCAGTTATGACGGTGAAGCCCACATTGCCAAATCAGACCACACTTACAAAAAACTTGTTACGAAAGACAACCGGCTGATCGGCTATATTTTAATCGGGGAAATCGAACGGGCAGGAATCTATACCTCGCTGATTCGGGAAAAGACTCCCCTTGATACCATTGATTTCGACCTGATTTTCGAACATCCACAGCTTATGGCCTTCTCGAAAACAGAACGAGCCAAAAAACTCGGAGGTGCAAAACTATGATCATCCAAGCAGATCCGCAAATGCATTTCAAAACACTCAACCAGCAGGTGCGCGACACAGCCGATTCCCAAATTGTCATCAATGGCTGCATTGGCCAGCGCTACATCGGCGCCGGTTCTTCCGGCAAGGAAATTATTATCAACGGCACCCCAGGCAACGCTTTGGGCGCCTGCCTTGACGGCAGTGATATAATTGTACATGGAAACGCACAGGACGCCACAGGCGACACTATGAACCAGGGACACATTGTCATCCATGGTTCGTCCGGCGACGCTACAGGCTATGGTATGCGGGGCGGAAAAATCTTCGTTCGGGATAATGCAGGATACCGCGGCGGCATTCATATGAAAACCTATCAGGATAAGCTGCCGGTGCTTGTCATCGGCGGCATGGCCGGCAGTTTTTTGGGAGAATACCAGGCCGGCGGCTTGATCGTTGTGCTGGGCAAAGGCGCGGACAAGAAGCCGCCTATCGGCTATTTCTGCGGCACCGGCATGCATGGCGGACGAATTTTTCTGCGGTGCGAGGAAGCGCCTTCCAATCTCCCCGCCCAAGTTTCCTGTGAAGCGGCAACGCCGGCGGATCTTGCGCTTATACGTCCGCACCTTGCAGAATTCTGCAGCTATTTTACAGAATACGGCGAAAGCCTGGAGGACATTTTAAACGATCGGTTTTATGTGCTTTCCGCCAACACCAAAAACCCTTACAAGCGGCTTTATACCTATAATTAACGGAGGTGCTCTATGAGCTTAAACAAAGCAGACGTGCTGCAGTTTGTGGCGGAAAATGACGTAAAATTTATCCGTCTGGCTTTTTGCGATATTTTTGGTGTCCAAAAGAACATTGCGATTATGGCGACAGAGATTGAAAAAGCCTTTTCTCACGGCATTCCTTTTGACGCGTCGGCAGTCAGCGGCTTTATGAACGTGGAGGACTCCGATCTCCTGCTCTTCCCTGACCCGGATACGCTGTCCATTCTTCCCTGGCGGCCTTCGCAGGGGCGCGTTGTGCGTTTGTTCTGCAACATAAAATATCCGGATGGCAGACCTTTTGAAGGCGACGGCCGCACGATCCTGGCAAATGCGGTAAAACGTGCTGGCGATATGGGATTCACCTTAACTATCGGGACAAAATGCGAGTTTTATTTGTTTGAACGGGATGAAACCGGTCATCCCACCAAAGTTCCGCATGACTATGCCGGCTATCTGGATATTACTCCGCGAGACAAGGGAGAAAATATTCGGCGCCAGATTTGTCTGACACTGGAGGAAATGGGTGTCAAGCCGGAAAATTCGCATCATGAGCATGGCCCTGGCCAAAATGAAATAGATTTTGCCAGCGGAGATCCCCTAACGGCTGCGGATAATTTTATCACCTTTAAATCCGTTGTCACAACCCTGGCAAACGGCAGCGGCCTGTTTGCTTCCTTTATGCCAAAACCACTGAAAGACAAAAGCGGTTCCGGGCTGCACATCAATCTTTCTCTGCTGAAAAACGGTATCAACCTTTTGGACGGATCGGAAATTTCCGGGGACTGTGCCCATTTTATCGCGGGAATTTTAGAACGGATTTCCGACTTGACGGTCTTTTTAAATCCACTTACCAATTCTTATGCACGCTTCGGGGAATTCGAAGCGCCGAAATACATTACCTGGTCCCATCAAAACAGTTCTCATTTGATAAAAATCCCCCGCATTCCCGGAGCCAATGCTGCGTTCACCATCCGTTCTCCCGACGCTATGGCCAATCCATATTTTGTATTTGCTCTGCTCATTAACGCCGGGCTGGACGGTATTTTAAAGCAGACGAAACTCCCAACTCCTTGCCGCGTCAATCTGTTTACCGCCACAGCCAGAGAAGCCAAACATTATAAAACCCTCCCCGAAAACCTGAACAAAGCCATCAAAACCTGTGAAAAAAGCGAATTTATCAAAAGCACTTTGCCGCAGAAAATCATCGCCCATTTTCTCAATATCAAAAAAAAGGAATGGGATGCATACAATGAAGCCGCGGACAAAAACGCTTTGGAAGACGCACTTTATTTTTGCTGAATGGCGTTTGATTTTGATACAGAAACGGGAGGTGGAGTTGTTTGGATAACCTTTTGATTATTTCCTCTTCGGAAAAAAGCGCCAAAACCCTGAGCGCGCTTCTCTCCCCCGGATTTCATATTGTTGTTACAAAAAGCGGCAGTGAAGCGCGCCGCGCTCTTTTGGAAGCAGATTTTGACCTTCTTGTTATTAATACGCCTCTGTCCGATGAATTTGGCTATGACCTTGCTATATGGGCATCTGAACGCACCATTGCCGGCATCATGCTGCTGGTAAAAGAGGAAATTGCCGATCCCGTTTCGGAAAAAGTGGAGGACTGCGGCGTATTTGTTGTAACAAAGCCTTTAAACCGTCAGTCATTTTTCAGTGCGCTCAAGCTGATTCAGGCTTCTCGAAAACGGATGACCGGCCTGCAGAATGAAAACCGGAAACTGCAGCAGCGCCTGGAAGATATGAAAACGGTAAACAGGGCAAAATGGATGCTTGTGGAAAAAGAACATATGTCTGAGCCGGAGGCTCACAGTTATATTGAACAGGAGGCGATGAATTCCCGCCTTTCCAAAGGGACCGTCGCCGCTAAAATCCTGAAGCGCTATGAGGAAACCTGTTGAAATGTATAGCCTGTTTCTGTTATAATATTTATATGTGTTTTTTTATTTATAAATTTTAGAAACAGAGGTTGTTTTTATGAAGCTTTCATTTACAAAAATGCATGGCTGCGGCAACGACTACATTTATTTCAATTGTTTCCACACTAAGATCGAACATCCGGAGGAATTATCCATCCGCCTGTCTGACCGGCACTTCGGCATTGGCGGCGACGGTATTGTTTTGATCGGTCCCTCGGACGTTGCGGATGCAAAAATGCGCATGTTTAATGCAGACGGCAGTGAAGGCAAAATGTGCGGAAACGCTACCCGCTGCATCGGGAAATACCTGTATGAAAACGGCATCGCACAAACAGAAACTATTACCCTGGAAACTCTAAGCGGTATTAAAAAACTGAACCTTGCGGTGCAGGATGACCTGGTTCAGTCTGTGACGGTAGATATGGGGCCTGCTATTTTAAATCCAAAAGAGATCCCCGTCTACCTGGACGGACAGATGGTCGTCAACGTTCCGGTTACCATTGATTCCCAGACTTACCATATTACTTGTGTCTCAATGGGCAACCCACACTGCATTGTATTTGTGGACGACGTGGATTCTCTGGATCTGGAAACACTTGGTCCAAAATTTGAAAACAACCCTCTTTTTCCGGAACGCATTAACACAGAATTCATCCGCGCGATGGATGCAAACACGCTGCAAATGCGCGTTTGGGAACGTGGAAGCGGAGAAACCTGGGCTTGCGGCACCGGAGCCTGCGCCGCCGGCGTGGCGGCGGTCCTCAACGGTTTTTGCCAAAAAAACTCGGATATTTTAGTGCATCTGCGAGGCGGCGATCTTACCATCAACTATACCGACGAGGCGGTATTTCTTTCCGGCTCGGCCACCAAGGTATTTGAAGGCGTTATTGACCTGGAATAAATTCAAAAAATATAGAATGACAGATAGGATTTTTGGAGGGTAAAGACTATGACAAAATATATTTTTGTGACAGGCGGTGTTGTCTCCGGCCTTGGCAAAGGCATTACTGCGGCGTCACTGGGGCGGCTTTTGAAAGCCCGCGGCTTAAAAGTGGCCGCGCAGAAACTGGATCCATATATTAATGTTGACCCGGGCACGATGAGTCCATTTCAGCATGGCGAGGTATATGTCACCGAAGACGGTGCGGAAACCGATCTGGATCTGGGCCATTACGAGCGCTTTATCGATGAAGATTTAAACAAATTTTCCAACCTTACGACTGGAAAGGTCTATTATAATGTCATCACAAAAGAACGGAAAGGCGAATACCTGGGAGAAACGGTTCAGGTAATTCCCCACATTACCAACGAAATCAAAAGTTTTATTTATCAGGTTGGCAAAAAGACCAATGCGGATATCGTGATTACGGAAATCGGCGGCACTACCGGTGATATCGAAAGTCTCCCGTTTCTGGAGGCGATTCGTCAGGTCTCCATTGAAGTAGGCCGGCAAAATTGTCTTTTCCTTCATGTCACCCTGGTTCCTTATATCAGTGGTTCCGGCGAATTGAAATCCAAGCCAACCCAGCATTCGGTGAAAGAACTGCAGTCTCTTGGCATTTTCCCCAATATTATCATCACCCGCGCCGACGTTCCTCTGGATGACAGCATCCGCAGAAAAATCTCGATGTTTTGCAACGTTCCATATGACTGTGTCATTGAAAACCGTACAGTTCCTGTGTTGTACCAAGCACCGCTGATGCTGGAAGAAAGCCATTTTTCCGACATTGTCTGCCGGGAGTTATCCATCGGCAGACCAAAGGGCGATCTCAGCAAGTGGATGGAGATGATCGAGCGCATCAACAATCGCACCCACCGGGTAAAAATCGCTCTGGTCGGCAAATATGTTAAGCTGCATGACGCATACCTGTCCGTAGCGGAAGCGCTGCAGCACGCCGGTTATGAACAAAGTTCCTTTGTGGACATTGAATGGATTGATGCGGAAGACGTTACCGAAGAATCGGTTTCCAAACTTCTTTCCTGCTGTGACGGCATCTTAGTGCCCGGCGGCTTTGGCGACCGCGGCATCGAGGGAAAAATCCTCGCCGCGCAGTATGCGCGCACCTCCAACATCCCCTATCTTGGCATCTGCCTTGGCATGCAGGTAGCTGTTATTGAATATGCGCGGCATGTTCTTGGCTATAAAGACGCAAACTCCAGCGAATTTCATCCGGAAAGCGAACATCCGGTCATTGATTTGATGGAATCGCAGCAAGGCATCACCAAAAAAGGCGGCACAATGCGCCTTGGCGCCTATCCCTGCAAAATTTTCCGCGAGGATACTATTATGTATCAATCTTACCAAACCGGCGCGGTCAGCGAACGGCACCGTCACCGGTTTGAGTTTAATAATACCTATCGGGATGCATTGGAGAACGCCGGCCTGCTTGTCACCGGCACATCGCCGGACGGCTCTTTGGTGGAAACGGTGGAAATTCCTTCCCACGACTATTTTATCGGCTGCCAGTTCCATCCGGAATTTAAATCGCGCCCCAATCATGCCCACCCCATTTTCAAATCATTTGTTGGTGCAGCTTTAAAAAGGAGACTTCAAAAAAATGAAAAGTAACTTAAATTACCAGAATCTGAAAGACAGCTATTTGTTTTCCACCATCGCGCGGAAAACCAACGAATATAAAGCCGCGCACCCCGATGCCCCGATCATCCGACTGGGCATTGGCGATGTAACCCTTCCGCTCGCTCCCATTGTCATTGACGCCATGCACAAAGCGGTGGATGAAATGGGAGAAAAGGCAACGTTCCGCGGATATGGTCCGGAACAGGGCTATGATTTTCTCCGGGAAGCCGTACAAGACTATTATACAGCAAAGCAGGTCTCCCTGGAATTGGATGAAATTTTCATTTCTGACGGCGCAAAATCGGACTGCGGCAACATTCTGGATATTTTTGACACCGGCAATACGGTTTTAGTGCCGGATCCGGTTTATCCGGTTTATGTCGATACAAACATTATGGCCGGCCGCACCATCAAATATATGAATGCAAATGAGTCCAATGGTTTTCTGCCGTTGCCGGATCCCACCATCAAAGCAGATATCATCTACCTTTGCTCTCCCAACAACCCCACCGGCGCAGTTTACAACAAAGCCGGTTTAAAGGCCTGGGTTGACTATGCGCTGGAAAATCAAGCGGTGATTCTTTTTGACGCCGCGTATGAATGCTTTGTTGTGGACAAGGACCTTCCCCGCAGTATTTACGAGATCGAAGGCGCTAAAAAGTGCGCCATTGAACTTTGTTCTCTTTCTAAAACCGCCGGATTTACCGGCACACGATGCGGTTATACGGTGGTTCCAAAGGACTTGGTGTCCGATGGCGTGTCCCTGAACAAGTTGTGGCTCCGCCGTCAGACAACGAAATTCAACGGCGTACCGTATATTGTACAGCGCGGCGCAGCGGCCGTATTTTCCAAAGATGGTCTTACACAAATCCGTGAGAACCTGAATTATTATCGGGAAAACGCTAAGGTTGTAGCTGATACCCTCACCTCTCTGGGTATTTGGTACACCGGCGGCAAAAACTCGCCCTATCTTTGGCTGAAATGCCCCAACAATATGGATTCCTGGGATTTCTTTGATTATCTGTTGAATCAGGCAAACGTTGTAGGCACGCCAGGCGCTGGTTTCGGCGCAAATGGTCAGAAGTTTTTCCGTTTAACCGCCTTTGGCGACGCGGCGCAAACCAGAGAGGCCGCCGCACGCATTCAAAAATTACTCTCCAAGTGAGCAAATACCCTCCGGAAAACAAGATGCCGGAGGGTATTTTTTCTTTTTATAGAACCGCTCTTTCATTATGCGGACACAGGCATTTTTATAGATCGCCGCCGCAGAGCAAGTCATCCAGCTTTCAGCGGGCAGCGCTTTTTTCCATTTTCTGCTGTTGTTACAGTTTCCAAACCTCAGCGGTTTCAATCTTTCTTTTCTGAATGCTTTTCACCCGGATATGCAGGCCGTAAATTTCCACATCCAGCGCCGTACCATCTTGTGGAATGGTATGCAGGCAGCTAAACACCAGACCACCCAGCGTATCGTATCCCTGGTTTTCCGGCAAAACAACCCCCAGCGTTTCTGCAATCTCTTTTATTCCGGCACTGCCGGAAATGCGCCAAAGATTCTCGCGCAGCGGCTCAATTTCCGGCTGTTCCGACGGATCAAATTCGTCATAAATATTTCCTACAATTTCCTCCAGCAAATCTTCCATTGTGATCACGCCGCATGGCTTTCCATATTCGTCGATTACAATGGCAATATGTATCTTCTTCCGCCGCATATCCTGGAACAATACGTCTGCTTTCAGCGCCTCCGGCACAAAGTAAGCCGGCTGCAGCAACTCTTCCAGCGGCCTTGGCGACGCACAGTTTTGCTGGAGCAAAAAGGTGCGGGCATTTAAAATGCCAAGGATGTCGTCCGGATCGTTTCCATACACCGGAAACCTGGAAAGGCCGCTGTCACGGATGCGCTCAAAAATGCTTTCCGCGCTGTCTGTGATGCTGCATGCCACTACTTCGGTAATATGCGTCATAGCTTCCCGCGCTGTGGTATCGCCAAACTCAAAGACATTATCTATCCATTCTTTTTCTTCCCGGTCAATGGTGCCTTTCTCCTCTCCCAGTCTTGCCATCATACGGATTTCTTCCTGGGTAACGCTTTCTTCTTCCGCCTCCGTCCGCAGCCGCAGCGCCCGCAGCACAACATTCGTCGAGGCGGACAGCAGCCATACTACCGGTTTTACCACCGCCGCCATTCCTGCGATTATGCCATAGGCAAGCCTTGCAACCGCATACGGTTTTTGCATTGCCACTCGTTTTGGTACCAGTTCCCCAAACACCAGTGTAAAGTAGGACAAAACTACCGTAATAAAAATGACGGAAAGGGTATGGAGTGCCGAAACTGAAAGGGCGGTGAACCCTATACCCTCATAAATCCAAGCAACGATATATTCTGAAAAACTATCTGCGGCAAAGGCGCTGCCAAGGAATCCGGCCAGCGTAATGCCAATTTGTATGGTGGACAAAAAACCGGCTGGCTCCTGCGTCAGGCGCAGAAGTTTTTCGGACAGTTTATCCCCTTCCTCCGCCTTATTCCGCAGCCTTACGGGGCTGAGAGAAAGCAACGCAATTTCTGACATTGCAAAAAAGGCATTCAGCGCAATCAGCGCCGCTTGCAGCAAAAGCTGCCACAGTATTGTTGTATCCAAATTTTTACTCCTTTCTTATTGTCATACGTCAAATTCCATATTTCATCGACGCAGATAATACGACAGAGGGCGCAAAAAAGCATAGCCTGCCGCATGAGTGCGCGCCAAGCTATGCTGGTTTGCAATATAGATTCTACAAAAACGGTAACTGTCAGCGTCGATACTGTCGCCGTCGGCCATGACAAGCAATTCCTTCCCTTTCTATTCAAATTGCCTTTATTATAAAATATGCTCTGGCCGCCCGTCAAGGCTGCCATAAAATCTTAACGAATTTCTAACAAATTTAAAAATTATCACATTGGTCCCTGTGTGTGTTATACTATTTTTATTCTATATTCATAGGAGGCCGCCTTTATGACGCTATTCCAAGCCTTTCAAGCGCAAAAGATTGATACTTCGCTTCTTGGTCTTGCCCCCGGTGAAAAAACAAGCTGTTACGACGCTACCCCAAAGGGCGCCCGGGTCATTGGATGGGCAGGAGTGGACGGCATTCATTTCTGCTTTATTCCAGGGTTTGGGGATATGGTCTTTTCTATCAACCCCATGGAAATGCCGGATGCAGTGCATCCCGTCGCCGCCACATTTTCAGAGTTTCTCTGCCTTTTGCTCGCCTGCTATAACACAGCGGCGATTGAACAGGCTCATGCATGGAATCAACTGCAGTTTCAAGCATTTTTAAACGAAAATCCGCCGGGAGATGATCAGCTTAAGGTACTAAAGGAGCTGAAAACCACCTTTTCCCTTTCGCCAGTCAAAAATCCGTTTCATCAAATCAAAACCTTGCAGGCAGAATTTGACTATACCCGTCTTCCCGCTTGTTTGAGCAATGCCGCCGGGCCGCCACACAGTTCTCCTTCCGATTGGCATGTCTACTTCCATGGGAATTTTTGGAGCCGCGCAAAATACGGTCATGCCGGAATCCCATATCCCCTCCAGGCAACAGTGCAATGGGGCGACTGCACTGTTCACATTCCTTCCGCGTATGTTTGTCCTGCCGGACTGGTGCTGGATCTCTGCATCGAGGTGGCACCGGAAACCATTCAGGCATTTCTCCAAACCCGGAATCCTCTTCCGGAGGAAGGAACGGAACCATCCATCCGAGAAGAATGGCAGAGCGAATGGGAAAATCCGCTGTCAGTGGATCTCTCCCTGCAGCTTGAAATAAACGGCAGGAAAACAAGTCCTTCCCATGGTGCCTCCGTATGCTGGATCTCCTGCCTGCCGGAAGGAAGCCAAGGCGAGCCGGAAGCACGCCATGTGCTGGAACACTATGGCTATGATCCCCAAAAAAGCTGGATTTTCTATCGTGCGGCCTTTCCATGGGCAACCAGGCGAAAACCTGTTCTCCGTTCCCTGCGCCTGCTGCTGGAGCAAAGACCATGTCCCATCCCCGGCACACAATTTACCGCCGCAAAATCCGGCGAAACCATCTCCATTCTCCACCCTTTGACCGGCACAGCGTATTGCCTTACCATCCATTCCCTGTCCTCGGAACAGCTTTCGCCGGATCACCTTCATGCCATGCCGGACGGATTTCAATATCCAACACAGTATCAGTGCCTTTCCTATTCCCTTTCTCCGGCGCTGTCTTCCGGCTCTTTTTCCGTGACAGACTGCAGCCGCGGGGATTCTCCTCGGCAAGGCACAGCGCCGGACGGCAGCCACGCCGCCGCAATCGGCGTTATCGGCAGCACAATTTCCGCCGCTGCGCTTTCCAAAAGAGACAGCACTGTCCGAACAGCCTGCTCCGCCCTGTACTTTGATCCGCCGGCAACGGTTCAGTGGCAGGCTGTCTTTTACGAAAAGAAACATGCCGGCATTGCCGTAGAGCTGCTCTCCGAAATCTGATGTCGTTTATTTTCAAGAAATTGCAAAAGGACATAGGAGGCCCCAGCGGATTGGGCAAAGTACGAAACGGCATCCATGCTTTTTTCGGGCCGAAATGCCAAATAAGACAGGAATACGCATGCAAAGCATCCCTATATTTTACAACCACCGTTCTCGCTTATAGTGAAAGAACATCCCGCCGCAGACAGCGCAGCGGTCTGCTGGTACCTGCGCCGCCGGACTTGGATTCTGCCGTTCCCTTTGGCAGGAGACTACGCCGCCGAAAGCACCATAATTCCGGTTTGTTTCTCGCCGCATAAAACGCTTTCTTTTATCAATCCTCCTGGTACTTTCCAGTTTGCCTTACTTTGCAGACCTTCATCGTATAACACAGCCATCGCCGCCGAGGTTTTCGGCGGCGATAGCTGTGTTATAAAAAATATACTTTATTTTCCTAAATTCCAAAATTATGCCACAAAGGTCCGCTTCCCTTTCCCAAATCAAACTTCTGCCGCAGCAGGCGGGACAAATATCCCTTGGCATTCCAGATGCTCTCCGCAATTGTCTTTCCTCCCGCAAGCCCCACGGCAATGGCAGATGACAGCGTGCATCCCGTTCCATGCGTATTTGGATTTTTTATCTTTTCGCCGGAAACCCAAAGTACATCCCCCTGCATACAAAGCAAATCATCTGCACAGTCCGGTAAATGGCCGCTTTTTATCAGCACATTTGCCCCAGTCTCCCGCAAAATTCGTTTGCCTGCAGCCTCCATATCCTCTTTGCCGGAAATCCGCATGCCGCTTAAGACTTCTGCTTCCGGAATGTTCGGCGTGATAAGGACTGCCATCGGAAACAGATTGGAAATCAGGCTTTCCACCGCATGATCCTCCAGCAGCCGGCTGCCGCTGGTAGATACCATAACCGGATCCACTACCACATTCTTTGCCCCATACTGCCGCAGCTTTTCCGCAATCTCTTCAATAATCTGCCGGTCTGACACCATGCCAACCTTCACCGCATCCGGCACAATATCTGAAAAAACACAATCCATCTGCTGCCCGACAAAGTCCCGGGGAACTGGCAGCACACCGCGAACCCCGGTGGTATTTTGCGCGGTGAGGGCGGTAATCACGCTCATGGCGTAGCCTCCCAGCACCGTAATCGTTTTAACGTCTGCCTGTATTCCGGCGCCGCCGCTGCAATCCGATCCGGCGATTGTCAGTACTTTTGGTATCATACGCTATCTCCCCGCTTCCGCAAAATAACGTGCGGACAAGCCGCAAAGCCGTTCTGCGGCGGCTTGTATATCCTGCTTTGCAAAAATTGCAGAAACAACTGCCACGCCGGCAATGCCGCTGCCCTGCAGTTCGGACAGGTTTTCCTCCGTGATGCCGCCGATTGCCACCACGGGAATGGGAACCGCACAACAGATTTCCCGCAGAACTTTCAGGGAAACAGCACTGGCATCCCGCTTGGTATCGGTGGGAAACACCGCACCGACTCCCAGATAATCCGCCCCGTTTTCCGCGGCGCGAACGGCCTGTTCGGTTGTTTGAACCGATACGCCAATGAGTTTGTCCGGTCCCAGAATGGAACGAACCCTGCCGGATTCCATATCGCTCTGCCCCACATGGACGCCGTCGGCATCGCAGGCAACTGCAACACTTATATTGTCATTGATCACAAAGGGAACCTTGTACTGTCTGCATACGGTTTTGACGGCATAAGCTTCCTCTAAAAACGCCTCATATGGCAATTCCTTTTCTCTTAACTGTACAAACGTCACTCCACCCTGCAGCGCACGCTGCACTTGGTTTTGCAGGGCATCTCCATTCAGCCATGCCCGGTCTGTTACCGCATACAGGCGCAGGCTTTCTCTACTGCAGTTCATACTTTGCTCCCCTTTCCAGCATGTCACCATCCAAATGAAAGGCTGCGTCGATGATAAAATTCCGGTATGCTGCATTTCCATCCAGATCCGTCAGCCGCTTTTTCGCCAACTCTCCGCAAAGTCCCATGGCGCACACAGCGGCAACCGCCGCCGCAAAGCTTTGTTCCGGATTGGCTGCAGCATAGGCACCGATCATCGCCGACAGCATGCAGCCGGTGCCGGTAACACCACGCATCATCGCATCTCCGTTTCGAATGATGGCCGTCCGGCGGCCGTCTGTCACAATATCCACCGCGCCGGTAATCGCCACAACCGCATTGGTAGTTCCTGCAAAGTGCTTCGCGAACCGAACCGCCGCAGGCAGGGTTTCTTCTGTCACAGCATCCACATCACTGGCATCCACTCCCTGGGTGGTTTCCGTACCAAGGGCAAGGCATTTGATTTCGGAAATGTTGCCCCGAATGACGGAAAACTGCACATTTTCCAAAAGAGACGCCGCCGTTTTCGTACGAAGCGCAGACGCGCCCGCCCCCACAGGATCCAGCACCACCGGATGCCCCAAGGCGTTCGCCCGCTCCCCGGCAAGGTGCATAGCCGGAATCGTCCGCTGATTCAGTGTGCCAATGTTTATCACAAGCCCGCCGCAAAGAGACGTGATATCACAAACTTCGCTGCTGTCATCCGCCATAATTGGGAAACCGCCGCAGGCCAGCAGCAGATTCGCGCAGTCATTTACCGTTACATAGTTTGTAATGCAGTGCACAAGCGGCGTGCCCTTTCTGACGTTTTCCAGGCATTCCTTCAGCATAATGGTTCCTCCTTATTCGTCAAAAATGCTGACAATCTCTCCGTCTAAAATCCGGTTCATATTTTTTACTGCGCAGAAATTGCCGCACATAGAACAGGTGTCTTCCTTTTCCGGCTTTGCCTCTTCCCGGTAACGCTTGGCTTTTTCCGGATCTATGGCAAGGGAAAACATAGTTTCCCAATCCAGTTTTTTTCTGGCGGTGCTCATGGCAAAATCCCATTCCATAGCTCCCGGCACACCCTTTGCAATATCTGCGGCATGCGCTGCGATTCTGGCCGCGATGATGCCTTCTTTTACATCGGCCACATCCGGCAGCCGCAGGTGTTCCGCCGGCGTCACATAGCAAAGAAACGACGCGCCGCTGGATGCCGCCAGCGCGCCGCCGATGGCGGAGGTAATATGATCATATCCCGGAGCCACATCCGTTACAATAGGGCCTAACACATAAAACGGAGCTCCATAGCAAAGGGTTTTCTGAATTTCCATATTCGCGGCAATCTGCTGGATGGGCATATGGCCGGGGCCTTCGATCATAACCTGTACATCCTTTTCCCAAGCCCGCTTTGTAAGCTCGCCCAACGTGATTAACTCTTCAATCTGGGAAGCATCGGTAGCATCCGCAAGACAGCCGGGACGGCAGGCGTCTCCCAGACTTAAGGTAACGTCATATTCTCTGCAAATATCCAGAATTTCATCATAATGTTCATAAAATGGATTTTCTTTTCCCGTCATTTCCATCCATGCAAAGATAATAGAGCCGCCTCTTGATACGATGTTCATCAGCCGTTTATTTTGCTTGAATTTTTTGGCAGTTTCCCGGTTAATGCCGCAGTGGATGGTCATAAAATCCACGCCGTCTTCTGCATGCATCCGTACAATATCAATCCATTCCTCTGAGGTAATGGTCATCAGCGCTTTATGGTAGTAAACCACAGCGTCGTAAATGGGGACCGTGCCAATCATAGCGGGACATGTCTCGGTCAGCTTTCTGCGGAACGTGCGGGTATCGCCAAAGGAACTCAAGTCCATAATTGCCTCGGCTCCCATTGCCACCGCGCTGTGTACTTTGTCAAGTTCCATATCCAGATCTGTCCAGTCCCGGGACGTGCCAAGATTTACATTGATTTTGGTTTGGAGCATAGAACCAAGACCGTTTGGCGCAATGCATGTATGCCGCTTGTTGCAAGGAATGATCACCTTGCCTTCTGCCATCAGCGCCATCAGGCGTTCCCGTCCGATTCGCTCTTTGTTGGAAACGATCTCCATTTCCCTGGTGAAAATCCCCTTTCTGGCCGCGTCCATTTGTGTCGTATACTGCATAGTTTTGTCCTTTCTGCAAAAAAATAAAGGTATACCGATTTGTATACCTTCCTTGTACCGCTTTAAACTCCCTTCGTTGGCATTATCCACATCAGGTATAAGGGTCGAAGTTTGAGCACTTCCTCTCAGACGGCGTAAACCGACTCCCCTGCGCAATCTGCAATTGTCCCCGATGGAAACCCCACCGAATATAGGCTCATTATAGCATAAATTTTCCTTTTGTAAAGAATTCTTATAAAATTTTGTTGGATCTGCGCCAGATTTTCTGCCGTTCCGCCGCCTGAATCAGCGTTTCCCGGAACGCGGGATGGGCAATGGAAATCAGTTTTTCCGCCCGTTCCCAAGTGGTGCAGCCCGCCAGGTTCACAACACCATACTCTGTTGCCATATAATAAACCTGGCTTCTTGGCGATGTGACAATATCTCCAGAAAATGTAGGCACAATACGGGACTTCACCCCGCCCGTTTTGTCCGTATAAGTTGACGTCATACACAAAAACGCTTTTCCCCCTTTCGATCGCGCCGCTCCAGTCAAAAAATCCAGCTGTCCGCCGGTGCCGCTGATCTGCCGCGTCCCTGCGCTTTCCGCACATACCTGTCCATACAAGTCCGCAGAAATACAATTGCAGATGGACACCATATGATCAATATGGCGGATCACTTCCGAAGAATTTACAATTTCCAGAGGAAGAGCCAGCAACCCTGGATTTTCATCAATCCAGTCGTACAGCTCCGCAGAGCCAAATGCAATGCCAAACACGCCTTTGCCTCTGCAATATGTTTTTCGCTGATTGGTTAGTTTTCCGCTGCGAAACAAATCCACATAGGCATCGGAGCACAGTTCCGTATGCATCCCTAAATCCTTTCGATCGGATTCCGCAATCAGTTTTCCCATCACGTCGGGCATGCCGCCAATCCCCAGCTGAATGGTTGCCCCATCCTCTACAAACGGCAGGATATGGCTTGCAATCCTCCGGTCAATTTCCGTAATCTCTGCCGGAGGTACGGTGGGCAGAGGCGCGTGGTCGCCTTCTACCACCATATCCACCTCGGAAATATGAATGCATTCTTCCAGTCCGCCGTATACAACAGGCAGATTTTCATTGACTTCCAACACAACAAAATCCGCTTTGTCTAAAATCGCCTTCGCAACGCCGGTGGAGGTGGAGAGGTTAAAATACCCATGCCGGTCCATTGGCGCAACGGACATCATTGCCACATTGACCGTCAGATACTCCCGGTAATACGATGCAAGATTCCGAAAAATCATTGGGATGTAATAGCACAATCCCTGGTCACAAAGCTTGCGTTCATACGGCGAACAGTGCCAGGTATTATAGATAAAATGCTCCTTTGTGCTGTCGCATTCCACTGTTTCAATGGGGCCAAAAATCAGATTGCCCCGGATTTTTACATCCCGCAGTTCCTCCCGCCGCTTTGCCAGCGCCTGATCCAGCAGCACCGGCATGCCAAGCGTGGTGGTATAGTCCACCCAGTCGCCGCTCCGAACGATCTGCACCGCTTCCTCCGGCGTGTGCAGCTTGCTGCGATATTCGTGATATACGCTCATATATTGTCTCCTATTCTGATCCTATGCTATGGGTGGAAGAATATTCCGCTTCTTCCTTCCGGCTGTACAATGATTCCCTGCTATAGTCTGCGTTTCCGAAAGCGCAGATATTCCAGTATCTTTTTCACCCTTGTATGACACAGGGCGGAATCTTTTTCCGCCCTGTGTTTTCCGCTATTCATCGTCACCAAATGCCATATGGAAACTGATTGCATTGTTGTTTGCCGTATAATAAATAGGAGGAGCCCATCGTTCCGCATGCCGTTCGTAAAGAAATTGGAACAAAAATCCTGTCCCTTCTTCGTCTCTGACCACACCCATCAGCAACGCTGCTTCCTGAAGGGACAACTTTCGGCCCAAGAGATCGCTGAAAAATCCAATCACCTGCCGCGCTATATATTCGTCATCCGAAAACGCCCAATCTTCCGGCTTGGTTTCCAACACAATTTCCCGCGAAAAGGTTGCAACCCCACTGGAAGAGATGGTACCAAACTCCGTATAAAGCAGATAAGCACCTTTGGTATACCGGCTGCGAAATGTCTCCACATCCACTATCTGGGCTTCTTTGTCGGCATACTCTGTATTAATTTTCACCCCGCCGGTACAAAGACTGCAGATGACGTCAAAATATTCCTCATAGGTGGGATAGGCCTCGCAAAATGCCGCCGCAAATTCTGCAACGGATTGATACTGGATGGACGGATCCACCAGATCCTCCACGCTCTCCAAGGTATACGCCGCAAACGAATAATCTTCTATCGGTTTGGCCGTAAGCGCTCCTGCAGGACTTCTGAGCAACATCCAAGCCGCCGCTATAACCGCGGCGGCGGCAAGAAGAATCGCCGCGACTAAAATCCCTTTCTTTGTTTTTGTCCGACGTTTTATGTCCTGTGAAGCTGGTTCTTCCGCCGGCATGCCATCCTCCAGGCATTCTTTCTGTTTTGGAAGCGATTCCGGCGCTTTCTGCAACGCCGCGCTGAACGCCGCCACTTCTTCCTCCAGCTGCTCCTGGATTTCTTCCTCCGAATCTATTTTTGCGGAAAGTGCCGAAACAGCAGCCTGCTCTGCCGCCGCTGCAATTTTTACCTTCTGCGCCGGCGTCAGCGAGACCGTCTGCGCATCCCGATGAAAGCTATAAGTTAAAAACTCCAGCGGAGACGTACTGCCGCACGCTGCCGGCCAGCCGTCCTGTGCGGTAATTGTCCTGTGCAGCCGGACAAGCGCAGTTTGCAACACATTTTTCACTGCCTTTTCCGAAATATGCAAAGCGCCCGCGATGTCAAACGGCGTCATCAGTCCATAATAATACAATACAACGCACATACGCTGAGCAGCCGGCAATGCGCAAACCTCTTGCAACACAAACGTTTGCACATCAGAACCAGAAACAGATTCGTCCGGAATCTTCTGCTTTACCGCTTTAAATGCTTCGCCGCTGTCTTCCGTTTTTTGTACTTCATCATACAAATGCATACCATGTTTGGCTTCCAGTGTCTTTTTGCACTGCTCCCCTATGGCGATTTTAATCCACCGAAAAAAATCTTCCGGTTTCCGGATGGTATCAATGTTCCCAAACATCCCCGTCAAAACAGACTGCGTTACCGCAAGTGCGGCGTCTTGGTTGTTCAGCAACCGAAAACTAATATAATAAGCCGGCTCCTGCACCCGTATCAACAGTTCCTGCAGCGCCGCCGCATCATTGCGCTGCGCTTTTCTGACAAGCGCCGGAATTTCTGTTTTATCCATTCTGTTATGCTTCCCCCAAACTAAAATTTTCTGCTGTTCTACCTAAAACCCGATTCCTTTTCCCAGATTTTGTGAGGTGTCCTGCCGCCTGCAGACTTTCCGCCCATAGTAAAAATCTCTTTTGTCACCCATAATCCGACAATTTCCGTCACCCTATGGTTTTAGTGTATCACACTATCCTCCCGCATGTCCACAGCTTTTATTCTTTTTCCCGATTTCCCAGGCATGTCCCGTTTTTATCGCTTTTTTGGGCATCCTAACCTCTGGCAGCCGCTGAAAAAATGAATCGCCGCGGAATATATGTCCGCGGCGATTTGCCGTTATTATATGCAGTTTCTTTTTACATTAAGGGCGCCAAAAGCTTCATAAGGCTGCCGGCAAATTTCGTGAATTTCTTTTCCCGTTCCCAATCCCGCCGGGTGATCTGGTGACTTTTGCACAGGATCTCCTGTATGTCTTTCTCCATCTGTGCAATGGCATCGCATTTATACAAATAGGCCGCGCATTCAAAACTCAGATACAAGCTGCGGTAATCAAAATTAATGGAACCTATCACGGCTTCCAAATCATCGCAAACCACCATTTTTGCATGAATAAACCCGGGCGTGTATTCAAAAATCCGAACGCCAGCGGCAAGCAGTTCCGGATAGTGGGTTTTGCTCAGCGCAAAAACCGGTTTTTTATCCGGAATATGCGGCATAACAATGGCAACTTCTACGCCGCGCTTGGCGGCATACGTTAGAGCCGTCACCATTTCATGGTCCAGTATCAGGTACGGCGTTGTAATGTGCACATACCGCTTGGCACGATTGATCATATCAAGATATACCATTTTGCCAATCTGTTCTGCATCCAAGGGACTGTCGGCATACGGCATGACATATCCGTTCTCGTATAAAAACTCCGGCACCGGCACATCCAGATACGTCTTGTACCGAAGCACCGGATCCGTAGTATTCCATATCTGCAAAAACATCAGGGAAAAGCTTC
The DNA here is from genome assembly GCA_934395135.1 of uncultured Eubacteriales bacterium. Taxonomy (GTDB): domain Bacteria; phylum Bacillota; class Clostridia; order Oscillospirales; family Butyricicoccaceae; genus CAKRRK01. The sequence continues at coordinate 36,407 of CAKRRK010000003.1, read as the reverse complement.
TCACGGCTGGTCCCTGAATCATAACGGCAGTGTCTTTCCAGTGACCAAAACGCTTCTTTACATTCATATACTCATCCGCAAGATTAATCCCGCCGGTAAACGCCGTATGTCCGTCAATCACCAGAATTTTCCGGTGGTCCCGGTTGTTATAATGTGTGGAAACCAATGGATATACCGGTGAAAAGACCTTGCATTTTATTCCCAGCCGTTCCATTTTCTTGGCGTAGCCCGGAGGAAGTGTGCCAATGCTGCATGTCCCGTCATACAACAGATATACTTCCACGCCTTCTTTGACTTTTTTGGTTAACAGCGCCAGAATGGTATCCCACATATATCCTTCTGCAATAATAAAATACTCCAGAAAAACAAAATGCCGCGCACGCCGCAGGCGTATCATCAACTCCTCAAACAATGCATCGCCGGAGGGCAAATATTGGACGGCGTTGTTTCGGTAAATGGGGTAAGGACCAAAATCCTCCACATACTGGGCAAGATTGGATACGCCCGCATCTTCCAGGGAAAGCCGGATTTCCGTATGATATTCTGAAACCGCATAGGGCCTGGATAATTCGATCTGGTTTGTGAGTTTTCGGTCTATGACCCGGTGCCCGATCTGCAGCTTCACCATAATGTACAAAAAACTTCCCAGAAACGGAAACACCAAAATGAGGATGCACCATGAAAGCTTCAGAGTGGGATTGTCCGGCCGGTTTACAATATAAACCACAATAGCGACCGCTATGGCCATATAACCGCTGTACAAATAGGTGATGTGAGAAACAAAATTTTTATAAACAAAATACATCAAAAGGACTTGTAAAAAAATCATCCCGCAGACAATACCCGTCCGGCCGAACACAAGGCGGAACACGCCCCGCTTTCCTTTTTCCAGATACGGTATCGTTCGAGATATAGCTTTTCTGATTGGCTTCTTCTCCATTTGCAGGGCGCCTCCCGTCCTTTTTTGTTTCTCTGTCCGGCAAACCAAAAGGATATCCCTACTATACCGCATTTTATACCTTTTTGCAACACTATGCACAGGTAAAACAACCGGATCTGCAGCGGATGTTTTACCGAAAAGTAGTGTAATTTAATTTCACGCGCTCCAGCTTTTCCAAAATGGGCTTTGCCCCGAGCCGCAAAAACACAACCGTAGCGATACCATGGACTATATCCATAGGAAACCCGCTGATGTAATACGGCAAAACCGTGCCCGCAGTCACCGTTCCAAGGGCCAGCACCGCGGAAGCAAAATTCATAATGCCGCCATACAGAAAAATGGTCGCCGCGCCGCCGTATACGCAGAGTTTTCCTACCTTTTGTTCTCCAGGTTCCGTTTTAAAAAACAACAGTCCGGCCAAAAAACCGATCAGCCCCGCCGCAGCCATTTGATACGGCGTCCACGGTCCTTGGCCAAGAAACATATTGGACAAAAACATTGTAGCGGCTCCCACCAAAAAACCAGCCTCGCATCCAAACGCTGTGCCTGCCAAAATGCAAAGAGCAACTACCGGTTTAAACTGCGGCAGCATAAAAAACGCCGCCCTTCCCGCAACGCCAATCGCGCACAGCGCAGCCAAAAGCAAAAGTTCCCTTGCCTTTGGCCGCTTTCCTTCCAAGCGAAAAAACATCGCGGCGGTGATTTCCAGCAGAATCAGCAAAGAGATGAACAAATGCTTCCGATCTGAAAAAACACGGTTTCCCAAAAATAAGGTAACCAGCACAACGGCACATACCGCCAAGACAGACAGCAAACGCCTGCCCCTGTTTCCCTCCGCCTGTTTTTCCGAATGGATTTCCCGGCGCAGTCCTTGTTCTCCCTGCTGCGCTGTATCCGGCCACCCTTCCGCCCCGGCGCCGGCGGAAAAAACATCCGGGTCCTTCCGAAAACACAACGCCGGTATAACCGGCGGTTCCTGTCCCAATGCCTGAAATACATCCGGTTCTGTTACCGCTTCCGGGAGCGCATCCTTCGTCATCCGATGAACGGCCGTTGTATAAAAACGGTTGCCGCTGAAAAAACGCCGGGGCGTATCCTCAGCCGCCAGGACACCATCAAACAGCAGCCCGCACCGGCTGGCAAAACAGGCGCAGAATTCAATGTCATGGCTTGCCAGCACTATAGTGACCCCCTGCGTTTTTAACGCAAGAAGCAGCCGTCCGATCTCCTGTTTTCCGGCGGTGTCCATCCCTTTGGTCGGTTCGTCCAAAAGCAGCAGCCGCGGCGCGCGAAGAAGCAGTTTTGCCAACGCTGCCCGCTGAATTTCTCCGCCGGAAAGGTCAAACGGATGACGATCCAGCAGGCCGGAAAGGCCGCACTGCCGCACTACAGACTCCATCGTTTTCTGCCGTGCGGTTTCGTCCAGATGGTCTGGCAGCGATTCCAGAAAATCCTCTCTCACGGTTTTTTTGACAAATACACACTGGGGATTCTGCGACAGGTAGGCTGCTTTCACACGGCCGGCATGCGCATTCGGCGCCCCGCCGTTTGAGACTCTTCCGCGTCCAGCCTGCAATACGCCCGCCATAAGTTGAAGTGCGGTGCTTTTCCCTGCGCCGTTTCCACCAAGGAGGGCATAGATTTCACCTGGATAAATCTTTAAAGAAATTCCTCTTAAAACATCCTCCTGCTCTTTTTGATAGCGAAAATGCACCGTATCCAAAAAAAGCAGCGGTTTTTGGCCCGTACTATCCTGGACGGGATCCTCCGGCAGGGTAGCCGTCTGCCGATTTTCCATCCATGCGGCAAACCAGCGTCGGCCTTCCCCCGCTGTTATCGGACAGGTTCCGCTGCCGTCCAGATGCAGCCAAAGGCGGACCGACGCCGGCATAGCTGCAAACATTGGATGCTTTTGCCGCCACAGCCGTTCTCCAATCTCTTTTGGCGCGCCGGCTACCGCAACGTGTCCTTTCTCCAGAACCAAAATCCGATGGGATAAGGGAAACGCCTCCTCCAGCCGATGTTCGCTCAGCAAGACGGTCGTCCCCAACTCCCGATTGATTCGGCGCAGCGCCTGCAAAAAATGAGAGGCTGCAATGGGATCCAGCTGGCTTGTCGGTTCGTCCAAAAGCAAAATATCCGGCTGCAGCACCATAACAGCCGCCAGATTCAGCAGTTGTTTCTGGCCGCCGGACAGATATCGTACCTCGCGGTGAAACCAGCTGTCTATCCCAAAAAATGCTGCCATTTCCGCTGTGCGCCGTCGAATCACTTCAGATTCATATCCCAGATTTTCCATACCGAATGCCAGTTCATGCCATACTTTATCGGTAACTAGCTGCTCTTCCGGCCGCTGCAGAATAAACCCAATTTTTTTACTTTGCTCCCTCTGATCCATCGCTTCCACAGCCGTTCCGTCCACTAAAATTTCCCCGATTCTCCGACCGGCTGGGGCGAGGGAACATTTTATCTGGCGCAGAAGGGTGGATTTTCCACTGCCGGATAAACCGCACAGGGTAACAAACTCCCCTTTCAAAACGCGGCAGGTGACGTTATCCAGCGCAGGTGTCTGGCAGCCGGGATAAAAAAAAGACAAATTATTTATTGCAATGCTTTCCATCGTCTTTCCTCCCACTTGCAAGCCGCCACCGGCGCTGCACACAACGCACTGTAGCAAAAAATTCCGGTTCCAAACAGCATTCCACCGGTATTACCTGCAAGAACCGGAAAATACTGCCATGAAAAAGCGTGAAACCTCCAGCATATCCCCAGACAGATTCCGGCTGCCGCAAGAAAAATGCCGAAGATTTTGTCCCTCGGTTCCAAACGGAACACCGAAAAATTGGTCCGGCCCGGCAGGCCGTACCCTCTGCCTTTCATACTGTCCGCCGTCTGCACCGCGCGTTCCAGGCTCCAGGTAATTACAATGGACAATACACCGACTGCATTTTTGATACGCCGGTGCAGTTTTCCCTCGGAAATACCGTTCCCCATACAAGTCTGTACCGCCAAAACTTCCCGAAACCTCTGCGCAAACCGCGGAAGAAACCCCAGGGCCATAGAAACCAAAAGCCCAAGGGACGGAAACACCTTTGCCAGAAGATAGACCGTTTTGTCCGTTGTCATCACCACGCTGACACAGCAAAACCATAACAGCATCAACAGCAGCATCGCCGCCGCGCACAATCCATAGAGTATGGATTCCAGCGTCAGCGGATTTCCCGTGGGAAAGTAGGCCAAAATGGTAGCGCCCCTATGCTGAAACAGGGGATTGATAACCGCTGCCATAGCAACGATGGGAAAAAGCTGCCAGGTATGCCGAAGAACTTCTTTCGCGCCTTTCAAACAGCAGGCATACCAAAACGAAAACACCAAAGCAACCGCAAGGCAGGCCGGATGCATCAAAACCATACCGAAAAACAGCACGAGCGCAAAGTAAAGCAACGTTATGCCCGGATGAAAGTCAGAAAATCCATTGTGCATCCCCAATCCCTCCTGTCATGGTGTCGTTTTCGCGCCGATATCCGCGCCAAGATCGCATGTATAAAGAAAAGCGATGCTGTCGCCGTCCTGCACCGCATAGGCATTGCAGCCATAATTTGGAAAATTTCCGTTTACGCAATACATCCAGCCGGAACCGGAGCCTGCATCCAGTTCATATAAATTGCCGATGCCTTCGATATATTGGTTGTCATACAGCGGCGTATAAGCCGATTCCATATGAATTTTCTCCGCTTTTGTGACGCGGGATAATACGTCAAACACCGATTCCCCTTCGTCAAATTCCACTGTTTTGGCTTGCAGCAACCAGCCGTCAGCGGGAACCAGCGAACGCTTTTCTTCCGGCAGCGCCTCGTTTTTCACAAGCGTCTTACAGGAAATAGAAATCGTGCAATGCTTTCCTGCCGCAGGCTGCTCCGACGAATGATCTGCTGGAACCGTCTCTTTTTCTCCGGCTCCTTCCGGATCCTTCTGCGTTTCCGGCGCGCCGGCGGCGGAAGGCATATGATTCCCCGCTGTGCCCTGTTCCGCTGCCGGAACTTCCTTCTCGTTTTCCGCCGCTGCCGGGTTTCTGTTTGCTGCATCGCCTTTGTCCCCCTCTTGTCCGGCGGGAGACGCCGGGCTGCCGGCAGGACTTTCTTCGGACGGCGCGGGCTGCTGCTCCAGCACAACATCCTGCTCACGTTCCGCTATGCCACCATTTAAAACAGGCATTTCGTTTCCGCCGCCAAAAAACGCGGCAGCCAGCAGGAAAACAACTGCGGCAACGCTAAAAAGAATATATTTTTTCTGTTTCATACGCAATTCATTCTGCCTTTATCGCATAAATAGAGCCGCCGCTTTCTTCCGCTGTTTTTAAAGCGGCCAACGCAAGCATCGCCTGCTCTGTGGCCATTAAATTCTCTTCTCCTCCGGCAGTGTGAGAAAAGCTCCCGTCTTCGCGGGCAAAACGTTCCAAAGCATCCAGCATCGTATTGCCGTTTTTTACAAACCGACGGTCAGAAAGCTGGATCCCCAGACCGCTTAACGCCACCAAAACCTGCGCGACGCTCTCGCAGGTTTCCTCTCCATAGCTTTCAAATCCGCCGGTCTCCTTTTGCAGATGAGAAAGGCAGGAAAGGCCTTTGTCGATGACTTCCGCGATGGCGCGGTCCTCCCGATAGTTTGCCAGAGCGCACAGCGCCATTGCCGTAACATCCGGATCTGCTGTTTCTCCGGATAACGCAAAGCCGCCGTCTTCCAGCTGGCTGCTGCAAATAGCATCCAGATACAACTGCCGCGCTTCCCCTGGATAGGCGCCGCTGTCCAGCGCCAACAGGGCATAAATCACGCCGGTAATCCCCTGCTGTTCCACGGCTTCATGCTCTGAAAGATACGGTAAAAAATCATATCCTTCCACATTTCCCGGATTTTTTCCGATGGCGGTCAGAGCCAGCGTCACGCGGGAATATTCGCTGTACTTCCGCCGGGATAAAACGCCGCCGCAGTCCTCTGCATATGCTGCAAGCCTGCGGTAATAACCGTCATAATATTCCTGCGGCATAGTATATCCGCTCACTGCAAGACCAAATACCGCCCATTCCCCTCCGATGCTGGAAACTGTCGGTTCCGGAACCTCAGCGATAAGATATTCCGCGGTCTTTCGAATGCGTTCCCCGTATTGTCCATCCATAGAAGGCGCTGTTCCATTCTCGGTAAACCGCTGCAGCAAAACAGCGGCTTCTCCTCTGGACGCAATTTCCTTTGGAGCAATCCTGGCATTTTCTCTGCCTTTCAGAATCCCTTTTGCACATGCCCACTGCAGCGCACGTTCCGCATAGGGGCTGACATCCCCGCCGTCCGAAAACCCGGCCAAACTGCCGCCTGGCGTAATATCGAAATCTCGGCCGGCGGCATAGCGGTACAGTATTGCAGATACCTGCTCTCTTGTCACCGGGTCATACGGTCCAAATGCGCCATTATCATACCCCAAAATAATGGCTTCTTCCGCCCCCCATTGCACAGCCTCTTCAAACCAGCTTTCCGGCGGTACATCTGAAAACCGTTTCTCTCCGTCTGCTGCCGGACTGCCAGCCATCCGGTAAAGCGCCGTGATCAGCATTCCCCTTGTCAACGCGGTGTGCGGCGAAAATGATGTGTCCGACACACCCTTGAGCCATTCCTGCCGGCTTGCAAGGAGCACTGCCTCCTCATACCATGCGCCGGCAGGCACATCCTGGAACCGAAGTACCGCTTCCTCCGCCTTTTCTTTTGTCTCTGATCCAGTGAATCCAAACCATCGTCTGCCATCGATCGGCTCCTCTCCCGGCACTGCCGCTGCCGCTTTTGCCGGAAAGATTCCAAAGGCAAGTATCCCTGCAAGAAGGATGGAAAAAATGCGGTTCCCCACGGTTCTGTTTGTCATACATCGGTTCCTTTCTGTCACACAGCCTGTTTTCGTGCAGTCACTGACACCACAAACGGCTTTCCGCTACTTTTTTCAAAAAAAAAGCGTCCGCACAGCCAAAAGCCCCACGGACGCAATCATTCCACCGCCAGCTCCCGGTACAGGGCAAGAGCCTTTCACATTCCCGGCGTATCTGACTTGGCTGTCCAAAAAGGAACAGCGTCACAGTGACCCGCTCGCGGGGATTTTCACCCCATTCCGCCGCCGGCTTCCCGGACAGAATGTTTCAAACGATTTGTTATCTTACTTGATGCAGATATTTTTTTAATCATACCATGCTTTCTCTTTTTTTACAATCTTTTTCCTGTTTAGCCGGCAGCAAACGCCTTCCGCATATGCAAAAACTGCGACGCGTTTTTCTTCCAAACATTGTCATAGCCAAACAAAAAGCCATTGCCCCCAAGGGCAATGGCTTTGCTGCATTCAGCGTTGGTCCAGCGTATGGTACTCCCGCTGTTCAGCGATGCATTTATATGCCGGGCGGATAATCTTTCCGTTGTTTGTCAGTTCTTCCAAACGGTGCGCGCTCCATCCCACAATGCGCGCCATGGCAAACAGCGGCGTAAACAGTTCCTTTGGAATCCCCAGCATGCTATAGACAAATCCGCTGTAAAAATCCACATTAGCACAAACGCCCTTATAAATTTTACGTTTCTGGCAGATGATCTCCGTGGCAAGTTCTTCCACCAAGGCGTACAGGTTATAGTCGCCGTCCCGCCCTTTTTCATGGGCAAGCTTTTCCACAAAGCTTTTAAAAACCACCGCCCGTGGATCGGAAAGAGAATAAACCGCGTGCCCCATGCCATAAATCAGTCCCTTGTGGTCATACGCTTCGCCATCCAGCAGCCGCACAAGATACCCGCGGACTTCCTCCCGATTGGTGGGATCGGAAACATTGGCCTTTAAATCTTCCATCATTTCAATTACCTTGATGTTTGCACCGCCATGACGGGAGCCCTTTAAAGAGCAAAGCGCCGCCGCGATGACCGCATAGGTGTCGGATCCCGCGGAAGTTACCACATGAGTTGTGAACGCAGAGTTATTGCCGCCGCCATGCTCCATATGCAGCACCAGGGCCAGATCCAGGACATGCGCCTCCAGGTTGGTATATTTTTGATCCGGACGGAGCATCATCAGAATATTTTCCGCCATGGATAAGTCCACATCCGGATTATGAATGTACAAACTGCCGCCGTTTTTTTCATGATTGTACGCATGATAGCCATAAACCGCCAACATAGGCAATACCGCTGTCAGCATGATGGACTGCCGCAGTACATTGTCCAAGCTGTTTTCCGTGGCATGCGGATCGTAGGAAGCAAGCGTCAGCACACTTTTGGTTAAGGAATTCATAATGTCCTGCCCCGGCGCTTTCATTACAACGTCCCGCACAAAATGGGTGGGCAGGGTTCGCCGCTTTGCCATGATGGATTTAAACCGTTCCAACTGCGGTCCATCCGGAAGATCACCAAACAATATCAGATACGCGCATTCTTCCGCACCATATCTTCCCTTTGCGCTGAATCCTTTTGTCAAATCATAAATTGAATATCCCCGATAATACAGTTCGCCTTCGCATGGGTGCTTTTCGCCGTCAATCACCTTGGCGCCGATCACCATAGAAATGTTCGTAAGGCCAGCCAAAACGCCGTTTCCATTCTTATCGCGAAGTCCGCGCTTTACGCCATATAAGTCAAACAATTCTTCTGCAATCTGGTTATTTTTTTGCAGTTCTTTTGTATGCTCTGATATATATCCATGTTTTGACCTCATTGTCATAACACCCCTTTCCTATGCATTCTAATTTGTCTTTATTATACTTAAGAATTTGACTTTTGTCAATATTGGATTTTTGTTCAATATTGACTTTTATCCTATAGTATGCTATAATAACTTCACGTTGAGGAGGCGCTTTTTATGATGACCCAAAACGCGGAACAGGATACATTACCCATCCTGATTGCTTTTCCTTTGTATCAACGCATGGTTTTATCCAATTTTGACTGGAAGCATTTTGATTTTACCAAAACGCAGCTGCTCATCTTTCTTGCGCTGCTGGCCAACAGTACGATGAATATGTCCCAAATCGCCACATATATTTCTTCTTCCAAAGAACAGGCTACGCGGGCCGTTGCACCGTTGGTGGAAAAAGGTTATGTGGAGCGCGTCCCGGATGAAAGCAACCGCACCCGTGTGTTGGTGCGGCTGACTGACGCAGGACATGCCTTCCTGCAGCAGCAAAAGGCTCATTTTAAAGAAAAATTCGCCAAAAAATACGAATTGTTGTCCTTTCAAGAACAGTCTGAGTTAAAGTCTGCCATTGAAACCACTATCCGGCTTTTGAAAAAAATGAAATAAATTGACGGCATCCTGTCTTATTATCCTACAGGATGCCGTTTTTGATTGCAATCATTTTTTGTCGCAGCCTTACAATGCCGTTTTCACTCCGGAGGTGACCGGCTTACGATTTTCTCCCGCGGCACCGCGCATTCCGGCAGTTTATTCTCGGCAATTTCCCCGGCTTTCTGCAGACGCGGAAGCAAGTCCAGAAAGCCGCTTGTATAGCGGCCATCCTCCCGGTGCAAGAGGAAAAATCCAGTCCTGCCTGCGCCAACAGTGACCGCAGACATTGCACCGGATATGTGCATTGCAAACGAAATGGAACTCTGCGCATGCCGTTCCCCGCTTAACAGGTCCTCCTTTTCAGCGGCTCTATGTCCGCCGGCGCCCCGGTTGTTGAACGTATCCTGGCAGTCCAAGCATATCGAATCCAAAGCCCGGCAAAGGCAGCGGCTTCTTTCTCCTGCGGGACCATCCGCAAGGCTTTTATATCGCCTCCTGCCAAAACATGCGGAAGGCTGTGGGAAGCGAGATCTCTGTCTCAATTTCTTCCGGTGTAACCCATTGAAAGGTTTCCGGCGTTTCGCGGCACAGAAAGTATACCCCTCTCATATGCCACTCCACATGACTGAATATATGCACCCGATCCACTGTCCGCAGCAATTCTGATGGCTGCAGCCCCCACTGCCGCGCCGTTTGCATCGCTTCTTCCGCGGTCAGTTTTTTTTCGGTATTCGGGAACTGCCAACAGCCTGCAAGCAAGCCTGTATTTCGGCGCCGGCATACCGCATACTGATTCCCGCAGCAGGCAACAAATACCGTACGTTCTTCTATCCTCCGCGGTTTTTTCTGTTTCTTTACAGGAAGCGACAGCGCCGTTTGCCTTCCAGACGTCATGCATATATCCTGCACCGGGCAGACGGCGCAGGCCGGCGCGCCATTGGGCAGGCAGACTGTCGCCCCCAATTCCATCAGAGCCTGGGTAAACAAGCCGCATTCTCCCTTGGGATATACCTTCCGCAGTGCCTTTGTAATGCCCTTTTTCAGCTCCGGCCGGTGTAGCGGCGTAAAATCCTCTGTGATGCGGGAAATGACACGCAGCACATTGCCGTCCACTGCCGGCTCCGGCTCCTCAAAACAGATGGAGGCAATCGCCCCCGCAGTATAGTCGCCGATTCCCGGCAAAGCACGAATATCCGCATATTCCCTTGGAAATATCCCCTGATGCATCTGTATAATCTGTTTCGCCGCTTTTTGCAGATTTCTTACCCTGGTATAGTATCCCAGTCCCTCCCAAAGCTTCAGCAGCCTGTCCTCCGGCGCCTGCGCCAAAGAGCCGATGGTGGGCAGTTCCTGAAGAAATCGTTCATAATATCCTTTTACCGCTTCCACTCTGGTCTGCTGCAGCATGATTTCGGAAAGCCAGACATGGTATGGCTCCCGATCCCGGCGCCACGGCAGAAGCCGCGCATGTTCCGTATACCATGGCACAAGCCGCCGGGGCAGTTGGGAAAAGCCATCCTGCTTTTTTTGCCGCAGAGCAAGCATCCTTTTCAAAAGCTGCCGGTATACCGGCAGCATATGCGGTTCCGTGCAAACCTGCTCCATATCCTCCACCGAAAAAAAGGAAACTGCTTCGTTTTCCTTCTTCTTTACCCGCAGATTTTGCTTTTCCGGGGCAAGCAGGCCAAACGCGGCGACATAATGGATATGCCCCGGTACAGTCCGCCCGTTTTTGCGATGTTGGGGTACCGGCAGCCGATATAGTCCCAATATCTTTTGGGTAACCGGCCACACTTCCCCAATGCCAGTTTCCTCCTTTGCCTCCCGCAGTGCCACGGAAAGCAGATCTCCCTCGCCGTCGCAATGGCCGCCGGTCCACGCAAACGATTGATAGATGCGATGGTAGGCCATCAATGTCCGGCGATATTCTGTATCCAGTATCATGCTGCCTACCGTCATATGCACTCCCTGATTTTCCCGGCAAAGAATTCGTTCCCCATATTGCTCTATATCCGTCAAAAGCCGATGCTTTGTATCCTCTTCTTCCATGGTCTGCGGCCGAAATTCCAAAATCTGTTCCAAAAACTCCATAATGCCACTTCTCCTTTCCCGGTTGTTCCGATCCCTTCCAGCCGTTTTGCCGGTTTACAGCACCGTCGTTTCCCAGTGCAGCCAAGCGCTCTGCTTTGCAAGTTATTATCAGTGTATGCGATCCCCGCCAAAAAAGCAAGCCATTGCCGCATACGTTTGCATACCGGCGACTTCCCGCAACTGGCTCTGCGAAAAATAATTTTTGGTTTTATCCAGCGGAAAACGCAAAAGTTTATTGCAAAATCGGATAAAATATTATTTTATCCGACGCATTATTGATAGAATATTGCCGCAAAGGATTAACAAATATGAATTTATATAAAAAATGTTGACTTTATAATTATCTTATGTTATTTTATTTAAGCAATATTTTTTAATGTATTTCCTCTTTATTTCCATCATTTTTGAAAAAATATCCTATTTTAAATATATTTTTACGTTTTTATCATGTCCACCTAACAATTTAGGTGGATTATTTATTAATATTTATCTTTTGCCATCCAAACCGCTACTTTGTAACCGATGAATGTTAAAAAATCGTAAAAGCCACAAAAACCGGCATTATCGTTCCTGTACTATGATGGATAGTTCCGATACGATAATTGTACGGAGGGGCATTCATGCTGAAAAAGACATTTGGAGACAACTTGAAAATCCTTAGGAAAAAACGAAATATGACGCAGGAAACCGCGGCAGAAGCCTGCAATTTGAGCGTCAGATACTGGGGACAGTTGGAACGCGGCAAAGCTTCGGCTTCGATCGACACCATGGAAAAAATCTCTGCGGGTATGAACGTTGCTATCGGCGATCTTTTTAAAGAATAAGTCTTTATATGGTTTATAAGGGATAATTGTATCTTCTTCTTTTACAGGCCACAATCATTCCCAACACAACGAAACCGACAATATACAGGCTGGAGAATCTTCGAATTATCCCTTATACTTTTCAAAGGAGGGGTAATATGACAGAAGGCGCAAGAATTGGTTATTACATTAGAAGCCTGCGAAAACGAAGCGGACTAACGCAGGAAGCGGTTGCCAACGCACTGTCTATCAGCCAATCTTATTTGCGGAGGATTGAACACGGAAAAGCAAATCCTACCGTCAACAAGGCGTATGAGATTATCCATTATCTGGAAGCGGTATCGGATGTCACCTGTAAGGATGGAAGAAAGAATGATAAACACTCTTTGGCATTACCAAATGACACAGAAGACCATGCATTTGTCTGAAATAGGTCCCTATCTTTCTTATGGCATACAAGTGCGGCAAAATACAGGGTTCGGCTGGACTGTATGCCGGCAAATTTATGATATCACTACGGAACTGCAGCATATTCGTTCGCTTGTAGAATCCTTCAATGCTCTTCAGCTCTCCCCCACTCATTTAGAGGACGTATTGGAAGACGCCCTTCCATGATACGATATCGCTTTTGCAAAGCTGCATTCCCGATGGGGATGCAGCTTTTTTATCCAATTCAAAAATTTCTGACTCACTCCCAAAACTGCGCGGCATCCGGAAATCCCGGATGCCGCGCAGTTTTGGGCTTTATTCTCTTTTTATGTGTCCATTTCCGCATAATATAAAGTGTCTTCTTCTGCGTCATAAAGCGCAATGGTAAAATTGAAGGAACCGCGGTTTAACAACGCTTCCCCGGTCTGATCCTCGCGCGCTTCCGCATGCCGGTCAAGGAAATAATAGTAGCCGCTTTCAACTTCCGGCAGGATTGCCTCTCCGGAATTATCCGTCAAAAAAGGACCTGTCGTACTGTTTTCCTCGGTTATCCCATACACCAGCGCCGCTAAATCGTCACGAAGCGGCAATGGATTCCAGGCATTATTGGCCGCAATGCTGTCCTGTACAGCGTCATCCGGAAAGCGAAGCGACACAACCAGAATACCGTCGCCATGAAATCCGCTGTGGGTATCCTCCACGGCAAGTTCCGTGCCCTGGCTGACATCCAATACAAGGGCTTCTGAAATTTTATCCCGCACAGCGGCGCTGTCTGTCTGGCACCCGGTAAAACAGGCCGCAGCAAACAGCAGCATTGGCAGGATTACCATCCAATTTTTCATAAGATTCTTCCTCTTCTATCTATTCTCAAAGCATACCTGCCTTATTCCAGATTCAACCGTTTTGACAGCATATAATGGGTAATTCCGTAAAATACTGCGCAATATACTGCCTGTACCACAATCAGCACTACCATAAATGCATGCATTGCCGTCGTCGGCTGCATTCTTTCCATCCAGCTAAACCAGCCATTTCCTGTGGCAATCAGAGAAATGCTGATCATTGCAGCTATGATTTGAAGAATAATCTGAATAATGACATACCACAAAACCGCACCGCCGACTCGGCTTTTTTGGAACAGCTGTCCCAGCGCCATCGCAGCGTAAAATGTCAGCAGTGAACCAAATATTGTTAAAATCACCAAAAGAATTCCTTCGACAGTAAATCCTGCGATATGTCCTTTGACGGATAACTCCACGCCTTCAAACATGTGGGAAAATCCGTATAGCACCGTATGCAGCGAAGAAGTTCCCGCGCCGACAACGAGCAGGGAAACCGCCAGCGCCGCAATGGAAGTCAACGCTGCCGCAGCACCGCAGAAAAGCTTGCAGAAAATGTGATCCCGCACTGTAACCGGCAGCGTAAACGTCAGATATCCTTCGCTGGTCAACAGATGGCGATAAAACCGTGCGACAATCAACGCCAGACTAATGATACACAGGCCTACAATTCCCAGAATGTACAAAACCACTGTGGTCGTCATAAATACACTGCCGGCATAACCGCCGTCCTGCATCGCATCATAAAGCGTAAGGCCAATTTTGCAGAACACTGCCAGCGCCATCAGTACGCCGTAAACCGGCAGCAGCCAGCGGTACAAGGCATGAAATTCATGTTTATACAGTTTCTTTAGCATCGGAACACCTCCCGGAATACCGCATCCACACTTTTGCCATATTCTTCCCGGATTTCATCGACCGAAGACGTCAGCACAATCTTTCCCTGATCGATGAAAATAACATCACTCAGAATCTGTTCCACATCTGCAATCAGGTGTGTGGAAATTACAATGGTTGCGTCTTCCGCATAATTGCTCAAGATGGTGCGCAGAATGTAGTCCCGGGTAGCCGGATCCACGCCGGCAATGGGTTCGTCCAGCAAATACAGCTTTGCTTTCCGGCTCATCACCAAAATCAGCGCCACTTTTTCCTGATTTCCCTTTGACAGGGTTTTGATTCTGACATTGGGGTTTAAGTTCAGGCTTAAAAGCATAGAATTGGCCCGTTCCCGGGAAAAGTCTTCATAAAAGTCTGCGAAGTAATCCATCATCTGGGCAATTGTCATCCACTTGCTCAAAAAATTGTGATCGGGCAGATAGGAAACCACTTTCTTGCTTTCTACCCCCGGCATATGGCCGTCAATGCAAATCTGTCCTTCCGTTGGCGTCAAAAGCCCATTTGCCAATTTGATCAAAGTGGTTTTGCCGCTGCCGTTTGGCCCCAGCAATCCCACAATTTTTCCGCGGCCGATGGAAAGGTCAATGCCGCACAGTGCATCCGTTTGTTTGTACCGTTTCCGCAGGCCTACGCATTGTAAAACTGCATCCATATCATCTCTCCTCTAATTCTCTTTCTAGCGCCTGCCGGACTTGCTGTTTTGTCAGCCCCAGCGCGGTCACCGCGTCTACATATTCTCCTGTTTTCCGTCGAACAAGACTATCCAGCGCTCTTTTCGCCTGTCCAGCATTTTCGCTGACGAACCTCCCCGCGCCCCGTTTTGTGTAAAGCAATCCGGTTTGTTCCAACTGTGACAAGGCTCGCTGCATGGTATTAGGGTTCACCCCTGCGCTGACCGCCAAATCCCGTACCGAATCCAGCCGTTCGCCAGGGGCATATTTGCCGGTGGCAATATCCGCGCTGATCATTTCAATCAGCTGCTGGAAGATCGGCTTGTCATTTGAAAATTCCCAAGGCATCATGTCATCCTTTCTGTATTTGTGTGTTGGTGTATTAATTATCTAATACAGATAATACAGTAGTTTCTCCCAATTGTCAACTATTTTTTTCTATTATTTTTCGCATCTCTTTTCCGTGTGGTCCAAATTCCGTTTCCCAAAAACAACCAACGCCTGCTGGGAGCATCCCAGCAGGCGTTGGTTGTCTGTTTTCGTTACCATTCATAAAAATCCGGCAATTCTTCAAAAACCGTTTTTCCAGCCGCAAGAACGGAGCATGGCCCATCAAACGAAGGCGGGTTCTTTTCCAAAGTGGTAATGATACCGCCAGCCTCTTCGATCAGCACAGCGCCGGCGGCAATATCCCAAGGCTGCAGATTCATTTCAAAAAATACGCCGGCTCTTCCGGCTGCAATGCTGCACAAATCCCAGGCCGCAGCGCCGCTTCTCCGGACGTCCAGCGCCTTGTAGAACAACCTCCGCAAATAATCAAACGACGCGTCTGAATATTCCCGGATATACGGCGAGGAGCCAAACAATACAATGGTGTCGGAAAGATGGCGGTTCGTTGCAAAAATCCGCCGGTCATTTACATACGCTCCCGCTCCCTTTTTGGCATAGAACAGTTCATCCATATAAGGATTGTATATCATACCCATATAGGGCTTCCCGTCTTTTAGCAACCCAACGGAGATTACGCTGCAGCGATAATCCATAATAAAATTTGTGGTTCCGTCAATTGGATCGACTACAAACGCATAACCGGAAGCAACGCTTTCATGCGTTTCCTCTTCTTCTCCCACAAAATGAGCTTCCGGCATAATCTCCCCCAGCTGCTGCCGCAAAATGCGCTGAATCTCCCGGTCATATTTCGTTACAAAGTTGGCTTCCCCGCTTTTTTCCGCAATTTCCTTGTCCGCCCCATGGGCGTCCAGCATCAATTGGCCGCAGGCATACATTGTTTGCCGAATGCGTTTCTCCACAGACTTCATACGCTTTCCTCCGCTCTCATCCTTAATGATTCTGTTTCGCCTCTTCTTATTTCCTATCCTGGCGCCTTTCCCTGAAACCGCCGCCGCAGACGCAGCAGCAACGGTGTGAGCACAGCCAGCACCACGGCAGTTAAAATGGTTTCCGGTATCATATAACTGCCGTTATAACCGATGGAATACGCCAGAACGCTTTGCCCCGGCGCGGCATAACCGCCCCATATCAAAATGCCGGAAAGGATATGGCAGGCATACCGCAGCAATAACGCAATGGAGCCGGAAACTACGACAGCCGTCCGGCTCTTTTGCAGTCTTTTATAAAAAACATTAGCGGTACCGTATACGCCATAGGCCAAAAGATAGTCCAAAAATACCACCAGAAAGAAAGAACCGGCGTTTTGTGTCGGCGGAGGATAAAACCCTATCATCATCTGAAAAATCCCATACACGACCGAAGACAGAAGCCCCCACCGGGTGCCGCATATCAGAGACACGGCAAGGATCGGTACCGCGCTGGCCAAGGTAATGTTGCCGCCCTGAAGCCATGGCGCCGGAATCACTTTGGAAAGAAACGATAACACCACAGCGGCCGCTACCATAACCGCGCTGAGCGTTAAATATTTGATTTTCTTCTGCATCATTGTATCAGTCCCCGCCTTTGGATCGCTTTTCTACTGTCATCATAACAGCGGCGCACCAGTCTGTCAATGTTCCCGGCGTTGTTTCCCCAAGGCATTTATGATACAATTGGAATACCAGCAATCGGAGGTCTGCCTATGGATATTCTGCACACGCTTACAGAAGAATTTCATCTGAACGCCCGGCAAACAGAAAATACGGTGAAGCTCATTGACGATGGAAACACCATTCCATTTATCGCCCGGTACCGGAAGGAACTTACCGGTTCCATAGACGATCAGGTGCTCCGCCGCTTTTCTGACCGTCTGTTCTATCTGCGCAGCCTTTCGGCACAGGCTGAAAAGGTGCGGGACAGTATCCGGGAGCAAGGCAATCTGACAAAGGACATTTCGCTGGCTTTGGACCGCGCCAACACGCTGACGGAGGTCGAGGACATTTACCGGCCTTTCCGCCCCAAACGGCGCACCCGAGCCGCTGCTGCCAGGGAAAAAGGCCTGTTGCCGCTGGCAGAGCTTTTGTATGCCCAGCAGGCAGACCTTACTCCGGAAAAAGCGGCGGCCGTTTATTGTTCTGACACCGTACCCAGCGTTTCCGATGCGCTGTCCGGCGCCCGGGATATTTTGGCGGAACGAATCTCGGACGATCCTGTCGTAAGAAAGCGGCTGCGGCATGTATGCATGCAAAACGGCCGCATCACCTCCTGCGCTGCCGCCAAGGCCCTGGATGTATATGAAATGTACGGTAATTTCTCCGAACCATTGGCTCGAATTGCGGGGCACCGCATCCTTGCGTTAAACCGGGGAGAGCGGGAAGGCTTTTTAAAGGTATCCATTGCCTTTGACAAAGCTTATGCGCTCCATATCCTGACTTCCCTGCACATTAAAAACCAGTCCAAAAGCGCAGCGCTTGTGGCGGACGCCATCGCAGACGCATACACAAGGCTGCTGTTTCCGGCACTGGAGCGAGAAATCCGCAGCGAGCTGACCGAACGAGCCAACACCGCCGCTATCCAAGTGTTTGCGGACAATACCCGGCATCTTCTGATGCAGCCGCCGGTAAAAAACAAAGTTGTGCTGGGATTTGATCCAGGTTATCGCACCGGCTGCAAAATGGCAGTGGTGGACGGCACCGGAAAATTACTGGATACCGGCGTCATCTATCCTGCGCCGCCCCACAACAAAATCCAGGAAGCCAAACAGCGTGTCAAACAGTTCCTTTCTGCCTACGGCGTGGAAGTGATTGCCATTGGCAACGGTACGGCTTCCCATGAAACGGAAGTGTTCGTCGCGGATCTGCTGCGGGAACTGAATGGTTCCCTGTCATATATGGTTGTAAGCGAGGCGGGCGCTTCGGTCTATTCCGCCTCCAGCCTTGCAGCCCAGGAGTTTCCAAACTATGACGTCTCCCTCCGTTCCGCAATTTCCATAGCCCGTCGTTTGCAGGATCCCTTGGCAGAACTTGTAAAAATTGATCCCAAAGCCATTGGTGTAGGACAATATCAGCATGATATGCCGCAAAACAGGCTGTCCGAAACCCTGGACGGCGTGGTGGAAGACTGTGTCAACCGGGTTGGCGTGGATCTAAATACTGCGTCCGCACCGCTGCTCTCCAGGATTTCTGGCATCGGCCCCGCTCTGGCAAATAATATTACCGCCTACCGAGCGGAACATGGCATATTTACCTCCCGCGCTCAGCTGAAACAGGTGACAAAACTGGGGCCAAAGGCCTTTCAACAATGCGCCGGCTTTCTGCGGGTCGCGGAAAGCCGCGAGCCACTGGACAATACCGGCGTCCATCCGGAAAGCTATTCCGCGGCCAAAAAGCTGTTGGCTCTGTGCGGCTATTCTGCGGAGAAGGCTGCAGAACCTATGCCGGAGCTGCAAAGCCGGGCGCAGTCTATCGGCCTCCAGGCCATTGCCCAGCAATTGGGAATCGGCGTTCCCACCCTTCTGGACATTCTGACAGAGCTTCAAAAACCCGGACGCGATCCAAGAGACGAGCTGCCGCAGCCCATGCTCCGCAGCGATGTGATGGAGCTGAAGGATTTAAAGCCCGGTATGGAGCTTCTGGGCACGGTGCGCAACGTCATTGACTTTGGCGCGTTTGTGGATGTGGGCGTGCATCAGGACGGTCTGGTTCATATTTCTCAAATCGCAGACCACTATATCCGCCATCCCAGCGAGGTGCTTCGGGTGGGGGATATCGTTACCGTATGGGTTCTTTCCGCAGATTCGGAACGAAAGCGTATTTCTCTCACTATGAAACCGCCGGCGGCCTGCCTTTGACGGAAGGCCGATGCAGCATGGTGAAAAACAGACCGTATCGGGTTCTCTCTGCTTCTCTGCCCCAATTCCCTTTTGTATTTCCGGAGCATCTGCTCCAACGATGATGCAGAAACATTCATTTGCGCAGGAAAACAGGGCAGCCACTCCAATGGACTGCCCTGCAAATAGCAATTATTTATCCCTATCTTTTAAAAATGCTCCCATTGAAATCACGCCAAAACCTACTGCACCTAACGTATATGCCCAAAAATTGTTTGTACTAAGCGCTATGCCTAAAAGTATCACACCTATGCCCAACAATTCGACCTTCATAGATTTCACATGCGGCGCCCTTTTCCCATTTGCTAAACGAATGATAGCATATATCCTGTTAGACCGCAAGGAAGCAAGCTCTGTTCAAATGGCTATTCCGCACGCCCCTTTTTGTTTCCTATAAATACAATGCCTTTTTGCACAATTTGAGAACCTGCCATTTTTAAAGCAATGATTCACAGGAATAGAACCTAAAATCGAAGGAAGACATATTCAAAATACGGAGGTGTTTATGAAAAAGTTAGGATTTGGCTGTATGCGGCTTCCCCTGCTGGATGAAACCAATCCCGCCAGCGTGGACATAAAACATGTTTTCCAAATGGTGGACACGTTCCTCCTGCGTGGCTTTACCTATTTTGATACGGCCTATACTTACCATGCGATGCAGAGCGAAGCAGTTGTCCGGGAAGCTCTCGTCAAGCGACATCCCCGGGAAGCGTTTCAACTTGCCACCAAGCTGCCCACTATGCGCCTGACATGCCGCGAGGATCAGGAACGCATCTTTGCAGAACAGCTCCAGAAATGCGGCGTTTCCTATTTCGATTATTACCTGCTCCATGAATTAGGGGCGCATTCTTACGAAACCGCAAAAAAACTTGACAGCTTTTCTTTTGTCCGGCAGAAAAAGGCGGAAGGCGCTATCCGGCGCATTGGCTTTTCGTTTCATGACAGTGCTCAGCTTCTGGATGAAATTCTCACAGAGCACCCCGAAATGGAGTTTGTACAGCTGCAAATAAACTATTTGGACTGGGACAACGAAAGCATACAATCCCGCAAATGCTGGGAGGTTGCCCGGCGGCACAGCAAGCCGGTTATTGTGATAGAACCAGTAAAAGGCGGCACCCTTGCCAATGTACCGAAAGCGGCGGAACAATTGTTTTTCCGCTGCCGGCCGGATCGTTCCATTGCCTCATGGGCCATCCGGTTTGCCGCAAGTCTGGACAATGTGATGATGGTGCTCAGCGGAATGTCCACACTGGAGCAATTAATGGACAACCTATCGTATATGGAGCAGTTTGAACCGCTGTCCGAAAAAGAACATGCCGTTATCCGCCAGGCGGCTGCTATGCTTCTTCGTTCGGTAGCCATTCCCTGCACCGCCTGCCGGTATTGTTTGGACGAATGTCCTGCACATCTTCCCATCCCCCAATTTTTTGCTCTTTACAATGCGGAACAGCAGGCGCTGAACCAGAGCTTTTCTACCCAACAGGCTTATTATTCCAATCTGACCCGGTCAAACGGCCGGGCATCGGACTGCCTTGGCTGCAAAAAATGTGAAGCCTCCTGTCCCCAGCACATTCATGTGGCGGATTGGATGAAAGCGGTGGCTAACACCTTTGATCATTAGAAAGGAGATTCGTTATGCGCTATCGCAGCTTGGGAAAAACCGGCCTTTCCGTCAGCGAGCTTGGGATGGGATGCGAAGGATTCGCGGACAAATCCGCCGGCGAAGTCCAAACCTTTGTAAAACAAATGGAAGAACACGGTATCAACTGCATCGACCTGTATTCTCCTAACCCTTCTCTGCGGAATCATCTGGGCAAAGCACTTGCAGGACGCCGGGATCGATTTCTTCTGCAAGCCCACTTATGCACCGTCTGGCAGGACGGCCAATATAAACGAACACGGGATATTCAAGAAGTTGTTCCCGGATTTGAAGGGCTGTTTTCCTCCCTGCAAACCGATTACATCGACATTGGCATGATACACTATGTGGACGCGCCGGAGGACTGGCGGCAAGTGGCAAACGGGCCGATTATGGACTATGCCAAACAACTGCAGGCACAGGGGAAAATTCGATGTATCGGCCTGTCCAGTCATAACCCGCTTGCGGCGCTGGAGGCGGTAAACAGCGGACTGATCGATGTGCTGATGTTCAGCATTAATCCCTGCTATGACTTGATGCCGCCCAGCGAGGACTGCGAGGTCCTGTTTACGCCGAACAGCTATCAGCATCCCTTGCGCAACATGGATCCTGCCCGCAAAGAACTTTATGAAGCCTGCGAACGCCTTGGTGTTGGCATTACGGTGATGAAGGCGTTTGGCGGCGGAGATCTGCTCCACGAAACTCTTTCTCCTGCCGGAAAATCTCTGACGCCGGTGCAGTGCATTCATTATGCCCTCACCAGACCGGCGGTGGCAACGGTTTTCTGCGGAGCGCACACGCCGGAAGAACTAACGGACTGCCTTTCCTACGAAACCGCAACGGAAGAGGAAAAAGATTATGCAGCGGCTCTGAGCGGATTCCCAACGATGCAGTGGCAGGGACACTGCATGTATTGCGGCCACTGCGCACCCTGTCCAAAAGGAATTGACGTCGCTTCTGTCCTCAAATTCTACCACCTTGCCAAGGCCCAGAGGACAATTCCAGAGACGGTGCGGGAGCACTATGCCCTGCTTTCCAACAAGGCAGACGCCTGCAGCCGCTGCGGCGCCTGCGAGGCCCGCTGTCCGTTCGGTGTGCCAGTCATTTCTGCGATGGAGCAGGCGGCGGTTTTGTTTTCCACCAAAGCCTGATTGCAGCGGAGAGCAGCCACTGCCCGTTCGGATCAACAACAACCGCGGCACATAGCTATGTGCCGCGGTTGTTGTTGATCCGGCGCCGCATCCTGTCCTCATTTCAAACTGCAGCGTTTTCTTTCTTCAGCGTTTTTCGAACTTGCTGGCCGGTGCACGGCAAATCGGACACTGGTAACCTTCCGGTAAAGTATCCTTATCGTACACATATCCGCAAACTGTGCATTTGTATCCTTCCGTCCCATCCAACGTACGGTAAACCGTGGCAGCAGGCGGCGGCGTATTGCCTTTGTTTTTAAATTCATCAACCGTTAACACCAAACTGTCGGAAAGCACTTCCGCCTCGGTTGCTTCGCCGACAAACAGGATATAATTCCCAATGGCCAGGCTGTCTACAACATTGCAGCTGATTCTCGCCGCCATATGCTCGGTTAAATACGGATTTCCCGCTGCGTCCATCTGGCTTGCAAGGCCGTCGAACTTATCCACAACTCTTGTGGATTTATATCCAAACAAGTGAATCCAATCCTTTGGACAATCTTTTGCCAACATGGTGGCGGAAAAACTTCCCGCCTTCTGTACTGCATCGCATGTGGCGTTGTCCTTATTGAGCGTTATGGTAAACTTTGCCGGCTGAGAGGACGTTACCTGTGCCAGGGAGTTGACAATGCATCCATACCGCTTCCCATCCGCCGCCGCGGAAACAATATACAGACCATAATTCATCTTTTCAAAGGCTTTCCGGTTCATAGTCGTTCCTCCTAAAACCATCGTTTTTAATCAGTAATAATTACTATTATAATTAATAACATGCTTTCCTGAATTTGTCAATATAAATCTATCATGCTCTCCCCTATTATATTCTGCATTTTTTCGGTTTTCATCACACAAAACAAAATTTCCGACGGAAAAACGTCAGGGTTTTTTTATTCCTGAGAAAGAATGGTAACGCTGCCGCTGACGCTGTCCAATGCAAACGTGCCGCTGCCGTCCCCATAGATCCAGCGGTCTCCTTTCGCCTGGGTTGGAAATGCACACTCAAATTCACCGGAAACGCTGTCCATTGTGAGCGTAAAGCCGTTTTCTTTTGGTACCGTCAAGATCATATCGCCGCTGACACTGTCCACTTCCAGGTTTTCAAGGGACGTACTGGAAGAAATGTCCAATTGTCCGGAAACAGTTTCACTGCCAATCGTCCGGAAAGCGCCCTCCAGCATACAGTCGCCGCTGACCGAATCAATTTCCATCGAATTTACTGTCATACTGTTTGCCTGTATACTGCCGCTGGTGCTCTCCAAGTTCATAGAATCACACTGCATCCGGCGCAATACAAAATTGCCGGATATCGTTTCAAGGTTCACCGTTACGGCGCGGAGATCGGAAATATCCGCATCCGCATTGGGTGTATCGATAGAAACCTCCTGCAATACGCATTCTTCCGGAATTTCCACCGTCAAATCTTTTTGCGGTGCATGGATTCCAAAATGGAATACTGACTCCGACTGCCTCGGCTGTATCGTTAATTTGCCGTCCCGAACAAGATAGTACATCTGCTGTTCCGCCGGCACCTGGCTTTCGTAAAATACAATCTCCGGGCCGGCGCCTTTTTTAACCGTAACATTTCCATCGATCCAGTTGATCTCAACCGCCCGGACATCGCCTGCCGCCACACTGCCGCCGCCAGCCGTATAGTCTTCCCAATTGCTGTACTGATATGCGGAAGATATGCTGAAACTGGAGAATTTTCCAGACAAAACCGCTACTAAAACACAGAGAAGCACCGCCGCAAGGATGCCCCATCCGATCGCTTTTCCAATTTGCTTTCCTTTCAAACAAATCACCTCATTTTTTTCGCCTTAACAAGGATTATTTCCGATGGATCCGATCCATTTGCCTGCGCCGCTTTTATTCTTCCTGTTTTGCCTCCATGACAGCCCGTATTACCTTTTGTATTGCCATCGAAATAATAAAAATCAACCATGTAATGTGCCAGGCGCCGCTGACGAAACTGATCAGAAGATACAGCAGCACTACCACAGCGTTCCAAGCTGCTTTTACGCTTGGACGATCCAATATGGTTTCTACTATTTTCTCCCGCGTTTCCGTCGGTATTTCCTTTTTTTCCGAAGATTCCCCTGGAACTGTCGTCTCTCCCTGCCGTCCATAAATTATCAAAAATGTGCCGGCTGCAATCATAACAAACATCAGGCAAACGCCCAGCACTCCCAGTCTGCCAATTCCGCCGAAAATAATTACCGGCACCACGCATAAAATATACAATGCCACCGCTGCCGGAACCAATGGATTCTTCTTTCTGCCCGATCGGGCCGCATCGCCTCTTGCCGGACCAGCTCCGCTGGCAGCAATTAACGCACTGACATCGCCAATTCCGGAAACCGCAATGTTGAAGGCCTCGTTTTCGTTTTTCCCCTGCGCCAGCACATCACGATAGCGGTCTAGTGTATTGCTGTATATCTCTTCTTTGATTTCGTTGGCGCGGCTGTCATTTCCCGCTTCTGAAAACAGAAAATCAATATACTGTTTTAACCTTTTCTCCATCTCTTATTCCTCCGAAACAAGTAATTTGTCAATAATCTCTTTTGCCGTCATCCATTCATCATACAGCCGCTGAAAGGTTTCCCTTCCCAGGTTTGTGATCTTGTAATACTTCCGTCTGGCGCCTGTTGTTTCATCCCCCCAATACGACGCAATGCATCCGCCGTCCTCCAGGCGCTTAAACGCGGTATATAGCGTCGCCTCCTTCAGTTCATATCTCCCATCGGAGCACCGTAAAATCGCTTTGTTAATTTCATAGCCGTAGCTGTCGCTTTTCAAAAGCCGAGCCAGGATAATCGTATCCGTATGCCCCCGTATTAAATCCGAAGTGATGGACATTTTCGCACCTCCTTTTTCAATTACATTATAATTCTATATACCTCATCTGTCAATGTATACTTAAATTTTATATACATTATTATAAGATATCTTTTTCTTTCTTGCACTTTCCGGAAAATTTTCTTATGTATCCAGAAACACCATGCAAAAAAAGCTGCATCCTAAACGGATGCAGCTTTTTGAGATTCCTCATTTTATAAACGGATTTTCTGTAGGATACGGAAGCGCAGCCGGCCGGTTATAGGCGATATCGCCAATTCCGAGATAGCAGAACACCTCAAACAATTCTCTGCCATAATGACCAAACGCCACAGCACCATGGTGCGGGTATTGTTTTTCCAGCAGGACATGGCGGTAAAACCGCCCCATCTCCGGAATGGCAAACACACCAATGGAACCAAACGAGCGCGTCGGCACATTCAGCACCTCCCCTTGGGCCACATACGCCTGCAAACGAGTGTCTGCCGTGGAATGCAGCCGGAAAAACGTAATATCCCCCGGAAGAATATCTCCCTCCATCGTGCCTCTTGTGATATCCGGTTCCGGAAGTTCCGGTTCCAAATCCCGCTTAATAATGCGCTGATATCCCATGTGCGGAGCGGAAAGCAAGTCCGGACATGTATTGCCGCAGTGAAACGCCATAAAGGTATCCTGATGGCGATAACCGGTTGTCCCAACAATACATTCCTGGTACATTGCCTTGGGAACGGAATTGTTAATATCCAGAAGCGTTACCGCCTTGCCGGATACGCAAACGCCGATGTATTCGGACAAAGCGCCATAAATATCCACTTCGCATGACACTGGAATTCCCTTTCCGGTCATTCTTCCGTTGGCATAGCAGGGAACAAAGCCAAAGGCCGATTGAAACGCCGGCCAGCACTTGCCGGCAAATGCAGCATATTCACTGGTTCCCAAATGGTCGCACATCCAGTCTTCCAGCGTCAGTTCATACTGAGCAAGCCTTGGCAGGACGCCGGCATATGGATTTTCGGCATTCCCCGCCTGCCCGGACATTTCCGCTATTTTCGCTGGTATGCGGGGATCACCCGCATGCTTTTGATAGGCAAGAAGCAAATCCAATTCTGAATTTTCTTCCACCGAAACGCCAAGGTCATACAGCGCTTTGATGGGTCCGTTGCATGCCAGAAAATCGTTTGGACGCGGCCCAAATACAAAGAGCTTTAACCCGGCAAGGCCCAGCAGCGCCCGTGCCACCGGAAGAAATCCCCGGATCTGTTCCGCTACTTCCTCCGCAGTTCCGCAGGGATACTCCGGGATATACACCCGTCGGCCCCGCAGGCCAAGATTGTAGGAAGCATTCAGCATGCCGCAGTATGCGTCACCCCGCCCATCCAGCAGATCTCCGTCTCCTTCCGCCGCCGCGGTATACATCACCGGGCCATGGAACCAGTCTGCAAGCATTGTTTCCGGTGTCTCCGGCCCGAAATTTCCTAAAAAAACACACAGCGCGTTAACGCCTGCCGCAAGCACATCTTCGACTGCCCGCCGGGCATCTGTTTCATTCTCCACGCAAATGGGACATTCGTACAATCCCTCCCCATATGCCTGCACTACATTATGCCGCCGTCTTTCCGAAAGCGTAATGGGAAAACAACTCCGGCTGACCGAGATAATGCCCATTTTCACCACAGGAATATTGTTATGTTTCATAAGACTTCTCCTTTTACCGCTCTCAAGTTATGTCCAGATTCGTTCCAAGCAAGCCGATTACCGCACCATCCGCCGCTTCCGGGGCTTCCGCATGGGCAATCAGCCATTTATTCCGCGCCCGGAGCAGACGATCCTCCCGCCGGATGTTCGAAACCACCGGCGCTTCCATATTCGTCCCCTGCGGCAAGACCACGGCAACCCGGAACCCCCTTTCCGTTCCGCTGTTACAGGGCGCATAATGCAGCGTCGTGGCATACAGTTCCACCGCTGTGCCTGCCGGCAGGTGAAACGCTTTTACCGTTTCGGTGCGCAGCGTATCCCCTTCCATATCCTGCTGCCGTGCCAACAGCAGAACAACATCATCCGCCGCGATATTGATCTCACTGTCCCGATGATATTCCAGGCAGTTCAGCCGGGTATTGCTGCCATTGCAGTAGCCGATCTGAATCGGCATCCCGCCATATACGCTGTCCCGAAGATGCGGAAAAACGTCTGTATCCTCCAGCGGTGCAAAAGACGGCACATAAATCACACCGCGTTCCGGCCGGTCTGTTTTTCGCAGCGTATCCAAAAGCGCTGTCACATCCAGTCCTTCCAACACTCTGCCATACAAAGCAAACTCCGGGTGGTTTACGCTGTTCCATTTCATTGGCAATCTCCCCCTTATAATTCAGAAAGCGCAGAAAAAGACTGCTTCAGCGCAGGATACAGGCTCCGATAAACCGCATAGACCGCCTGGTATTTCCGGCGGTTTTCCTCTTTCGGCAGCTGCGGCGCCTTTCCCCGAATCACGGCGTCGCATGCTGCCGGCACGCTTTCATAAATCCCCGCGCCGACACCGGCTAACAATGCAACTCCAAGGGCTGGGCCTTCCCGGCTGACCGTCGTCGCTACCGGACAGTCCAATACATCCGCTATCATTTGCCGCCAAAGCGGGCTGGTTCCGCCGCCGCCGCAGGCAACCATGCGTTCACTGGCAACTCCCATTTCCCGCAGCACTTCCGCGCAATCCCGCAGGGAATACGCAACCCCTTCCATCACCGCGCGAATCATATCGCCGCGGGTATGAATGGCAGACAGTCCTACAAACGCCCCACGGCATTCCGGATCCAGATGCGGTGTTCTTTCTCCCATCAAATAGGGCAAAAACACCAAGCGATTCGCTCCCACCGGAACCGCTTCCGCCATTTGATCCATCAAAATGTACGGATCCACACCTCGTTTTTCCGCTGCTGCTACAATATCGCCGCACAACTGGTTGCGGTACCATTGCAGGGAGGCACCCGCCGCCAAGGTTACGCCCATCACATGCCATGCTCCCGGAACGGCGCAGCAAAAGGTATGCACCCGGCCCTTTGGATCAATGGAGATCTGGTCGGTATGGGCAAATACCACACCGGACGTGCCAATGGTAGTAAATGCCGCGCCATCTCTGACAACGCCCGTCCCCACTGCCGCGGCGGCATTGTCTCCTGCGCCACCGACAACAATGGTTCCCGGCATAAGGCCGGTTTCTTCCGCCGCCGCAGCGGTCACCCTGCCGGTGATCTCCGGACTTTCATACACTCTGCCCAGCAGGGACGGAGGAATCTCCAGCTTTTCCAGTATCTCTTCCGACCAGCAGCGGTGCGGGACATCCAGCAGCCCCATGCCGGAAGCGTCAGAAACCTCTGTCGCATATTCCCCGGTCAGTTGGAGACGAATATAATCTTTCGGCAACAAAATATGGCGGCATTTTTTATAAATTTCCGGTTCGTGCTTTCTTACCCATAAAATTTTTCCAGACGTAAACCCGGTAAGAGCCGGATTCGCAGTGATTTGAATCAGCCGGTCATACCCGACCAGCTGGTGAATCTCTTCGCATTCCGCAGCGGTGCGCTGGTCACACCACAAAATAGCAGGCCGCAGTACCTCGTTCCGCTCATCCAGCATCACAAGAGAATGCATCTGACCAGACAATCCGATCCCTCGAATATCCCCCGGGTATATCCCACTTTCCTTGAGCACCGCCCGAATACCGCCGCTTGCCGCATTCCACCAATCCCTGGGGTCCTGCTCCGCCCAGCCGTTGCGGGGCTGCTGCATCGGATATTCCAGCGTTTTACTGGCCACAACGCCTCCTGCTGTATCAAACAACGCTGTCTTTGTGCCAGAAGTTCCAACGTCAATTCCAAGTAAATACTCCATATTTTCTCCTTTCTGACTGTTTCAGCCAACCGTCCTCCTTATCTTCATCCTGCCTTATTCTCGAATCGAAAAGTACTTTTATAAATATTATTTATTTATCTTTCAAGCACATCATACCAAGCGTCCGAAAAAATGTCAAGATTTCGTGCGGCGGTTTTTCATATTTTGTTTCTTTTCACAAAATACTTCTTTCTTTTT
Organism: uncultured Eubacteriales bacterium; assembly: GCA_934395135.1. Classification (GTDB taxonomy): domain Bacteria; phylum Bacillota; class Clostridia; order Oscillospirales; family Butyricicoccaceae; genus CAKRRK01. The sequence continues at coordinate 7,424 of CAKRRK010000003.1, read as the reverse complement.
GAGCATTTTCACACATGATTTGGCTATGAAATCTACTTTTTGCGTCCCCATTTCGTCAATAAAAAAACCGGGAATATCCCGGTTTTTATCACATTATATTTTATGCAAAAACTCATCTACGAAATGCAGGGCCGCGCCGATACAATTGGATTTTGAGCCGCATTTGCCCAATTGAAGATAGCCTCCGTCTTCTCCAAACGGATTTTTCGCCCGCAGCTTGGCGCGCAGATCCGGCAAAAACGCCGGAAGGTACGGCGTCAGCAAACCGCCTAACACCACATCACAATCCAATGCCATCCGAATCGAATGAATGCCTGTGGCAAGGTGATCCACATAGGACTGCCATACCTTAAAACAGGTTTCTTCTCCTTGGGATAATTTATGAAAAAAAACGTCCAGTGGGATTCCCAGGTCATCCGTCAACCTGGAAACAGAACAATATGCCTCCAGGCAGCCTTGCTGCCCACAGCGGCATAACGCACCGTCTGGCACTATACACATATGACCAAATTCGCCGCTGCGGTGATTGGCACCTGCATACGGTTTGCCGTCGATCAACAACGCACCGCCTACCCCTTTTCCCAAAAAGAGATAGGCCATACTGTTCTGTCCGCTGCGATTCCACCACTCTGCATACCCTGCGGCAGAGGCGTCATTTTCCACAGCTGCCGGATATGGCAGCATTTCTGTCAGCAAGGAAAGCTGCATCCTGCGGATCCCAAGCACCGGTGCCGTCTCAATCATGCCATTTTTGTCATCCACAACCCCTGGCAGGGTGATTCCAATTCCTAATAGTTTTTCGCGATCCAGAGAAAATGCATTGAAAAAATCTTCTACTGCTTCGCTTAATTCCTTCCAGTATGCCCTTTCATTGCTGAACCGGCTGTCTATCTGTTGATAGGCGATTTCATTTGCTTTCAGATCAATTGCTATCAGCTGTATTCCCTCGGGAGACAGGGAAAGACCTGCGGCAAACTTCGCATGCGGCGAAAGCCGCAATGCTCTTGCCCTGCGGCCACCGGTAGAGGCGGTTAATCCCGCATCCTCAATCAAACCATTTTCCAATAATTCCTGAAGATTCTGTGTTACCGTCGGCAAGCTGAGCGTCAGTGCCTGCACAACGTCCTGCTTGGTCTTGGGCGCATCGGCCTGATAAAAAAAGTGATACACATTGCTGCGGTTTCTTTTTCGCAGTTCCGCAGTAGACAGTTTATAAGTCATCGTTACCCCAACTTTTATAAAAGATATTTATTATAGTATAGCATTCCATTTCATCCTTTTCAAGCGCTTTTTTCCAAACCGGCCGCGTTCCTTTCTTTCCTATCCTAACCTTTGGTTTATGCTCTATTTCTTTGCACATAGTTCAGAGACAATGCCGACACCCAGTTCGATTCCCTGGGAATCTTGGTATGATTCGGCATCATTTTCAAGGTTTGAAACCCACGGCCGGTTCCGCATCGGCGATGTCAGAGTTTCCGCTATGCGCGTCACGGTCCCTTCCAGGGATGGAACCGGCGTCCAGTCTTGTCGGCATATTAAATATTCTGAAAAGGCGGGAGAAACAAACTCCGGCACAGTTCCCGGCAGCCCGGAATCCCATCGGTTTCGTCCTGGAATGTTTCTGCTTTGGAGTTCCTATGCTATGGGAAAGAGCATGGTCTCATACAAGGACATAAAAGTTTTTCCTTTCTGCGGTGTATTGGTTCGTTCCGTTTTCTATTATACTTTTGTATACGAAAGATCAAATTTTTCTGTCAAATGCACTTTTATACCGTTCAGGCATAATAACTCCATCCTGGCAGCGGGTAAGGCGCCGCGCTTCCCCGTCCTGCGGAAAACGGAACCATGTTATCTGCCGCAGAAAGGCCGCACGCATCAGATCACCGGGCCTTTGACCGCAGAGCGTTTTGCCTTACCCAGCGTTTCCAGTGAAAAAGGGAAACGCAGCAAATTCGATATTTTATTGTAATTTTCGCAAGTTTCCATTATAATAAATAAAACGAGTATCCAGAAAGACACCATCTTTGGAAAGCATAGGATGAAACCATGGACAAGAAGGATGCCTTACAGCTTTTTTATAAAAAAAATCATATTTGCATAGAAACTGCATCAAATCCGGAGGATGGCAATTATGATATGCGCCTTGCCAATCTTTCCAGGCAGGTAGATCAATGGCTCGGCCAAATTGATGCGGCAGATCATGCTATGTTTTTGACGCTGCTCAGCCAATACACCTATCTCACCGAAACGCAGTGCCAATTGCGATATGCCAAACTATTGTCCTTGCTGCAGCAGCATTTAGAGGCCCCCTGCACGCTGTCGGACGTTTTGTTTGTAACGGTGGAATCCAGCAGTCCATATAAATCCGGCGGCGACAACGTTCGGGCTGATTTGCAGAAACGGAATTTGACCAGGCTGCGGAAAACCCAAATTGTTGCCGCGCAATCCAATCTGACGGCAGAAGAACGAGGCCGGTATCCATACATCGTTTTTCTGGACGATATCATCGGAAGCGGCTGGACGCTCTGGGGGGAAATCCAGCGATTTTGGGAAAGTCTTGCGCCGAACGGCAATCCCCCAGCTTTGTTTTATGCCTGCATTGTGCCGAGAAGCCATGGTATCCGGCACATAGAACAAAACTGCAGAAAACAACACATCCCAATCCAAGGGCTGTTTGACGCAGCTTGGCTGGAAGCGCCCGCTTTTGCAAAGGGCAGCGTGGAATACCAGCGGATGGAACCATATGAAACCATGATTGGGAACTATATGGTCGTTCCCCAGGAGTCCTATTTTATGGGATTTCAAAAGAATCGGCTGCTCGTTTCGTTTCACTATAATACTCCCAACAACACCTTGTCTACCTTTTGGAGAGTGGTTCCAGGGAAAAATTTCCCGCCGTTTTTTCGGGACGGTGATCAGCCCGCCAAGCGCCCCACGGTAGACGACTTAAAAGCAAAACAGACGACCATGCGGGACAACGCCTATGCATATGGCCGTTCCTTTTGGAGAAAAAAACAGGAAAGAACTGAAATTTGACCTATCTTGATTATTTTGTTCTGGATGTCATACAACACTATCATGAATTTCCAGATACCATTCTGGCGAAAACTCTGCATTGTCCCCGTACCGTCCTGCTGGACCGTCTGGAGCGTCTGATCGCCGCAGGGTATATTGTTTGCAACTCCAATAAATACCAGTTGACCGACGTCGGAAAATCCTTCTGGATACCGCTGTACAAGCCGGAAACGGATTCGAAGTCTCCAGAAGAGCCATCCTGCCAATCTTTTGACTGGACGGAACTTTATATTCCCCCGGCAGGCTGGCAGGCAAAATAGCATAGGAGCCTGGGATGCGTTAGCAAGAGGTGTATTCGCCTCGGTATTGCAACGGGACTAACTCCGCTACTATGCGGTTGCACTCCTGCGCGGTTGCTTTCTCATGCAACCGCATAATAGCGCAACACCCTTTTTCTAATTTTTATTTTTTCGTAAGGCATCCCAGACTTTCCAATTGGCCGGCGCTGCAAGCAGCGCCGGCTGATTCCAAAAACAAGTTTTTTCTAATCGTTTCATCTGTAACTGCGTGAGGATTCTTTGTATGACCTGTTCCTTTTACATCGAGCGGCTGCGTTCTGCAATGCAGGCCCAGTCCTTTCCCGCCGAAGAAATTGAATCTTGCTGCCAATATGCACAATCTCTGCTTTGTCAGAATCTCCCCGTGTTGTTTGATGCATCCCATTTATGCAACATCCTTCGGCTGCATGACATCAATTGGAATGCGTATCATACCTTTACGCTGCCGCAGCATGGCAAACTTCGCACCATCACGGCGCCCAGCCGGCCGCTTAAGGAACGCCAGAAATGGATTCTGCAGGAAATCCTTTCCCATCTGAAGGTGTCTCCCTGGGCGCATGGATTCGAAACCGGACGTTCTATCAAAACAAACGCCGTGCTCCATGCAAACCATGCCTATGCGCTCTGCATGGATATTCAGGACTTCTTCCCTTCCATTTCCGACCAGTCTGTTGCCGCTGTTTTCCAAAACGCCGGATATTCTGCCAGTGTGTCCCGTCTTTTGGCGGATCTTTGCTGCTTTCAGGGTTCTCTTCCACAGGGTGCTCCCACAAGTCCCAAGCTATCCAACATTCTGTTTCGAGATTTGGACGAACAGCTTGCCATGATCGCCGCAGAAGCGCAGGCAACCTATTCCCGCTATGCCGACGATCTGACCTTTTCGTCAGAGCACAGTTTAAACGACGTATTCCTTCAGGCAGAAAAGATTCTAACCGCTTCCGGCTTTCAGCTGCATCCGGAAAAAATTCATTTTTATGGTCCCGGCAGTCCCAAAAAAATTACCGGCTTAATCGTGCAGAACGGAATGGTTCGGGTGCCAAAGCGCTTGAAACGGGCTTTGCGGCAGGAAATCCATTACTGCACAAAATATGGTGTTCTAACCCATTTGGAGAACACAAAAAGCACGCATATTATTCACTATAGAGAATATCTTTATGGTAAGGCTTATTATATCCATATGATCGAGCCGGAAGAGGGACAGCGGTTTCTTGAAAAATTGGACCAGATTTTATGGCCGCCAAATTTGTTATACTAAACACAAAAAGGACGCGGACAAAAGCATACATCCATAAGGAAGTAAATTCATCTTGATTGCAGGGCGGTATAGCACAGGCTATGCCGTTCTGCTTTTTCTTTGCCGTGGGGTGGTCTGCCTGTCCTCGTCCTGTTCCACTTCTCCGATAAAATTCCAGACAATTTCAATCTTCTGTCTGCGGTGTCCGCTGGACTTATCCGGCGCGTGGACAATGATTTTTCTTTACAAACTCATTGACGATAGTAGGCGTTAGTTCCCGTATTCCCACATACTTGCGGATAACGGCGGCGAAGCTGTCAAAATCTGTTCTGTCCTGTTCATAGGTATCAACAGCGGCTTATCCCGGCCTTGACAAATTCTGTCCGTTCCTTTTGCTCCGCTTCATACTCCGCGGACAGCCTCAAAAATCGCTCATGGTTGATTGTACTGTTGATATCGTCCTCGTAAATCCGCTTGAAAATACGGTCAAGTTCGGCAATCCGTTTCCTTGCCTGTTCCAGTTCTTTTTTCTGCCGCTTTACTGCCTTTTCTGCTTCTGCAAACCTCTGCTGATAAACCATTTTCTGAAAGTTCTGTATATCATCAAAGCACATTGCTGTTACAGCAAATATCCTCCACAAGACGAACAGATTTAAGGTTTCTTCTCGAATAAAATGTGCGGAACAAGTGCCTTTGTTCTTGTAATTTGAGCAAATATAATGCTCTTGATTGGGCGTGATACTGTTTGTTGTGCAAAAGTATCGCTTTTCGCCGCAGTCAGCGCAATAGAGCAAGTCGGAAAATAAGCCTTGCCGTCCTGCCTTTGTAGGGCGGCGTTTGTTCGCCCTTAATTCCTGCACCCTCTCAAATACCTGTTCCTCAATAATCGTAGGCTGCGTATTGGGGAAGACGCGGTAATCTTCCGGCGCATTTTACAGACACTTTTTTAGCTTATGGGATTTGGAGTAGGTCTTGAAATTGACCGCACACCCTGTATATTCCGGACGTTCCAAAATCTCCGCTATGGATTTGTAATCCCAACGATAGAGATTATCGGACATAGCCGTTCCGTCGTGCTTTGCATAGAAGGCTTTGACTGTCAACACCTTGTCCGCTGTCAGCACTTTTGCGATCTGCATAGGTCCTTTTCCGGCAATACACAAATCAAAAATCCTCTTTACCACAGCGGCAGCTTCTTTGTCTACAATCCATTTCTTTTTGTTGTCTGGGTCTTTCCTGTACCCATAGGGCGGATTGCTACAAAGATGTTCTCCGGCGTTGCCCTTTGACCGCATGACTGCTCGGATTTTCTTGCTGGTATCTCTCGCATAGAAAGCATTGAACAGATTGTGGAACGGGGTAAAATCGTTGTCGCCCTTGTCGCTGTCTACTCCGTCATTGATTGCGATATAGCGAATATCACGTTCGGCAAAGAAACTTTCGGTGTAGTAGCCGACTTTCAGATAATCGCGCCCCATGCGGGACATATCCTTGACGATGACCGTCTTGACCTTTCCTGCCTCCGCAAGGCGTATCATTTCATTCCAACCAGATCTATCGAAAGTTACACCCGAAACGCCGTCGTCGATGAAAAACAAGTGGTTTGGAAAATTGTTATCGTCAGCGTACTTCTGCAAGATTTTTCTTTGATTGGCTACGGAGTTGCTCTCGCCATCTAAAGCGTCCTCTTGACTTAAACGGACATAACAAAACAATTTTGCCGAAGTTTTGAAAGAGATTTTTCAAAAACTTTCTTGTTACCTACTACGGATAAAAATGAAAACGCCAAACAAAAAGCAGCGGTGATTTTGAGGTCACTGCTGCTTTTTACGATCAATCTTAGTTGTCAATATGATTTTCTTTATAGTTTGTTCCCCATTCTTCCATAGCGTTCATAATAGGGCGCATAGATTCTCCCAAATCGCTTAACGCATATTCCACGCGAGGCGGCACTTCTGGATAGACTGTACGGGTAATGATTCCATCTTCTTCCATAGAACGAAGGCTGTCAGTCAGTACCTTTTGACTGATTCCCTCTAAATCCTTGCGCAATTCATTAAATCGCCATGACCGCTGTAATAGGTTTCGCATAATCAGCAATTTCCATTTGCTTCCGATTAGCTGAACGGTAGTTGCAACAGGGCAAGCGGGCATTTCTTCTTTTGTCAACATAGGCGCACCCCTTTCCAATAGTTCAAAAATAAATGTTACATTCAAATTATAGTACAAAGGAGGGTTTCCCGCAAGTAGGGTTACAAAAAAGTAACTATGTAATAAAAAAGTGCGTACTTTTTTTCGTGATTGTCGTGCGATACAATACAGTCAAGGAACAGGAAATGTTCCTAAAATAAAAAACGGAGGTAATCATTATGGCACTTTCTAATCTGTTTGGTTGGACAAAGAAAAACGAGAAGGTTGTGGCTTCTGCCTGCGGTGCCGGCGATAAGCCGGAAGAAAAGCCTGCTGCTTGCGGCTCTGCCTGTGGCGCTGGCGACAAGCCGGAGGAAAAGCCTGCTGCTTGCGGTTCTGCCTGCGGTGCCGGCGACAAATAAGCACTATATATCAACCGTTCCCGGTAAGCAAATCTGTTTACCGGGAACCATTTCAAAATGATCCGGTTTTGCCGGTCTATATAGATATTTTAATGATTTCAAAGTGAGGAAAACGATATGAAAGAATATTTTGCGTTTCAGTGGCACATCACAGACGAGTGCGACCAACGCTGCAAACACTGTTACATTTTTTCGGAAGATAACTGCAAAAAGCTGGACGCTATGAGTTGGGAGCAAATGCAGGAAACCTTTTATAACTGTCTTGATTTCTGCAAGGTGTATGAC
>CAKRRK010000002.1 GCA_934395135.1 uncultured Eubacteriales bacterium | reverse complement strand
GGAGCTGGTGGACGGACTTGAACCCCCGACCTGCTGATTACAAATCAGCTGCTCTACCAACTGAGCTACACCAGCATATAAAAATCCGTCGTTAGCAACGGATTAAATTTTATCATATTAGCGTTCTGCTGTCAACACTTTTTTGGGATTTTTTTGGGGTTTTCCCCACGGAAGGCCTTGTTGCGCTCAGACTCCGCCGGATGGTATGCAAGGATTTCATACTTTATAAATTTTTGTAAATTCCACGCAAAGAAGTGTAAATTGCGGCAAAGAATGGTATAATACCCATAGTGTCGTGAAAAATCGGCAAAATTCCCGGCGGACGGCCAGGTTTGCGCCGGATTGCCGGAAAAAAGAATCAGAAATCAGGAAAGCATGATGAAAAAAAGCAATCTGTTGTTGGCGTTGCTGTTGGCAGCGTCGGTTCTTGCCGGCTGCGGCAGGCAGGTTTCAGAGCCTGCACCCGGAGAGGATCATCACCAGGAACAAACAGGAGGTGAACGCAGAGAAGAAGCCATTGGACAAGCGCAGGAAGAACAGGAGCCGGCGACGGTCTCCCTTGTGGCAGTAGGAGATAATATCTTCCATAATACAACGCTCAAAGCAGGAAAAAACGGGGACGGCTATGATTTCACCCCATTTTATACCAGGATAAAGCCGGAAATCCAGCAGGCGGATATCGCGGTCATCAACCAGGAAGCACCGATGGCGAAAGAAGCGGAACCTTCCGGCTATCCCCGGTTTAACGCGCCGCAGTCCCTGGCGGAGGATCTGGTGGAAACCGGATTTAACGTGATCAATCAGGCAAACAACCATGGGATGGATCAAGGCGCCCAAGCCGTTTACGACACCATTGCCTTGTGGGATACGTTTGCCCAGCGGGGAATTGTGATGACCGGGATGTACCGAGACGCGGAAGACCGGGCGAAACAGCGGGTGTTGGAGAAAAACGGTATCCGCGTGGGGTTCCTTTCGTATACGTATGGCACCAACGGCATACCCTTGCCGGAGGACAATCCGGACCTCATTGCCCAAATTGACCGGGAACAGGTGGCATCCGAACTGACGGCACTTTCCGGCATCTGTGACTGCATGGTGGTAATTTTGCACTGGGGACAGGAATATCAGGATGCACCGGGGGAGGAACAGCAGGAGCTGGCCCGGTATCTTGCGTCGTTGGGGGCGGACGTGATCATCGGCCACCACCCGCATGTCATTCAAAAGGCGGAATGGGTGGAAACGCCGGAAGGAAAGCGGGCGTTCTGCGCCTATTCTTTGGGGAACTTTATTTCCTCGCAGGACAAACCGTCCACAATGCTGGGCGGGTTGCTGAAGCTTACCATCCAAAAAGACAGGGACGGCGCTGTGACGGTTGAAAATCCCGGCGTTCGTCCGATTGTCACCTATTATCCAAAGGGATGGAGTGAGTTTCAGGTTTATCCTCTGGAAGAATACGATAACAGTCTGGCGGAAAACCATTATGTTGCCGGCTGTACAAAAGAATTTTTCGAACAGCGGGCAAAGGAACAATTCGGGGAATTTCTTTTATACACCCCGCTGGAATAAGGAAAGGGACAAACACCATATACTATAAGAAAAAGGTTTAAAAGGGACAAAAGTATGAAACAGAAGAATATCAAAACCATTCTGATTGCAGTTTTAATGCTGGCTGTCCTGGCGACAGGATGTTTTGCGGCGGATACGGGGAAACCGGCGCAAAGCGCAGAGACAACTGCGTTTCGCGGCGTGTGGGTTTCCACGGTATACAATCTGGATTATCCGGCGCAGCCTACGGAAAACAGCGCTGTATTAAAAGCGGAAGCGGATGAAATCCTTGAAAATGTGGAGAAAACTGGATTTAACGCCATTTTTCTGCAGGTGCGTCCATGCTGCGACGCATTTTATCCATCGGAACTTTTTCCATACAGCAAATACCTTACCGGAACAGAAGGCAAGGATATCGGCTTTGACCCCTTGGCATATTTTGTGGAGAAAGCGCATGGTATGGGGATCGAGGTGCATGCCTGGATCAATCCTTACCGTGTAACAAAAGACAGCACGCTGGACAATCTCAGCCAGGGACATGTGGCAAAACAGCATCCTGAGTATGTGCGTGCCTATGAAGGAGGGTTTTATCTGGATCCGGGGCTTCCTGCGGTGCAGCAGCTGGTGCTGGACGGCGTGAAGGAAATTCTGGATCGGTACGATGTGGACGGCATTCACTTTGACGACTATTTTTATCCCGGAACCGGGTTCCCGGACGAGGAGACCTTTCAGGCCTATGGAATGGGCTACGCTTCCAAAGACGAATGGCGCCGGGACAATGTGACAAAGCTTATCTGCGAAACTGGCAAGCTTACAAGGTCCTATGGAAAATCCTTTGGCGTCAGTCCGGCGGGAATCTGGGCCAACCGGAGCAGCAATTCTTTGGGCAGCGAAACCAGAGGCCGGGAAAGCTACTACACCCAGTATGCTGACAGCCGAAAATGGGTAAAGGAACACTATGTGGATTATATTTGTCCGCAAATTTATTGGGAGATCGGCTATGATGCGGCAGATTACCAAACCCTTGTGTCCTGGTGGTCCGACGTTGTGGAAGGAACGGACGTGAAGCTGTACATCGGACTCGCCGCCTATAAGACCGGCGCGGCGGAGCAGGATTCTGCCTGGTATGGATATGACGAAATCATCCGGCAGCTGGAGCTGAACCGGGAGATGGGCACAGTGGATGGAGAAGTGATGTTCCGCTATAATTCCGTGATGGAAAGCGAGTTGTGGGAAAAGGTAGCGGGAGTCTATAAAAATGGAAATATTCCCCACACGGATCAAATCTATATAGAAGACGAAGAACAAAAGGAAAGCCTGACGTTTATGGCAAAAGTGCTGGACGCGCTTGGCACGGTGCTGCAGAATATTTTTGCGCTGCACTAAACTGGGACAGGCGGGAATCGGACAGGAATGAAAGAATTAAAATTTTCAAAGGAATATATTACAACCTATAGTTTTATTAATCCGGCCGGCTGGATGCGCCCCGCCGGAATCGGCGATATGATGCAGGATCTTGCTTGCGTGCATGCCGGAAATTTGGGCATCAGCGACGGCTGTTTCTGGGTAATGATCCGGGCGGATATGGCGTTTTCCCGCCCCATAGGGGTGGGAGAGAGATTGATCGGAACCACCTGGTGCCAGGACATCATAGGTCCGTCTTTTCTCCGGGGATTTTCGTTTGATAGTCCGGCGGGCCGCGTCGCGGCCGCAGTAACGGCCTGGGTTATGATTGACCGGGAAACCGGCAGGATCCTTCGCCCGTCTGTGCTGAAAAATTACCGGTCTTATGTACACCGGGAGTTGACGGAGATGAGGCCGCCGGAAAAGTTTACTGCGTTTGGAGAAACCGTATGCAGAACGCATCGGGTTTCCTACAGCGATCTGGATTTTAATGGACATTTAAACAATGTGAAAATTATGGAAATCGTTTGCGACGCACTGATGACAGTGCCCCGGGACGGGCAGTTTTTGTCGGAGCTTTCTTTGAATTATGCAAAGCAAAGCCGGTACGATGAAGAACTGACGCTGAAAAAGACGGAACGGAAAGACAGTTTGGTTTCCGCCTATGCCGCCGATGGCCAGCTGCGGTTTACCGCCGCAGCCAAATGGAAAAAATTATAAAAAACAGCGGAACAAGTCCGCTGTTTTTTTATGATTGATTGCCGGTGCAATGACCGCTGTCGGTTATTTTTTTCTTTGGATGGATTCCCGGGAGGCCGCCGTTTCCGCCCGGGCGTCGCCGGGAGATTTGTTGAAGAGGTAATAATATACCTCTTTGAGAAAGATTTTGAAGATACAGACCACCGGCACGGCAATGAACATACCGATGGGACCGCAGATGCGGTTGAACACCAGGATGGACAAAATAACCGTAATGGGATGGATGCCCACATAGTCTCCCTGAATTTTTGGCGTTAAGACGTTTCCCTCCACCTGTTGAATGATGAGAACGCAGATAATGGTAATGAGCGCTTGGGTAGGGGAACCGGTAACAAGGGAAACCACGGCGGCAATGATCCCCGCGATAATGGAACCAAAATAGGGAATATAATCCAGCAAAAACGCGATGATAGCCAGCAAAAGGGCATATTCCACACCAATGATGCTGAGTGTAATGAAGGTGGCGATGGCCATAATGGCGGCGACAATGGTCTTGGAGCGGAGATAGCGCCAGGTGATATTAATGCATTGGGTAACGATGCTTGCAAATTTTTCCCGGATCTTTTTGGAGAACAGGCTCATCAGGCGGAACAGCATTTTTTTGGCGTCCAGCATCAGATAGATGGAGATGGTGATGACAATGACCACGTCCAGGAGCTTTGCCGTGTAGGAAACGATGGAAGTGACGAGAGTCATAATGCCCGTGGTGATGGTCGATTCCAGTGTGGCGATAAACTCGTCCAGCCGGTCAAAAAAGGTCGGCGGCAAGTCGAATTCCTGGAGCTTATCAATGAGCAGCGTATAGTACTGGTCAATATTTCCAAAAGAAGCCGCCAGATTTTTCAGCTGGACAATAATCATAGGCATGATGCTGGAAATTACAAAAATCAGCGCCGCCAGAATACCCGCCACCACAATAATCACGGAAAAAACTTTTTTCAGCTTAAAGGTGCGGGTTAAGAAATTTGCCAGAGGGTTCAGCAGGAACGCGATGACTGCGGCAATGACAAGGAGAAGTACGACGTCCCAGAAAAAATACAGGCAAATAATGGCGGCAATGATGGCGCCGACAATAATTGCAAGTTTTGTGTTGCTCATAAGGACCTCCTCTGGAATATACTTTCGTAGATGTTAATATTATACTATGGTTTGATATGCGAAGTAAACAGGCCGCAAGGCTTTTTTTTCAGAAAGTGCGTGATTCGAAAAATTTTTATTGTCAGAAAGTTTAGGATTTGATAAAATTATAGGAGAAACGTTTCAGACAGAATGCCGCGCCAGGCGTCAGAACCGGCGGGCTGCAGGGTGTAAAGTTTTCGTTAAGATTTCAGAGCTGCATCCAAATGCTGTGAAACAGGGAGGAAATGACGTGATTATTACGATAACATTAAACCCGGCGATCGACAGGACGCTGGTGCTGAATCACGATATTGTCATTGGCAAAAAAAACCGGGGAGTGCAGGTGACGGTGGAACCCGGCGGCTCCGGCATCCATGCATCCCGGGCGATCAAAGCGCTGGGCGGTTCCAGCCTTGCTCTGGGATTCGTCGCCGGCTCCAACGGGCGGCAGTTGAAGGACGCGTTGACTTCGATTGACATTCTGCATGATTTCAGCGACGTGCCGGGACAGACCCGCGTCAATCTCCATGTGTTTGACAAGGATGGCAACCGCACCGACTTCCATGAGCCGGGCTACAATATCTCGGACGGCGATTTTCTTCGGTTTCTGGACCGGGTGAAGCTGTACATTGACAAAGGAAATATTTTTGTCATTGGCGGCAACACGCCGCGGGGGCTGTCAAAGAATAACGTAAAAACCCTGTTCCGCACCATCACAAAGGCCGGATGCCCACTGGTGTTTGAGGCGGAGGGAGAGCCGCTGCTGGACAGCCTGGCCTTTGAGCCGGACTGCATTGTGTGCGACGGCGCCGGCCTTGCCGATGCAGTGGATATGGCGGTGGACACGCCGGAAGAAGCGCTTGCCGCTGCGCAGAAGGCTATGGAGATGGGAGCGAAATCCGTTTGTGTTTCTTTGGGACACAAGGGGATTTTACTGGCGTCTCAAAGCGTGAAGCCGGTTTTTGCTACGATACCGGATGCAAAGCCGTTTCAGCACACCATCGCCCTGCTGGACGCGATGACCGGCGCACTTGCCCACGCGATGCACCAGGGCTATACAACAGACGATACCGCAAGATTTGTCTATGCGATGGGCGATAAATCCTCCCACATTGAAGGCACGGGAATCGCCACCCTGCGCTCGGTGTTTAACCGGAGCCAGGACGTAAAGCTGTATGAGTTTTAAAGATACATAAAATCAAAAAGAATGGCGGGCGGCCCCGGAAACAAAAGGCTGCGCCGCCGTTGTTTTTTATCCGGCGAAACAGAGCGCAGGGCGCCTGAAGTTTTGGGGAAACGCCTGGCAAATCCCGGCGGGAGATTGACAAAACAGAGGAAACACCGTATACTTTTGACAGCAAACCAGCCGGCGAACCGGAGAAAAGAGAGACAAGATATATGCTTACCCTTGATAAAATTTACCATGCGGCCTATGTGCTCAAGTCGGTAGTGCGCCCCACGGATCTGATCCCTGCGCCCAATATCCAGCCCAACAGCCATATTTATCTGAAGACAGAAAATCTGCAGGTGACAGGCTCCTTTAAAGTGCGGGGCGCGTACTACAAAATTTCACAGCTTTCGGAAGCGGAAAAGGCAAACGGCGTCATCGCCTGCTCCGCAGGAAACCATGCCCAGGGAGTTGCCCTGGCGGCGGCCAAGGCTGGAATTCGCGCCCTGATCTGTTTGCCGGACGGTGCGCCGATTTCCAAGGTGGAGGCCACAAAGCGTTACGGGGCAGAGGTGCAGCTTGTCAAGGGCGTGTATGACGATGCTTATAACCGGGCGATGGCGCTGCAGGCGGAAACCGGCGCCGCGTTTATCCATCCCTTTGATGATGAGGCGGTCATTGCCGGGCAGGGCACCATTGGCCTTGAAATTTTGGACGAACTGCCGGAGGTGGACGCGGTGATTGTGCCCATTGGCGGCGGCGGTCTGATCAGCGGCGTGGCGTTTGCGATGAAATCCCTGCGGCCGGAAGTGAAAGTCTACGGCGTGCAGGCGGCAGGGGCGGCATCTATGTTCCGTTCCGTCAAGGATCACAGCATCACCACCATAGAGGACGTCTCCACGGTGGCTGACGGCATTCAGGTGAAAACGCCGGGGAAACTCACGTTTGATTTGTGCAGCCGGTATGTGGATCAGGTGGTGACGGTGACAGACGACGAAATCGCTACGGCGATTTTGACGCTGATAGAACAGCAGAAGCTCATTGCCGAAGGGGCCGGCGCCGTTTCTGTGGCGGCGGCAATGTTCAGCGGGAAGCTGGACCTTGCGGGCAAACATGTGGTGTGCCTGGTATCCGGCGGAAACATTGACGTGAGCATTTTATCCAAGGTTATCAGCCGCGGCCTGATGAAAACCGGCCGGACGCTGGATCTTACCGTAGAGCTTGTGGACAAGCCGGGCCAGCTTACGGACATCGCGAAGCTGGTAGCGGACACCGGTGCGAATGTGGTGGGCGTCTATCATGACAAGGCGGATATGGATATGGAGATTACCTCGTGCTTCCTGCGGATTACAATGGAAACCAGGGATTTTGCCCACATTGAGGAAATCCGCCGGAAAGTGGAGAAAAAAGGATATAGAATCGTTGCGATGCGGTAAAAGGAGAGTCGATATGAAACCAATTTATACCAAAAACGCGCCGGAGGCCGTGGGGTCCTATTCTCAGGCGATGGTCAGCGGCGGTCTGGTGTATACTTCCGGCCAGATTGGACTGGATCCGGTGACCGGCGCTATGGCGGGAGATACCCTGCAACTGCAGACGGAGCAGGTAATGAAAAATCTTGCCGCGGTGTTGGCCGCTGCGGGAAGCGGGATGGACCGGGTGATAAAGACCACCTGTTTTTTAGAGAACATGGAAGATTTTGCCTCGTTTAACGAAATTTATGCGGCTTATTTTCCAAAAAAACCGGCGAGAAGCTGCGTGGCGGCAAAGAAGCTGCCAAAGGGCGCGCTGGTAGAAGTGGAAGTGGTGGCGGAAGTTTGAATTTGCTTGGCAGGAAGAGGAAGGACAGGATGAAACAACAATACAGAAAATGGTGCGGCGCGGTGCTGTTTCCCCTTGCACTGCTTTTTTTGCTTGCTGCGGGGTGCGGAAACGGGAAGGCGGCGCCGGCGGAGCAGATTGTCTGGACGATGACGTCGGCCCAGAGCGCCGCGGATGGACGGCAGATTGCTGTTGCATCGGAGGAACTGAAAAACGATGACGCCGTGCCGGTGGTGCATCTGACGTGTACCTTCGACGGGGAATCTTTTTGCCTGCGCCAGGAGGACAGCGAGATACGGCTGGAAGGCGATGTCCGGGTAGAGCAGACCAACCCGGACGGCAGCGTGATTTACAGCGTCCGGCTGGAGGATGGGACGGAAGGGTATGCGGTAAGCGGCGTTACCTCCTACGAAGACGGCGAGCAGGAAGGAACGTTTCTTCTCTGTCTGCCGGAGGTTACCCTGAATTTCCGGGGAACCCTGCCAGAGTAAAAAAAACAGAAACAGCCGACGTCCGGCTCTTTGGGACGTCGGCTGTTTTTTTGTCTGAAAAAATGACGGCATTTCAGAACTGCGCCTCCAGCGATTTAATGAGACGGTACAGCATCGTATGCGTCGGCGCCGGAACATGGTTGGACTTCGCCAGGCGGAGTATGCAGCCGGTCAGGGTGTCGATCTCCGTTTTTTGCTGTTTTTCTATGTCCTGCAGCGTAGAGGAACGGTGGTCATAGGTGTCCGGCACAAGCTTGCCGTAAAAGACCGCCTTGTATTCTTCTGCATCGGTCCAAAAAGTGTTCAGTCCAGCCGCCTGCAAAACGGAAAAGGTTTCCTCGATCAAGTCGTCCATAATCGCTTTGGATTCCGGAACTTCCGCGAGCTTTCCGTAATTTACGTTCAGTACCGCGCCCAAGGGGTTCAGGGTGGTGTTGTACAAAAGCTTTGCCAGCAGCGCCTTGTCCACCTGGTCCGTCGGCTCCGCCGGCAGGCCGCCCTGGGAAAGCGCTGTGGCAAGGGGAGCCATGCAGGCGCTGTCGTAGCCAAAAAGAGAGCCAAACAAAAGGGGGGCTGTGTGCACGGTGACTTCACTCTCGTTTAAGGCAGTCCGGCGGAAGCCGGTAATAACGCGGCAGGAATACACCGTTTCCTTCGGGAAATACCGCAGATAGGGAATGTCATTGCCCCATCCGTTCTGCACAATGACCAGTTTGCCCGCGGGCTTCAGGCAGTCTTTTCGGGCGGCAAGGCTGCGGCTGATTTCGTCGTTGGAAAGCGTTTTGGCACAAATGAGCACAAAATCAAACGCGCCGGCCGGCAGAGTTTTGTAGGAGGTATGCAGGGAGAACCGGCCGCTGGGGATGGAAAGGCCGCCGAAAATGCCGGTTCGGCGGATGCCGCCCTGTTCGATTGCTTTTTTGGTTGCGTCGGATGCGTAAAACGATACGGCTGCGCCGCTTTGGGACAGGGTGGCGCCAAGGGCGATGCCGATGGCGCCGGCGCCAATAATGAGCACGTTCATAAAAAATATCTCCAGTACAGTTTTTTACGTTCTTTTGATATTTTATCACTACCGTCCTCAAAAAGAAAGACCGAACTTCCCAATGTTAGGATGGGATGATTTCATCAAAGGTTACAATGGCTTTGAACAGGTCGCCGTCAATGGACAGCGCGAAGGTTCCGTTTTGCAGCCGGGTCAGGCTCTGGGCGATGGAAAGGCCCAGACCGCTGCCTTCGGTGTTTCGGGACAGATCGCCCCGGACAAAACGCTCCATCAGCTCCTCGCCGGGGATGTTTAAGGGATATTTGGAAATGTTTTTAAAGGTAATGACCACTTTGCCGCCGCGTTTTTCAAAATCCACATATACCCGGGTGTGCTCCAGCGCATATTTGCACACGTTGTTCATAAGATTGTCAAACACCCGCCACAGCAGCTTGCCGTCGGCAAAGATAAACGTGCTTTCCTCCGGGTTTGCGGTAAGCAGCAATTCCAGGTGAGCGCTTTTAAGCTTTTCCGCATATTCCCCTGCGGTTTGCTGAAGCAAAACATTCAGGTTCGTAGGCTCCAGATTTGCCTGGATATTGCCGGTGGAGGCCTTGGAAGCTTCCACCAGGTCCTCTGTGAGCTTTTTCAGGCGGGAGGACTGGCGGTCCAGCACCTCCACATAATCCTTGGCTTTGTCCGGCTGAATGTCCTCCTTTTTCAGCAGATCCACATAATTGATGATAGAGGTAAGCGGGGTTTTGATGTCATGGGAAACGTTTGTGATAAGCTCGGTTTTAAACCGTTCGCTTTTCATTCGTTCGTCCACTGCTTTTTGCAGCCCCTGGGTGATGCTGTTCAGGTTTTCACCGTGTTTTTTGAAGTCCCAGAACATATGCCGGGTGTCTACGGAGAAATTCACGTCCCCTTCCGCGATTTTTTTGCCGCCTTCCTGTAATTTGCGCAGGTTGATGAAGACAAGGAACAAGACCGGCGTCACAAGAATTTTTTCCAGAAACCAGCCGCCGACGGCTATGCCTGTGCAGGAATCCGCGGCAATGACAATCAGTTCAACGACGGAAAGGGCGATGTACACCAGGGCGCCTTTTTGAAACAGGGAACGGTTTCGAACCAGATAGGCGCCGCCCCGTGCCAGCCTGGCCGCGCCTTTGCCGATGGCCCGCAGCACCATATAAATTACGGTGTTGCGCCACCATTTTCCCGCGTTGCCGCGGGCGGCGCAGGAGATGCAGAAAGACAGAAACAGCCAGATCAGCACCGCTGCCAACGAAAGCAGCAGCCCGATGACAGGGAGGGGATCCTGTATGGTAAAGCCGGAAAGCATCTCGCCGGTAAAGGCAATGGCAATGACGGCCAGAACGCACACGATGCCAAAATACACATCCAATGGGATGGCATCCCAGAAATGCAGACGGATTTCTTCGGTACCCGGCCGCCTTCCGGCGCTTTTCATAAGAAACAGAAAGGACAGCACCAAAAGAGCAAGAGAGAGGATGAGGATGGGCACCAGCGCCTGACGAAGGGAGAGCAGGAGACTCAGAAAGAACTGGACGTAATAAAAACTGTCGTGAGCGGAGAGGTTGGAACGGACCGCGCCCTGCAGGGTGATATTCTCGTAGTCACAGTATTCCACCACCGCGTAGCCTGCGTATTGTTCCGGGTGTTCCGGCACGGTGTCCGTGTAGACGGTATATTCCTTTTGGGGTGTGCCGCGGTCCTGGTCCGGCTGCGTATAGGCGTAGGCCGCGTCCATATACGCCGAGGATGCGGTGTCCTCTTCGGACTCCCACGCAGAAGCGTTAAAATAAGCGTCAAAGTCAAAGTCCGGATTTTGGTGAAACGAGCTGTTCAGAATGTAGGAATCCGCAAAAAAATCCGAGGGAGAAAATGTGTCGAATTCCTCCGGCGTTTCAAAATAGATCACACCGGTTTGACGGGTGCTTTCCTCGGGGAAATCAGCAGAAGTTTCTACCGAGAGAAGGGGATCGCTGGTTTTGTAGTTTTCCAGCACGACGTTGCCGGCGCTGTCGGTGAGAGTAAAGGAAAAGTTGCTGTTTTCTTCCGAATATTTTTCCGCGTACCGCTGGGCATTGTAATCGCTTTCCCCGGTTAGCCGCAGCAGTTCGTAATAATGATACAACACGTCGTTTGCCGTATTGTAGGCGGTGTGTTCCATAGCGTCCCGCAAAATAAGTTCCTTGTTTTGCACGTCATATCGCTCCATTTGCAGGATGGAAAGGCCGGCAATGCTCCCGCCGGCGCCGATAAGCGCCAGCACAAACAGCGCGATCGCAAGAATCTTTGCCCAGGTTTTACAAAGCAGTTTCTTCATCATTATTTTGCCTCCAGTTTGTAGCCCTGTCCCCACACCACTTTCAGGTAGCGGGGGGACGCAGGGTCGATCTCCAGTTTTTCCCTGAGGTGCCGGATATGGACGGCCACCGTGCTTTCGGAACCGTATGGCGTGCCTTTCCAAACCTTCTGGTAAATTTCCCGTGGGGAAAAGACGGTGCCGGGATGTTCCAGAAACAGCTTCAGGATATCGTATTCCGTAGGGGTAAGGCTGACCGGCGCGCCGTCCAGAGTGACGGATTTTTCCTTGTCATCCAGTTCGATGCCGCCGGCGGTCAGAATTTCCGGAGTCTTCTTGCCGCCGCCCAGCTGCATATAACGGCGGAGCTGGGATTTTACCCTTGCCAGAACCTCCATCGGGTGGAAGGGTTTGGTAATATAATCGTCCGCTCCAATGTTAAGCCCCAGCACTTTGTCCGTATCCTCGCCCTTGGCGGTAAGGAGGATGACCGGGATGTTGCTTTCCTCACGGAGCTGCACCATCGTGGAAATGCCGTCCAGCACCGGCATCATAATGTCCAGCAGTATCAGATGGATTTCGTTTTGGCGGATAATTTCCAGCGCTTCTTTGCCGTTGAACGCTTCAAAAAGGCCGTATCCCTCCGCGGAAAGATAGATCTTAAGGGCGGAGACAATATCCTTTTCATCATCGCAAATCAGAATGTTATACATACGCTTACCTCCTGCACATGTATTATGCAAAATTTACAATTAAGAAACAATCAGCAAAATCTTTAAGATTTTTTTAAGACAGTTCCGGTGCAGCATACCGGCCCGGCGGCGGGAGAGAGATCCGCGTTTGCCGGCGCCGCGGAAACCGGCGTTATGCAGCGGCAGCGCGCTTCTCGGCGTTGCCGGATGCTGCGGTCTGTGCGCAGCTGCGTTCATTATACCATGCAGGCCGGCGGGAGCGAAACCGGCGGATTCCCGGAAAAAACAGGCAGCCCCCGCAGTTTCCTGCGGGGGCTGCCTGGCATCCGGTCCGGCGAAACCAGGGGAAAGAAAGCGAGGTTTGTGAAATTCGGATGAATGTTTTGACAAATGCGTGAAAAAACTTGTGTTTGTTCATGGTAATTGCTATAATAAAGTGCATATAAACACAGCGGCCGGGGCTACTGCAGGCAGGGAATTTGCAGGATGGAGCAGGCGTTTTGATAAAAGATCTTATCTTTTTCTGCCTGGGACAGTGGCAGGGCATTGAGACGGTCTGCATCCTCTCTGGGGTTGGACCAGGGAGAGTCCGAGGCGAACAGAATCCGGTCTGCCCCATGGCAGCGGATGATATCCAGAACCTGCTGGTCTTCCGCTTTTCCAAGCGTATAACTCAGATCCAGCAGCACGTTTTCCCCGCAGAGCAGCGCCTGTACGTCGTCCCACAGTTCCCAGCCGCCCATATGTGCCAGGATGATTTTGGGATCCGGGTCTTTGGCCGTGCCGTAAAGACTGCGGAGCACGCTGCGCACTTTGCGGGGCGGGCAATGCACCACATCGGGAAATCCCACGTCCACGCCGGCATGAATGGTGACATACAGCCCCAGAGACAGACAAATTTCCAGGATTTTCACGTTGCGGGGATCGTCGATGAACACCTTTTGATAGTCCGGGTGGAGCTTTATGCCGCGAAACCCTTCGTCCCGCAGGGAGCGAAGCCGTTCCTCAAGGTGGTCATTGGCCGGATGGATGCCGCCGAAGGAAAACAGGCGGTTGTCCTGGTTCACAAGCCGGGCAAAGCGGTTCACCGAATCAAACTGGTGGGGCGCGGTGGCCACCGGCAGCACCAGGGCATAGTCGATGCCGTACCGGGCAAGAGATACTTTCAGTCCGGCAAGCGTGCCGTCTGTATAGGCGACGCTGTTATTGGAAAACGATTTGAGCATTTCGATGGTGCGGGCCGCGATGGCATCCGGAAATATATGAGTATGAAAATCAATAATCATAGAGCAGCATCCTTACTGTATAAAATGGAACAGTTTTATTGTAATGGATATTTGGGAAAAAACAAGAGTGAAACAGCAAAAATGATATAGAATGAATGCAATTTTATGAATATAATTGGAGGGATTTTTTTGAAAAGACTGCTGATTGGCAACGAGGCCGTTGCCAGAGGGCTGTATGAAGGCGGCTGCAGCGTGGTTTCCAGCTATCCTGGCACGCCCAGTACGGAGATCACGGAATTTCTGAGCCAATATGACGATATCTACAGCGAATGGGCGCCCAATGAAAAGGTTGCGATGGAAGTCGCCTTTGGCGCGTCCGTGGCGGGAACCCGTTCCTGCTGCGCGATGAAGCATGTGGGGTTAAACGTTGCGGCGGATCCGCTGTTCACTCTGTCCTATACCGGCGTGCGCGGCGGCCTTGTGGTGTGCGTGGCGGACGATCCCGGCATGCATTCTTCTCAGAACGAACAGGACTCCCGGCACTATGCCATTGCGGCCAAAGTTCCGATGCTGGAGCCTGCGGATTCGCAGGAAAGCTATGAATTTGCGAAAGCGGCATTCCAGCTGTCGGAAGAATATGATACGCCGGTCATGCTGCGGATGTGCACCCGCATCGCTCACTCCCAAAGCATTGTGGAAACGGGAGAACGGATTTCGGTGGAAAAGAAGCCCTATGAAAAGGACGGCGGCAAATACATTATGATGCCGGGCAACGCCATCCGCCGCCATCCTGTGGTGGAAGCGCGGATGCGTGCGCTGACGGCGTTTGCGGAAACCACCCCGTTTAACCGGGAAGAGATGGGCGGCACGGAGATCGGCATCATTACCTCCGGCACGTGCTACCAGTATGTAAAAGAAGTGTTCGGCGACGACGTAAGCGTGCTGAAGCTGGGACTGATTCATCCGCTGCCGGTGGAAAAAATTCGCGCTTTCGCCGCAAAGGTTTCCAAGGTCTACGTTCTGGAGGAATTGGACGGCGTGATCGAATCCCATTGCCGGAACATCGGCGTGCCGGTGTGCGGCAAGGAGTTGTTTACCAATCTGGGAGAATTTTCCCAGGCCTATATCGCCCAGTGCTTTGGCAGGGAAACGTCGGCGCATGCCGCGGTGAAGAGCCAGATTCCGGTTCGTCCGCCGATGATGTGCGCGGGATGTCCCCATCGTGGAATGTATTATGTCCTTGCCAAGAACAAGGTGACGGTGCTGGGGGATATCGGCTGCTATACGCTGGGGGCGCAGCCGCCGCTGTCTGCCATTGACACAACGCTGTGTATGGGGGCTTCTGTCTCCGGTCTGCATGGCTTTAACAAGGCCATGGGCAAAGAAGGGGAGAAAAAGAGCGTTGCAGTCATCGGTGACTCCACCTTTATGCACTCCGGCATAACAGGCCTTGTAAACATCGCTTACAACGGTACCAATTCTACGGTGGTCATTTTGGATAATTCCATTACCGGTATGACGGGGCATCAGCAGAATCCTACCACCGGCTACAATATCAAAGGCGATCCGGCGGGAAAAATCGATTTGGAAAGCCTGTGCCGGTCAGTTGGCATCCGGCGGGTTACGGTAGTAGACCCCTATGATCTTGCTCAGTGCGAAAAGGCGCTGCACGAGGAACTTGCAGCGGAAGAGCCGTCGGTAATTATTTCCAGGCGGCCATGCGTGCTTCTCAAATATGTAAAAACAAAAAAGCCGCTGCATGTGGACGCGGCGCGTTGCAAAGGCTGCAAAAAGTGTATGACCTTTGGCTGCCCGGCCATCAGCATCCGCCGGGGAAAGGCTGTCATTGACGCCACCTTGTGCGTGGGCTGCGACGTATGCAAGCAGCTTTGTGCCTTTGATGCGATCGAAAGTGAGGTGCGGTAATATGGGAGTAACGAGCATTGTGATTGTAGGCGTTGGCGGCCAGGGTTCCCTGCTTGCCAGCAAGCTGCTGGGAAAACTCCTGGTAAACGAGGGATACGATGTCAAGGTATCGGAAGTGCATGGAATGAGCCAGCGCGGCGGCTCTGTGATTACATATGTGCGCTTTGGGGAGAAAGTGTATTCCCCCATTATTGAAACCGGCGAAGCGGACTATATTGTTTCCTTTGAAAAACTGGAGGGTGCGCGCTGGAGCCGGCTGTTGAAACAAGGCGGCAAAATGATTGTAAATACGCAGCAGATTGATCCGATGCCGGTGATCATCGGCGCGGCGGAGTACCCGGCGCAGATTTTAGAGGAACTTGCCGGACAGTCGGTGGAGGTCGATGCATTTGACGCGCTTTCTCTGGC
Organism: uncultured Eubacteriales bacterium; assembly: GCA_934395135.1. Taxonomy (GTDB): domain Bacteria; phylum Bacillota; class Clostridia; order Oscillospirales; family Butyricicoccaceae; genus CAKRRK01. The sequence continues at coordinate 224,957 of CAKRRK010000002.1, read as the reverse complement.
GGAGCAGGCTGGCTCCGCCAAGGCGGTGAACATCGTGCTGATGGGCCGGTTGGCGAAAAGCCACCACATTCCATATGAAAAGTGGATGCAGGCGATAGAGCAGTCTGTAAAGCCTCAGTTTGCGGAAATGAATAAAAAGGCGTTTGCGTTGGGCTATGGGGCATAGAAAAAGCCCCTGGTGCCTGGGAAAACCAAAACAGATCAAAATTTTACGGACAAAAGGATGACGAAAGCAATGGAAAGATATTGGCAGGAGGCGGTAGAAACTGCCTCCAGAGAACAGATTAAGGCTTGGCAGGACGAACGGTTGGCGGAAACGGTACGGCATGTCTATCAAAACGTACCCTATTACAGACAGCTGATGGAGGACCGGGGACTGACGCCGGCGGATATTCAGGGGACGAAAGACCTGCACAAGCTGCCGTTTCTCAGCAAGGACGATTTGCGCGATGCGTATCCTTACGGCCTCTTGGCAGAACCGCTGGAGAACTGCGTGCGCATTCAGTCCACAAGCGGCACCACCGGCAGAAGGGTAGTGGCGTTTTATACCCAGGAGGACATTGATCTCTGGGAGGATTGCTGTGCCCGTGCCATTGTGGCGGCCGGCGGTACCAACCGGGATGTGGTACAGGTGTCCTATGGCTACGGCCTGTTTACCGGCGGGCCGGGCCTGAACGGAGGTTCGCATAAGGTGGGCTGCCTGACGCTGCCGATGTCTTCCGGCAATACGGACCGGCAGCTGCAGTTTATGTGCGACCTGGAAGCGACCATTCTGTGCTGTACGCCGTCGTATGCCGCCTATCTGGGGGAATCCATCGCAGAGCGGGGCTTGAAGGACAAGATCAAGCTGAAAGCCGGCATTTTCGGCGCGGAAGCATGGAGCGAGGAAATGCGCCGGGACATTGAAAAGGCTCTGGGCATTAAAGCGTATGATATTTACGGCCTGACAGAAACCAGCGGTCCGGGCGTGGCGTTTGAATGCAGCGAACAGTCCGGTATGCACATCAACGAAGACCATTTTATTGCAGAGATCATCGATCCGGAAACCGGGGAAGTGCTGCCAGAGGGTTCCAAAGGCGAACTGGTATTCACCAGCATTACCAAAAAAGCATTTCCGCTTCTCCGGTATCGCACCCGGGACATTTGTGTGCTGACCAGAGAAAAATGTTCCTGCGGCAGAACGTTTGTAAAAATGAGCAAACCGATGGGACGAAGCGACGATATGCTGATTGTAAAAGGCGTAAACGTATTTCCGTCCCAGATTGAAACCGTTCTTTTGAACAAGGGGTTCCCGGCAAACTACCAGATCGTGGTAGACCGGATCAACAACAGCGATGTGCTGGACGTGAATGTGGAGATGACACCGGAAATTTTTGCCGATTCTGTAGCAAAAGTTTCGGAAAAGGAAAAAGAGCTGGTGGGCGCCCTCAAGGCAATGCTGGGCATCTATGCCAAGGTGCATTTGGTTGCGCCCAACACCATCGCCCGGTCGGAAGGCAAAGCCGTCCGGGTCATTGACAACCGTAAACGATAAGGAGGCGTTGGCATGGCAATTCAGCAGTTATCTGTTTTTGTGGAAAACAAACCCGGCGCGTTGATTTCCATTACGGAGATTCTCGCGTCTCATGGCGTGGATATGCGGGCAATGTGTGTGGCGGAAGCACAGGATTTCGGCATTCTCCGCCTGATCGTCGACAACACGGAGCAGGCCGCCGCCGCACTGAAGGATGCCCGCTGCGTCATTTCCGTCAACGAGGTGGTGGCGGTAGCGGTTTCCGACCGTCCGGGCGGCATGACAGAGGTGATCCGCCTGCTGGCAGAACATGGCATAAACATAGAATATATGTATGCTTTCATTACTGTGGCAAAGCAGAACGCTCAGGTTGTGCTCCGGGTGGAAGACAACGAAAAGGCGGAAAAAATTTTGGCCGGGCATGGAATCGTCCTGGTGAAACAGGAAGAAATTGCACAGCTTTAGCCGAAGAACTTCCTGTAATTTTGGTGAAGCCTACAGTAAAATTGTGGAAAGATGGGCTTGCGGAAACCGGATAAGGAGATTATAATGTTACAGGATGAATATTTATAATTTGTTTAGGAGAAAAATGCAATGAAACATGGAAAAAAGATTCTGGCAGGCGTGCTTGTGTGCGCGTTGGCGTTTGCATTCTGTGCATGCGGCAACGAACCGGCTCCGGCGGACGGCGAAGAGCTTGTAATGGCGACCAATGCTGCATTCCCGCCCTATGAGTATTATGAAGGGGAAGACGTGGTTGGCATTGACGCGGAAATCGCGGGAGCTATTGCGGAAAAGCTGGGCATGACGCTGCGCATCGAAGATATGGAGTTTAACGCCATTGTATCCGCAGTGCAGTCCGGTAAGGCGGATATCGGCGTTGCCGGCATTACTGTGACGCCCGACCGTGCGGAAAGCGTAAACTTTACCGACAGCTATGCCACCGGCATTCAGGTGGTTATTGTGCCGGAGGATTCTGATCTTGTAGTAGATGACTTGTTCGCTCTGAAGGCAGACGGAAGCAAATGGACCGTCGGCGTGCAGGAAGGCACCACCGGCGATATTTATTGCACCGGCGATCTGGAAGAGCCTGTGGATGAGAACGACAATCCGCTGGATCCTACCGGCGTGGTAGAGCGCTACAACAAGGGTGCGGATGCAGTGCAGGCGCTTCTTACCGGTAAAATCGACTGCGTGGTCATTGATAACGAACCGGCCAAGGCGTTTGTAGAAGCAAACGAAGGACTGAAAATTCTGGACACCGAGTACATCGAGGAAGATTATGCCATTTGCTACGCAAAGGATAACGAGGAACTGGGTGAAAAGATTGATGCCGCGCTGCAGGAACTGAAAGATGACGGCACCGTCCAGAGCATTATTGACAAATATATTACCGCGGAGTAATAGAGCAGGAAACGATTGGTAAGGGGCAGCTTCACTGCCCCTTATTTTGCATCATAATTACTACATACGCCTGAGGAGGGGAAAAACTATGGCGGAATGGTTTGCGGAACTGAAAAGCCAGTTTGTGCTGAACTTTGTGAACGAAGGGCGCTGGAAATATCTGGTAAACGGTCTGGGAATTACGCTGCAGGTGACGCTGCTTGCGGTGGTGCTCGGAATTGTCATTGGCGTTGTAATCGCCATTGTCCGTTCTACTTATGACAAAAACTATGAAAACATGCGGGGACCGGGCCGGGTGTTGCTGGCCATCGGGGACAAGATCTGCAAGGTGTATCTGACGGTGATCCGGGGCACGCCGGTGGTTGTGCAGCTGATGATCATCTATTATGTCATCCTGGCCTCCTCCAACAATAAGGTGATGGTGGCCGTTATAGCCTTTGGCATCAATTCCGGCGCGTATGTGGCGGAAATTATCCGGAGCGGCATTATGTCCATTGACCAGGGACAGTTTGAAGCGGGCCGCAGCCTTGGTTTCAACTTTGTGCAGACTATGCGGTATATTATCATTCCCCAGGCGTTTAAAAATGTCCTGCCCGCCCTTGCGAATGAATTTATTGTACTCCTGAAGGAAACGTCGGTTTCCGGATATATCGCCCTGCAGGATTTGACCAAGGGCGGCGACATTATCCGTAGCCGTACCTACTCCGCATTTATGCCTCTGATTGCAGTGGCGGTGGTTTACCTTGTGATGGTTATGATCTTCACAAAACTTGTCGGCGTACTGGAAAGGAGGCTGAGAAACAGTGACCACTGATGTGCTGATTTCTGTAAAAGAACTGCAAAAATATTTTAAAGGCGGCGCCATCAAAGCGCTGGACGGCATTGACTGCGATATTCGCCGGGGAGAAGTGGTTGTGGTGATCGGGCCGTCCGGCTCGGGAAAATCCACCTTTCTCCGCTGCCTGAATCTGTTGGAAGTGCCTACCGCCGGCACCATTGAATTTGACGGAACAGATATTACCGACCCCAAAACGGACATTAACATTCACCGGCAGAAGATGGGGATGGTGTTTCAGCATTTCAATCTGTTTCCCCATATGACCATTTTGAAGAATATGACCATTGCGCCGATGAAACTGCTGAAGAAGAGCCAGCAGGAGGCGGAGGCGAAAGCGATGGAACTGCTTGGCAAGGTAGGGCTTGGCGACCGGGCGGGAGCCTATCCCAGTCAGTTGTCCGGCGGGCAGAAACAGCGGATTGCCATTGTCCGCGCTTTGTGTATGGAACCGGAGGTTATGCTGTTTGACGAACCCACCTCGGCGCTGGATCCCGAAATGGTGGGCGAAGTGCTGGAGGTTATGAAGCAGCTGGCCCGGGATGGTATGACAATGGCGGTGGTAACCCACGAAATGGGCTTTGCCCGGGAGGTGGGAAGCCGGGTGATCTTTATGGACGAAGGAAAGATTGTGGAACAGAATACCCCACAGGAAATTTTTGAACGCCCGCAAAGCCAGCGGCTGCAAGCATTTCTTGCCAAAGTGCTGTAACCTATAGTATGATACCCATAAGGGAAAACACCCTTGTGGGTATTTTTTTGCGGAGGCAGTATGGAACGGGATATTTTGCTTTGCGGGCGCCGGGTGCGGTATACTTTGGAACGAAAACCAGTGAAAAATGTCAATCTTCGGATCAAAAGAGACGGCAGCATATGGGTGTCCGCCAGCCGGCGGGTACCGGTTTCCTTTGTGGAGGAATTTTTAAGGAGCAGAGAGACGTTCCTTTGCCGGCATCTGCAGGAAGCGGAGGAACACCCGCCGCTTGGGAAAGACCAGGTGTGTTTCCGGGGAATGGTGTATACGGTGCGGGCGCACACCGGCCAGGGAAAGCGGCCGGCTGCGATAGAAGGAAAAGTTCTGCATCTTTATTTGACTGGCGGGGAGAAACTGGAACTGGCGGTGCGGCGGTGGCAGAAAAATCAGGCGGAACAGGTCTTTGCCCACGCTTTGGCGAGGATGCTCCCTAAGATACAGCCCTATTATCCCGCGGCGCCCCGTGTAATCCTGTGGAGGATGAAAGCACGGTGGGGCAGCTGCGCAGTAAAAAACAACACAATCACCCTGAATCTTGCGCTGGTGGGCGCGCCGGATGTCTGCATAGACTATGTGGTGCTGCATGAGCTGTGCCATTTTGTGCATCCGAACCACGGCAGCGGATTTTACGCGCTGCTGGAGAAGCTGATGCCGGAGTACCGGGAATGCAAAAAAAAACTGGCGGCGTATGCGCCGCTGTGTATTGCAGGAGGAACAAGAGATGAAACTTGTATGGATTAACGGCTGTGTGCGGGGCGAAGCGTCCAGAACACAGCGGCTGACAGAGGCACTGCTGAAACGGCTGCGGCAGGCAGAGCCGGGGTGCGAGGTCCAGGAAGTGTGTCTGGCGCGGGAGGGGCTGCGGCCGATGGACGGTGCAATGCTTGCCCAGCGGGATGCCCTTGCGCAAAGCGGCCGGTTTCACCATCCGCTGTTTGCCCGTGCCAGGGAGTTTGCCGCAGCGGATACCTTGGTGGTGTCTGCGCCGTATTGGGATCTTTCCTTTCCGGCGGCGGTTAAGACGTATGTAGAGCATGTGTCCGTTTGCGGTCTGGCGTTTTGCTACGGCGAAACCGGGGAACCCGTGGGGCTGTGCCGGGCAAACACCCTTTATTATGTCACCACTGCCGGCGGATACATTGGAGAACGGGATTTCGGGTATGCTTATATCAAAGGGCTTGCGGAAACCTTTTACGGCATTTCGAACATCCGGCGTGTGGCGGCGGAAGGACTGGACATTGCCGGCGCGGATGTGGAGCAGATTTTGGCACAGGCGGAGGCAGGCATTGTCTTGTGACAAACAGCTTGCAGGGGGACTGCCGGTAACTTTTATGTAAATTTTTGGCGCTTGTCGAAAAGAGTGGTTTACAAAGCATGCAATCTCAAGTAAAATATATAATATTGTTTCTAACAGCAAGGAGGACAACCTGTTTATGCTCAGTGCACTGACTTCCACGGTAATCGGAAAATTTTTCCTCACCATGCTTGTTGCGATGGCGCCGGTTGTTGAACTGCGGGGAGCCATCCCCATCGGCGTGGGATACGGGTTGGATCTGCCGGTTGCGTTTCTCGCCGCCCTTATCGGCAATATGATTCCGGTACCGTTTCTCATTATTTTTGGAGGAAAGGTATTTGAATTTCTGAAAAAGCACAGCAAGCTCCTTGGCGGGTTTATCCGTAAGGTGGAAAAAAAAGCGGAATCAAAAATTGACGCTGTGAATAAATATAAATGGCTGGGATTGTTTGTCTTTGTCGCTATCCCGCTGCCGGGGACCGGTGCCTGGACCGGCGCCGCCATCGCCATTGTGATGGAAATGAAGCTGCGCCGGGCGTTCCCGCCGATTCTTTTGGGCGTGCTGGTGGCAGGCCTGATTATATCGGCTATTACGTTTACGGCAAAGGCGGCGCTGGGCGGATAATGGCGGCGCTGGAATTTGCGGTGCTGCAGTGGGCGCAGAGCATGCATACGCCCTGGCTGGATGCCGTGATGGTATTTGTTACAAAGACAGGAGATTTCGGATGGATATGGCTGGGCGCAGCGGCGGTATGTCTGTGCATCCGAAAGACGCGCCGGACCGGTATCGCTATGCTGCTGGCGCTGGCGTTCAGCCTCCTTGTGGGGAACGGCATATTGAAACCGTTGATCGCAAGGGTGCGGCCTTGTGATTTGCCGGCGTGGGAAGGGCTTGCGTTGCTCATTCCCCATCCGGGCGGGTATTCGTTTCCGTCCGGCCATGCGTTTTCCTCGTTTGCGGCAGCTTCCGCGGTCTTTTTCCACCACAGAAAAGCGGGAATCGCCGCGTTGCTGTGGGCTGCGGCGGTGGGGGTGTCCAGAGTGTATCTTGCCGTGCATTTTCCAACGGATGTCCTTTGCGGTGCAGTGCTGGGAATGCTGTTTGGAAAAGCGGCAGCCTTTCTGGCCGCTCGGCGGCAGGGGAATTTAGATTAGAAAACAGAAGGATAGGAAGATGACGCAGAAACGAAATCAGAAACAGTCCTTTATGGTCAATGTTTTCATCATTTTGATGTCGCAGATTCTGGTAAAGCTCCTGGGCTTTGTTTACCGGATCGTCATCACAAATGTGGAAGGCTTCGGCGATATGGGCACCGGTTATTACAACGCCGGGTATCAGATTTACACTATGCTCCTGGCAATTTCCTCCGTGGGCATTCCCAATGCCATTTCCAAAATGGTTTCGGAACGGGCTGCTCTGGGGGATTATAAAGGGGCGCATCGGGTATTCCAGGCGGCGCTGGTGCTGTTTGCCGGCATTGGATTTGCCTGCTCTTTGTTCTTATATTTTGGAGCGGATTTCCTCGCGATTCACGCCATACAGATGGATGGTGTGCAGTATACACTGCGGGCGCTGTCGCCCTCCATCCTGTTCGTCTGTCTGTCTTCGGTCATCCGCGGATATTTTGTAGGGCTGAAAAACGTAAAGGCTACCAGTTCCTCCCAGGTGATTGAACAGATTTTTAAATGTTCGCTGAGCATTTTGTTTGTGTTTCTGCTGTTTGGCAAAGCGCCGGAAATTATGGCGGCTGGCGCCAACGGCGCGACGGCGGTAGCTACCATCCTCAGCTTTGTGTATCTGCTGGTGTTCTATCGGGTCAACCGCAGTCTGATCGCCAAACGAACCAGCCGGCAAACGGTGAAAACCGACCGGCGGCACATTAAAATTGTGATGAAAAGCATTTTAATGCTGTCCATTCCCATATCCCTCAGTTCTATTATTACGGCCGTGGCGCGGGTCATCGACACTGCCACCATTACCCGGGGGATTTCTGCAGCGTTTCAGGCTGGGATTCCCGGCTTGGCGGGCATTCCCACCGCGGAGCAGCTGACAACGGAGGCGGTTCGCCTGTCCGGGATGCTGTCCAAAGGGGATATTCTGACCAATCTGCCTCTGGCTCTGAACATCGCGTTTGCGACGATGCTGGTGCCTTCGATTTCCGGTGCCCTTGCAGTAGGAGACAAACGGGAGGCATCGGATAAGATATCCTATTCGTTTCTCATCTCCATGCTGTTGATTTTACCATGCGCCCTGGGCATGATTGTGCTGGCCCATCCGATTTTTGATTTGATTTATCCCAACGCTTCTCTGGGGGCAGAACTTTTACAGCTCAGCGCCGTTGCAGTCATCTTTACGGCGCTGGACCAGACCATCTGCGGTTCCCTGCAGGGCCTTGGCAGGATCTTTGTGCCGGCCACCGGGCTGCTGTGCGGCGTTGGGGTGAAGATTGTGCTGAATATTATGTTAATTCGTCAGCCGGCTATTAATATCTACGGCGCGGCCATCAGTTCCATTGCATGCCATGTCACGGCGTTTCTGGTGTGTTTTACCGCGTTATACCACTCCGTGGATATGCATATCACGCCCAGCAAATATCTGATAAAACCATTGCTTGCCAGTGGTATTATGAGCGTTGCCGCCATATTGGCGCACAAACTGCTGTACCTTGCCACAGATTCCAACACTGTCGCTACGCTTTTTGCGATTTTGATTGCCGCAGTGGTTTATGCGGCGGCAGTAATTTTCCTGCGCATCCTGAACCGGGATGAAATGGAGCAGTTGCCAAAGGGCGATAAGATTGTGCGGCTGCTGCAGAAATTAGGGATAGTTTCCTAAGAAAACAAGAAAGAAAAGGCTCGGCCAAATGCGGCCGGGCCTTGTGCTTTTCTGTGGGGAAGATGTCTTTGCCGTGCTGGGGAAAATAGCCCCGGAGCAGTCCCCAAAGTTCTGCCGGAACAGTGGAGCAATGGAATGGACGCAGGAAGACCGGGAAAGGCGGTTTGACAAAAAAGGCTGGGAGAAAACACCATGGGATGGAAACAGTTTGCCTGGAAGAGGAATGAAAAAAACCCCCGCCGTGAGGTAGCTACTCATAAAACAGTATCAACAACCAACTGAAACAGGGTAGCTGCCATAACGGATTGCCACAAAAAGCGGGCAAGAGGTCAAAGACTTCTTGCCCGTTTTTTCTGTGCCGTGTGGAACAATAGAACAACTTTTTGCGTTTCCGAGGGATATGATATTCCCTGCTCTATTCCTGCCCTCTGCAAGCCGCATAAATCAAGGCTTTTGTCCGTCTAAATATCCACGCTGGCACAGCAAAATGTTACGCAGTAGACAGCCATTTTTGAGGGTGGGAATATAAACTCTTAACGGTTTACTTTATCAAATCTGCAAAGCCGCGTTGCACAAGGCTTTATCAAGCCCTATCGCGTAACACATCATCATGGATTGAGGGCGCAAGCGGTTTATCCGTTTGCGCCCTCTTGATTACCCAACAGCAAAGGCTGGAAAAGCCGTCAAGGACGCGAAGCGCGAAGTTTATCCTTGACGGCTTTTTCTGGCTTTGCTACTCATTATCGGTCAAAACGGAACTTGGATAGCGCTTCCATTAAGGACGCTTTCAAATAGTCTTGAATATCGTCGTTGATATTTCCTTGAAAGTAGGACAGATATTTGATGTAGCCGGTATAGGTTTGAATGACGGTGTTTACCGCTTCCGGCTCCCCGGCGGCTGACTTTACAATCGTTTCATAAGGCAGTAAATTGTATTTCCTATTCTTCATCTTCTAACACCTCCATTTCTTTTCGCAGCAAGCGCAATGCCCTTTTTCGTCTGTGGAAGATCGTACTCCTGCAAACTCCGAACAGCCTTCCGATTTCCGTATCGCTGTAACCGAGGTAGTACCGTAAAAACAGGACTTCCCGCCGCTTTTCCGGCAGACGCAAAAGCGCGGTTGCTAACTGCTCGCTTTCCACAATGACCGTTTCCCCACGAACGGTAAAAGCGGTAGGCATATCATTTTTCACAAAATACTCGTCAATAGTAGTAACTGGCTCAAAATCAAACTCACGAAGATAGTCAAGGGATACTTCAAACTGCTGCTTTTTCCGTATTTTCTTGTAAGCATTCAATGCTGCATGATAAAGGACAATTTTGCAAAAGGCGTTGAAAGTGCGCTCGATATGTTCCCGATACTGCTCACTATTCATCATTTTCTCACCCCCTTTCTTCCCAAAGCAGGGGGCAAAACAACAAATGCCCATGCAGCATAAAACCGCATGGGCATTGGAAATAGGAACTATAAGAGATAGCTATATGATTTGTATGTTCATACTCATAGGCGCAAAATCCTGTATAGACACAAGGAATTTTTGATTGCAAAGCGTTCGGTTGGTTGCTGAAAACAAAAATAGACACGGCGATACCTCTTTGATACCGCCGTAATCCTCAACAACTCGCCATTGATCTGTATGGAACATAAAGAAACGGCGGCTTTGATTGTTATCCTGAAACTACCGCTTTGCATTAATCGTAAATATAGCGGTTAGTGAATGAATTTCTTGATTATTTAACGCTATGATTAAATTATTCTTCCTGCAAATACTGTACCTACCTTTTTCCCTTTTACGATTTCATACAAGGCTTCCGGTGCTTTCCCGTTTGTAATTACGGTGTCTATCCCCTGTGCGGTAGCCAACGCAGCGGCTCGAAGCTTTGTTTTCATACCGCCCGTTCCCCGCCTTGAACCTGCACCACCTGCAAGGGCATATACTGTTTCGTCGATTTTCTCTATCCGGCTTATGAGTTTTGCGCTTGGATATAGCCGCGGGTCTGCGTCATACAGACCGTTTATATCGGATAATATGACTAACTGCTTTGCCCGGCATAAAACCGCGACGACAGCCGAAAGCATATCGTTATCCCCGAACAGCCTGTCCTCCGATTCTATTTCTGTATAGCTGACAGAGTCGTTTTCATTGACTACGGGGATAATACCCATTTCCAACAGGGCATTGAATGTATTTATCAGATTTTCTTTCTTTTCTTCCTGCTCCATATCCTCCGCGTTCAGCAGGATTTGGGCGATTGTCTTGTCATAGTCATTGAAAAACTTATCATACAGAAACATCATACTGCATTGCCCTACCGCTGCCGCCGCCTGCTTCATACGCATACTGGAAGGATGTTCTTTCATGTTCAGCTTATTTGTTCCAACAGCAATCGCGCCGGACGACACCAAAATCACTTCATACCCCATATTCTGAATATCGGACAGGACACACGCAAGGCGGTCAAAAGAGCGCAGGTCGCTTTTACCCATTTCATTTGTGAGGGTGGAAGTCCCCACCTTCACAACAATCCGGTTTTGATAAAGCCCCATGTCACACCTCAATGACGGAAAATGTATGATTGGTATGCGGCAGGAATTTTTTGTAAATATCCTCTGTCCGTACCTTTATATATCCCGTTGTTGTCCCGTCGCTGCACCCATACCATTTCTCGGCAATTACTTCTTTGTCAAAAACAATCTGTACTTTGTTCTCTGTATCTAACAGGCTGCTGAAAACAGTCGCTGCGCCGATTTTCGTACCGAGTATCCTCTCCATTTGCTCTGCGGGGGCAAAGGAAACGCGGGCAACACCCAACGCATTACTAAAATCTTTAGAACGGAACGGCTTATTGCCGACGGTAATAAACAAATAAAAATCTGTCTGCTGTCGGTTGCAGAGGAACAAGGTTTTTACCATGTTCATATCCAGTTTTTCATCAATGGCAATGCAATCCTCCATCGTGATCGCTTCGTCTGTATCGACGCGCTGAAAAGGGATTTGCAGTTTTCCCAACACTTCATAAACCTTTTGCTGAAGCTGTGTCTGAAAGCGACAGGGGGCTTCGGTCTGAATTTCACTTACATAAAACATTGTGGTCACACTCCCGCTTGACTTTTTTGCGTATTCAGTTTACCATGTTTCGTGTGATTACAAAAGCGAATGTTTATCATAGAAAACATGATAAAATCAGATAAATAGAACGAGGTAAAAATATGGACATGAATATTCAAAAGTATATGGCGTTTGTCAAGACGGTCGAGTATGGCAGCTTCACGAAAGCCGCAGAAATATTGAATTATTCTCAATCGGGCATTAGCCGTATGATAAACGACTTGGAAAAGGAATGGAAAGTTGTCTTGCTGGAGAGGGGAAAATCCGGCGTTAAGCTGACAAGCGACGGAATGAAGCTGCTCCCTTATACAAAGAGCGTCTGCATGGAATATGAGAAGCTGCAAATGGAAGTGGACGAACTGAACGGGCTGCAATCGGGGCTTATCCGTATTGGCACGTTTTCCAGTGTGGCGACGCACTGGCTTCCGAATATTATTAAAGAATTTCAAAAGGCATATCCGGGCATTGACTATGAATTACTGCTTGGCGATTATACGGAAATTGAGGAATGGATTTCCGAGGGGCGCGTAGATTGCGGCTTCCTGCGCTTACCTACTTGCTCCGATTTTGAAACTATTTTTTTAGAACAGGACAGGCTGCTTGCTATTCTGCCGGAAAATCATGCTCTGGCGCAGCTTGAAAAAGTCCCTGTGGCGGCTCTCTGTGAGGAACCGTTCATGCTCTTGGAGAAAGGCGCAAAAACGGAAGTGTCGGAAATATTTGAACGCTGCAACCTGACACCCAACGTACATTTTACAACATGGGACGATTACGCGATTATGTCAATGGTGGAAAGCGGTCTTGGTATCAGCATTTTGCCGGAATTGATTTTGAAGCGCGTCCCCTATCGGATCGTGGCAAAGGAGTTGGACGTACCCGCATATCGGAAAATCGGAATTGCCCTGCGGAGCAAAAAGACCGCTTCGCTTGCGGTCAAACGGTTTTTGGAATATCTAAAATACCGTTAAATATTAAGACACATCTGTATTCAATCAAAGTGGATTGCATACAGATGTGTTTTTGTTTAGCGTGAGTTCCTTTTTTGAAAAACTTTCTTAAATCGTTTGGCAAAATCGAAAGTGCGGTGGTGTATAAAGTGAGGAGCAAAGTGCAACAAAAGCCGTTTGTCAAACGGGATATTGTATGAGAGGACGCACAAGGGGTTGGGACTATCCCAACAAGAGAAAATCCCCGTCCGACGCATAGCGTCAAAACGTGGATTTTTACGGAAAGGGTACCCCTTTCCTATGCTTGCTGCGAAAGAAGCAAGCGGCAAATGGGTACTCATTTGCTGTGCTTGCTCCCTATTCAAAATAAGGAAAGGACGGGAAAGGAATGGAAGGTCAACGAAAAATCAAAGACGGACATATCGTTGTAAAAAATCCGCTGTATCAAGAATTGCCGACGCACGAAGTTACAATTCAATCCGGCAGGACACTCTATCGTTTTACGGGAAGCTACGACGGAAGCAGAAGCCTGCCCCATAAAGTTTTGCGGCTTATGGAGCAATCGCCTATTGATGAAAAAGACAAGGAGCGTTAAAATGGGTACAAGCAATCCTGTATTGGCAGACTGCCCGCCGAGGAAAGGAGCAGCAAGTATGTTAAGGCAGTCTGGCAAAATCACCGCCCTCTATTGCCGTTTATCACGCGACGACGAACTGGCGGGCGACAGCAACAGCATTGTAAATCAAAAGGCGATTTTAAGTAAATACGCAAAGGAAAATCATTTTTCAAACCCCTTGTTTTTCGTAGACGACGGATATTCCGGGACAAACTTCAACCGTCCAAGTTGGAGCGAGCTTTTGGAAAAAATCGAAAACGGTGAAGTGTCCACCTTGATAGTCAAGGATATGTCGCGGCTTGGGCGAGATTATCTAAAAGTAGGCTTTTACACCGAAGTCCTGTTTGTGGAAAAGGGCGTGCGGTTTATCGCTATCAATAATGGCATTGACAGCGCGAACCAGCAGGATAGCGATTTTACCCCGTTTTTGAACATCATCAACGAGTGGTACGCGAAAGACACGAGCAAGAAGATACGCGCTGTGATGAAGTCCAAAGGAGAAGCAGGGGAACACCTCTGCACAAATCCGCCCTATGGCTACATGAAAGACACTGAAAACAAAAAGCGGTGGGATTATCGATCCCGAAGCTGCCGAAGTAGTCAAGCGGATATTTGCCCTTTGTCTGGACGGTTACGGTCCGACACAAATTGCCCGTATTCTGAAAGAGGAACAGGTCTTAACGCCGACTATTCATTTTCAGCAGACAGGCAGGGCAACGAGGAACGCGCTGCCGGATAATCCTTATCGCTGGAAGTCTGAAACAATCTCAGACATTTTAGAGCGTCCGGAGTATCAGGGGCATACGGTAAACTTCAAGACCTACAAGCAGTCCTACAAGAGCAAAAAGACTTGCAACAATCCCGAAGAAAAATGGCTTGTGTTTGAGAATACCCATGAAGCGATTATTGACGCCGACACATGGGCGCGGGTACAGGAATTACGGAAGAACAAACGCCGCCCGACGAGGACAGGAAAAACAAATATGTTCTCCGGCATTGCGCGCTGTGCCGATTGCGGCGAAAAGCTGTATTACTACACGAGCAGGAACTTTGAAGCAAGACAAGATCACTTTGTTTGCTCCACTTCAAGGCTCAAAGGGAAAGAAGTTTGCCCGACGCATTTTATCCGCGCTGTGGTACTGGAACAGGGTGTGCTTACACATCTGCGGCTTGTAATTTCCTGTGTAGCCAACCATGAAGAACAATTTCGTAAAGCTATGGGAGCGAAGCAGAAAGCCGAAGCGAAGAAAGAACTTGCGGCAAAGCGGCGGCAGGCGACACAAGCGGAACGACGGATAGAAGAACTTGACCGGCTGTTCAAGCGTATTTACGAGGACAACGTAGGCGGAAAATTATCTGACAGCAGATTTCAAATGCTTTCTGACGATTACGAGCAGGAGCAGGAAGAACTGCGGGAAAAGCTGTTGCAACTGAATGAAGAAATTAACGAACAGGAAGAACAGGCAGAAAACATTGACAGATTTATCGGCAAAGTGCGGAAGTATCTCGACTTGGACGAATTAACGCCAACCATACTCAATGATATGGTAAAGGCTGTGTATGTTCACGCGCCGGATAAGTCAAAGGGATATAGGGAACAGCAGATTGATATTTCCTATGACCTTGTGGGAATACTCCCCGCAGCCATGCTGAATGACCTGCAAAACGGAGAAACGGCATAGCCGAAGCTATACCGTTTCACGAAAACAATCTTATGCTGTTTTATGAGGGCCGCCCGTGGCGGGAGTTGTTTTATGGGTTAAAAATGGTACGAGGAGCGTTTTGTAAAATCACGGACAGAAGCACGCTCGACAATCTCCATATCGAATGTACAATTTAAATCCTGGGATTCGCCGCTGATACGTTTCATCAGAATCTCCACGGCGGTGCGGCCAAGTTTTTCTTTGGGGTGGATGGCAGTTGTCAGCGGAATGGCGGGGGAATAGTCCAGATAATCGTCAATGCCGACCACAGAAATGTCGTTGGGCACGGAAATACCGTGGCGTGTCAAAAACTGAATGAAAGAACCTGCCAGCAGGTCATTGTGACAAAGCACCGCAGTACAGTCTTTGATACGGTTTAATACATTGGTTGCGTTTTTGTCGGTAAATAGGAAGGGAAAGGTATCATAGGTATACCAGGTAGTGTATTTTTCGTTAAATTCCAAACCGTTTTTCATCATTTCTTCCGCATAGCCCTGATAGCGCTCAATGCTGGTCTGTTCGTCGCATTTGCAGAACGCGGCGATTTTGGTATGCCCCTTGTCAATGAGCAGTTTGGTCAGCTTTGCGAAAATACTAAAATTATCCACCGTAACAGAAGGGATGTTGAGCTCGGCAAAAGACGCATGAATAAAAACGCAGGGAATCCGTTCGCTGATTTCCTGGAACAGACTGCGGTTGAGCAACGGCAGGCCGGTACGGGCCGGCTCAATGATCAGACCGTTGGAGCCATTTTTCAGGATGCACTCCAAAGACTGTCGTTCCTGAAACACATGGGTGGAAGAAATATTAAGATTCATCGTGTAGCCATGTTCATGCAGGGCGTCATGGATGCCACGCAGAACATTGGTGAAAATATAGTTGCCGGGATCGTTCATAATCACATTGATGGTTTTGGAATTGCCCGAAGAAATGTGGATGGGCAGCGGGTTGTTGGAAATCACACGTTTTTTTACAAACGTGCCGCTTCCCTGCACTTTAAACAGATAGTTTTCCTTTTCCAGTAGCGCCAGTGCCTGCCGAACCGTTTGGCGGCTTGCGGAAAACCGATTGGAGAGTTCCACCTCAGTCGGAATTTTGCTGCCTGCGGAAAAGGTTCCGCCTTCGATTTCGCCACGGAGCCAGTCTGCGAGTTTGGAATATTTAAAGTTAGCCAAGATGTCACCTCCAAAAACATAGAAAACGCGGAAAATGCAAAACGAAAGCATGCACCGGCAAAAAAACAATACAAATTATACTTGCTCAGAACTGTATTCGTCATATTTTCCCCTTCTATAATTATACAAATAAAAGACAAATCAAACAATGCACATATGTTACAAAATAAAATAGAAATATATATTAAATATGCAAAAGATATGTTGTGAAATTGGAAAAAAATTGACAGACAATTTCTGGCTGGACGGCGCATGGACAACCGATGGAGCCGAAGGCGGAAACGCAAACAACTTTACAAACGACAAGCAGCAAGAATTGACACAAAGAGAACGATCTTTGTGAAAAAAACAGCAATAATACATCATAACGGCATAAATATATAAATCAAATAGTAGGATTTTGTGCTAGTATACAAATTTCTGATACAAGGCTGCCGCAGCCCTTGACAGGGATCCTAATTGTCCGGTATACTGAAGTTACACAGAGATTCGTATACAATAAAATGTGATAGTATACATTTGCTGTGAGCTGCGGTACCTTGGCAGCGAACCTGTTGTTTGCGATGGTAAAAATTTTATACATACAAGGAGGAAAGAGCATGCTGAAGAAGGTTTTCGAACCAATCAAATTTGGCAGTGTGGAAATCAAAAACCGGTTTATTGTTTCCGCTATGGTAATGAACTGTTGCACCGAAGACGGAAAAGCCACGGAAAAATTTATCGCCTACCATGAGGAAAAGGCCAAGGGCGGCTGGGGCCTCATTGTTACGGAAGATTATGCGGTGGATCCCACCGGCCGGACGTATCAGTACATCCCGGGCCTGTGGAACGACGAGCAGATTCCTTCCCACAAGGAACTCACCGACCGTGTGCATGCGGCTGGCGCTAAGATTTATGCGCAGATTTTCCACGGCGGCCGGCAGACGCAGAAGTGGATTACCGGAACGGATCCTTGGGCGCCGTCCAAGATCCCATGTCCTGTGAAAAAGGATATGCCGCATGAGATGACCACGGAAGAAGTCGACGAAATGATTGAAAAGTTCGGTGACGCCGCGCTTCGCGCCAAGAAGGCGGGGTTTGACGGCGTGCAGATTCATGGCGCGCATGGATATCTTGTCACCGAGTTTACTTCTTATTATTCCAACAAAAGAACCGATAAGTATGGCGGCACCCTGGTGAACCGGGTGCGTTTTCCGGTGGAAATCATCAAGAACATCCGGAAAAAGTGCGGCAAGGACTTTGGCATTGACTATAAGATTTCCGGCGAAGAACGCGTGCCGGGCGGCTTGAACATTGAGGATACCAAAACCATTGTGCCGTTTCTTGTGGAGGCGGGAATCGATTCTCTGAACGTTTCCGTCGGCGTATATGAAAGCTGGTATACGCAGGTTCCGCCGGCAGTGATGGGGCATGGCTGGATTTCCGACTATGCGGCCGCCATTAAAACGGTTGTAGACACCATTCCGGTAACCACCGTTGGCCGTGTCAACGACCCGTTTATCGCGGAAGCGATTATCAAGAGCGGAAAGGCAGACGCTTGCTATATGGGCCGTGCGTCTTTGGCGGATCCGTATCTGCCGAAAAAGGCCGCAGAAGGGGATTATCAGGATATTATCCGCTGCATCGGCTGCCTCCAGGGTTGCTGCGGCAAAATTGACACCGGCTTTGCAGGTCAGTGCGTGCTCAACCCACGGACGGTTCGGGAAAGCGAATTTATTGTAAAGCCGGCGGAAAAGAAAAAGAAAGTCTTTATTGCAGGCGGCGGTCCTTCCGGCTGCGAAGCGGCGATTGTTGCAGCCCAGAAGGGACACGATGTAGAATTGTTTGAAAAGAAGGATCGGCTGGGCGGCATGTATTCCCTGGCGGCGATTCCGCCGTGGAAGGGTGAGATCGCATCCTTCATCAACTGGCAGGCGCAGCGGATGGAACGGGATGGCGTAACGGTGCATCTCAACACCGAGCTTACTCGTGAAATTGTGGAGCGGGAAAAGCCGGATACCGTTATCATCGCCATGGGCAGCAACCCGTTTGTTCCGCCGATTCCTGGAAAAGACCGTCCGTTTGTCGGTCTTGCTACTGACGCGCTGGAAGGCAAATTTGACGTAAACGGCAATATTGCGGTGATTGGCGGCGGTCTGGTTGGCGGCGAAACGGCAAACCATTTCGCAACCCATGGCAATACGGTTACCATCATTGAAATGATGCCGGAAATCGTAAAAGAGGAGCCGGACAACTGGAAACGCTTCCTGCTGATGTCCCTGGAGGAACACAAAGTGGAAGTTTATACCAGCACAGCAGTAAAATCCATCAACGAAGACGGCACCATTACGGTGTCTGTGGACGGAGAGGAAAAAGTGCTTGGCAAATTTGACCATGTCCTGATGTCTGCTGGTATGCGGGCAGTGAAGGGGCTGGAAGAGGAGATTAAGGATCTCGGCTGCGAGATTTTGTTTGTTGGCGACTCGAAAAAGCCGGGCAATGCCCTCAGCGCAATTGAAGACGGTTATGTGACGGCGCTTGACGTATAACGCGCACAAAGAAAGAATAAAAAAGCAGGGACCTTTCGGTACCTGCTTTTTGCTTTCGGATGCGGTGCCTGCCGGAAAAAGCGGGAGAAGCGCAAATGGATGATCTTGTGCCGTCGGCGCCGCGAAATGGGAGGGACGGCAGTACGGCGAACCGGCTCACAACACGGCGGACCCAGCCCTCGTTTCTGAGGCGGGCGGTTTTGTCCGCGGGGTTCAGCGCAGGAAGGGGAAGAATCCTTTCTGGAACATGCTGAAAAAGAAAGGACTTCCTCCGGAGCTGGAGGGAGTCCTGGGTTGGCCGGAGAAAGGAATGGAGCGGCCGGCGGCGAAAAAGACTACGGCTGCTCCAGCCGCCGGCAGGTGGCGCCCTCCCGAAGGGATACGTCAAAGACCAGGTCAATGGGCGCGGTGGTGGAGTTGCTCATAATCAGGCTGAGAGCCGCTGCCGCTATGGACTTGGTATCCTGCCGCACAGATGTGATGGTGGGATAAAAGTGATCCAGGGAAGAAGCGTCGTATCCGCACACGGAAAACTGTTGTGGAATATCTACGCCGGCCGCGTTTGCCCGCAGGATAAAACCCTGCGCCATTGGGTCGTTGGAAAAAATAACAGCGGTAGGCGGGTTGTCCAGGGCGGAAAAGTAATCAAAGGCCTGCATGCCGCTTTCAAACGTGAAGTTGCCGGTATAAATATAGTTGGAAGGGATGTCCAGCCCAGCATGGTTGACGGCGGAAATAAAGCCGTAATGCCGTTGGTTGGTAATCCAGACATCCTCTAAACCGTCGACAAAACCGATTTTCCGGTGATGCAGAGAGTAAAGATGGTCCACAAGAAGGCCCATCCCCTTTTCATGGTTGGAACGGATGTTGTAACAGGATTTGTCCCGAAACGAGTGGCGGTCCAGCAAAACGATGGGAAGTTCGCCGCCGAAGTCGCTGATGCGTTCCCGGTAGGCGCCGGTGGTATACACGATGCCGGCAACCCCAACACTTTTGCAGAAATCATAATAGTATCTTTCACGGGAAAAATTTCCATGGGTGTCGTAAAACACCAGGGGCGGAGGATAGTTTTGGTCAAAGCAGAGGGTGTTGAATTCATATACCAGTTCCCGGTAAAAAGGACAGGCGGAATCATAAAGAAAGATGGCGATGGGCCTGGAATCCTGGTAAGTGACCGTGGCCGGCGCGGAAGTCGGCGTATAGCCGTATTGCTCAATGACTTTCAGCACCTTTGCCTGGGTTTGGGGAGAAGTGATTTCGGGCGTGTTAAGCACACGGGAAACCGTCGCCGGAGAAACTCCTGCGAGCTTTGCGATTTCACGGACGCCCAAAGACTTATTGTTTTTCATAAAAATTCTTCCCTCAAGACAACATAATAACATTACTATATCATGTTTTCGCCAATATGTTAAGATGGGAAAGATAAATTCCTATAAAATTATACAAATGTAACAAAAAAGCAGACAGCATTTCGGCTGTCTGCTTTTTTTGTACCGAATGGATTAAATTTTCTGACAGGTTTGGCCGATTCGCAGCGTAACGTCAATCACTTTGGTGGCAGGAGCCGGAATTTTGTCTGCGTTGATGATGAAATCAAACGCCGCGGCCGCCATTTCCCGGATGTTTTGCTTGACAGAGGTAATGCGGGGATAGAAGGGATCGTAATCCACTCCGTCAATGCCGCAGACGGAAAATTCCTGCGGAATGTTAATGTTCAGGCTGCGTGCCCGGGAGACAAAGCCCTGGGCGATCTGGTCGTTTGCCGCGATAATGGCGGTGGGGGCGTCGGACATAGGGTAGAAATAATCAAAGGCGTCCACGCCGTTCTGCACGGTAAAGTTGCCGCTTTTGATGTAATGCGGCGGCACTTCCAGGCCCAGCCGGTTCATATGCTTGTGGAAGCTGCGCAGTCGCTCTTTGGCGGAAACCAGGGCGTCGTTTGCTCCGATAAAACCGATTTTTCGATGATTCATTTTGTAAAGATAATCTGTCAGCAGCTGCATCGCCTTGTCATCGTCGGATTTGATGCTGTAACAGTTTGCATCCTGAAACGGGGAACGGTCAAAAATGACAATGGGAATGTTGTTGTAGGATTCGTTGCCGCCCACATACTTTCGGGTGGAACCGGCGGAGTAAACAATGCCGGCGCAGCGGTTGCTCTTGCAGAAATTATAATATTTTTCTTCCCGTTCCGGCTCGTCGGCCGCATCACATATGATGAGAATATAGTTATGCTCCAGGGCGATGAGGTTCAGTTCCTTGATAAAACTGATATAAAAGGGGTTGTACATATCGAAAACAAACAGAGCGATGGTATTGGACTGACCGGAAAACAACGCTTTCGCGGACATGTTGGGGACATAATCATATTCCCGGATAATTTCCATTACCTTTTTCCGTGTTTTTTCCGAGGTGGCCTGGGGGGAATTCAGCACTCTGGAAACCGTTGCGGTGGATACCCCTGCCAGGCTGGCAATTTCACGGATGCCCAGGAAATTTTTCTTTTTTTGCAAAAGCGATCACCTCTTTTTGTTTAAAATGACGGGTAAGAACCCGGAATGCCGGAAAACGCATGCAATAACAGCGCAAAAGATTTCTTGTTGTTTCAATAGTACAACATTTTTTGGCATAACGCAATAGGATAAGATGGAAAAATAATAAATGATATAAATTTGTAACAAGTTTACATAATGAGGGAGAAAAATTGAGCATGTTGCAAAAGAAGAAAAGATTGACAGAAAGAATGTGGATAATTCGAACAAAAATAATCCATATATTATGTATAAAATGTGCATTGCACAAGCCGCATGCTTATGATATAAATATTACAACACAAGAAACAAGTTACAAAATAAGAATCAAAAAATTGGAAGGAAACAGAAAAGACAAAAGAATTCAGGAATTTAGAAATAAATAATCAACGTAAAAAGCTAAATTATTTAAAAATATTCTAATTAAGATGTAAATCCTGTTACAAAAAATATGTAACCGATTTCAGAAAAGGCAAAAAAACAGCAAAGAGCCATAGGTTTTTTCAGAAAGAAAAGAGAGGACCTGGCGAAGAATGAAACAATGATACAAAAGCTGTAAAAATTTCACATAGAACAAAGGAGAGAGAAGAACGATGCAAGATACGATGGATGCCATCATTTTTGAAAAAATCGGGAAGACAAAACTGGAGAAACGCCCGATTCCTCATCCCAAGACGCCGACGGATGCTGTCGTAAAAGTGCTGATTGCAAGCATTTGCGGCTCGGATCTTCATATGCTGTCCGATCCGCCGGGATTTCCGGGGCGACAGGGCGTGATCTGCGGCCATGAGCTCATCGGCGAGGTGGTAGAAACCGGCAGCGGCGTAGCCTCGGTCCGGGTGGGGCAGCGGGTCATCATCGATCCGAACGTACCATGCGGCTCCTGCTTCTTCTGCAAGAGCGGCATGCCGAATATGTGCGAGAGCTTGGACCTCATCGGATTTTTCAGCGACGGCGCCTTTGCCCAGTATATGATGTGCGATGAAAAGGTGATGATCCCGCTGGAGGAAAGCGTTCCGCTGGAACGGGCGATGTTCGCGGAGCCAATCAACTGCGTATACGGCGCGATTAAAAAAATCAAGCTGATCGCCGGCGAATCGGTGCTGGTGCTGGGGGCAGGACCCATCGGCCTGCTGTTTGCGCAGCTGCTCCTCGCAAACGGCGCCGGAAAGGTTTTTGTCTCGGAAACTTCGTCATTGCGCCGGGAATACGCCAAAAAAATCGGCGTGACCAAATGCTTTAATCCTATGGAATGCAATCTGGAGGAAGCGGTCAAGGCAGAAACCGGCGGCCTGGGCGTCAACGTTACGGTGGACGCAGTGGGCGTGCTCATTGGCGACGGGCTTGCCTGCACAAGACCGGGCGGCAGAATTCTGCTCTTCGGCCAGAATTTTGCAAAGACGGAGACGATTTCGCAGAATTTGATCACCCGAAAAGCGCTGAGCGTGATGGGGAACTATATCGGAGACTATACGCTGCCTGCTGTGGGTATGGTGCTGGAAAGTGGCATCATCCAGCCGGAAAAGCTGATTTCTCACCGGTTTGATCTGGCGCATTTTGAAGAAGGTCTGAACATTATGCGCCGGGGAGAGGCGATGAAAGTAGCCATTTATCCCTGGGGCCTGCCGGAAGGGCTGGCATAAAGGCGGAAAGGCCGCCGGAAAAAACGGACAGAAGGGAAAGCACCCTTTTGATACATTAACATTATAAGGAGAGAAGAAGATGAAAAAGTTTTTGGCAATGATTCTGGCGCTTGCTATGGTGCTGTGTCTGTTCGCAGGCTGCGGCAACGATGGTTCTACCCCGGCAGACGATACCAGTACTCCGGCGGACGATACGGCGGCGCCATCCGACGGAGGAGAGACTTATAAAATCGGCGTTGTGTGCAAAACCCTCAGTTCCTCTTGGGGCGCAAAGCTAAAACAGGGGTTTGAAAAGGCCGGCGACGAACTTGGCGTGGAAGTATCCACCTATGCGCCGGACAAGGAAACCGATGTAAACCGTCAGGTACAGTTTATTGAAGACCTCATCACCCAGGGCGTGGACGGTATTGTGCTTTGTCCATGCGATTCTGCGGCAATGGTTTCTTCTGTGAAGAAATGTAACGATGCAGGCATCCCGGTATCCATTTACGACACACCAATGGACGAAGCGGAAATGGAAAAGCAGGGCGCAACCACGCTGACCTACGTTGGATCCAACAACATTGAACTGGGCGCAACCGCAGCGGAAAACGTGAACCGCCTTCTGCCGGACGGAGGCAAGGTTGCCATCGTTGCAGGCGTAGCGGGGCAGTCCACTTCCATCCTTCGGGTACAGGGCTTCCGGGAAGCGCTCAACGACAACATTGAAGTGGTTGCGGAACAGCCGGCAGACTGGGATGCGAACAAGGGCTATGATGTTGCGGCAAACATTTTGCAGGCGACTCCTGATCTGGACGTTTTCTTTGTTTGCTCGGATCTGATGGGCGTCGGCATTGCCCAGATGCTGGTTAACGAAAAGAATGATCACATCAAAATCTGCGGCATTGATGGACAGGCGGAAGCGATCCAGTCCATTATTGACGGCGTATACGATTCAACAGTTGCCCAGGATCCGGTATCTATGGCGTTTGAATCCGTAAAAGCGCTGGTAGATCATCTGGACGGCAAGGATGTGGAAGAAGTCATTAACACACCGGTTCCAAACATTACCATTGACAACGCCGAAGAAATGCTGGCGGACGCATAAACACAGAAAAAAGCCGGACGGAAACAACTGTCCGTCCGGCTTTTAGAAACGGAGAGAGTGAGAGGAAAGGAATAGAGCAGTGGGACAATATGTTGTTGAAATGAACAATATTGTGAAGGAATTTCCCGGTGTAAAGGCGCTGCAAAACGTGCAGTTTACCCTGGAACCCGGCGAAGTACACATCCTTCTTGGAGAGAATGGCGCTGGAAAGTCAACACTGATGAAAATTCTCTGCGGCGCATATACCAAAACATCCGGCAGCATGAAAATAGACGGCCGGGAATGCGATTTTAAAAATGTGCAGCAAGCGCAAAGCGCCGGTGTCAGCATGATTTACCAGGAATTGAACCTGCTGCCCAATCTGACGGTGGCGGAAAATATTCTGTTCGGCCATGAAATTGTAAACCATGGCGTGATTTCCTGGCGGTCTATGTATCGCAAGGCACAGGAAGTCTTAAATGACCTGAATTTGAAGATTGATCCCCGGGCTATGCTCGGTACGCTGAGCGTTGGGGATCAGCAGATGGTGGAAATCGCCCATGCGGTATCCAGAGACGCGAAGGTCATCATCATGGATGAGCCGACATCGGCTTTGACCGACAAAGAAGTGGAAACATTATTTCGGATTATCCGGGATTTGAAGGAGAAAAAGGTGGGGATTGTTTACATCTCTCACCGGCTGGAAGAACTTTTGGAAATCGGCGACCGAGCCACAGTAATGCGGGACGGCGCGTATATCGGCACGCAGAGCGTGCGGGATGAGGCTGGCAATATTACGATCCGTCTGGATGATTTGATTCGGATGATGGTAGGACGGGAACTGGATCAACAGTATCCGAAAAATGAAACTATAACCATTGGAGACGTTGGACTGCGGGCAGAGCACATTTGCTGCGGAAAGCGGGTGCGGGACTGTTCCTTCTACGTCAGAAAAGGGGAAATTGTAGGTTTGTCCGGCTTAATGGGAGCAGGCCGCACCGAACTGGCCCGTGCCATTATCGGCGCGGACAAAAAACAGAAAGGCAGCGTTTATGTCAATGGCAAAGCGGTGGATACCAGATCGCCGCAGCATGCCAAGAAAAGCAAAATCGGCTACTTGCCGGAGGACCGGAAAAAGAACGGCCTGATTTTGAATATGGACATTCGGGAAAACATCACCCTTGCGAATATGGACCGGGTCCTCAACGGAGCTGTGATCAGCTATGCCAAAGAAAGGAAGCTGGCGCAGGAATATGTGGAACGGCTGACGGTGAAAACGCCGTCCCTCCGCCAAAAAATCCGCTTTTTAAGCGGCGGCAATCAGCAGAAAGCAATCATTGCCAAATGGCTGTTTACCGACTGCGAGGTGCTGATTTTTGACGAACCCACCAGAGGCATTGATGTGGGGGCAAAATTTGAAATTTATAAACTGCTTGGAAAACTGTCGGAGGAAGGAAAGACGATTGTTGTAATTTCTTCTGAAATACCGGAGATTATGGGGATTTGCGACCGCATTTATGTAATGTATGACGGGCAGATTACAGGAGAGCTTCCCCGGTCGGCATTTGACCAGGACAGGATATTGGAATATGCCATTGGTCAGAAACATGACTATGTGTATGAGGGAGGACAGGAGAGATGAGTACAAAACAGGAAGCAGCGGTGAAAAAGAGAGATTATAAAGCGGTGATTAACAGCCTGTCCATGGTGATTGTGCTGGTCGTAATCTGTATTGTTTTGGGCATTGCGGCCCCGGGCAGTTTCTTTACCGCAAAGAATATCAGCAACATCTTTTTGCAGACGTCAATTTATGCATTGCTTACCATTGGCGCAACGTTCGTAATTATTACCGGCGGCATTGACTTGTCGTCCGCATCTGTCGCGGCAATGACCGGCGTATTTGCTGCAACGGTTATGATGTCCACCGGCTCCATTGCGGCAGGCATTGTAGTGGGCATTCTGGTAGGGGCAGGTTTTGGCTTTGGAACAGGGCTCCTCATTACCTGTTTTAAGCTGGCGCCGTTCATTGTTACTCTGGGTATGCAGATGATTTGTCGGGGCATTGCGCTGCAGTTTACCGACGGCGGCAACGTATACGGCTTCCCGGATGCGTTTGTCTTCCTCGGCGGCGGCACGGTAGCCGGCATTCCGTTCCCGGTTATCATCTGGATTATTGTGCTGTTGATTGCGTTCTTTATTCTGCGGTATACCAAACTGGGACGTTACACCTATGCCATCGGCGGCAATGAGGAAACGGTTCGCCTTTCCGGGATCAACACCAATCTGTACATCAACGCGGTATATATCATCGGCGGTGTATGTTCCGCCATCGCTGGCATTGTGCTTGCGGCCCGCTTGAATTCCGCCCAGCCGATGTCCGCCGACGGATATGAGCTGGACGCCATAGCGGCGGCGGTTATCGGAGGATGCAGCCTGTCCGGCGGTACCGGCAATGTGTTCGGCACGGCAGTTGGCGCGCTGATTATTGCAGTCATCCGAAACGGCATGAATCTGCTGAACGTATCGTCATATTTGCAGAAAATCGTCATCGGCGCCATTATCATTATCGCAGTGCTGGCAGACTCGATGAAACATAAGAAAAAGAATTAACCGTGCGATAAAATTTTATGAAATACAACACACATTTTTAACAACACAAGGAGGAAAAAAACATGAAAGCAATTGTATTTGATTCACCGGGAAAATTCCGTTTTGAGGACCGTCCGAAGCCGTCCATTAAGAAGCCGGACGACGTATTGCTCAAGGTTCGGGGCATCGGCATCTGCGGCACGGAGTTACATATTTTGCATCCAGATGCTATCCATCCGTCCATCCCCGGCATTATTTTGGGACATGAATACACCGCAGTGGTGGAAGAAGTAGGTTCTGCGGTTACGGAATTTAAGCCGGGCGACACGGTTGTCGTGGACCCGCATCCGTCCTGTGGCCGCTGCCAGTACTGCCGGGAAGACCGTCCGGACCGCTGCACAGACCTGTACTATCCGATGGATCATCCAGAGTTTGCAAACCATCCGATTACGGCAGGGATCTTTAAAGATGGCGCCCACACCAATTATACCGTTGCGCCGGCGCATTCTCTGTATCATATCAGCAAAGACGTACCGTTCCAGATTGCAGCCCTTGCAGAACCAATTTCCTGCGTAGCGGCAGCGGTAGAACGGCTGAATGTGAAAAACGGTGACACGGTTTGTATTTTAGGCGCCGGCCCCATCGGCCTGCTGTTTGTTGCGCTGCTGAAAATGAACGGCGCGACAAAGATCATCGTTTCGGAGCCGTCCGCTTACCGAAGAGAAAAAGCGCTGAAGGTTGGCGCGGACATTGTGGTAGATCCCACAAAGGAATCCATTGAAGAAGTGGTTGCAAGAGAAACAGACAACGATGGTGTGGATATCGCGGTAGAGTGCGTTGGCTGGATGTTTGAAACCGCCTGTGCAGTAGCACGCAACCTGGGCAAGGTAATGCAGTTCGGCCACGATGAAATCCATGTGGAAAAACTCATTGTCGGCAAATTGATTGTGCGGAAAGACCTCACCATTATGGGTGCGTTCATCGGCAAATACGAGTTCAAGAGAACCGCGGAACTGATCGAATCCGGCGTACTTCCGTTGGATGAAATCGTAACCCATGTGTTCCCGCTGTCGCAGTTCCAGGATGCGCTGGATCTGCTGCGGGCAGGGCAGGCTCTCAAAGTAGTTATGGTGCCGGAGGAAGAATAAGCAACAGCGTTTCCCGGCGGCCGGAATAAAACAACAGCATAATTTTTTCTTAGGGGACAGAGGATATAGTTTCCCCTGTCCCCTCTTTCTCCTATTAACACAAAAAAACGCGGAATCAATATTCCGCGTTTTTTATGTTTGGAGTACGATGTGGGAAAAACGGATTCATATGGATTTTATTCCGCCGGGATTTCGTCAGATGGCAGCGGGGCAGCTTCCGATAAGAGGCGGTTTACGGTTTCTTTGGCGGTATCATCCAGGGATAAGCTCCTGCGGTTTGCGCTGTCATAAAATCTTCCGCAGTCGGAATGATAGGTGTAGGTTGTGTGATGAACTGTAACTTCAAAGTCGCAGAGACAATCGGACGGTTCTTCGGTATGCCAGGCGCCGTCTTCCAATATGCGGGAAAGCAGTTCCCCGTCAGCCGCGGAGAGTGGGCTGCATTCTTGTGTAAAAATATGGTTTACGGTATAGGATTCCCTGTCTGGGCGCTCGCCGTTCGTTTCTATAGCGCCTGTGTCCGGAGAGGTGCTGGGTTCTGTTTGAGGAGAACAGCCAGTCCATCCTATAATACCGGCCAAAGCGGCAATAAATGCTATGATCTTTTTCATGCGGGTTACCTCCTGGTATATGGTTGTTCTGATAGAGGCAAAGAATATCGAATGTTCCAACGATTCTGGATTTCAGATACAGCAATTCTTGCAGAGAAGGCAACGCCAATGGCCCGTACCGGAACGATGAGAAAAGGCTAGTTTGGCGGTGGGAAAGCGGCAAAGGAGAACAGATCAGTCTGTTTTTCGGACCCTGCGTTCGGTGTAGCCGCGAAGTTTCCGGGCGTCCTTATCTTCCAGATCCCGGACGCCGGCCAGCGATTCCAAGTGATGGGTGAATTCGTGGCGCAAGGTTTTCCGCAGAGCAGAAACCCACCGATATTTGGGGGCGTCGCCGTATATTGCAGCAAAAGAACCGTAATAGATGTTAATATACCGCCCCATCGAACGGTCATTATAATAGGTGCCCATCACATACAGGTCGTTATCCTGGGCATAGGGGCTGAGAACGGCTTTGGGGATCAGATTGACGCCGCCGTTTAATTGTGCAAAAAAAGTCGGCGGCAGTTCCGAACTCAGCGTTTCCAGAATTTCATGGACTTCTTCGATGGTAAGCATAGGCCGTCCTTTCTCTTTGACGCCAAATGGCGCGGCAGCGATTTGTCATAGGGAAACGCCGGAGAAAAGAATCAATTTTGCCGGCGCTGTCATCCATTTTATTATGCCATGCCAAAAATACAAAAACAAGGACAGTTGCGACAAAAAAGAAAAGCGTACGTTTGCCTTTTTTGGATAGACAGGCTCTTGATTTGCAATGGCAGATCGGTATGATTATAGGTAGGGAAAGAGGATATTTTCCAATGTTTTCTATATACTATAAGAACAGGAGAGGAAGCCATTGAGAATTTTAGTGAGCGCCTGCCTTTTGGGGGAAAATTGCAAGTACAATGGAGGAAACAACGATAACCCGGCGGTTTGCCGTCTGGCGGAGGAACATGAACTGGTGCCGTTTTGCCCGGAACGGGCCGGTGGCCTGCCATGCCCCAGACCGCCGGCGGAAAAGCGGGGCGGCGGCGTATGGGACAAGACAGGAAAGGACGTGACGGCGGCATTTCGGCGAGGGGCGGAACAGGCTCTGCGCACCGCGCTGGAGCAAGGCTGCAAAACAGCGATCCTCAAGGCGAGAAGTCCTTCCTGCGGCAGCGGAGAAATCTATGACGGCACATTTACCGGAACGGTGGTTCCCGGAGATGGGGTTGCCGCGGCAAAGCTGAAGGCACACCGGATTGTAGTTTTGACAGAGGAGGAATTGGACAAGTTATGAAATATTTGTATCAGTTTGCGGTGATTCTGGCAGTGACATGCGGGGGAGAACTGCTCCGTGTGATCCTTCCTCTGCCGGTTCCTGCCAGCATATATGGCCTTATACTGTTGTTTGTCCTGCTCTGTACCAAGATAGTGCGCGTGGAAGCCATCAAGGGAGCGTCCGATTTTTTGATCCGGATTATGCCGGTGATGTTCCTCCCGGCGGCGGTTGGGATTATCAACGTCTGGAGCGCCATTTCCGGGATTGTACTGCCGCTGCTTGCGGTGACAGCGGCGGTAACGGTGATTGTGATGGCAGTGACGGGATGCGCCGCGTAAAAGGTAATAGACAAACAGGAAAAAGGGGAGTGAGGGTATGATACGGGAAGCGATTTGCACATCGGTATATTTCGGCGCGTTTCTCAGTCTGTTCGCATTTTATATGGGCTCTCTCATCCAAAAAAAAATGGAAATTTGGAGTGTTCAATCCCCTGCTTCTTTCCATTGTGTTTGTCATTGTGATTTTGCTGGTATTTCATGTGGATTACGACGCCTACTATACGGGGGCAAAATACATCAGCTATCTGCTGACACCGGCAACGGTATGCCTTGCGGTGCCGCTGTATGAACAGCTGTCCGCCCTCAAAAAGAATGTCAAAGCCATTTTTCTTGGAATTTTAGCCGGTGTTTTTTCCAGTCTGGGCAGTATTCTGGCATTTTCTTATATGTTTGGCTTCAGCCATACGGAATATGTCACCCTGCTGCCAAAGTCCATTACCACCGCCATTGGCATCGGCGTGGCAGAGGAGCTGGGTGGTATGCCTGCGGTGACGGTGGCGGTCATTATTCTTACCGGCATTTTCGGCAATGTCATCGCCGGGGCGGTGTGCGGCTGGTTTGGCATCCGGCATCCCGTGGCCAAAGGATTGGCGCTGGGAACTTCGGCCCATGTCATCGGCACTGCGAAGGCGTTTGAAATGGGAGAAACGGAAGGCGCTATGAGCAGCCTCGCGGTGGCGGTGGCAGGGCTTATCACCGTGGCAGCGGCTGGTATTTTTGCCGGATTTTATTAAAGAGCTATTGACATCGCAGGCACAGATGATTAAAATAGTTAGGGAACTAATAAAAAGGCGGGAATCGCAGTATGGGTTGCACACAGAACGTAGGATTTCAACTGATGATGGCGGCAAACAAATACCGGCGTGCCTTGGATGCGGCGGTTGTAAAGCGGACAGGCATAACTTCGGCACAGGGCCATGCGCTGGACTATATTGGAAAACTGTCCAGGGAAAGGGATGTGTTTCAAAAGGACATCGAAGCAGCTTTTGATCTGCGGGGTTCCACGGTTACCGGAATTATCCGGTTGTTGGAGGAACGGGGGTATTTGACCCGTGAGAGCGTGGCGTGCGACGCCAGGCTGAAGAAGATATGTCTGACAGAAAAGGCCAGAAAGAAGCATGAGGAAATTATGGAGGTGATCGCGGAGCAGGAGGCAGCGCTGCAGGCGCTGTTTTCCGAAGCGGAAAAAGCCGCGCTGATTCAGCTGCTGTCGCGGATTGCAAAAAGTGATATTTGAGAAACAGTGATACAAGGATAAAGGGGCAGAGATATGACAGAAGAGATACGACAGGAAAATAAGATGGGGACGGTGCCGGTGAACCGGCTATTGCTTTCCATGGCAATTCCAATGATCATTTCCATGCTGGTACAGGCATTGTACAATG
The DNA here is from genome assembly GCA_934395135.1 of uncultured Eubacteriales bacterium. GTDB lineage: Bacteria > Bacillota > Clostridia > Oscillospirales > Butyricicoccaceae > CAKRRK01. The sequence continues at coordinate 193,684 of CAKRRK010000002.1, read as the reverse complement.
TGGTAGACAGCATTTTTGTAGCGCAGGTCAGTGAGAATGCGCTGACGGCGGTTTCCCTGGCATTCCCGATGCAAAACCTTATGATAGCGGTGGCGTCCGGCATGGGGGTGGGCGTGAACGCGCTGCTTTCCAGGAGTTTGGGGGAAAAGAATTTTGATCGGGCCAACAAGGCGGCGCTCAACGGCTTGTTGCTCAGTTTCATTGGCTTTGTGCTGTTTTTGCTTGTGGGCCTGTTTGGCGCCCGCGCTTTTATGGCGGCGCAGATTGACATAGAGGAAATTGTGACATACGGTACGCAGTATGTACAGATCTGCACGATTTTTTCGTTCGGCATGTTCTTTCAGATTATGCTGGAACGGCTGCTGACTTCCACCGGGCGGACGATTTATACGATGATTACCCAAAGCACCGGCGCCGTTATCAATATTGTTTTGGATTATATTCTGATCTTCGGCCATTTCGGTTTTCCGCGGCTGGAGGTGCGGGGTGCGGCCATCGCTACGGTTATCGGGCAGACGGCAGCAGCGGTGTTTGCCTTTGTTTTGAATAAAAAAGTAAACCGGGATATTTCCCTGCGTGTCAAAGGATTTCGCCCGGAAAAGCGGATCCTCGGCCACATTCTTGCCGTGGGCATCCCGTCTATGGTGATGATGTCCATCGGATCGGTTATGACCTTCTGTATGAACAAGATTTTAGCGGTATTCTCCTCCACCGCCGTGGCGGTATTCGGCGTATACTTTAAATTACAGAGCTTTGTCATTATGCCGGTCATCGGGCTGAACAACGGTATGGTGCCGATTGTGGCGTATAATTATGGAGCAAGGAAACGGAAACGCATTACAAAAACGATTCAATACAGTGTTTTTTATGCAGTAGGGATTATGCTTTTGGGACTTTTTATTATTCAGGCAAACCCGGAAGGCCTGATGCGTCTGTTTGAAGCGTCGGAGGATATGATGGGCATCGGTGTGCCGGCGCTGCGCATTGTCAGCCTGAACTTTATCTTTGCCGGGATTTGTATTATTTTATCGTCTTCTTTTCAGGCCCTGGGGAACGGTATTCTCAGCATGTTTGTTTCCATTTTAAGACAGGTCGTGGTGCTCATACCCGTGGCCTATCTGCTGTCCAAACTGGGCAACGTGGATCTTGTATGGTGGGCATTCCCCATTGCGGAAATTGCAAGCTTGGTATTTTGCCTGCTGTTTTATCGGCGGATGTACCGAAAAATCATTCGGCCTTTGCCGGAAGAGGGGGAAACGCTTTAGTACATACAGGAGGAGATTTTTATGAAAATTGCCCGAGGCATGGAACAGAGTAAATATGGAACATGGCTGATGATTTTGGCAGGCGGGTTGTTGTATGCCGCGGGAATGAACCTGTTTATTGTGCCGCTTTCCTTATACAGCGGCGGTTTTCTGGGCATTTCTCAGATTTTTCGCACATTGCTGGTGAGCCGGCTGCACATCAGCCTGGGAGCGTTTGACTTTTCCGGCGTGTTGTATTATCTGATGAACATACCGTTGTTTGTGCTGGCATACCGGCGGATGGGCAAGCGTTTTTTTGCCAAGAGCATTGCGGCCATTACCGCCCAGACTGTGTTTCTCAGCCTGATCCCAATTCCAACGATGCCGTTTATCGACGATGTGCTGACCTCCTGTATGATCGGCGGCATTGTTTGCGGCGCCGGTGCGGGGCTGCTGCTGCGCACGGGTTCCGCCGGCGGCGGAACAGATACCCTGGGCGTTATTTTAACCGGCAAATACCGGAACATCAGTGTGGGACGGCTGAACATTGGGGTCAATGCCTGCGTTTATCTTGTGTGCGCGCTGCTGTTTGAGCTGCCTACGGCGATTTACTCCATTATCTATGCGGTAATCCAGTCTTTGGTGCTGGATCGGCTGCATTACCAGAACATCAACTGCATGGCGTTTATTTTTACAAAGCATGCGCCGGAAGAAGTAGGGGATAAACTTATGAAGACCCTGCACCGAGGCGTTACGATGTGGGACGGAAAAGGTGCATACACTGGGGAAACCACCCATATTTTAGCGGTAGCGGTATCGGACTACGAGTACCGCCATCTGGAAAAGGTTTTGCTGGAAACGGATCCCCGCGCGTTTATCATCCGCACGGGCCGGGTACAGGTTGGCGGATTCTTTCCAAAGCATCTGACCGAATAGCCGCGGATCCTGTGCGCCGGGGATTCCGGGCAGCCGCGCGCCGGATGGAATGCCGCCCCTGCAGCACCTTTGCCGGTGCGGAAAACTGTTTCCGGGAAAGCGGAAGAACGCATAAAAAAACAAGCCGTTTCAAACGGCTTGTTTTTTTAATTGTTTTGGAAAGAAATCGGATTGGTTTTGGTATCCCGAAACGAATCGGTGTTCTTTCCGCCGGAAAGGTTAAAATAAAGCCGGGAATCTTCCGTCACGCCAAAGTCCTTGTTGGAACCGCTGTCTTGCACTTTGTTAAAGGCCTCCCGGAAAAGAGCGTTATGGGCTTCTTCGCGGTTCAGTAGGAAATCAATGGTATTTCTCACATATTTGTCATCAATTTGGCGGTAAAGGTATTCATATACCACCTTGGCCCGCTGCTCCGACGCGATGTTGGACAGCAGATCCGCGCAAAGGTCGCCGGTCACTGTGACATAGTCCGCGGTCCAGGAATAGCCGGAAGCGTTTGTCAGGGTGGGGCTCAGACCTGTCAGGGTGTGGGTTTCAATTTCGCCGGATTTTATTTTGGTGTAATCCACATGGTGGCCGTTGAGCATGTTAATGGTTGCCGCCACCATCTCCATATGGGAGAGCTCCTCCGCGGCGATATCCTGAAACAAATCCTTGATTTCCGGATCCTTGACGCGGAAGCTTTGGGAAAGATACTGCATAGCGGCCTTCAGTTCGCCGTTTCCGCCGCCCAGCTGCTCCTGCAGCAAAACGGCGTATTGGGGATTGGCCTTTTCTACGCGGATTTCCTGTAAAAATCGAGATTCATGCCGAAACATAAAAGATACCTCCTGTTCCTGTTTTTCATAGTATGAGCAGGAAAGGAGGAAATTATGAATCCGGCGAAGGGAGCAAATATTAACACTCGTAATTGCGAATGCGGAACCGGCGGCCTTTGTCATATGCCACATGGAGGTATTCAAAAATAGCAAGCGCATCCCAGCAGTCGCAAAGCTCCACTTGCTGTGCCGGCGTCATTTTGTTCCACTCCTCCTTGGTGCACAGCTTTTTTGTAAAGGCGAAGCTTTGAGAATAAGGAGTTTCCACCCACTTGTATTCGTCTTCAAAGGTGACGTCGCAAATTACCGCGCCTTTTGTGTCAGTAATACGGATGGGAAGCTGCTCCCGGTTTTTCTTCAACAGAAAAATGGTGCGCAAAATGCCCGCAAGATCTGCTACGGATGTGATTTTTTTCGTGGTCATAGAACATACTCCTTGATGGTTTTCTTCTATTATGCCATTTTCCCGGCAAAACAGCAAGAATGAAACCAAAAAAAACAGAGATAATAAAGGCGTGGTGATGCAATGTGGAAAAAACACTGGAAAAAATGATGAAATTTTCCATCGGCTCCATTGGTTACAGCCTGCTGGAGCTTTTATGGCGGGGATATACGCATTGGAGCATGATGATTACGGGCGGTTTTTTGCTGTGCTCCCTCAGCGATATGTTCAAGGGCATGGGCAAACGCAGCATACTCTACAAAGCTCTGTGCGGTGCGTTTGCCATTACCATTACAGAGTTTATCGTAGGTATCGTGACAAATAAAGTGTTTAAAATGGACGTATGGGATTACTCTGCGGAAAGATTCAATGTGTTGGGGCAAATCTGTTTGAAGTATTTTTTGCTGTGGGGACTTCTGTCGGTTCCGACGATTTTTTGCATCCGTGGGATTGACAAGGGCATGAAAATATTATTGCCAAAAGGGAACTGGACGAGTATAATTTAAATAATGAATTGTGACAGGAAGGTTTTGCACATGGTTATGACGGTGGATATCGGCAACACCAACGTCACCTTTGGCGTGTTCTGCGGGGACGAGCTGGTTTTTGTGTCACGGATCGCCACAGACGACCGGAAGACCGAAGACCAGTATGCGGTGGAGTTTCGGAACATATTGCTGCTGAACGACATTTCCCCTGGAAAGACGGAAGGTTGTATCATCAGCTCGGTTGTGCCAAAACTCTCCGGTGTGATGAAAAAAGCCGTCCGGCTGTTAGGTATTCGTACCGTTCTGACCGTTTCTTCCGGCGTCAAAACCGGAGTGAACATCCGCACAGACAATCCCCGCCAGACCGGCGCGGACATTGTATGTGGTGCGGTGTGGGCAAAGGAATCCGGCCATGTTCCGGCCGTCTTAGTGGATATGGGGACAGCCACCACGTTTGCCGCCGTAGACGGAAAGGGAAACCTGACGGGATATGCCATTATGCCCGGTGTGGAAATTTCCCTTCATGCTCTGCGGGAGCACGCGGCCCAGCTGCCTGCCGTCAGCATCGAATCTCCTGGCGGCGCAGTGTGCGGTAAAAATACGGTGGATGCGATGGTATCCGGCATTGTGTATGGCGCGGCCGCGGCGGTGGACGGTATGGTGCGAAGGTTCCAGGCGGAACTGGGGACAGCGGAGGTCATTATAACCGGCGGATTGGGGAAAAAAATAGCCCCCTATCTGGAGACGGCGTTTGTCCTGGAGGAGCATGCCATTTTAAAGGGACTTCATATGCTTTGGTGCAAAAACCGGATGTGACAATTCCAAAACGCATTGTATTCCCGCATAGGGAAACGAAAGCAGGAGGTAAAAAACAATGAAACAAAAAACAAATGTAGGTGAAATGACCAAAATGGCCCTTTTGACAGCGGTGATTCTTGTAATGGCGTTTACACCCCTGGGCTATTTGAAAACGGCTGGGATTGAGATCACCTTTATTATGATCCCTGTGGCCATCGGCGCGATAACGTCCGGGCCGAAAGCCGGCGCGTTTCTTGGCGGCGTGTTTGGCGTCACAAGCTTTATACAGTGTTTCGGGATGAGCCAGTTTGGCATGCTGCTGCTTGGCGTCAGCCCCGTTCGAACCTTTCTTTTGTGTATGATTCCCAGAATTTTAATGGGTTTTTTGGCCGGATGGATTTTTATCGGGCTTTCTAAGGTGGATAAAAAGGGTACATATTCCTACGCAGTGTCCAGCCTGTCCTGCGCGGTGATCAACACCGTGCTGTTTGTGGGCGGCGTCGGCTTGCTGTTCCGGGATACGATGCTGGCGCAAGCGCAGGAAGCGGGAATCTCCCTGTTGTCTCTGCTGATGACCTTTGTCACCATCAACAGCATCATAGAGATGATTGCATGCCTTGTAGTAGGGGCCGTGATCAGCCGGGTGATTGACCGGGCGTTTGGAAAAAAAGCCCGCAGGGTGCAGGAAACGGAATAAATGAGAAAGAAAAGAGGCAGCATTCGGCGGCCTCTTTTTTCGGGAGGATACTGCAATGAAAGAAATTTCTGTATTGGATATGAAGGGCTTCCGTCTGGGAAACGCCCAGGATACGGCCCGCGGAACCGGCTGCACGGTTCTGCTGTTTGACTCCGCCGCGCCGGCGGGGGTGGACATTCGGGGCGGCGGTCCTGCGTCCCGGGAAACGCCGTTGCTTCATCCGTTGGCGGCCGCTGAGGGCATCCATGCCATCCTGCTGTCCGGCGGATCGGCCTTTGGGCTTTCTGCTGCCGGCGGGGTGATGCGTTTTTTGGAGGAGCGGGAGATTGGATTTGATACCGGGGTACGAAAGGTGCCCCTGGTGTGCCAGGCCGGCCTGTTTGACCTGATCGCCGGCGACCGGACCGCGGCGCCGGACGAAGCCATGGCGTATGCTGCCTGTGAAGCCGCATGCCGGCGGGATTATCGGGACGGAAATTTTGGTGCCGGAACTGGCTGTACCGTGGGAAAATACCGGGGACCGGAGTTTGCCGTAAAAAGCGGCATCGGGTCGTTTGCCGTGCAGGTCGGTGCTGTGCAGGTCGGTGCTGTGGTGGCGGTCAATGCCTTGGGGGATGTGTTCGACAAAAACGGAAGACAGATTGCCGGCCTGTTGAATGAAAAAAAGAATGGCTTTTTATCGACGGAAGAGGAATTATACCGTAGCATAGAGCGCCAAAGGGAACTGTTTTCCGGCAACACCACCATCGGCGCTGTGGTGACCAACGGAAAATTCAACAAGGCGCAGATGAACAAAATCGCGGCGATGGCGCAAAACGGAATTGCCCGGGCGATCCGGCCAGTGCATACTACGGCGGATGGGGATTCTGTGTATGCGGCGTCTGTCGGGCAGGAAACGGCGGACCTTAACAGTGTGGGAACGCTGGCGGCCTATGTGATGGAAGAAGCGGTGCGCCGCGGTGTGCTGCGCGCGGAAAAAGCATATGGCTTTTCCGCGGCGCCGGATGTTCCGGGAGGAAAAGGCTGATGAAACAAAAGAACACGGTGCGTCTGGTACAGCTTGCCCTGCTGACCGCCGTTATTTTTATATTAGCGAATACTCCTCTGGGCTATATCAAGCTGCCGCTTTTGCAGGCAACGACCATACATATTCCGGTGATCATCGGCGCGGTGCTGCTGGGACCGAAAGCAGGGGCGTTTCTCGGCGGTGTGTTTGGGCTGACCAGTCTGATCAGCAACACGATGACGCCGACGCTTACGTCATTTCTCACTTCGCCGTTTATCAGCGGCACGCCGCTGAGCCTTATCATTTGTTTTGTGCCCCGGATTTTGGTGGGAGTTGTGGCGGCATATGTGTTCCGCGCGCTGTTCCAGAGCCTGCAAAAAGAAGGCGTCGCTCTGCTGGCGGCGGGGTTTTTAGGCTCCCTTACCAATACGGTGCTCTATCTTCTGGGCGTGTTCCTGTTTTTCGGACAGCAGTATGCGCAGGCACAGGGCGTGGCCTATGAAACACTGGTCAGGGTGTTGATGAGCATAGTGGGCATAAACGGCGTGCCGGAGGCAATTGCTGCCGCACTGCTTGTGTTTGCTGTGGCAAAGCCCCTGCGTCGGGGGATGCGGCGACAGAAATAGCGCAGGGCTGCAAAGAACGAAAAACGCCTTCCGGCGATCGCCGGAAGGCGTTTTCAGCGTACATTAATCTTTGGTATAAAGCTGGTCCCGGAAAAAATATTTCAGCGTAGTCAGTACAATTTCAACTCCCAAAATAATAATATGTTCGCGAATGCTATGAAACGGATTGATGACGAGCAGGATGGCGAGGGCTGTTTCTAAAAAAGCATGCAGCAGTTCCAGAAAAAATGGGTTGCCGTGAGACTTGTTGTAAAGCGCCACGTTTAGACCAGAAATGCCTTTGCTAAGGCCGTTGAGGCCCCACAAAACTGCAATCAGGTACAGCGTGTCGTGACCATATGCCAGAATGACCACTGCAAGAACGGCGCTGATGATGGAAGATGCTGTGGCACGGGTCTCCAGACAGGTATATTCCCGTTCTTTCAGGGAACGAAGCAGAGAAAAAACCGAAAACAGCAGCATACCGCCGCCGGTTATATACGGCAGGGCAAGCGTTACTTTGTCGGAAAAGACAATGCAGAACAGGCCAATGGCAATTAAGATTAGCTGAATGACAAAGGACTGCACCTGGCCGTATCGGTCGGAATTTGTAGTTAGCTGTGGAATGCGTTTCATAAATCCTCATAAAAAGTTAGTTTATGCGGTTTATTTTACAAGATTTTCCCGGCGGATGGATGAACAGATTGTAAAAGTTTGGGAAAAAGCAGGAACATTTGCCGCGGCGTAGAGGCTGCGCGGAAATATCGCATTGCAAGAAATCCGGCAAAAACCTATACGGCGCTTCAGAGCGAGAGGGCAAGACAGCGGCGCATATCCTCCGGCATCGGGCAGACAAAGGAAAGGGGTTTGCCGGTGACAGGATGTGAAAAATCCAGCCGGTGAGAATGCAGTGCCTGCCGCCGGATGCGGGAACGGTCCGGATAATACAGAAAATCTCCCAACAGCGGGTGACCAAGATGCAGGAGATGCACCCGGATCTGATGGGTACGCCCGGTTTCCAGGCGCAGAGAAAGCAGGGAACAGCCGTTTTGAAACGCCAGCCGTCTATAATGGGTGACGGCTGGATCGCCGTGTTCATAGTCCACACAGCGTGCAATGGCGGACGATTCCATGCGGCGGATGGGCGCGGAGATGGTGCCGCCTTCCCCGGTCATACCGCGTGCAATGCCAAGGTATTCCCGCTGAATGCGCCGGTGCAGCATCATATCGGACAAAATGCAGCCAGATAGCGGGTTTTTTGCAAGGATCAAAAGTCCGGTTGTGTCTCGGTCCAGCCGGTTGATGCAGCGGAAAACAAACGGCTCTCCTTTGGACGCATAGTAAAATGCGGCGGCATTTGCCAGGGTATTGTCGAAATTATGGAGGGAGGGATGAATGGGCATATCTGCCGGCTTGTTGACCACCGCAAGGTCTTCGTCTTCAAACAGCACGTCAAACGGCAGGGGAACGGGAATAATGTTCGCGGACGGGGTATCGTCCGGCAGAGTGACGCGGAGGCGGTCGCCTGCTTGCAAAATTTGATTGGTAAAAATATAGCCGCCGTTTTGCAGCAGGCCGTCCGGTGTCAATTTGATACGGGAGATGAGATGGCGGGAGTAGCCTTTCTGCGTTAAGTAGGCGAGGGCGGTGGATCCGTCCCAATTTTTTTCAATGGTATATTCAAAAATTCTTGTCATAATGGTTTTATTATAGCATAAAACAGCAAAAATAACATAGAGAAAAGAACGGGGATCGAAATGGACGGCGTCCGGCTTTTTTTGACACAGTGCAGCGCCGCAACAAAGGTTGCCGCGTTGCAGGGGAACAAATTGTTTGTGCAGCGCGGGGGACGGGCAATGCCGGGGATAGGATAAAATCAGCGGAACGGGATGGCCGCGGTGGAAAAGGCCGCGGATTTGCGATATAATAAAAAAATAAAAGCTTGCGGTGTTCTGGTGCTTGGCATGCGCCGGAGGGATGGCAGTGATGCGGCGCATGGGAATCCGGCGCGGCAGGCGGCTGCCTGCGCTTGCTGCAAGAAGGAGGGAAAACCTTGGATAAAAAAGAGTGCCTGACGGCGCTTTGTCAGGCAGAAGGCGTTTCGGGATTTGAAGATGGCGTTGCCGCCGTTTGCCAAACTATGTTGGAGCAGATCTGTGAAAGCGTAGAAACCGACGCATTTGGAAATGTTGCCGGCTTGCTGCCGGCGGCGCGGCCGGACGCGCCGACGTTGCTGCTGGACGCCCATATGGACCAGATTGGCTTTGTGGTGACCCAGGTGCTGCCGGGAGGATTTCTGCGGTTTGCGCCGATGGGCGGCGTCGATCCCCGGATGCTGCTGGGCTGCGAGGTCAGTATACTGGCCGGCGGAGGCCGGTATGGCGTGATTGCCTGCGTGCCGCCCCATTTGCAGAAAAAGGGAGAGGAGAGGAACGCCGTACCGATGCAGGATATGGTGATCGACACCGGGCTTCTGCATGCGGAGGAAGTGATCTCCGTCGGCACGCCGGTGGTGTATCGCACAACACCTTGCTTTTTAACGGAAAAGGTGTTGACCGCGAAAGCGCTGGACAATCGGGCCGGCGTTGCGGCTGTGTTATGGGCGCTTTCCGCGCTGCGCGGCAAAGCATTGCCGGTTCATGTGCAGGTGCTGTTCAGCTGCCAGGAAGAAACCACCGCCCTTGGGGCGCGGGTGCGCACGTATGGGACAAAACCGGACCATATTCTTGCAGTGGATGTAAGCCATGCCAAAACGCCGGATGCGCCGGCGGATAAAACCTTTGAATTCGGAAAAGGGGTTTTGATTGGCATGGGGCCAAATCTTCATACCAACTTCACTCAAAGCCTGATGGATACGGCAAAAAAGGCAGGAATTCCGTATCAGTTAGAGGTAATGGAGGGAAACACCGGCACCAATGCCTGGGAAATGCAGACGGTGGCCTGCGGCGCGGCGACAGCGCTGCTTTCCATTCCGCTGAAATATATGCACACTCAAATTGAAACCGTTGCTGTCCGGGATATCGAATGGACAGCGGAGCTTATCTGCCAGGCAATTCTGGCCTTTGGAAAGGAGGCATAGAATATGGAAAAGCTGCTGCGCGACTTGTGCGGGCTGGATGGTCCTTCCGGCTGCGAAGATTCGGTGCGGGACTATATCCAGGCGGCCGCCGCCCCCTATGCCGAACGTATGCTGCAAGATGCCATGGGAAATCTGATGGTGTTTGTAAAGGGAAAAACAACACCGAAAAAAACCATTATGGTATGCGCCCATATGGATGAGGTGGGTGTGATTGTTAAAAGAATTACAGAGGACGGTATGCTGAAATTTGGCTTTGTGGGCGGCGTTGACCCCCGGGTTGCCATTGGACGGCGGGTACGGTTTGGCGATGTGCGGGGCGTCATCGGTATCAAGGCGGTGCATCTTACGACACCAGAGGAACGAAAGACCATGCCCCGGGCCGACGAACTGTACATTGATATCGGCGCCTGCTCCAAGGAGGAGGCGGAAATACGGGTGTCTCCCGGCCGGTACGGTACATTTGACTCCGACTGCGCAGCCTTTGGCGACGGCTTATGGAAGGCAAAGGCCATTGACGACCGGCTGGGCTGTGCCGTGCTGCTGCAACTGATGGCCGCAGGTCCTCCGGTGGACTGCTGGTTTGTGTTTACCGTGCAGGAGGAAACCGGACTGCGGGGCGCCCAGACGGCGGCGTTCCGTCTTCAGCCGGACATTGCTTTGATTGTGGAGGGCACTACGGCGGCGGATATTTTTGACGTACCGGCGCATAAACAGGTGTGCCGGCTGCGGGAAGGCGCGGTAATTCCATTTATGGATCGCGGGACCATCTACGACCGGGAACTGTTTGACTGTCTGCGAAACATTGCCTGCCGCCACAGCATCAAGTGGCAGACAAAGCATGCAGTGGCCGGGGGGACGGACGCAGGCCGCATCCACCTTAGCCGCGCCGGAGTCCGCACATGCGGGCTTGCCGTGCCGGTGCGTTACATCCATTCTCCGGTGAGCGTGGCGGCGCTGTGCGATATGGAGGGGGTACTGGCCCTTGCAAAACTGTTTTTGGAGGAGATGAAAGAACATGGCTGATATTTTTGAACTATATTCCAAGGCCGGCAAGGCGTTTGGCCCTTCCGGCAGAGAGGATGCGGCGCGGCAGTCCATCGAAGCGCTGGGGAAACCTTATGTGGACGAAGCCTGGACGGATACGCTGGGCAACCTTATTCTGCGGAAGCGGGGGCGGGGCAAAAAGATTATGCTGTGCGCCCATATGGATACCATTGGCTTCGTTGCCACGCATATCGAGAAGGGGATCATCCGGTTTGCGCCGGTGGGCGGGGTTTCCGTGGAGGATATCCTAAACGCCTCCATACAGTTTGAAAACGGCACGGCGGGCATTGTCGCCTGGGAAGAAAAAATACCAAAGAAGGACATGGAACTGGAGCATTTGTTCCTTGACATTGGGGCAGGCGACGAGGAAGCGGTAAGACGGAACGTGCAGGTTGGAGACTTTGCTGTGTTTGGCAATGCGCCGTTCCGGCAGGATGGCTGCATCTGCGGACCGTATCTGGACAATCGGATCGGCTGCGCCGCTTTGCTCAAGGCATTGGAATATCTGACGGAAACGGACAACGACCTGTATTTTGTGTTTTCCGTACAGGAGGAGGTCGGGCTGCGGGGCGCAGGCCCGGCGGCATTTGCCATCGCGCCGGATTATGCCATTGCGGTGGATGTAACGGACACCGGGGATTTGCCGGAACGGAAATATCCGATGGCAGTAAAATTGGGCGCAGGCCCGGCGGTAAAGGTGATGGACAAGTCCGTCATCACGGCGGAGGTGGTGCGCAGCGCTCTGTTGGCAGCGGGAAAAGCCCTGTCGATTCCCTTGCAGACGGAAATTCTGCGGTTTGGCGGAACAGATACGGCTGCAATTCAGCGGACGCGGGACGGGGTTTTGTCCGGTGCGGTGAGCATTCCCACAAGATACATCCATACGCCGCATGAAATGGTATGGGAAGGGGATGTTTTGGCTGCCGCAAGGCTGCTGGCGCATACTGTATGCGCTATGCTGTAGCTCGTTGCCAGGAAACAGGCCCGAGGAAGAAAGGGTTGCAGATGGAGGCAAAGAGAGACAGGGCGGGAAGCGGACCCGCCCTGTTTTATTTGTCTGTGTTTGATGAAAAGCGGCGGTTTGTTCCCCGTATACAAAAATTGCTGTCCGGCGCATAGGAAAATGTTGGGATGCGGGATAAAATAGCCTGCAAAAAGTTTGCGCAAACGAATCGAAGAGATGGGCTTTTGTATGAAAATCTGACTGACAAAAGAGATGGAACGGAGGGGAAAACCGGCATAGAAGCGATGGTTTTGCAGTGTTGCAGCGGCGGCACTGTTATTTTGCATGCAGAGATGGCGGCAGAAATGGCAACCTTTCTGTTTCGCAGTTTTCAGCAGGAACGGAATCGAAGCGATGGAAACGCGCGCCTCTGCCGGCGCCGGTGGGGCAAAAGAAGAGGAGCAGCTATGATAACGAACAAACGGACGCCTGTCTGGTGCCTGTCGGTATCATCTGATCGGCGGCGGTTGTGACGGCATCCAAAAAAATTCCCCTCCTGAATTTTCTGGAAGGGATAGGAGGTCGGTATGTTTTCGAACGGACAAGAAGAAACCGCGGAATACTTTGCAAAAAACAGGACAATTCCCCGATCCTTGGCGGATGCAGAGGTCAGACCTTGCCGGCGGACTTTGCGGAAGCAGGCTCCGCTTTGCTGACCAGATAGATACCGATGCAGACCAGAACCAAGGCGAGAATGCCGGCAATGCCAAAGGCTTGACTGGATTCCTTCAACAATATGGCGGATAGAATAACGCCGCAGACTGGATTCATAAATCCATAAATCGCCACATTTCCAATAGGATTGTATTTGAGCAGGGTGGCCCAAAGGGAATAGGCCACTGCAGAAATCAAGGCGAGGTAGATAAAAAGGAGGGTGGATGCGGGGGTAAAGCCGGAAACGCGGCCGCCCGCTGCACCGCCGCAAAGCATTAGAATGATGCCGCCCAGGATAAACTGATAGCCGCTTAAGGTAAACGGCGCCTCCGTTTTGGAATATCCCTTGACCAGAATAGAGGAGAAGGCATACGAAGCGGCGGACAGCAGAATAAAGCCGTCCCCCAAAAAGCTGAGAGAAAAATCCAGGCTTCCGCTGGACAAATTGATAAGAACAACGCCGGCAAATCCTACAAAGCAGCCCAAAAGTTTGGCACGGGTAAGCTTTTCCTGCTTCAGCAAGAGGCAGGGAATCAAAATCGCCAGAAACACATTGGCGGCCTCCAGGATAGAGGCTTTGACACCAGTGGTATTGGCAAGGCCGATATAGAAAAACAGATACTGCGCCACCGTTTGTACCAGGCACAATTTAAAAATAGACGGCCAGGACTGTTTTTTCGGCACAAGGAAGCGTTTGGCGGACAGACTGCCGAGAACGAGGGCAAAAATTCCGGCCAGAGTAAAGCGCATGCCGGCAAAGAGCAGCTGACTGCCTACGGCGTCTGGGCCGATGTGGAACATCGCATAGCCGATTTTAATGCATGGAAAAGCGCTGCCCCATAAAACGCAGCACAGCATCGCAAGCCCGCATACCACAAAGCCGTTGGTAAGCCTGGATGGGGCGGACGACGGTTGAAGTGAAGTCATGATGGGTGTCCTCCGAACGTAAAATCTGCAATACTTGCATTATACGAAATTTAGGATAGAAAAGCAAGGAAAGAACACAGTATGGACCGCAATCTGCGCGGTGCGCTGGAGGTTTTGTTGGCAATCGGCCCAAGTGCGGGGTGGGAAAAGTTTCGGTTTCAGCGGCTGTTTTTTCGCAAAACCAAAAAACTCCCTCTTTGCCGTTTGGGGCAGAGAGGGAGCGGAGATCCGATGTGTTACTTCAGCATTTCCTCGATTTCCGATTTCGGAACGACGCCGATGGATTTGTTTGCCACCTGACCGTCCCGAAACAGAATCAGGGTTGGGATACTCATCACGCCGTATTCAGCGGCAATGGCCGATTCTTCGTCAATATTTACCTTGCAGACTTTTACCGAAGCGTTTTCTGCCGCGATTTCATCCACAACCGGGGAAAGCATTCGGCAGGGACCACACCATGCCGCCCAAAAATCCACCAAAACCGGCTGCTTGGCGTTTAATACTTCCTCTTGAAAGTTATCCTTTGTGATTGTAACAATAGACATAATAATTCAACCTCCTGTTTGGTTCTTTGTGTAACGTTAGGGTTTCCCGGAAACCAGGTTTTTATCAGGGCCGCGGCTTATTTCCGGCCGGTAGAACCAAAGCCGCCGGCGCCCCGGGATGTTTCCGACAGCTCCGGCACAATTTCAAATTGGGGCGCGGCATACGGCGCAACGATCAGCTGCGCCACCCGTTCGCCAGGCTCTACGGTTTGTGCCGTCGTGCCGTGGTTATGCAGCGCAACCATCACCTCGCCCCGGTAATCGCAGTCGATAACGCCCACTTTATTTGCAGGAGCGAGACCTTTTTTGGACGCAAGGCCGCTTCTTGCGTAAACAAAGCCCGCATATCCCACTGGCAGCTCCATTGCAATACCGGTGGGGATGCGCTTTGTTTCATGGGGCAGAATTTCCAAAGGGGCCGGCAGGCAGGCGTATAAATCCGCTCCTGCGGCAAATTCCGAGCCATAGGAAGGAATAACAGCGTTTTCCGACAGCTTTTTGATGTTCACAGTAAAATTCATAGCGATCTCCTAAAAAAATAAGTGAAATTTCGATGTAAAAACCAGCCGGTCCGGAACCTGGAAAAGGTTACGGTTGGCCGGCAGGATCCCACAACACCAACTGGTCTGTTTCCAGAGAAGCCGGAACGTTAATAATGTTCTGGTTGGCCGAGCCTTTAAAGCGGAGGTTCGGATTTTTCAGCGCCTCCTGAAACTCTCCGTCCACTAAAACATCAATGCAGGAAAGCATCCGCCTTGTGATAGCCCAGTCGCCTAATTTTCCGGTTAAAATATCCGCCTCAAACCGATACCCGGAATAGCACCAGACAGTTTTTTTCGGATACGCGCTGCGAACCCGCTCCAAAAAGGGCGCGAGACAGGCTTGGTTCTGCGGTGCAAAAGGTTCTCCGCCCAACAGGGAAAATCCCTTGATATAAGAAGGGGAGAGGGCGGACAGAATGACCTCCTCTGTCTCCCGGGTAAACGGTTGACCATAGGAAAAATCCCAGGTTTCCGGATTGAAGCAGTTTTTGCAGTGATGGGGGCAGCCGCTGACAAACAGAGAAACACGGACCCCAGGACCGTTTGCTACGTCATGTTTTTTGATGGTTGCGTAATTCAAGCAGTGTCACCTCGGTTTTTTATAGAAAAACAGCTCCCTATAAGGCTTGACAGGGAGCTGTTTGCTCGTTAGAGATGGAGCACCCGGGCCTTCAGCTCCTTGGTTTTTCCGACGTTCCAGAAATTTTCTCCCAGATATCCGCAGGTTCGCCGGGTTACATTCATTCGCTTCTGATCCTTATTATGGCATACCGGACATTCCCATTCAAAATCCTCGTTAATGACGATTTCGCCGTCATATCCGCAGACATGGCAATAATCGCTTTTGGTATTGAATTCCGCGTATTGGATGTTGTCGTAAATAAATTGCACCACATCTTCCAAGGCGGTGAGATTATGCCGCATGTTTGGAATTTCCACATAGGAAATTGCGCCGCCGGAAGAGATCTTTTGAAACTGGCTTTCGAAAGCAAATTTGGAAAACGCGTCAATGTCTTCCCGGACGTCTACATGGTAGGAGTTTGTATAATATCCCTTGTCCGTAATGTTGGCAATGGTGCCGAAACGCTCTTTGTCAATTCGCGCAAAGCGATAGCACAGCGATTCCGCCGGCGTGCCGTACAGGGCGAAGCCGATGTTGGTTTCTTCCCGCCAGCGCTGGCAGGCATCTTTCAAATGATTCATCACCCGCAGAGCAAATTCCTGCCCCACTTCCGTGGTATGGCTTTCGCCCTTCATCGCGACAGTGACTTCATACAGGCCGATATAACCCAGAGAAATGGAAGAATAGCCTCCATATAAAAATTTATCAATGGTCTCGCCTTTGTCCAGGCGGGCAATGGCACCGTATTGCCAATGTACCGGGCTGGTGTCGGAGATGACGCCTTTCAACGCATTGTGCCGGCACATCAGAGCCTCAAAACACAGCTGCAGACGCTCGTCCAGCAGCTTCCAGAACTTGTCCTCATCCCCTTTGGCAAGAATGCCAACCTGCGGGAGATTGATGCTGACGACACCCTGATTGAAACGGCCTTCAAATTTATAGTTGCCGTTTTCGTCTTTCCAGGGTGCCAGAAAAGAACGGCATCCCATAGGAGAAAATACGTTGCCTTCATAATTTTCCCGCATTTTTTTGGCGGAGATATAGTCCGGATACATCCGCTTGGCAGAGCATTGGATGGCGAGACGGGTAATATAGTCATATTTCCCGCCTTTCAGGCAGTTGTGTTCATCCAGGACATACACCAGCTTGGGGAACGCAGGCGTGACATAAACGCCCTTTTCGTTCTTGATGCCCTCATACCGCTGCCGGAGGATTTCTTCGATGATCATTGCGTTTTCTTCGATGTATTCGTCATCCGGCCGAAGGTTTAAAAAGAGGGTGACAAAAGGAGACTGGCCGTTGGTCGTCATCAGGGTATTGATTTGATATTGGATCGTCTGCACGCCGGAACGGAGTTCGTCCTGCAGGCGGTCTGCCACCAACTGCTCCAAAATGTCATCGGAAATTTTATTGCCGAAATGGGCGGAAATCTGTCGGACAAATTTTTCTTTGCTGATGCGCAGAAATTTGCCGAGATGGCTGATGTCTACCGACTGGCCGCCGTACTGGCTGCAGGCGACCGAAGCGATAATCTGAGTCATAATGGTGCAGGCAACCTGGAAGCTCTTGGGACTTTCGATGAGTTTGCCGTTCATAACGGTACCGTTATTCAGCATATCGCCGATGTTGATGAGGCAGCAGTTAAAGATGGGCTGGAGAAAGTAATCCGCATCATGAAAGTGAATCGCGCCTTCGTCATGCGCCTTGGAAATATGTTCCGGCAGAAGCACCCGGCGGGTAAGGTCTTTGGAGACTTCTCCTGCGATAAGGTCGCGCTGCGTCGCCGCCATAATGGCGTTTTTGTTGGAGTTTTCCTCCATCACGTCTTTGTTGCTGTTTTTGATCAGGCTTAAAATAGAGTCGTCGGTGGTGTTGGCCTTTCGCACCAGCGCTCTGGTGTAACGGTATATAATGTAAGCCTTGGACAACTCAAATTTCTGGAATTCCATCAGTTTGAATTCCACCATATCCTGAATATCTTCTACCAGAAGGCGCTGTCTGTTTTTGCCTTCGATGTATTGTACAATGGCTTCGATCTGCTCGTCGGATACACGCTGGTCTTCTTCCACCGCGTGATTTGCCTTTTGAATGGCAACGACAATTTTGCTTCGGTCAAAGTCAACGGTTTGTCCATCCCGCTTGATTACTTTCATCTCTGTCTCAACCTTCTTTCAAGATCCAAATCTTTTAAGGCGGGAAATTGCCTTAAAATGGAACAATATTAACATAACATTTATTTTGTGCTGTGTCAATAGATAAAATACAATATATTGGGTATTGAAGGTGAAAACAGGAAAATTGGGCAGAATGTCGGATTTGTAGTTGAAATCCTGTGAAATGTGATAAAATGCCGATTTGCAGGAGGCGGGTCCGGCAGGGACGGATCAAAACAATGCCGCAGCCTGTGCAACAAATCACAGCTGCGGCAAACCAAAAAGTCAAATAGGCTATGGAAACTGCGTCAGTTCCGCCCGCAGTTCCGGCGGACAGATTTCATACAATTCCATTAGCGGGCGGGTAGCGGGGCTGCTGTCAAACAGGAAGCAAAGTGCGAGGAAAGTAGTCCAGGACAAAGGGCGGGCACCGCATTCGATGGCGGTAATGGTCTGTCGGGTAACGCCGAGTTTTTCCGCCAGCTGGCTTTGGGAAATTTCCAGTTTGGAGCGAAGAACCGGCAGATTTTTTATCATATGGCGCAGGCAGCGCTGCCGAAGCGGAAGGTCTGACATAAATATGCCTCCAAACATCGTCATTTTAGAGTATCCTCATCATAAACCAGTGCGGCAGGAAAAGTCAAGAAAATGGAAGGAAAAGGGAAACCAGGAAACTGGAGGGAGAAACGGCGGAAGAAAAGGATAAATACAGATAAAATTGAAATGATTCGCATAACTTGAACGAAAATACAAATGCTAACTGCGTAAAAAGAAAAGAGAAAGGAGAGAAAGCAATGAAAGCAACAGGTATTGTTCGGCGTATTGACGACTTAGGCCGTGTGGTAATCCCAAAGGAAATCCGGCGCACCATGCGAATCCGGGAGGGCGACCCGCTTGAAATATATACCGACCGCGACGGAGAGGTTATTTTTAAAAAGTATTCTCCCATCGGGGAATTATCAACTTTTGCAGTGGAGTACGCAGACGCAGTCAGCCGCACCGGCGGGTTTCCCGTGCTGGTGACAGACCGTGACGCGGTGATCGCAGCGTCTGGTATTTCCAAGAAGAGCTATATGGAACGGGCGTTGTCTCCGGAGTTGGAACAGATTATGGACCAGCGCCTGCCGTTTGCCAAACGGGACATCGGGGCCAAACCAATCGCTGCGCTGCGGGATGGAGACGCGGACACAATTGTAGCGTCTCCCATTATTTCGGAAGGGGACGTAATCGGTTCTGTTGTCATTTTAAAGAGCCATGAAGAAAGCATTGCGGGGGATGTGGAAGTAAAGCTGGCGGAAGCTGCCGCAAGTTTTCTGGGGCGGCATTTGGAAAGCTGACCGCCTTGCACCCGGGTATCCCAGTCGATCGAATCAAAAAACGGATTTCCAAAAAAGTGGAATCCGTTTTTTGCTGCAAAAGCAGAATTTTGCCGACGGGGAAAAGATAGCTGCAAA
Source organism: uncultured Eubacteriales bacterium (assembly GCA_934395135.1). GTDB lineage: Bacteria > Bacillota > Clostridia > Oscillospirales > Butyricicoccaceae > CAKRRK01. Next base: position 174,627 of record CAKRRK010000002.1, on the reverse strand, counting down.
TGGGAAAATTACAACCGCCATATATATGGATTTTGCGGAAGCAAGATAGCAATATATGGCGGTTTCTGTGTTTACAGACAGTATTTTTTTAAAGATAAAGTTACAAATTAGGTGTAAAATAAACAAAAAACTTAGAATTACGCCGAAAAATATGTAAAATAAGACTTTACAAATAGTAATAAAAACATTATAATAGATGTGATTTTATAAAGGAAATATTGTAACATATGGCGAGTGATTTTTCCAGAACGTTAGCGCTTTTGCGAAAAGAGAAAAAAATAAGCCAGAGGATCGCTGCATCCGATCTGGAGGTTTCCCAGGCACTCCTTAGCCATTATGAAAATGGCCTGCGAGAGCCGGGGCTTCCTTTTGTTGTGCGCGCGGCAGATTACTATGGAGTATCCTGCGACTATATGCTGGGCAGAAGCATGGCAAAGGACGGATCCGCTTTGCCGCCGGATAAAATCAGCGCTGGTGCGCAGAGCGCCGGCGGAGAGACGGAATCCCAGAATAAACGTTTGCTTAAAAATTCAATTGACGTTCTGCTGTCCCTGACGGAAGCGGCGGGCAGCCGCCAGCTAACCGAGGAAGCCGTTCTATATTTATCCGTTGCGGTTTACCGCCTGTTTCGGTATCTGTATATGGCTGATTTGCGCAACCCGTCCCAGACATTCCGGTTTGGCGCGGAATATTTTGAAAAATTGTGCGACGCCCAGAGCAAGCTGGCGGAGCTGCGCATCAAAAGCATTCTATCCGGAGACGGGGGATTTGGCGTACAGCAGGAGTATGTGACTCTGCCGGATCTCACGCTGGAGAAAATTTCCGAAGGCTATCCGGAAAGCGCGAGGGAATTTCTGACGCTTTTGCAGGCAGTATCCGACCGGCTGTCTGAGATTTTTCAGAAAGATTAATTTTTCTGCACGCCATAGCAACAGGGTGAAGATGGAAGAAATTTCCCGACGGTTAATCCTTGACAAAGCATAAGTTTAATGCTATGATATATCTTGCCTTAAGAAAGGCATTGCAATATCGCGGGGTGGAGCAGTTCGGTAGCTCGTCGGGCTCATAACCCGAAGGTCGCGTGGTTCAAATCCCGTCCCCGCAACCATAAAAAAGAACAACCATCAACAGGTGGTTGTTCTTTTTTGATTTCGAGAGAGTTTCTAAATCCTTATCTCCTGTTACTGGCTCAAATCGCTTAGGAGCGGTCCGTATCCCGCGTTCATCACACAAAGCTGGCCTGCCGGGGAGAGCATAAAATCCACCATACGCCGTGCGGCGGAGTCCTCCGGCGCATCAGCGCGGATCACCGCGTAGTTATAGCCCGAGAGCGGATAGCTGCCGTCTGCAATGGTTTCATCGGTGGGATACACACCGTCGATGGCCAGCAGTTTCAGGGAGTCTTCCGGATAGAGCAGAATCCGGCGGGCGCCCTCATAGTAGTAGTAGATGCTGTAGCCCAGTGCGTAGGCCGGCGGATCGACGACCAGCGCATCCTGCACGTCGGTGAGAACCGACTCCATGGAACGTGAAGTGGTCTCCCGCCGGATATCCGGATGTATGTCCTGCGCATCCAAGAAGAACTGTTCCATCAGCGACTGGCTGCCGCTGTCTTTATTGCGGCAGTATGGGATCAGTTCGGCATCCGGCCCACCCAGCTCGCTCCAGTTGTCATAGGCGTTGTCCACATAGATGCTCTTGATCTGCTCAGTCGTCAGCCCCTCCAGCGTATTCGCCCGGTTGGTGAAGAATACCATGGCATCGTAGGCAATGGGGATGGTCTCCAACTCCACGCCGGCTGCCTTGGCCTGCGCCACGATGTCCCGGGACGGCTTCGTGGCGGCAAAGAGGATATCAGCTTCGCCGTTGATTAGGCGTTCATAGGACTGATGGCTCTTGGAATGCTCCTCCGGGTACTGGGGATGTTCGGTATAGTTATCGAACAACGCACCATAGACCGTGTTGGTATACGGTTTGGTAGAGGTGGAACCGTCGATCACGGGCATGGCCTCATCAAACCTGTAGGCAATGGCCGCCTCAGAGGGATAGACAGGCAGGAAACGCATCGTATGATAGATGAACTCGATGACCTCGCCGCGTGTGGCGCCCTTATCGTGTTCGGCCAGCGCCTCCTGTACCGGAGCGCCGAACTCATCGAACTCTTCCGTGTCCCGATAGGTGCGGATCCCCAGATCGCGGAACGCAAACGCCAGATATGCCTCCCGCGCCCATTCCGGGACGGATCCGGCATCGACAAGCACATCTGATAAGGCGGCGTCACTGTCCTCCTCCCCATCGAGCCAGCCCACCGTCTGCATGGCGCGGTGGAGCATGACGGTAAACTCGCCCCGGGTCACCGGATCGTTGGGACGGAACTGCTCAGGCTCATTGGTGATCCCGGCGGCCTTGGCGGCAGATGCCGTATCGTAGTACCACGCATCCGCCGTCACATCGGAGAAACAGGGATTGCCGGCAGGTGCCAGCGACAGCAGACGACAAATCACCGTGAAGGCTTCTGCGCGGGTAATGACAGACTCTGGATTGAGGTTGCCTGTTTCATCGCCCACAAAGATGCCCCGAAGGTTCAGCTGATCTGTCCCCGAAGGCGCCTCATCATATTCATGTCCGTCCCAGACCTTGATGCAGTCCTCGAACCGGGCCGGCTCACCCATGACGACCTTCAGCGGCCGATCCGCGTCCTTTGCCGGGACGGTTGCGAAGAGCCATTCGCTCCACTTCAGACCACTGCTCAACGCGACAGGCTCATCTGTATCGGCATAGGCAACAGTCAGCGGCATCGTCTGCGCCCATGTCAGTTGGTCGCTGTCCGGATAGTGCAGACGAAAGGTGATAAAGTCTCCGCCCGGCTCAGTACGTGACCACAGCTCGTTTTCCGTCCCTGCCGCCATAACAGCGGTCCCACCCAACAGAGTGATACACAGCAGTAAAGATATCAGTTTTCTCATGGCGTACCCTCCATTTCTTGTGTTTGTGGATATGTTTGTTTGGCTATGTTATATGAATTATACCATAATAATGTACCGGTGTAAATTGAGGCAGAGGTGTGGAAGGGAGAAAAGCATGCCCCGACCTAATTCTGCATGTGAAATCAGAGGATATCCATTTCGACCCCACTTGTCATAAAGTTCAAAAGATTAACGCCGCTGGCTGTTTGCCAAGCGGCGTTAATCTTTTTTGGCTTTTCCGAAGAAAGGCAGATAAAACATTATAAAAATGCCCGGGTAGAACCAAAAGGATTCTACCCGGGCATTTTCTGCTTTGCAGACCGAGGAAGTTTGACGCGAAGGACTCAGTGGCCGGAAGTCAGTTTCAGGCCTAATATACCGCTGATGAGCAGCACGGTGAAAAAAATACGGGCAGCGGTCACTGGTTCTTTGAATACAACAACGCCGATAATCACGGCGCCGACGGCACCGATACCGGTCCAGATGGCGTAGGCTGTGCCGAGAGGCAGCGTTTTGGTCGCCTGGGAGAGAAACAAAAAGCTCCCAAGCATTCCGGCGATGGTCAGTACAGTGAACAAAGGTTTTGTAAACCCGTCTGACAGTTTCATAAACGTGGACCAGAAAATTTCCAGCCCGCTTGCGACGAGAAGAGAAAGCCATGCCATAGTAAATACACCTCCTTCTGAGAAATGGGCGCACCCGCTGTTTTGCATTTTCGGCAAATACCGCAAAAAATAAAAAAACAGCGCCCGTTTTCGCATCTGCAAAGGCCTGACGATGCAAAAACAAACGCCCTTTTGAAGCTCACCCGGCAGCGAGCCAAAATTCCAAGAAAAATATATCAAACATTCCGGAATCTGTCAAGGCTGGAATATGTTATATCTCTTCTTGCAGCAGAAATCGCTGCAGGACGGGAAAAAAGATTCATATGCCAGGAAAAAGAGGAAAAGATAGAAAGGAGAGAAAAAACAAAGGAAAACGGTTCCGAAAGAACATAGGGACAACCGCAGAGGAGGAAGGAACCTTATGAAGAAATATGGGATTTTAAACAGCAATATTTCCGACGTTTTGTCCCGCATGGGGCATACAGATACCATCTGCATCGCAGATTGCGGACTTCCCATTCCTGCCCAAACGGAGCGGATTGATTTGGCGCTGACCCTTGGAGTTCCAGGGTTTTTAGACGTGCTGTCTGCGGTGCTGGCCGACATGAAGGTGGAAAAAATTTATCTTGCCGAGGAAATCCGCGAACAGAACCCGAAAATTTTCACGGCGATACAAACCTTACTGCCGGAAACGAAGACAGAATTTGTATCCCATGCGGCGCTGAAGCGCCGCATGGAGGGATGCCGGGCGGTGATCCGCACCGGCGAGGCGTCGCCTTATGCCAATATCCTGCTGCAGGCGGCCTGTGTGTTTTAAGAAGACGAAAGGAGGAATGGCTGGATGCAGATGGATATGAATGGGATCTGCAAGGCTTTCGGAGGGAACCGGGTGCTGCGGGACGCGGGGATTTCCGTTGCGCCCGGGGAAATCCATGCGCTGATGGGGGAGAACGGCGCGGGAAAATCCACGCTGATGAAAATTTTAACCGGCGTTTATACCAAGGACAGCGGCGTCATCCAGGTGGATGGCAAGGCCGTCTCGTTTCAAAATCCGCAGGAAGCGGAACGGGCCGGCATTGTTTTCATTCACCAGGAGCTGAATGTGCTGGCGGATATGACCGTAGAGGAAAATATGTTTCTGGGCAAGGAACTGTGCAGCCGGTTCGGGGTATGCGATACCAAAAAGATGCGGACAAAAGCGCAGGAAATTCTGCAAAAACTGGGGGTGTCCATTTCTCCCGGTGCGGTGATGGCGGAACTGTCGGTGGGACAGCAGCAGATGGTGGAGATTGCCAAGGCGCTGATGGTAGATGCTCAGCTTATTATTATGGACGAGCCTACGGCCGCCTTGACGCAAAGCGAAACCCACATCTTGTTTGAGACCATTCGGGCGCTGAAGGAAAAGGGAGTGTCCATGGTGTATATTTCCCACCGGATGGAGGAAATTTTTGAACTGTGTGACCGGATCACCGTGCTGCGGGACGGCAGCTACATCGGCACCCGGCCGATTTCGGGAACGGATATGAACGAAGTGGTAAAAATGATGATTGGCCGGGAAATTGGCGAACGGTATCCGCAGCGGGACACGTCCATTGGCAAAGAAGTTCTGCGGGTGGATAATCTGACGAAAGCCGGTGTGTTTGACAAGGTGAGTTTTTCCGTTCGAGCGGGAGAGGTGCTCGGCGTTTCCGGGCTGATGGGCGCCGGCCGGACGGAGATTATGCAGGCCATATTCGGAAATCTTGCTTATGATACCGGCACGATATATTTGCGGGGAAAGCCGGTTCGGATCGGATCGCCCCGACAGGCGATCCGGCTGGGGTTTGGATACATTACAGAGGACCGGAAAACAGAGGGACTGATGCTGGAGCAGTCCATAGAGAAAAATATTGCGCTGACCAATCTGGAACGGATTTCTGCCAGGAATTTTGTAATAAAGCGACAGGCGGAGAACAAATTGGTGGAAAAGGCCATACAGGAACTCTCCATCCGCTGCGCCGGGCCGCGCCAGAATTGCGTGAATCTGTCCGGCGGCAACCAGCAAAAGGTTGTGTTTGCAAAGTGGATGATGACCGAACCGAATATCCTGATCCTGGACGAGCCGACAAGAGGGGTGGACATCGGCGCAAAAAAAGAGATTTATACCATTATCAACCGCCTTGCAGCAAAAGGAGTTGCGATTCTTATGGTATCTTCGGAACTGCCGGAGGTTTTGGGGATGAGCGACCGGATTATGGTAATCTGGGAAGGGAAAGTCCGCGGTATATTAAACCGGGAGGAAGCCGACCAGGAAAAGATTATGACCTTGGCGACAGGAGGAACCATTGGATGAAAACAAAAGCAAATTCATCAGCTGCCCGCATTCAGGATTTTGGGGCGCTTATTGCTCTGATTTTGCTGGTGGTGGCAATCAGCATCATCAGTCCGGAATTTCGCACAGGCGGCAACTTTTTGTCCTTGCTGCGGCAGTCGTCCATCAATGGATTGATTGCGTTTGGCATGACATGCGTCATTCTGACCGGCGGCATCGACCTGTCTGTAGGATCGGTGCTGGCGCTTACCACGGTGCTGGGCGCGAAAATGATTGCGGCCGGTGTGGCGGTGCCTTTGTCTATGATTGCCGCACTGGCTTTGGGACTGGGCTTTGGCGCTGTCAGCGGTTTTTTGGTGACAAAGGGACGGCTGCAGCCATTTATCGCCACACTCATTACAATGACCGTATACCGGGGAGTTACGATGATTGTGTCAAACGGAAAACCCATTTCCGGCCTGGGGGACAGTTTTGCCCTGAAGTTTATCGGAAAAGGCAATGTGTTTGGCATTCCCGTGCCAATCTGGCTGCTGGCGTTGGTTTTTCTGGTGGTTTTCTTTCTTCTGCACAAAACCACCTTTGGCCGCCGGGTGTATGCGACTGGCTCCAACAGCAGGGCGGCAAAGCTTGCCGGGGTGAACACCCACAAAACCATGCTTCTGGTGTATGCTTTATCCGGTTTGCTGGCGGCGCTTTCCGGGCTGATCTTATTATCGCGGCTTAATTCCGCCCAGCCAACCCTGGGCGAAGGATATGAACTGGATGCCATTGCAGCCGCCGCTCTGGGAGGCACCAGCATGACCGGCGGCCGGGGAAAAATTTATGGCACGCTCATTGGTGTGCTGATTATTGCAGTATTAAACAACGGCCTAAACATTTTAGGAATTTCTTCTTACTACCAGGATGTGATACGCGGTCTTGTGATTCTCGTGGCTGTGTTATCCGACCGAAAACGATAAAAAGGAGTGGGATATGATGAAACCATATCAAAAAGTAGTAGGCGCGGCGCTGGCCGCCGGGCTGATGTTGCTGACAAGCGCGTGCAGTGCAGTGACGATTGACGGCGAAACTGCGCCCAACACAGACGGCGCACTGCAAGGGAACGGAAAGATAGGACTGTCCGTTTCTACCCTGAACAATCCGTTTTTTGTCTCTCTTTCCGACGGGGCGAGGGAAGCAGCGAGGGAACTGGGGGCGGACCTTATCGTCATTGACGCGGGAGATGACCCCGCCAAACAGACCAATGATATCGAAGACTTTATTTCCAAAAATATAACGGTGCTTCTTGTAAATCCCGTGGATTCCGATGCCGTGGCGCCGGCGGTATCCGACGCCAAGGCAAAAGGTATTCGCATTATTTCCATCGACCGGGTGGTAAACGGCGTGGAAGTGGACTGCCAGATTGCCTCAGACAATGTGGCAGGGGCAAGCATGGCAACGGAATATTTGACGGAACTCATTGGAGAAGGCGCCAAGGTTGCGGAACTGCAGGGCGTGCCCGGCACGTCCGCAGCCATCGATCGGGGACAGGGATTCCACGACATTGCGGACAGCAAATTGAATGTGGTCGCAAGTCAGACAGCGCATTTTAATCGAGCGGAGGGCCTGATGGTAATGGAGAACATTTTACAGGCAGACAGCGCGATCCAGGGCGTGTTTGCGCACAATGACGAAATGGCGCTTGGCGCAATAGAAGCCATTGACGCGGTAGGCAGAGAGATTCAAGTAGTAGGGTTTGACGCCACAGAAGACGCGGTTGCGGCGGTGCAGGCGGGCCGGATGGCGGCTACGGTGGCGCAGCAGCCGGAACTTATGGGACGCACCGCAGTGGAAACGGCGATGAAGATGATGGACGGAGAAGTGGTACCGGATGCGATGCCTGTTGAAGTGGAGCTGATCACGCAAAAGTAGAAGCACCGGAGGCGTCTGCCGGAAGAACGGGGAAGCTTTTTCTATGCGAGCGGTATCATTTGGCGCTGCCGCCGTACCTTGCAGGAAAGACAGGCGCGGAATTGACGCGCCTGTCTTTTTGCAGGACACGAAAATAAACAAAAACAATGGAGGGATATCGATGCCGCTGTACCGGATGGAAAAGGAGCAGGTTTTAGAACGATTCGGGACGAATCCGCAGTCCGGCCTGTCGCAGGCGAGGATCGTGGAGAACCGGGAAGCGTATGGAGAAAACCGGCTGAAGGAAAAGCCGTCTGTGCCGCTGATCCGGCGGTTTTTCGCCCAGTTTCGGGATGTTATGATTATCATTTTGCTCGCTGCGGCGGGGATTTCTTTTGCTGCGGCCTATGTCGGCGGAGAAACGGGAGAATATTTGGAGCCGGCGCTCATTCTTGCGATCGTGGTGCTGAACGCCGCCATTGGAGTGGCGCAGGAAGACAAGGCGGAAAAGGCGCTGAATGCTTTAAAGCAGCTTTCTGCGCCCAAAGCAAGAGTGGTGCGGGAGGGAGAAGAGCAGGTCATCCCGGCACAACAGTTGGTTTGTGGGGATCTCATAAAAATGGAAGCAGGGGATTTTGTGCCCGGCGATTGCCGGCTGCTGCAATGCGCCGCGTTCAAAGTGGACGAATCCGCCCTTACAGGGGAGTCTGTGCCGGTGGAAAAAGACAGCGAGGCGAAGGTGCAGGAAAACGCTCCGCTGGGAGACCGGCACACGATGGCGTATGCCGGCTGTCTTGCAACCTATGGAACGGCACTTGCGGTGGTGACCGCTGTGGGGATGAATACGGAACTGGGAAAAATTGCGGGAATGATGGAGGAAACGGAAGGAGAAACCCCGCTGCAGCATCGACTGAAAACCCTGGGAAAATATCTGGGGGCCGCGGCAGTGGGGCTTTGCGCCATAATTTTTGTGATAGGGTTTGTAAACGGGATACCGCTGCTGGAAATTTTTATGACCGCGGTTTCCCTTGCGGTGTCTGCCATTCCGGAAGGACTGCCTGCCATTGTCACGGTGGTGCTTTCTCTTGGCGTACAGCGAATGGCGCAGCGAAAAGCGGTGGTTCGCCGGCTGCCGGCGGTGGAAACTCTGGGCAGCGCTTCTGTCATTTGCACGGATAAAACAGGCACTCTGACGCAAAACCGGATGACGGTGACGGAGGTTTATACTGCAGACGGCCGCAGGGAGACCATAGGGAATCTGTCACCGGAAGGGAAAAAGCTGCTTCTGTTCGGCACTTTGTGCAGCGACGGTATGATACGGGTGGAAGGCGGGAAAGTAGAACACATCGGCGATCCGACGGAAACTGCCATTGTCTATGCCGCTTACGAGGAAGGCATACAAAAAGAGGAGGCGGAACGCCGGTATCCCAGAGCAGGGGTGCTTCCCTTTGATTCCGACCGAAAGCGCATGTCCGTTTTGTGTCAGGCGGGCGGAAGTTATTATGTCATTGTCAAAGGGGCGTTTGACAGTGTGGAGCGTCTGTGCGTGCAGGGAGATACCAGACAAGGCGCCGCTGTCAACGAAGATATGGCAAACCATGCTTTGCGGGTTATCGCGGTGGCCTATAAAGAACTGCCTGCCCCGCCCCAGGCGCTGCAGGGGGAGGAAATGGAGCAGAACCTTATCTTTGCAGGGTTGATTGGAATGATGGATCCGCCCAGAGTGGAAGCCAAGAAAGCCGTGGCTTGCTGCCGGCGTGCCGGCATACGGCCGGTGATGATTACCGGCGATCATGTTGTGACGGCGTCTGCCATTGCAAGAGAACTTGGTATCTTGCAGCAAGGGGAGGAGGCGGTCAACGGCGGGACGCTCCAAACTATGGACGAGGAAGAACTGGTCCGGAACGTACGGCATATCTCTGTTTATGCAAGAGTATCCCCGGCGGATAAAATCCGTGTGGTAAAGGCCTGGCAGAAGCGGGGAGAAATCGTAGCGATGACAGGGGACGGCGTGAACGACGTGCCGGCGCTGAAAGCCGCGGACATCGGCTGCGCCATGGGCATCACTGGCACGGACGCCGCGAAAGAAGCGGCGGACATCACTTTGACAGACGACAATTTTGCCACGATTGTAGAGGCGGTGCGGGAGGGGCGTGGGATTTACGCCAACATCCGGAAGGTGATAGCGTTTCTCCTGGGCACCAACAGCAGCGAGGTGCTGGCTGTTTTGTTGTCTATGGTGTTTTGGCGCCTGTCGCCGCTAATTTCCATCCAGCTTCTTTGGATTAATCTTGTGACGGATTCTTTGCCCGCCATTGCCTTGGGGGTGGAAAAGACCGACGAAGACAGTATGACGAAGCCGCCGCGGCGGAAAAACGAGGGGATTTTTGCCGGCGGCCTTCTGCGGCAGGTGCTGCTGCAGGGCGCTATGTTCTGTGCGGTTACGCTGGCCGCTTTTTGGTGGGGCTGCCGCCGCGGGGGAACGGTGGAAGACGGGCGGACAATGGCCTTTCTTGTGTTGTCGTTGTCCCAGATTATGTATTCCTTTCCGATGCGGTCCGGGAAACCCCTAATTGCCATTGGAGTGTTTCAAAACAAGCGGCTGAACGCCGCGGCGGCGATTTCCATTGGACTGACGCTGCTTGCGGCTCTGACGCCTCTCCGGGCGGCGTTTGAAATGACGGTGCTGCCAGCGGGACTGTATGTCGCAGCTGCGGCATTGTCTCTTCTGCCGGTGGCGGTGATAGAATGGGGGAAATCCGCAGGGAAGCTTCGGTTTTTGCAAGAATAAAGGAAGGGCTCTTTCGAAAGAAAGAGCCCCTTTGCTGTTTGAATTTATGACGGAGGAAGCGCGGCGTCGTCCGGACCATCCGACAGACGGTCCCCTTGTTTATAGCTGAATGGATTTGCACCAAAATGGCGCTTGAATTTTTTGGAAAAATAACTGAGACTGGAAAATCCTACGTCGCTTGCGATGTCCGATAGTTTTTTGTTGGAATTTGCCACAAGTTCCGCGGCTTTGTTCAGGCGGTATTCATTGAGATAGGAATTGAATGTCTGCCCGGTCTCCTCTTTAAACAGGCGGGAAAAATATTCCGGATTCAGATTGACAAAGCCCGCCACTTCGGACAAGCCGGAAACCGTTTTATAGTTGAGGGCAATGTACTGCGCCGCTTTGCGGATGGCAGTGTTTTTGGTGGGAAGATCGGGAATATCCGAGGAGATACGATCAAATTCCCCGAGAACAAAATTCCGCAGCGCGTCAAGGGAGGGAGCCTGGTCAATGGCGGCGTCAGTGCCGGCGGCCTTTTCCTGCGCCAGCTCCTGGGACGCCAACTGAAGGGAGAACAAAAGAAGGCAGATTTTTTTGCACAACTCTTTTATATAAGAGACCTGGAGGGGCTTGGTGTTTTCCACATAGAGGAAAAAGTCCTGCAGAAGGCTTTTGGCTTCGGCGCGGCAGTTGTGCTGGAGCGCCTGTGTGATTTTCAGATACCGCGCGCCCAGTTCTGTGAGCAGGGCGGGGGAAGAAAAAGCGGAAGGGATTTGTTCCGGGAAAATATATCCCGGCTGATAAAAGGCCCCATGCAGCCCGGAGACTACGTTTTTCACCGTGAGAGGCAGATTGAGCGCATTGGTTTTGGGGCGGCTGAAAGAAATGACATGATGCTCGTTTACATCCTCCAGATGCTGGACAAACGCAAACACCGCCTGCGTCTGCATCAAAGTGTTTGCAATATTGCCAAGGCCAAAGCATGCAAGAGAAACATGATGTTCCAGCGTGGCGCTGAACAGGCACTCCATATTGGTATCCGTGGGGAGATTGGCATGCTCTCCCGGCGCAAGCTGCAGCGCCACACAGAAATATGCTGCGTCCGGAACAACGAAGGAGTACCGCGGGGAAGGCTCTTTGCCGCCTTTTTGCACATAGTCTTCCAGCGCGGCGCAGTATTCTTCCAGGGTGGGGATTTCGAGGTGCGGCGCCCGGGGCTGCGTCTGGGAATGCCGGTCGATGATCTGCCGCAGGCTCTCCCCGGAGATTTCCGTTTTCAAAATATAGTCGCTGACGTGGTTGGAAAACGCGATTCTGGCATATTCAAAATCGCTGTAGCTGGTGAGAATGACAATATAGGCATCCTGATCTGCGCCGCGGATACGCCGGGTAAGCTCCAATCCGTCCATCACCGGCATTTTGATATCGGTAAAGACAATGTCGGGACGGGTCTGCTGGTAAATCTCCCAGGCGTCTTTGCCGTTTACAGCGGTTTGCACCAGAACAGCGTCGCCGCATTGTTTTTCAATGGTGATTTTAAGCCATTCCCGAATGGGAAGCTCGTCGTCTACAACCAAGATTTTTTTCATGATAGCAAATTTCCTCCGTCGGATTTTAGAATGGGAAGCGTAACGGTCACCGTGGTGCCCTGACCGGAGCCGGAGACAATGGAAAGACCGTATGCCTCGCCGTAATACAGCTGGATTCGGCTGTGCACATTCTGCAGGCCGATGTGCCCTTTTTTGGACGGGGTGGTATCACAGAGCAGAGTGGAGAGTTTTTCCGGCGGAATATCCACGCCGTCGTTATGGATGGCGATGATGAGTTTGCCGTCCTCCGCTTCCGCGGTGATGGTGATTTCACCCACGCCGCCTTTTGGTTCAATGCCATGGAAAATGGCGTTTTCTACAATGGGCTGCAACAGATTGCGCATAATGGCTGCCTGTTCCAATTCCTGCGGCAGGTCGATGCGATAGGTGAGCTTGCTGCCGTATCGGAGCTGCTGCAGGGAGATATAGGTTTGGAGGTTCGAAAATTCTTCCAGGAGGGTAGAAGCGTCGGTATGGACGCTTAAACTGCTGCGGAGGATACTGATAAGGAGGGAAAGCATCTTGCTGGCCTCCTCTTCTTTGCCCATTTCCACCGTGCATTTGATGGAAAACAAGGTGTTGTAGAGGAAATGCGGGTTGATCTGTGCCCGCAGGAAGTTCAGTTCGGTTTCCCGGATCTGAGCTTCGTTCTCCTGGATTTTATGGAGAAGGCCGGTGATACGGTCCTGCATGCTGTTAAAACTGCTGCAAAGCTGGGAAATTTCGAGATAATGGTGATCCACCGGGATGCGTTCCTGTTTTCTCTGCCCGACGTTGGAAATCGCGGTATTGAGCTGCCGCAGAGGCCGGGTCATTCGCAGGGTGAGCATATAGATGACGGCGATCATCAAAACGGTAAACGCCATAATGGTAAAGGCAACCCGATACATCACCGTGTCAAAAGAACCATAGGCAGCTTCCAGAGAGACTTCTTTGACAATGGTCCAGTCGGTAATGTCCGAGGTCATTTTGGTGACAAGGGTGCGCCGCCCGTCGATGGTCTGGATGTCGTATGGTTTGTCGCTGCTGAGAAAATCCGCGGTGCTTTGGCGGACATGCCGGTTTTCCGTCCCCACTTCGTAGTGCAGACCGAACTTCAGGCCGTCGGCATCCACGATATAAATATTGGTGTCTTCGTTGAGAAGGTCTTTGTAGGACTGGTAAAATACATTTTCTTTAATACACACCAGAATCGAGCCGCGGTATAAGTTCCATTCGCCGAAACAGTTTTGCGCCGCAACAAACACGCGCCGGTCGTGGCCAAGAAAATCCCGGTCAATGACATTGGAGACAAACACCGGTTCCTGGGAACGGGAAGCGCACAGGCTTTTGTACCAGGGCTGTTTTTTGATCTGGTCATAATCGTAATATTCTTTTCCGGGCTGGCTGGTATATTTAAATTCGTTATAGCCCAGGACCGTGATATAAAACGGCAGATTCATCTCTTCGATGACTCGGCTGCTTTTCAGCTTTTCGCTGTAGATATAAGCGCTCATTTCCGCAAGCTTGCTGCGGCGGATGAAAGGCGCGTTCAGCGCTTTATTGACGGCGCTGTTGTCGGAAAACAAATTCAGAATGGTCTGCGAACTGTTTTTGATCATATCCAGACGCTGGTTGATCATAGACAGGGAGTCGGTGTGGGAACGGGCAATATAGTCAATGGCAGAAGAACGGATGGCATACAGACATACAAACGTCAGGACAAACTGAACAATGAGAAAAATGATGCAGAAAAAGCGCATCAATTCGCCGCGAAAGGTTTTCAAAAGGATCACCACGAATTCATAAGACTTATATCATATACAATTCTATCAAATAAGTACGGAAAAAACAAATAAAAAAATAAAATATTACAAGAAATGAAAACAGGCCTGGAAAAAGACTGGCGGAAAGGTGCGGCGTGGTTTGTGGAAAAAGCGGAGAAAACAAAAGAAAAGTGAAAAAAATGGAAGAATATTTTGGGAAAAAACACGAAAAAAAACATAAGACCGATGGAAAAATACGGCATAAAAGTCAAGAAAATTTAAAAAATTAAATAAAAAATCAAAATAAAACAAAAATTAAAGAAAAAATTGGGTTGACAAGCCTGAAAATATGAATATAATGTAAACTAAACCAGAAGATGCGCAAAATAATTCAAAGAAATGAAAGAAAAAAATAAAAAATGTACAAAATTTGTCATGCGCATCGTAAGAAACAGGAGGAGATAGAATGAAAAAGTTTTTAGCGATTTTGCTGGCGTTTGCTATGGCTATGTGCCTGTTTGCGGGCTGTGGCGATACGTCCGCCCCGTCAGACGACGGCGGTGCGCCGGCCGGTGATGGCGAAAAGGGCGCCCTTACGATTGGATTTTCCTGGTCTGTCTGCAACGACTCCCTGTATTACGCAATGCAGGATACTCTGGAGCAGGCGGTAGAAAAAGAGGCGCTGGACCGGGGATATACCAGCGTAGAATGGATCCATGTTGTATCTGGGGAAGATACGCAGAAGCAGGCGGACGACATTGAGGACCTTATCACACAGGAAGTGAACGCGATTTTCTGCTATCCTTATGATATGGATGCGATTAAAACTTCCATCGCTTCCGCGCGGGAAGCGGGCATTCCGTTTTTGACCTATGACCGGGATGTATCGGAAGGCGGAGAACAGCCGGACGCATGGATCGGGCTGGATTCCACCCAGCAGGCGTATGACACCGGCGTTGCGCTGTTTGAGCGGATGAAAGAAGAAGGCGTGGAAGCGGTGAACATCATCGAGCTGATCGGTGACCTGGGAGACATTAACGCCACCAACCGGATCGCGGGATTTGACCAGGCAGCCAAGGAATATGGTTATGAAATCGCCGTACAGGTGCCCACCGAGTGGAGCGCGGACAAGGCGCTGACCAACCTTACTTCCACCTACCAGTCCTATTCCGATTCCAACTGCATCCTCTCTGCATCGGATATCATGAGCGCTACCGCAGTGCAGACTGTGCTGGAAGATGCGGGCAAATGGGTGCCGAACACCGACCCGAATCATGTTTGGTACGGCAGCTGCGACGTATTCCCGGCGGCCATTGAACAGATCCAGGGCGGTTATCTGGACTATGACGCGGCATATGACGTAGGCGCGATGGCGGATGCCGCGGCGCCGGTAGTGCTGGACTTTATTGAAGGACAGGGTCTGGGCGAAGCCAAGAAATTTGCCTGCCAGGCAACGGTAGTCGATCAGGAAAACATCGACGGATTTGACACGCTCTGGTCTCTGAATTATTAAGTTACAGATTTTTATAGCGAAAAAGACACGCCGCCCGGGAATTTTCCCGGGCGACATGTCAGTATAATCCTATGCAGTTTGGAGGGAGCAGTTTGCATGCAAAAGAAGCGGTTGGAACAACCGCAGGAAAAAAGGCGCCGGGCAGAATAAATTTAAAGGATCCCAACATGATTATGCTGATTGCAGGCATTGTGTTTGTCATTATCCTTGCCATTGTGGTGCCAAAATTTTTAAGTGTCAGAAACATCTCCAATATCTTTGTAACGGCGTCCACCACCGGGCTGATGGCCATTGGCCTGACGTTTGTTATGATTACGTCGGGCATTGACCTTTCCTGCCCCACGGTTATGGCGCTGTCTGCCATTTGCGGCGCGAGCGTAATGCTGAACACGGGCAGCGTGCTGCTGGGCGTGCTTGTCATTCTTGCGGTAGGACTTTTGTTTGGAGTAATCAACGGTCTTTCCGTCGCGAAGCTGCGGATGGTGCCGATGATTGTCACGCTGGCGGTGTCCACGGTGGCATCCGGCATTTCCAACTGGTATACCGGCGCCCGAAGTCTGAGCGGTATGCCGGAATTGTATTCGGATCTTTTTTCCAGCAAGCTGTTCGGCGTGATTCCGGTGCAGGCGGTGATTTTGGTGGCGGTTACGGTGATTATGCACATCGTGTTGACCAAAACCGTATTTGGCCGGTCGGTGTTTGCCGTGGGCGTGAATGAAAAGGCGGCCCGGGTCAACGGCGTCAAAACCGGCAGAATCATTTTCTTTGCCTATATGATTGCCGGCGGACTGTATGGCCTTGCGGGCGTAGTGGCAGGGGCGAGATCCAACGCCGCCGGTCCGTCGCTTGGACAGCAGTCTATGTTTATGGACATTGTGTGCGCCGTTGTTTTAGGCGGCACCAGTGTTTCCGGCGGCAAAGGCTCCATTGTGGGTACGTTTGTCGGATGCCTGTTTATGTCCGTAATCTCCAACGTTATGAATCTGATGAACGTGGAATATTTTGTCACCTATGTCATCAAAGGCGCAATTATTGTGCTGGTTACTTATTTTGATGTGATCCGAAACAGAAGTCAGGAAAGCAGGTAAGGATTATGGAAGAAAAAGCAGTATTATCCATACAAAATATATCAAAGGTTTTTCCTGGCGTAAAGGCGCTGGACAATGTCAGCTTTGACGCATACAGCGGCGAGGTACTGGGGTTGATCGGTGTAAACGGCGCCGGAAAATCCACGCTTATGAACATTTTAGGGGGCGTCAGCCCGGCGACAGAGGGAAAAGTCCTGCTGAACGGAACGGAACTTACGCTGAACACCCCGCAGCAGGCGGAGCAGCATGGCATTGGTTTTATCCACCAGGAGCCGGTAATGTTTCAATATATGACGGTGGCGGAAAATATCGCCATTTCCCGGCTGAAGGGCCGCGTGAATTACAAGCGGCTCTATGCGGAAGCAAAGAAATATCTTGGGATGATGGGATGCGACATTGACCCCAGGGCAAAGGTGGGGGATCTTCCCATCGGCGAACGGCAGATGGTGGAAATCGCCCGGGCACTTTCCTGCGGCGGAAAAGTTCTCCTGTTTGACGAGCCGACTTCCACCTTTTCGTATCAGGAAAAGGAACGGCTGTTTGAAGTAATCGAGTCCCTGAAAAAGCAGGGAGCAATTATTTTCTTCATTTCCCATTTTCTGGACGAACTGGAGCAGATATCCGACCGGATTGTTGTGCTGCGGGACGGGAAGCTGGTGGTTTCCGGAACAAAGGATGAGGTTACCAAGGAAACGATCATTCAGAATATGGTCGGCGGCGAAGTGGTGCAGTCGGACGAAACGAAAAGCAGCATTGGAGAGCCGGTGTTCAAGGTGGAAAATGTGTCCAGAGGCCGGGTGCTGAAGGATGTGAGCTTTGAAATCCGCGCCGGGGAAATCGTGGGTCTGTGGGGCCTGATGGGGTCTGGCAGAACCGAGCTGATGCGGGCGATTTATGGCTTGGACAAAGCGGACAAAGGCAAGGTATATGTGGCCAGGGAAGCCGGCGGCCAGTTGGAGCCGGTTCCGTTTTCCAAGCTCCGCGATTACTGCGGCTATGTGACCGAGGGCCGTCATGACGACGGAATTTTCCTGCCGTGGAGCATTTGGGAAAATGTAGCGGCACCCAACCTGTCCAGGTTTGTGCGGCATGGCCTGCTGGATTTTAAGTCCCAGAAAACGGCCACCGAAGAATATATAAAGAAGCTGAATATTAAAACGCCCAGTGCAGACGTCAAAGCCGAACAGCTTTCCGGCGGAAACCAGCAAAAGGTCATTATGGCAAAATGGCTCATGCGCGCGCCGAAGATCTTTTTGCTGGACGAGCCAACGCGGGGCGTTGACGTAGGCGCCAAGGCGGAAATCCATAAGCTCATCCATCAGCTTGCGTCAGAAGGAACGGCTGTGTTGGTTGTCAGCTCCGAAATTGAGGAAATTTCAGAGTTGAGCGACCGGGTGCTGGTTATCAACCGAGGTAAGATTACAGCCTGTGTCGACAAAAAGGAAATCGACAAAGACCTGCTGATGTCATATTGCGTATAATTGAGTAAAATGAGGTGAGACAGTTATGGAAAAAAGCAATGCGATGCGTTCCGGTGGGTTAATGGAATACGAACGCAATTTACGGATCAAGAAATTTTGCATCAACTATGCGCTGTACGCGCTGGTCATTGTGCTGCTGATTGTATACGCGGTGCTGGCGCCGGATACGTTTCTGACGGCGGCGAATATGAAGGGGCTGCTGGTAAACGCCAGCCCGCTGCTCATTGTTTCCATTGGGATGACGTTTGTGCTGCTGACCGGAGAGATCGACTTGTCGGTGGGTTCCATTGCCAGCGTCTGCGCTATGGTATGGATGGTGAGCATCACAAAACTCGGTATGCCGATTTTTGCGGCAACCGTACTGAGCATCCTGCTCGGCGCGCTTCTCGGCGCGGTGAACGCAGTGCTGATTACAAAATTAAAGATCAACTCCTTTTTGGTTACCCTGGGAATGCAGACTCTGTTGCGGGGCGCTACCTATTTGATTGACGAATCCAGAATTTTGACCACGGAACCCATTAAAAAGTTTGTAGGGTCCAGCATTTTGGGGATTCCATCCCTGATTTTCATCAGTGTGGCGCTGATTGTGGTTATGGCGCTGATTTATAAGTTTACGCCTTTTGGCCGGCGGGTGCAGGCAGTAGGCTGCAACCGGAAAGCCGCGGCCAAGGTTGGTATTCATGTGCCGAAAACCGTGGCGCTTTCCTTTGTTCTGTGCGGGCTGTTTGCCGGCATTGCGGGGCTGATTCAGGTGGCAAACGTAGGCCAGGCCATTCCTGCGGACATAGGCGACGGGATGGAATTTTTGTCCATTACCGCCGTTGTGCTGGGCGGCACCAGCCTGTTCGGCGGCGTTGGTACGCTGATCCCCGGTACATTGGTAGGCGTGTATTTTTATCAGGCCATTGAAAACGGCCTGGGCGTTTTGGGTGTGACACCGTATCTTTATCCGGTGGTGAAGGGAATTGTCATCTATCTTGCAATGGTGACGGACTCCTTAAAGCGCTCTATGCGAAACGCCTCCTGAGCCGCTGCGCGGCAAGGATTTGTTCGAAGCAAGTTTCTTTTTTTCTTTTCTATTTTTTCATATGGGCGCGTATGCACAGCAGCATACGCGCCCATATGGCGTTTTGCCGGCGGTCAGACAGGCGCCGCGCACAAGAGAAGGGCAGACATCCGGAATACCGCAAGAAATGAAAAATCAAGCAGGGAAAAAGGGAAAAAAATAAAAGCAAGCAGGAAAAATACAGCAAGATATAAACAGCGAAAAAAAGGAATGCCAAGGTGAAGTGTTTTCACATTCGAAAAGTGCAAAAAAACCGCCAGAATCGCATTAATATATCATATTCATTCATTAATAAAAACAATTTTCTCTTTCCATGCCGCATTGCGCAAAACGGCGGGAATATGATATGATAAAACCATACAGAAGCGCTATGGCCAAAGCGCCGCGGCAGGCGGCGGAACAACAAAAAAATTTGTAATGGAGGAAAACCATATGAGAGCGTTCTATGTAGAAGCGGACTTTGATCCAAAGCCGGGATACAAACTGTCGGAGAAAGAAAAGAACGACAAGCGGTCGCTGCGCGGCGCAAACATCTGGAGAAACATAAGAGGTTCTGTTACAGACCGTCCTATGCCGGTGTGCGGGGAGGACGAAGTGCTCCTGAAAGTCGGTGCGGCTGGTATCTGCGGGACCGATGTGCATCTGCTGAAAAAAGACGAGGAAGGCTATACCATGTATAACGGCCACAGCAAATACCCGATTATCACAGGCCATGAGTTTTCCGGGGAAATTGTGGAAGTTGGAAAAGATGTAAAACGGCTGAAAGTCGGCGATCTGGTATCCGTGGAATCTATGAACTGGTGCGGCGAGTGCGACGCATGCCGCAGGGGAATGTTTAACCAGTGCAAAAACCTGGAGGAGCCTGGTCTCACCTATGACGGGGGTTTTGCGGAATATGTAACCGTTCGGGCAAAATACTGCTATCTGTTAAATGACATTGTAAACTTTTACGGAGATAAAATGACGGCGCTGGAACTGGGCGCTATGATCGAACCCACCGGCGTTGCCTACAACGGCCTGTTTGTCCGCGGCGGCGGCATCCGTCCCGGCGGCCATGTGGTGGTTTTTGGCTGCGGCCCGATTGGGCTTGCCGCGGTTTCTCTGATGAAAACGGCTGGCGCGGCGAAGCTCATTGCCTTTGAAAGCGTGCCGGAGCGGGTAGAACTTGCGAAAAACTGCGGCGCGGATTATGTATTTGACCCGACAAGCTTTGCTTCTGCTGACGAACAGGCGGAAATGCTGATGGATCTTACCAACGGCGCAGGCATCTCTTTGTTCGCGGAATGCGCGGGCGCGTCCAAATTTACATATCCGGTGATGGCAAAATCCCTTGCCATCGGCGGCAAAACCGTGCAGATTGGCCATCCGCCGTATATTACACCAGTGGATATTTACAACTGGCAGTTTAACGCCGCCACCATCAGCGGGTCCAACGGCCAGTCTGGTCAGGGAATTTATCCGGACGTGATCGCACTGATGGCTTCCGGCCGCATTGATATGCGTAAGATGGTAACGGGACGGTTTCATCTGGAAGACATCGAGGAAGGCATGAAGATCACAGCCGGAAAGGTACTGGTTTCCACTGCATATCCTAAGCGGTAAAACCCGTTTGCGAAAGGGGCAGTTCGTGTGAAAAAAGTAAAAATAACCGTGCTGAAAACGACTCTGGACCGGGAACTTGCCGCAGAATATGGCGGCGAGGGGTTTACCGCCTGTCCTATGCTGAAAGCAGGGCAAGTGTTTTACGCGGATTATGCCAAACCGGAAGGGTTTTGCGACGAAGCCTGGAAAGCAATTTACCAGTATGTGTTTGCATTGGCCCATGGAGCTGGAAAAGAGGTTTTTTATTACGGTGATTGGGTGAAACAACCGGGCGTCGCGATTTGCAGCTGCAACGACGGATTACGGCCGGTTATTTTCAAGCTGGAGGAAACGGAAGAAACTGCGGAAAGGAACACTCCGGTTCGATAAAGCGTTTCCGGCGCCAAGCGGGGAAAAGGAACGGCATGGGAAACAGCCTCGACTGTATGGTCGGGGCTGTTTTTCCGTTTCGAAAGGATGCAGACACAAGATGCGCAGGCGGTTGACAGATGGACGGCATCATGGTATGAATTATAGCAGAACAAAAGATCCAGGAGGGAAATGGAATGGTACAGGCTGTGTATGGAATGTTTTTCAGCGGAACGGGAACGACAGAAAAGATTGTCCGGCGCATCAGCGGCCGCCTTGCCGCGCATTTGGGCAAAGCGGTGCAATGCATAGACTTTACCCTGCCGGGCCGGCGGGAAACGCCAGTGGAATTTGCACCGGGGGATATCGTGATCTTTGGTACGCCGGTCTATGCAGGGAGGGTGCCAAACGTATTGCTGCCGTATTTGAAAACCATCCGGGGCGGCGGCGCGTTGGCGGTGCCGGTGGTGCTGTTTGGAAACCGAAACTATGACGATGGTCTGATCGAGCTGCGGGATATTCTGGAGGAAGACGGATTTCACACCATTGCTGCCGGAGCTTTTGTGGGGGAACATTCTTTTTCGGATACCCTGGCAAAAGACCGGCCGGATA
This sequence comes from uncultured Eubacteriales bacterium, assembly GCA_934395135.1. Classification (GTDB taxonomy): domain Bacteria; phylum Bacillota; class Clostridia; order Oscillospirales; family Butyricicoccaceae; genus CAKRRK01. The sequence continues at coordinate 153,038 of CAKRRK010000002.1, read as the reverse complement.
CTTCCGACCTGGAAACGGCAGACCAGTTTGCGGAAGAGATTTGGGAAAAGCTGCACCATGACCTGGAAGAGACCCTGCAGGCGCCGGTGGCGGTGGCGGGAGAAAGTCCTTACCGGCCGTATTATCAGCCTAGGGATCGAAAGGGAACCCCGGTCAACATTCTGAAGGTCAAGCCCAAAACAAAAGATACCTGCGATGACTGCGGGATTTGCGCCGCGGTTTGTCCCATGGGATCCATCCGTCCGGAAAACGTGCGGGAATATACCGGAATCTGCATCAAATGCGGAGCATGCGTAAAAAAATGTCCCAAAGGTGCAAAATATTACGACGATCCTGGATATTTATATCACAAAGAAGAACTGGAACTTGGATACGCCCGCCGGGCGGAACCGGAACTGTTTTTATAGAAATCACGACAGGAAGTTTCAACGATGGAAATTTATATTATCCGCCATGGGCAGACGGATTGGAATAAGGCATATCGGCTGCAGGGGCGGTCAGATATTCCGCTGAACGAAGAAGGCCGCCGCCTTGCCCGAAAGACGGCGGAGGCGCTGCAGGACGTACCTTTTGCACGGGCGTATACCAGTCCGCTTGCCCGGGCCTGTGAGACGGCGAAGATCCTTTTGGCCGGCCGGGACGTGCCGGTGGTGGAAGATCCCCGGCTGCTGGAGATTGGGTTTGGCGTATACGAAGGACTGATCAGCCGGGGCGAGGGATATAATGTGCCGGACCGAAAATTTGACTGGTTTTTTACCGCACCGGATCGTTATATGCCGCCGCCGGGCGGGGAATCCATATCCCAGCTTTGCGCGCGGACGACGGCGTTTTTGCAGGAGCTTATCCATACGCCGTCCCTTGCGGACAAAACGGTGTTGGTATCGACGCATGGCGCGGCGGTGCGGGGCCTCCTTTCCACAGTCAATATGGAGGGACCGGGGGATTTCTGGCATGGCAAGGTGCAGAAGAACTGTGCTGTATCGGTGTTATCGGTGCAAAACGGTAAAATGATCCTGCGCCAGGAAGGCGCGGTTTATTATTAGGACACCCGGCAGCGGCCTGGGTACAAAAAGGGGGAACCCCAAATGTTTTTTATTATGGGAATCAATCCGCGGGAAAAGCAGCTGGACTTTTCTCAAAGCATACGCTGCAAGCGCTGCGGCCGCTACGGACGGCTGGAGGTGTTTTTGACGTGCATGTGCTTCAGTCTGTTTTTTATCCCCCTGTTTCGGTGGAACAAGCAGTATTATGCCAGGATCACCTGCTGCGGCGGCGCGGCCCTGCTGCCCAAGGAGTTGGGAGAACGCATTGCCGCTGGAGAGGTGGATTCCATCGATCCGGACAGTTTGTGTTTTTCCGAGGCATGCGGGGGACAGCGGATCTGCCGGCACTGCGGTTATCCGGCGGAAGAAAGCTTTTCCTATTGCCCAAACTGCGGGCAGCGGCTTTAAAGACGGCAGAGAGGAGACTGGTATGCGCGCGGTGATCTGTTCCATCAATTCCAACTATATCCATATGTCCCCCGCCCCTTACTGCCTGCTGGCAGGTCTGCGGGCCTATGGCGGAGAAGGAATTTCCGCCGAGATTGTAGAGGGGACGGTAAACGAAGGAGATGGAGCGCTGTGGCAGCGGATTTTGGAAAAACAGCCGGATGTCCTGAGTTTTTGCTGCTATATCTGGAACATTGAAATGGTATGCCGCCTGGGGCGCATGATAAAAAGGCAGCGGCCGGAAATGGTGTTAATTTTGGGCGGGCCGGAGGTGGGATACCGCCCGGCGGCCTTCTTCGAAGGCGAGACTTGGGTGGATTTTGTTGTGTCCGGCGAGGGGGAATATCCTTTCGCCCGGCTGCTTTCCGATCTGCAGGCGGGCAAAAACCCGGCGGGCAGCGACGGCATCTGCGGCAGAGGGCCGGACGGAACGGTACTTACGGCGCCGCCGTATATTTCCAATGAGGATCCGCCGTCGCCGTACACCCAGGATTATCTGGAGCGGCTGAAGGGACGGATCGCCTACTTGGAAACTTCCCGGGGCTGCCCGTACTCCTGCGCGTTTTGTCTGTCCGGCAGGTGCGGCGGCGTACGTTTTTTTGATCTGGAGCAAACGAAAAAAAAGATGTTGCTTCTGGCAAACAGCGGGGCAAAAACCGTAAAACTGGTAGACCGTACCTTCAACGCCCACCGACAGCGTGCACGGGAGATATTTTCGTTTCTCATCCGGCGATACGGCAAAGAAATCCCGGCAGGGGTGCGCTTTCATTTTGAAATCGCAGGGGATATTCTGGACGACAAGACAATGGAGGTTCTGCGCACGGCGCCCAGGGGCGCCATCCAGTTTGAAATCGGAATGCAGAGTTTTCATGAAAGGACACTGGAAAAAATCCGCCGGCGAACAGATACAGACGCGCTTTGCCGGAATATTCGGCGGCTGGTGGAATTTGGAAACATTCATATTCACCTGGATCTCATTGCCGGGCTTCCGCTGGAAGATTTGGCGTGTTTTGCGGAGGGATTTGACAAAGGATTTTTTCTGCGGCCGCATATGCTCCAGCTGGGATTTTTAAAGCTGCTGTACGGCTCGCCTATGCGGGAAAATCGGGAGAAATATCCCTGTACGGCGGCCGCTGCGCCGCCGTATCAGGTGCTGGAAACCCCATGGATTTCCCGGAAGGAAATGGAGGGGCTGTCCCGCATGGAGGCGGTGTTCGACCGGGTGTTTCACAGCGGCCGGTTCCGGGGAACGGTGGAATATGTGCTGACTGCTACGGGCAAGCGTCCGTTTGTCCTGTTTTGGGAAATGGGGCAGCAGATAAAACCGGAAGGGGTGGCGCTGGATGGTTTGACAGAAATGCTGTATCGCTGGTTTTCCGGCTTGCCGGGCATCGAACAAGGACGCCTGCGGGATGTGATGGCGGAGGATCGCATCAAAAGCGACCGGTCGGGCTATCTTCCGAAGGTGCTGCGAATTCCGGACAGCAGGCTGAAACAGGCAAAGCGGTGGATGCAGGCGCGGCAGCCCTGTCCGCCGGAAACAAAACGCGGCGCGGCGCTTCTTTACAGCCGGGAAGAGGCCATGTTCTGCGACTATACAGCGCCGGATCCTGTAACCGGGGAATATCCTGTGCGCAGAATCCCGTTTGCGGCAATGGGGCTATCGCGTTAAAATGCCGTTTGCCATAAAACCGGATGGCGGCAGAACGCCGCCGTCTTTGCAGAGAAAAAAGCCTTCTCCCATGGATTCCGGGAGAAGACTTTTTTGTTTTGTTTCAAAGCATAGCGAAGAAAACACAAAAGAATGGCCGGGAAGTTTATGGACGGAGCAATGACAAGATGACAGCAAACCGGCCCGCCGCGGAAAGAACGAGGACAATGCTTGACAAAAAGTACGATTTCGTACTACAATAGGTACGAAATCGTACTTAAGGAGTGGTTCACAATGGAAGATTTGATGGCAAGGCAATTCCATCATCTGTGGAACGAAATAGACGCCGTCTATCACGTGGCAGCGCGGAAACTTGGTCTGTCGGACAGCGCACTGATAATTTTATATACAATCTGCAGCCAGGGAGAAGCATGCCTGCTGCAGGACATTACCAGGCTATCCAGCATCAGCAAACAGACGGTAAATTCCGCGCTTCGAAAACTGGAAAGGGAAGGCTTCGTTTATCTGGAACCGGCGGGACGCCGGAAGAAAAAAGTCTGCCTTACGGAACAGGGGAAACAGCTGGCGCAGGATACGGTTTGGAAGATAATTGCCACAGAAAAAGCGATATATCGGTCTTGGACAAACCAGGAGCAGGCGTTCTACCTTGCGCTGACGCAGCGATTTTTAACGGAGTTTCGGGAAAAAATCCAGGCACTGTCGCGTTGAGAGGGACATCATAGTCATTGTGCTGCGCGGCAACGGCAAACAGCGGGGCGCAGGCTCCGGAACAGAGGCCGATGGGGCGGAAACGGGTTCGTCCTTTTTGGTAAATCATAGATTCATTTTTTGCGGAGGACTTTATGAAGATACAGCTTTCGGATCATTTTGATTTTAAAAGGATGCTGCGGTTCACGCTGCCATCCATCCTCATGCTGATTTTTACATCTATTTATGGGGTGGTAGACGGTTTTTTTGTTTCCAATTTTGTAGGGAAAACTTCCTTTGCCGCAGTAAATTTGATTATGCCGGTACTGATGATTCTGGGGGCAGTCGGGTTTATGTTTGGTACGGGCGGCGGTGCGCTGATAGCAAAAACCATGGGGCAGGGAGAGGAGGACAAAGCAAAACGCCTGTTCTCTCTGTTTGTTTCCGCTATAATTGTGTGCGGGGTGATCATCGGCGTGCTGGGCTTTGTCTTTCTCCGGCCGATCGCCGTGCGGCTTGGAGCAGAGGGCCAAATGCTGCGGGATTGCGTGTTGTATGGCAGAATTTTTCTTGTGGGACTGCCTCTTTATATGCTGCAATTTGGGTTTCAGCCTTTCTTTATAACGGCGGAAAAGCCGCAGCTTGGCCTGCTGATTACCGTGCTGTCCGGCGTGACCAATATGGTGCTGGACGCCTTGTTTATCCTTGGATTTCAATGGGGGCTTGCCGGCGCGGCCATTGCCACGGTGTGCGGTCAGGCAGTGGGCGGCATTGTTCCGCTGATCTACTTCAGCCGGCCCAATACAAGCCGTCTGCGCCTGGTCAAACCCCGTTTTGACGGCAGGGCGCTGGTGCGGGCTTGCACCAACGGCGCATCCGAGCTGATGGGCAATGTATCCACCTCCGTTGTCAGCATGCTGTATAATATGCAGCTGATGCGCTATGCGGGAGAAAACGGGATTGCGGCCTATGGCGTGCTGATGTATGTGAGTCTGGTGTTTCTGGCGGTGTTTCTCGGATACTCCACGGGGATTGCGCCGGTTATCAGCTATCAGTATGGCGCGGGACATACGGCGGAGGTGCGGAGTATTCTAAAAAAGAGCATTCTGCTTATCGGGATATTTGCGGTCGGCATGGTTGCCTTTTCGGAATTCTGCGCGTATCCGCTGTCCTATCTGTTCGTCGGCTATGACAGTGAGTTGATGCGCTTGACCCTGCGGGGCTTTTTCATTTATTCGTTTTCGTTCCTGTTTGCCGGATTCTCGATTTTCGGCTCCGCATTTTTTACGGCGTTAAACGACGGACTGACGTCGGCGCTGATTTCTTTCCTGCGGTCGCTGGTATTTCAGGTGGCAGCCATTCTGATTCTGCCGGTCCTGTGGAAAACCGACGGCATATGGAGCGCCATAGTTGTGGCGGAAGTTATGGCTTTTCTGACCACGATCTTCTTTTTCAAAAGAAAGCAGAAGCAATACCTTTCCCCAAACGAAGATAAATAAAAAAACAGAGCCTGAGACCAAACGGTCTCAGGTTCTTGCAGCCGGCGCCGGGGAGAGCAGCCGGCCTCCCTGCGGTTGGGAATGGGCAGGGGGTTCTGCAGGGCGGCGGCACAAACAAAAGTCCCGGTTACTTTTATTTGTGTATTTAGAGGATTTCGTCAAAATAACGGGGACAGCTTCAAATGAGGCTGCCCCTGCAACTTTAAATTTAACTCTCTTTGCTGAAAAAACCGATAACAGCCATAATAAAACCTATGGGTACTAAAAGAAAAGACGCCCATACAAGGCCGACATATATTATGTTTAAACCCGCAAGAACCATTATCGCAATGCCCAAAAGCATAAGGCTGTTACCAAACATGATTTTTTTCATAAACCGTACCTCTCGTCGAATGCAAAGTTGACACGTTAAGCTTTCCATATATTTTATCATGCAGGCAAACTGTTTTCAACTTTGGATATCTGGTTAAAGCGCCGGAAAGTTGGACCGCGCACATTAAGAGCAAAGGAGACAAACAAAAAAGGCACTGTTTGCAGCATGAAATTTGTGATATAATATCCTTTACGGAAGATGGGAGGTGCAAAACACGGCAAGGAATACAAACGATATGATAGCGGGGAACCCGGCGAAGGCCTTGATATTTTTTGCGGCGCCGCTGGTATTGGGGAATCTTTTTCAGCAGTTTTATACCATTGTGGATTCTGTCGTGGTGGGAAAATTTGTGGGAGAAAACGCCCTTGCCGCGGTAGGCGCGTCCTACTCTATCACCAATATTATCATTATGATTGCCATTGGCGGAGGCATGGGAAGTTCGGTGATCATTTCCCAGTATTTTGGCGCAGGGCAGCGGGACAAAATGAAAACAGCGGTGAATACGGCCCTTTGGTCATTCCTCGGCGTCAGCGTTCTGCTCGCAATTTTGGGATTTGTTCTCAGCCGTCCGATTTTGCTGTGGATGGAGACGCCGCAGAATGTGCTGCGGGATGCCGTGCTGTATCTGAAGATTTATTTTGCCGGGCTGCCGTTTGTGTTTATGTACAACGTGCAGTCGTCGGTGTTTCAGGCGCTGGGAGATTCCAAAAGGCCGCTCTATCTTCTGATTTTTTCCTCCCTTCTGAATATTGCTCTGGATCTGCTGTTTGTTCTGCGGTTTCATATGGGGATTGCGGGGGTGGCTTACGCGACGTTTCTTGCCCAGGGCCTTGCCTGCGGCATTGCCTTTTTTGTGCTGCGGCGCAAACTGCGGGAATATTCGGCAAAAACCTGGCGCCGGTTTGACGGAAGGATCCTGGCGACTATGGTAAAGGTAGCCGTTCCCTCTATTTTGCAGCAATCCATTGTTTCCATTGGTATGCTTTTGGTGCAGGCGGTGGTGAACAGCTTTGGTTCCTCGGTGCTGGCCGGATATACCGCGGGGATGCGGATTGAAAGCATTTGCATTATGCCGATGATTGCTCTTGGGAACGCGATGTCTACCTTTACGGCGCAGAACATCGGCGCCGGAACGATGGAACGGGTAAAGCGGGGATACCGTTTCAGTTATCTGCTGGTGGCGGTGGTGGCGGCGGTGACGCTTTTGCTGCTGCAGGCGTTTTCCAAAGAATTTATCGTGGCATTTCTGGAATCGTCGGAATCCCAGGCAGCGGCGCTGTCCACCGGCACATCATACCTGTTTTTTATGTCCTTTTTCTTTTTCATTTTTGGCTCCAAGATTATAACAGACGGTGTGCTGCGCGGCGCAGGGGATGTTGTGGTGTTTACCGTTGCAAATCTTGTGAATCTTTCCCTCCGGGTAGTGTTTGCCAATGTGTTTGCGCCGATAATCGGCATACAGGCGGTTTGGATGGCAGTACCCATTGGATGGAGCGTAAACTTCCTCATCACTTTCCCGCGGTATTTATCCGGAAAGTGGAGAGAAGCGCATGTCATATAGGGAGCCGCAACCTACGCAAAAAAAGAGCGATCCGGAACAACAGACCGGATCGCTCTTGGCATAGGAAAGATTTATACGGCAGGCTTATAGCCCAAGGATATGGGAAGCGATGGTAAAGTAAATGACAAGGGACATCACGTCCACCACGGTGGAAATAAACGGGCTTGCCATAACCGCAGGGTCCAGTCCGACTTTTTCCGCAAGCAGAGGCAAAATACAGCCCACGGTTTTGGCGCAGACAACCGTGCCGATGAGAGTCAGGCAGATAATGGCTGCGATAATCACCGTGATTTCGGTATTGTGCAGCAGGAGGCGGTCCACCAGCAAAATTTTGACAAAATTGGTGCCGGCCAGAATTACGCCGCACAAAACCGCAACGCGGATTTCTTTCCACACCACTTTTACCAGGTCGGAAAAGGCGATTTCGTTCAGGGAAATCCCGCGGATGACGGCGACGGACGACTGAGAGCCGCTGTTGCCTCCGGTACCGGTCAGCATAGGGATGAAAGCGATCAGCACACTGTAAGCGGCCAGGGCATTTTCAAAACGGGTGATGACAATGCTTGTAAGAGTGGCGGACAGCATCAAAAGCATCAGCCAGAAAATGCGGGAGCGGACGGTTTCCAGCACGCCAGTGCGCATATACGGCTTGTCCGAGGGGAGCATTGCCGCCATCTTTTCAATGTCTTCCGTTGTCTCTTCTTCGATAACGTCCATCGCGTCGTCAAACGTGACGATGCCCACAAGCCGGTTTTCCTTGTCCACCACAGGGATGGCCAGAAAGTCGTATTTGCCGAAATACTGGGCGACCATCTCCTTGTCGTCCAGGGTGGCTGCAAAAATGATGTTGGTTTCCATAATGTCGCCGATGATGCAGGTGTTTTCATGAAGGAGCAGGTCCTTTACAGAAACCAATCCTAACAATACCCGGTTTTTATCCGTGACATAGCAGTTATAGACGGTCTCTTTGTCTACCGCGTTTTTCCGGATGCGGGCAAAGGCCTGTTCCACCGTCATATCTTTCTTCAGATCCACATATTCCGTGGTCATAATGCTGCCGGCGGTGTCCTTGGGATAGCTCAGAATCTGATTGATTTCCTTTCTCGTCTGGGGATCTGTGTGTTTTAAGATACGTTTCACCACATTTGCGGGCATTTCTTCGATGATATCCACCGTATCGTCCACAAACATCTCATCCAGCATTTCCTTGAGTTCCCGGTCGCTGAAGGCCCGGATCAAAAGTTCCTGGCTATCCGGTTCCATTTCCACAAAGGTTTCCGCTGCAAGTTCCTTGGGGAGAAGGCGGAAAATGACGGTGACCTGAGATTCCGAAAGATCCTGAAACAGCATTGCGATATCCGCCGGATTTAAAACTTCCAGAACTTTGCGGATGGTGGCATATTTTCGGTTGTTCAGCAACGCGACCACTTCCTCCAGAAGCAGCGCCAGTTCTTCCGGTTCATGCATCAAAATCCCCTCCTTTGCATAGAAATAAAAAACCTTTGCCAGCAGACACGATGACAAAGGATACAATAACATATGAAGCAATGTCACCGTTCAAGCTTTAGCATCACAGGGCAATGAAATTGCGTTAGGATATGCCTTGGATTCGACAGATCCTGCTAACCTTCTCATAGTGTCTCCACTATTCCGCGGCAGCAACCCGTATCCCTGTGGTAGCCTTACCTACCGGAAATTGACTTTTTACAATCTAATATTAAAACTTCTGTGCGGGTTTGTCAACAATTTTCCTCCCTTTGAAAAGGATAAAATTCCAGCGTGCCGCCGCAGACAGCAGCGGAGCACGGCGTATGGAATGGAAACCTGGCGGACGTCTCGGCTCCCGCAGGGAGACAGACTGGTGAAAAAACAGACAATTTACAAAAAAATAGGGTAAATTATAGAGAAAAAGAATATGAAATCATTTAATTTACACAAAAACAATACTATAAAAATGTTCAACTTATACAAATCGGAGAAAATAAAAATGACGCTTTCTTTTTTTGCAGGATATGGTATAATGAAATCATAGAAGGGAACCAAATTTTTTTTAGGAGGCTATGTTATGACAAGGGGACTTAAGAAATTAACACAGGAAGACATTCAGAGAATCAATCAGATTGTAACCGGTTACCCCTATGATATCTGGATCCATGGGCAAAGCGGTATGGCTGACGCAAAGTCCATTTTGGGATTGTTCCTTTTAAGCTTGAACGAAGATTTGATGATTGTGGTTGAGGATGATATCAACTGCAATGCGTTGCTCAAGGATCTGGACGCATATTTGCTGCCGGAGGAAGAATAAGAATAGGATGAAAAGTGCAGCTGGTGCTGCACTTTTTTTATAAAATAGATCTTGAATATTCCACCGAAATCATTAATAATAGTATAGGACGATAAGGTGGTGATATACGGGTCCATGGCACGAAGAAAAAAGAAAAAGGCAAGGCCGTTTTGGCTGATTGCGGTTTGCGCCGCTTTGCTTGCTGCGGTCTATTTATCCGGCAGGAGCAGGCAGGTGGAACCGATTTATCCGGAACTGGTAAACGGCATTCCGGTTTATACGGACCTTGTACCGTCGAAAACGCCGGGACGGCCGGGAGAGAAACGGGAAATCCGATACCTTGTCATTCATGAAACCGACAACGAAGCGGAAAGCGCGGATGCAAAAAACCACAACGACTATCTCCATCAGATTGCGCAGCAGGAACCTCTGTCATGGCACTATACAGTGGATGATCATGAAATTTATCATCATATTCCCGACGATGAAATTGCATTCCATGCAGGGGATCGCCGTCAGAAAGACGGCGGCAATATGAACGGCATCGGCATAGAATTGTGCGTCAATGCCGGAAGCGATTATGAAAAGACTCTGGACAATGCGGCAAAGCTTGCCGCCTATTTGTTGAACGCGTATAATTTGGAACTGGATGCGGTGAAAAAGCATCAGGATTTTTCCGGAAAGAACTGCCCGTCCAGGTTGCTGGAACGCGGCAGGTGGGAAGAATTTTTAACAAAAGTAGATACATATCTTTCAGAAACGGAAGGTTTGGAAAGAAAGGAAAACGAATGAATAACAACGATTATATTGACCTGACCATAGGAAGGCAGAAGCGGATCGCATTGGTGGCTCATGACAACAAGAAAAAGGAACTCATCGCCTGGGTAAAGGAAAACAGCGATGTGTTAAGCCGGCATTTTCTCTGCGGCACCGGCACTACCGCCCGGCTGATTGCGGAGGAAACGAGTCTCCCGGTACGGGCGTATAACAGCGGACCTTTGGGCGGAGACCTGCAGATAGGATCCAGAATTGTGGAAAACGCGATTGACTGCCTGATTTTCTTCTGGGATCCTCTGTCGGCGCAGCCTCATGACCCGGACGTCAAAGCCATTCAGCGAATTGCCGCGGTGTACGATATTCCATGCGCTTTTAACCGGGCTTCGGCAGATTTTTTGATCCGTTCGGCGTATATGGAAACGGAGTATACCAGAGAAGTGCTGAATTTTGACAAAAACGTTCGCGGGCGGGTCAAAAGCATGCAGGGATAGCACAGCGGGGGTGCCCTGGCCCGGCCCCTCGCTTGACAAGAAAGTTCGGTAACCGTTTGCGGTTGCCGTTTTTTCGACATTGGCGGAAAAGAAGGAGAGAAGCTATGATTGTAATTTTAAAACCGGATGCGTCGGAAGAAAAAATCCGGCAGCTTTGCAGCCATTTTGAAGCGATGGGACTGTCCATTCACCACAGCCAAGGAGAAAACACCACAATTCTCGGGCTGGTGGGAGATACGTCCATTGTGGACGGAGACGCTGTGGCGGCGGAAGACATTGTAGAAGCGGTAAAGCGCATCAGCGAACCATACAAAGCGGCAAACCGCAAATTTCATCCCATGGACAGCGTTTATGAAGTTGCGGGAAAGAAGATCGGCGCCGGATATTTTAATGTGTTTGGCGGACCATGCTCCATCGAATCGGAAGAACAGATTATTTTATGTGCCAGAGCCATTCAAGCGGCCGGCGCCTCGTTCCTGCGGGGCGGCGCGTTTAAGCCGAGAACTTCCCCCTATTCGTTCCAGGGACTGGAGGAGGATGGTCTGAAGCTTTTGCTGGAGGCAAAAAAGCAGGTAGGCATCCCGATTGTAACGGAAATTATGAGCGAGCGCCATTTGGATCTGTTTGAAGAGGTGGATATCATCCAGGTGGGCGCCCGGAATATGCAGAATTTTATGCTGCTGAAAGAACTGGGAAAGTGCAAAAAGCCAATTCTGCTCAAGCGCGGCCTGTCTTCAACCGTGGAGGAACTGCTGATGAGCGCGGAATATATTATGGCGGGCGGAAACGAACAAGTGATTTTATGCGAGCGCGGTATCCGTACGTTTGAGACTTCCGTGCGCAATACGCTGGACATTTCCGCCATCCCGGTCATTAAGAAAATGTCCCACCTTCCAGTGATCGTGGATCCGAGCCATGCGGCGGGCAACAGCTGGATGATTGATGCCTTATCCAGGGCTGCCATTGCGGCGGGTGCCGACGGGGTGATGATTGAAGCGCATAATAATCCGAAGCGGGCTCTTTGTGACGGCGCCCAGTCGGTGGATCTTACCCGGTTTGTGGAAATTATGCAGGATGTTGCCAAACGGGTGGCATTTGAAGGACGTATTTTGGAGCATGCATAAAGGGTGCGGCAAACGGAAAAACGCACAGCAAACAGAACAAACCATGGCAATCCCGTTCCGGAATTGCCATGGTTTGTTGCAACATGTGGGGTCTGCGCGGGACATTCTCGCTGATTTGAAGAGAAAACAGGGCCTCACAGCAGTTCCGTCAGGCTGCCGAAAGTGTATCCCATGTCCTCCCATTTTGTCAGGAGTTCATCCAGGATTTCGGCGTTGGTTTGCGATGTGCTGTGAAGCAGGACAATGGCGCCGGGATGGATGCGGTTCAACAGTTTGTCAAAGGCTTCTTCATGGGTGGGCTGGTCGTCTGTGTACCAGTCCACATAGGCGAGACTCCAAAAGAACGTGGTATAGCCCAACTCCTTGGCGGCCTGCAGGTTTTCTTCGCTGAATTTCCCCTGCGGCGGGCGGTAGATCTTCTGCATTTGGCAGCCGGTGGTTTCCAGACATAGTTCTTCGAGAGACGAAAGTTCCTGGGAAAAGGCTTCCTTGTCGGAAATTTTCGACATATCTGGATGGTGATAGGTGTGATTGCATACGAGATGCCCCTCCGCCGCCATTCGGGCCACCAAATCCGGGGCGGTCTCCACATAATTGCCCACAAGGAAGAACGCCGCCGGCACATTGTGCTGTTTCAGCGCGTCCAGAATCTGTGGCGTATATCCGTTTTCATACCCTGCGTCAAACGTCAGATAGATTTTTTTCTCTTCTGCCGGCGCGCAGTAATAGGCATTCCATTCCTTCAGCGTTTCGGACGAGGCGTTGCCCACAGGGGTTTCCCCATTGTTCGGAAAACTCAATCCCCAGTTGTTTGCAGAAGCAGTGACAGCCGGTGGGCCGAACTGTTGATAGACTGCCAGAATGAGGCACATCACCACAAACACGCCGCCAAGGCAGCACAATACTTTGTTCACCAATTTGTTGATATTCAAATGTTTCACCCCTTAGCCAGTATATTAGGGTGGCATCCATTCATTCCAAAAATCCGGAAAGAAGCCCACCGGCTGTGTTGACAAGGGGAAGAGAACATAATATAATAAAAACCGTATCATTATGATAGTATTCTCATAAATTTACCATAAAACTACGGAGGCGCAGCAGGTGGAAAAGAAAACGTTTGTTACACTGGAGCAGGTGCAGGATCTCGCCAAAAAGTATCCCACGCCGTTCCATTTGTATGATGAAAAAGGGATTCGGGAAAACGCAAGACAACTCAAAGCAGCGTTTGCCTGGAACAAAGGGTTTAAGGAATTTTTTGCGGTGAAGGCGACACCTACACCGGGGATTTTAAAAATTCTCAAGGAAGAAGGCTTTGGGGCGGACTGCTCCTCCTACACGGAGCTGTTGATGAGCGACGCCTGCGGAATACACGGGCATGACATTATGTTTTCTTCCAACGTAACGCCGCGGCAGGATTTTGCGCTGGCGGCAAAGCTTGGCGCCATTATAAACTTTGACGATATCACGCACATTGATTTTTTTGAAGGCATCGCGCCCTTCCCGGAAACTATGAGCTGCCGCTACAATCCCGGCGGGGATTTCGCCATTAACAACCAGATTATGGACACGCCGGCAGAGGCCAAATACGGCATGACGCGTACACAGCTGAAAGAAGCTTTCTTAAAGCTCAAGGCAAAGGGTGTGAAGCATTTTGGCATTCATGCGTTTCTTGCCAGCAACACGGTGCAGAATGAATACTATCCGGTGTTGGCAAAGATTCTGTTTGAGACCGCGGTAGAACTGCGGGAGGAAACCGGCGTACATATTGCGTTTATCAATCTGTCCGGCGGCGTCGGCATTCCTTACCGTCCGGATCAGAAGCCCAATGACATTATGAAGGTTGGAGAGGGCGTAAGGGAAGCCTATGAGGAAATTTTGACGCCGGCCGGGATGGACGATGTGGCGATTTATACCGAAATGGGGCGGTTTATCACCGGGCCTTACGGCTGCCTGGTGGCGCAGAATATCCACCAGAAGCATACTTACAAGGAATACATCGGACTGGACGCCTGCGCTGCAAACCTGATGCGGCCGGCGATGTATGGTGCATACCATCATATTACCGTGCTGGGAAAGGAAAACGCGCCCTGTGACCACAAGTATGATGTAACCGGCGGGTTATGCGAGAATAACGACAAGTTTGCGGTGGACCGGATGCTGCCGGAAATCAACATAGGGGATTATCTGGTGATTCATGATACCGGCGCCCATGGTTTTGCAATGGGCTACAATTACAACGGCAAGCTTCGGAGCGCGGAGATCCTGCTGAAGGAGGATGGCAGCACAGAACTGCTCCGCCGTGCGGAGACGCCGGAAGATTATTTTGCAACCTTTGATTTTACTGGTATTTTGCCCAAGCGTGCCCGCTAAAAGAAATCGTTTTGATCCCTGCGTTCCATTTGGAACGCAGGGATTTTTTTGGGGCAATTTTACGGGAACGGGCAACCGCTGGAGACGAAAAAGGAACGCGGCACTTCGCGGCGATGGTTGGAACAAACTGCAACAGACAGGGCGGAAAAACGCGGCGGTTCCGCGAGACAGGGGGCACGCCGTTTGCGCATGTGTCTCCCATCTTGTTTGGTGAGAAAGTGGAGAGCAGAATTTATTAATAAAAACAGCGGATTTTCTTTGGAATGTTTCCACAAAAAAAGGATAGTTTTTTGACTTTTTTTGATATTGACAGTGGAACGCTTCATGATATAATGAAAGTGCAGTGTTGGTGAAGTGTTGGTAAAATTCGAAGCGTTTTTGAATAACCAACTGTTTTTTTGCAGATTGGCCCATTCTGCCGGACGCGGTAGAATGCGGAATGTTTTTATAAGCAAATTTGAAGAATATCCGGGCGGCCCGGGTGTTGGCGGCCTGGAAAACAAGAGGTATAAAAAGTTAACATAGAAATATCTGTTCGTATGCTTAGGAGGAGAAGAATTATGAAAAAACCAACCAAAACCGTGACATTCCCCAAGGGCGACATTCTGATTGGCATTGGGCCAAACGCATGGCGCAACGATGACAACCCGGACTTCGGAAAAGAAAACACCATGGAAATGGCGATTTCCGAGATTGCGCTGGCAGGATATGACGGATGTGAAATCAATAACCTGTTTTTGGATAAAGATCCTCACATGGTAAAAGCAAAGCTGGATCTGCGCGGTCTGCGGGTTGCCAGTGAATGGTTCTCCGCGTTTCTTGCGACCCAGCCTTATGAAGAAAACGAAAAGCGTTTTCTGGCGATGTTGGACTATTTGGACGTTGTAGGTTCTGACGGCATTAATGTATGCGAGCAGTCTTACAGCATTCAGCAGAGCAGAACCCGCCCGATTTTCGGGGAAAAGCCGGTACTTTCCGTTGAGGAATGGAAACGGATGGTAGAAGGCTTTAAAAAGCTGGGTAAAATTGCGGCGGACAGAGGCAAGAAAATGACCTATCACCACCATCTTGGCACCGTAGTGTGTTTCCCGGATGAAGTGGAGCGGCTGCTGAACGATGTGCCGGAGGAGGCTATGAGCCTTTGTTTTGACGACTCCCATTTTGATTTTTATGATATTGATTCCGCGGAAATGGCGCACAAGTTTGCATCCCGGATTGGATATGTGCATTTGAAGAGCGTTCGCAAGGAAGTGCTCCGCAAGGTTCGCCAGGAAAACCTGACCTATTTGGATGCGGTGCATCTCGGTTGCTGCACAGTTCCAGGGGATGGTGATACGGTTTATGAGCCAATCCTGCAGGAACTGGCAGATGTCGGCTATAAGGGCTGGCTGCTTATCGAGGCGGATCAGGATCCGGCGACCGCACCGGAAGAACCGCTGTTTTATGCGAGAGAGGGCAGAGAGTATCTCCGCCAGATTTTGGGCATCTAAAACAGTGCTGAAACCACGGCTGTCATCTTTTCATAACGCAATCAGGCGGAAAGACCATTGGTCTTTCCGCCTGATTTGTTGTATTGCAATATTTTTTAAAACGGCGCGGCCGGAGGCCGCGGGATGTCGTCAATCAACGGGGGCATAGCGGTAAACTTCCTGGTACAGCGTGTCCCGCACCCGGATAAATTGTTCCTGGGAAAGGGCAGAATGGGTGCTCATCAGCAGCAGCGGGGTAAAATCATCCCCTTTGTTCAGCGGAGGCTGCCGGTACGGGAAGGAGTGGAGCGCAAAGCCGTTTCGCTGATAGAATCCGATGCGCCGGACGGAAAGAGCGCCGTCCGGCGGTTCCACTTCCAAAACCACCGGCTTTTGGGACTGGGACATAAACTGCCCCAGCATCTCGCTGCCAAGTCCCAGATTCCGGCAGGCGGGGGAGATAGCAAAATGCTCTATATAACGGAAGGATGGAAAATTCCAGGCGGCAATGATCCCCAGCAGTTTTTGATTTTCCGCCGCAGTAAACAGGCTGTAACAGGGATGAAGCAGAAGACGCTGCTGGCCTGCAAAGTCCCGCTTTTCGTTGGGGGGAAAGCTCTGACAAAGCAATTTGTAGACTGGACGAAATATAGACTGGATTTCTTCTGTTTGAGACAGAATGGTGCGATAGGTGGGCTTCACGATACAAAAAACCTCCGAAGAAACAGATAAAATTTCCTCTCAGTATATCAAAAATAAAATAACCTGTCAAATTGAAAAAATGAAAAAAAGGTGTTGACAAACGGGAAATCTATGCTATACTAATAACAGTAATAGTTACTAATTAAATTATGGAAAGGAGTTATCCAATGGCAAGATATTCCAGGCAGCGGGAATTGATTTTGCAGGTGATAAAACAGAATCTGATTCATCCCAACGCCGATGAAGTTTATCACATTGCCAAAACGGAGGATCCTACCATCAGCCTCGGTACGGTTTACCGTAACCTGAATTTCCTTTCAAAGCATGGAGATATTTTGAAAGTGCAGGTTTCCGGCGGCGCGGACCGCTATGACGGAAACATTATGCCCCACAACCATGTAATCTGCAAAAAATGCGGAAAAGTCAGCGATTATGTCTATGACTTTGAATTGCTGAAGGAGGAAGTTCTCCGGCAGACCGGCGTTGCCTGCGAGCATGTGTGCGTCGCAATTGAAGGTGTATGCAAAGAATGTTTTCAAAACCAAAATCATTAAAACTTTTATTTTAGGAGGAAACGATTATGGCAAAGTTTGTATGTCAGGTATGTGGGTATGTGTATGAAGGTGCCGGTGCTCCGGATAAATGTCCGCAGTGCGGCGCGCCGAGCGCAAAGTTCACCGAGCAGAAAGGTGAAATGTCTTGGGCGGCAGAGCATGTCGTAGGTGTTGCGCAGGGCGTCAGCGAAGACATTATGGAGGATCTCAGAGCAAACTTCAACGGCGAATGCACCGAGGTTGGCATGTATCTGGCAATGGCAAGAGTAGCACACCGGGAAGGTTATCCGGAAATTGGCCTGTACTGGGAAAAGGCTGCCTATGAGGAAGCGGAGCATGCGGCAAAATTTGCAGAACTTTTGGGTGAAGTTGTGACAGATTCTACAAAGAAGAATCTGGAAATGCGCGTGGAAGCAGAAAACGGTGCGACCGCCGGCAAATTTGACTTGGCAAAGCGCGCGAAGGCGGCAAACCTCGACGCGATCCATGACACCGTGCATGAAATGGCAAGGGATGAAGCGAGACACGGCAAAGCGTTTGCCGGCCTTTTGAAAAGATATTTTGGTTAATATCTGAAAATTTGGAACAGACTATATACAGAGGGGGACCGCCCTCTCTGTATATTTCTATAAGGAGGATTATCTATGTCCAGATTGAAAGGGAGCAAAACAGAACAGAATCTAATGGCGGCGTTTGCCGGGGAATCCCAGGCGCGGAACAAATATACCTATTTTGCCTCGCAGGCCAAAAAAGATGGCTATGTCCAGATTCAGCAAATTTTTGAAGAAACTGCGGCAAATGAAAAAGAGCATGCCAAGCTTTGGTACAAGCTGCTGAACGACGGCATTTCTTCTACGGATAAGAACCTGGAAGACGCGGCGGCGGGCGAGCACTATGAATGGGTGGATATGTACAAAACCTTTGCCGAGGAAGCTCGCGCGGAAGGGTTTGATGACATTGCCGCATCGTTTGAAAAGGTTGCGGAAGTAGAAAAAGAACATGAAATACGCTACAGAAAGCTTTTGGAAAATGTTCGTTCCGGAAAGGTTTTCCAAAAAGAAGAGGAAATCCGGTGGGTATGCGGCAACTGCGGTTATGTACACACAGGAAAGGATGCTCCGGACGTTTGTCCGGCCTGCAAGCATCCCCAATCCTACTTTATGGAAAAGGCGGAAAATTATTAATAGTCTCTTACAAGTTATGCAAAAGCGTCCTGCCGCGGCAGGGCGCTTTTTTGCCTGGAACGGCGGAAAAGGACGTGTTTTCGACCGATAAGAAAAATAGAAGCCGCTTTTATCCAATCGCTGTAATTTCGGATTCGGGCAGGGACCTTTTTGAAAAGATTCCGGGCGGCGGAAATCTGCGCTGTGACCTTTACCGCCATCGGCGAAGCCCTGTATGCGGGGCCGGGAATCGTCTTGTGTCGCAGAAAGCAGACCTGCAAGGCTTCGAATAAAACGGTAATGGAAAAGCATCCATTTCATTTAATGGGGCGGATGCTTTTTGCGACGGCGAAAACGAAAGCTTCCTAAGCGTCGCGGAGGGGAGAAGGGTTATTAAAATGCAGGATATCTATTGATTCTTCCGGAAAAATGTGATATGATGCTCCAAAGGTGTCAAGACACCTGTAAAATGACAGAAGGTGGAAGAAACCATGGAGAAGGCGAAGAAGTTTTTAAATCACATATTTATCGACGGACTTTCCGGCATGGCGCTGGGGCTGTTTGCTACCCTGATTGTAGGGACGATACTGGCGCAGATTGCGGCGCTCATCGGCGGTGCCGCGGGAGAATATCTGAATATCATTGCAAGCGTTGCCAAAACAATGACAGGCGCCGGCATTGGTATTGGAGTTGCGCATAAGTTCCGGCAGTCGCCCCTTGTGACAGTATCCGCCGGCGTTGCAGGCATGGTAGGAAGCTTTGCCAGCAAGATCATCAGCGGGGCCATTCTGGTGGAGGGCGCTGTGACACTGACCGGAATTGGGGAGCCGCTGGGCGCCTTTATTGCGGCAGTTGTGGCCATTGAAATCGGCAGCCGGATCTCCGGAAAAACGAAAGTTGACATTTTGGTGACCCCGATTGTCACAATTTTGTCCGGTTCCATTGTAGGGCTGTTGGTAGGACCGCCGATTTCCGGCTTTATGACGGCGCTGGGTGATCTTATCAATTGGGGCACGATACAGCAGCCGGTGCTGATGGGCGTGATTGTGTCTGTGGTGATGGGGATGGTTCTGACACTGCCCATCAGTTCTGCGGCGCTTGGCGTGATTTTAGGGCTTTCCGGCATTGCAGCCGGCGCCGCTACCATTGGCTGCAGCGCGCAGATGATAGGGTTTGCTGTGGCAAGTTATCGGGAAAATAAATTTGGCGGGTTTATTGCCCAGGGGATCGGCACCTCTATGCTGCAGGTGCCAAACATTGTGCGAAAGCCGGTGATTTGGCTGCCGCCGATTATTACCAGCGCGATTTTGGGCCCCATTGCCAGCAAGGTGCTGGAAATGACGAACAACGCCACCGGTTCCGGTATGGGAACCTCCGGCCTTGTAGGGCAGATAATGACGTTCCAGACGATGACGGCGGAGGGCGCCTCTCCGGGATATACAATGGTCCTGATCCTTGTGATGCACTTTGTTGCACCGGCCGTCATTACGCTGATCCTTTCCGAACTGTTCCGGAAAAAGGGATGGATTCAATACGGCGACATGGCGCTGGATATGTAAAAACGCACAAAAAAAATTCGGATGACAGAGAAATCTTGATGGATTTGTCGTTGACAAAGAAAAAAATACAGGAGTATAATTGAAAAAAACGAAGAAAAAACCGTTGAGGCGGAGATAAAAGCAATTGTGCACTTTCAGAGAGCCGGATAAGGTGTGAGCCGGCAGAACGCAGGTTGTGCGGCGTTTGAATACGCCGGGAAATGGACCGCTGAGGGCGCAGTCAAAGGCAGTTTGCCGAGTATTCTGCGACGAGGAGATATGCGTTAGTTATCAGGAATATGCTGGTATTCCAAACAGTGTAGGGAGAATTCCCTAAACCAAGGTGGCACCGCGGGATTGATGCAATGAATTGCAGCCCGCCCTTGACTTGACGTCAAGGGCGGGCTTTTTAATTTGTCGAAAAAGGAGAATTGGGTATGGTAAGACCAACACTTGCTGCATGCAGAGAACTGGAAAACGAATACAAGGCTATACCGGTGAGCGACGAGATTCTGTCCGACATCCGAACGCCGATGGAAGTGCTGAAAATCCTGAAAACGGTAAGCAGCCATTGTTATATGCTGGAAAGTGTGACGGATTCCGGCAAGTGGGGGCGATATACATTTTTAGGCTTTGATCCAAAGCTGGAACTGACATGCGAAGACGGGGTGGTAACGATTGCCAACGGGATGAGGCTCAAAGCGGAGACCAGGCATCCAGGGGAATACATCCGGCAGGTGCTTTCTGAGTATAAAAGCCCGCGGTTTGATTATCTGCCTCCGTTTGCCGGCGGGCTGGTGGGATATTTTTCCTATGACTATATCCGCTATGCGGAGCCGTCCCTTACCTTGGACACGGAGGACAGCGAAGGGTTTCGGGATGTGGATTTGATGCTGTTTGACAAAGTGATTGCATTTGATCATATGCGGCAGAAAATTATCATCATCGCCAACGCCAAAACAGAAACTATGGAGGAAAGTTATAACAAAGCGATATGTGACATTGAGTTTATGAAACAGCTCATACAAACGGGAAAAGCCGCCAAGGTACCGCCGCTGCGGCTGAAAACAGAACTCCGGCCGCTGTTTGAAAAGGATGCGTACTGCGATATGGTGCAGCGGGCAAAGGAATACATCCGGGAAGGGGACATTTTTCAGGTGGTGCTGTCCAACCGGCTGGAAGCAGAGGCGGAAGGCAGCCTGCTGGATGCCTATCGGATACTCCGCACCGCGAATCCGTCTCCCTATATGTTCTATTTTTCCGGCGATGCGGTGGAGATTGCCGGTGCATCGCCGGAAACCCTGGTGAAGCTGGAAGACGGCGTGCTGCACACCTTTCCCTTGGCGGGAACTCGGCCGCGGGGAAATACCGAGGAAGAAGACCGACGGCTGGAGCAGGAGCTTTTAGGGGATCCAAAGGAACTTGCCGAGCACAATATGCTGGTGGATTTGGGACGAAACGACATCGGCAAAATCAGCCGGTTCGGTACCGTGGAGGTGGAAAAATATTTGTCGGTGGAGCGATTTTCCCATGTGATGCACATAGGTTCCACTGTGCGGGGCGTTTTGGCAGAGGATCGGGATGCGCTGTCTGCCATTGACGCTGTGCTGCCTGCCGGCACCTTATCCGGCGCGCCGAAACTCCGGGCCTGCGAGATTATCAGTGAACTGGAGAACAGCAAACGGGGAATTTACGGCGGCGCGATTGGATATCTGGATTTTACCGGCAATTTGGATACCTGCATTGCCATTCGCATCGCCTTTCAAACAAACGGCAAAGTGTTTGTACGGTCCGGCGCCGGCATTGTATATGACAGTGTGCCGGAAAAGGAATATCAGGAATGCATCCAAAAGGCGAAAGCGGTGGTGGATGCCCTGTTGACTGCTCAGGAGGGGATCGACGTATGATTCTGCTGATTGATAACTACGATAGTTTTTCTTACAATTTATACCAGTTGATCGGCTCGGTCTGCCCGGATGTTCGTGTGGTCCGGAACGATGCAATGGAGGTGGCGGAACTGGAAAGTATGCATCCGTCCCACATAATTTTATCGCCGGGACCAGGCAGGCCAGCTGACGCAGGCATTTGTATGGAAGCCGCCCGATACTTTGCGGAGAAAATACCGGTCCTTGGAGTTTGCCTTGGACACCAAGCGATTTGCGAGGCCTTTGGCGGCACCGTTTCCTATGCAAAGCAGCTGATGCACGGCAAACAGTCCAAGGTGCAGCTGGATACCAGCTGCGGTCTGTTTCAGGGATTGCCGGAAACCATACTGGCGGCAAGATATCATTCCCTTGCAGCTCTTGCGGAAACGCTGCCGGAATGCCTTGCTGTGACGGCACAAACAGAGGATGGCGAGGTGATGGCAGTGCAGCATAGGAAATACCCGGTATATGGCGTACAGTTCCATCCGGAATCGGTGCTGACTCCGGCAGGCGGTGCCATTTTGAAAAATTTTTTGGGAGGTGCCCAATGAAGATACAAGAAGCGATTGGCCTTGCCGTATCCGGCAGGAATTTGGAATTTGAACTGGCAAAAGACGTGATGCGGGAAATGATGGAAGGCAGTGCGACAAACGCCCAGATGGGCGCATTGCTCACAGCGATGCGTATCAAAGGGGAAACGGTGGAGGAGATTACCGCCTGCGCCGATGCGATGCGGGAAAAGGCAAAAAAAGTGCATCGGGAGTTTGATGTGATGGACATTGTGGGCACTGGCGGCGACGGCACAGGCACATTTAATATTTCCACAACCGCCGCGTTTGTAGCGGCGGCGGGCGGTGTAAAAATTGCAAAGCACGGCAATCGGTCTATGTCTTCCAAAAGCGGCGCGGCCGATGTTTTGGAAAATCTGGGGGTTAATATTTCTCTGGCGCCGGAGCAATGTGAGAAACTGGTGCGGGATATCGGAATCTGTTTTATGTTTGCACAGGAGTATCATGCATCCATGAAATATGCGGCGCCGGTCCGGCGGGAAATCGGGATCCGGAACATTTTTAATCTTTTAGGTCCGCTGGCAAACCCGGCGGAAGCGAATCTTCAGATTATGGGAGTATATGCGGAGTGCCTGGCAGAACCTTTGGCCAAAGTGCTGGTAAATCTTGGCGTCAAGCGGGGTATGACGGTATTTGGCATGGATGGCATGGACGAAGCCACGGTAACTTCGAACACCAGAGTGTGCGAAATCAACAACGGAGCAATTACAAGCTATTATCTGGAACCTGGCGATTTGGGCTTTACAAAACGGCGGATGCAGGAAGTGCTGGGCGGGGACGGTGCAGAAAATGCCCGCATCACCCAAGCGGTGTTGTCCGGCCGGGAGCGAGGTGCAAAGCGGGACATTGTAGCGTTGAATGCGGGACTTTGCCTGTATATTGCCGGAAAAAGCAAAACAATTGCCGGCGGCGTGGCAGCGGCAGAGCAATTGATTGACGACGGAGCGGCGCTGGACAAAATGCGGCAGTTGGTTCGCTGTTCCAATGAGGTATAAACTATGATCTTAGAGAAAATCGCGGCCCAAACGGCTTTGCGCTATCAAAAGCGGAAAGAAATCATACCGCCGGCTCAGATGCAGGAAATGGCGGAACAAATGGTAAAAAAACGAGACTTTCCCTTTGCAAAGGCGCTGAGAAAAGAAGGAATCACCTTTATCTGCGAAGTCAAACAGGCTTCGCCTTCGAAAAAAAGAATTGCAGAGACATTTCCGTATTGCTCCATTGCGCAGGAATATGAAACCGCTGGCGCGGGATGCGTGTCTGTGCTGACGGAACCAAACTGGTTTTTAGGCGACGACCGGTATTTAAGGGAAATTGCAGGAGCAGTTTCTATCCCTGTGCTGCGGAAGGATTTTACCATAGACGAATATCAGATATACGAAGCAAAAACCCTGGGAGCGCACGGCGTGTTGTTGATTTGCGCTTTGCTTGACACCAGAACACTGGCGCAGTATCTGGATATTGCCCACGGGCTGGGACTTTCCGCCATTGTGGAGGCCCATACAGCGGCGGAGACAGATTCTGCCGTGGCGGCCGGCGCAGAGATTATTGGGATCAACAACCGAAATCTCAAAACGTTTGCAGTGGATTTGGACACCAGCGTTCATCTGCGGGATCGGGTTCCGCCGGACCGGTTGTTTGTTTCGGAAAGCGGCATCCGAACGGCGGAGGACGTGGCAGCGCTGCGGAAAATCGGCGCCGACGGGGTTTTGATTGGGGAAACACTGATGCGCAGTCCGAACAAAACTCAGACCTTGCGGGCATTTCGGGGAACAGAAGTATGGCCAAGGTGAAAATTTGTGGGCTGACCAGGGAAGAAGATATTTTTGCCGTGAACGAATGTCTGCCTGAGTATGTGGGATTTGTATTTGCGGAAGCAAGCAGGCGGAAGGTTTCTGTGGAACAGGCACAGATTTTGTCAAACCGTCTGAAACCTGCTATAATATCAGTTGGCGTTTTTGTGGACCAGGAACTGGACATGGTGGCGCGCTGCCTTTCTCTTGGCATCATTCAAATGGCGCAGCTTCATGGCAGAGAAGACGCCGCGTATCTTGCGGCGCTGCGGGAGAAAACAGGAAAGCCGGTAATCCGGGCAGTGCGGGCGGATGTGGCCCGCCTGGATTTTCGGCCGGCAGCCGGTGCAGATTATCTGCTGTTTGACAGCGGCGCCGGCGGGACAGGAATCTCGTTTGACTGGCAGACCGTGCAAAATATAACAAAGCCTTTTTTTCTGGCGGGGGGTATAACTCCCGATAACGTGGAGCAAGCGCTTGCAGAGGTGCATCCATTTGCAGTGGATGTTTCCAGCGGCGTGGAAACGGACGGATATAAGGATGGAGAGAAAATTTACAGACTGATTAGGAGGGTTCGGAGATGGAACGAGGGAGGTATGGCATCCACGGCGGACAGTATATTCCCGAAACGTTGATGAATGAGATCAAACAGCTGGAAGAATGCTATGAATTTTATAAAAACGATCCGGCATTTTGCAAAGAGTTGAACAGGCTGCTGAACGAATATGCGGGACGGCCCAGCCGGTTGTATTATGCGGAGAAAATGACAAAGGATCTGGGCGGTGCCAAAATCTATTTGAAGCGGGAGGATTTGAACCATACCGGCTCCCATAAAATCAACAATGTGCTGGGACAGGTGTTGCTGGCCAAAAAAATGGGAAAAACCAGGGTCATTGCGGAAACCGGCGCGGGGCAGCATGGTGTGGCCACAGCCACCGCGGCGGCGTTGCTGGATATGGAATGTGAGATTTTTATGGGGAAGGAGGATACGATCCGCCAGGCGCTGAATGTATACCGGATGGAGCTTTTGGGCGCCAGAGTGCATCCGGTGATCTCCGGCACCATGACTTTGAAAGACGCGGTCAACGAGACGATGCGGGAATGGGTCAGAAGGGTATCGGATACCCATTATGTCCTGGGTTCTGTGATGGGACCGCATCCCTTCCCGATGATGGTACGGGACTTTCAGTCGGTTATCAGCCGGGAAGCACGAGAGCAGATTCTGGAACTGGAAGGAACGCTGCCGGCTGCAGTTGTGGCCTGCGTTGGCGGCGGCTCCAATGCGATGGGCGCCTTTTATCATTTTATTCCGGACGCGTCGGTGCAGCTCATCGGCTGTGAGGCCGCAGGCAGAGGGATTCACACAGAGCAGCATGCTGCCACCATCGCAAAAGGCTCCCTTGGGATTTTTCATGGGATGAAATCCTATTTCTGCCAGGATGCCAATGGACAGATTGCTCCGGTCTATTCCATTTCCGCCGGCCTGGATTACCCCGGCATCGGACCGGAACATGCCAATCTGCATGATACCGGACGGGCTCAGTATGTGCCGGTTACAGACGATGAGGCGGTGGAAGCGTTTGAATACCTTGCCAGGAAAGAAGGTATTATCTGCGCGATAGAAAGTGCGCATGCAGTGGCGCATGTGCGAAAGATCGCGCCGGAGATGCGGCAGGATCAGAGCATTATCGTATGTCTTTCCGGCAGAGGGGACAAAGACGTTGCGGCAATTGCACGGTATCGGGGGGTGGATATTCATGAGTAACATAGGAAAAGCCTTTGAAAACGGAACGGCATTTATCGCTTTTTTGACCGGCGGGGATCCCTCCCTGGACAAAAGCTATGAATACATTATGGAAATGGTCCGCGCCGGCGCAGATTTGATTGAAATCGGTATACCGTTTTCCGATCCCATTGCGGAAGGGCCGGTAATTCAGGAGGCAAATCTCCGCGCGCTAAAAGGCGGCGCCACAACGGATGGGATGTTTCGCCTGGCGCGGCGGGTGCGGCAGGATACCCAGACGCCCCTGGTATTTCTCACCTATTTAAATCCGGTCTTTCATTATGGTTATGGGCGGTTTTTTGCGCAATGTGAAGAAAGCGGTGTGGACGGCGTCATTGTTCCGGATCTGCCGTACGAAGAGCAGCCGGAGCTTTTGGACATTGCAACACGACACGGTGTGGATATTATATCCCTGGTTGCACCCACTTCCAGGCAGCGCATCCAGAAAATTGCAAAGGATGCAGCCGGGTTTGTTTATGTAGTATCCTCTATGGGAGTTACCGGCATGCGCGCCTCCATTCAAACGGATCTCGCCGGCATGGTGAAGATGATCCGCGCCGCGACGGATATTCCCTGTGCGGTGGGATTTGGCGTCAATACGCCGGAACAAGCAAAAGAAATTGCGGGAATTGCCGACGGAGTGATTGTGGGGAGCGCCATTGTAGAACGGATTGCGCAGCATGGCGGGAATGCCCACAAAGCGGTTTTTGACTATGTAAAGCAGATGAAGGACGCTATACGGTAATGGGAAAAATCCAAGCCTGAGCAGAGAAATGTTCAGGCTTTTTGCTTTTTTGCACAGAAAAGTATGGGCTTTTTGATAAAACCCACCAGGGGAATATTGCGCAACGGAACGGGATATGGTATGATTACAGAAACAAAAAGCAACAGGAGAGGATATTGTGGATTTTGAGAAATTAGCGCAGCTGCTGTTCCCGTCCGTCACACAAACGCCGGCGGACATTGCGGCAAACTATCCGCCGCGAATCTTGCCGGAGGGAGCAAAAGTGACCCGTATGGCGCCAAGCCCTACGGGATTTATGCACTTGGGCAATCTATACGGCGCAGTTGTGGACGAGCGGCTTGCTCACCAGAGCGGCGGCGTATTTTATCTGCGCATTGAGGATACGGACAAAAAAAGGGAAGTGCCCGGCGGCGTGCAGACCATTTTGCAGGCGTTTGAAACGTTTGATCTGCCGTTTGATGAAGGTGCCACGCTGGAGGGGGACAACGGTGCATACGGTCCATACCGGCAGAGCCTGCGGGGCGGCATTTATCAGGTTTTTGTCAAGGATTTGGTGCGGAGAGGTCTTGCGTATCCCTGCTTCTGTACAGAGGAAGAATTGGCACAAACCCATGCCATGCAGGAAAAAAACAAGGAAAACTTTGGATATTACGGAAAATATGCCAAATACAGGGACTGTCCGCTGGAGACGGTGGAACGGCTTTTGCAGGAAAACCGGGACTATGTGATTCGTTTTCGGTCAAATGGCAGCATTGCCAACAAAATCCGTCACACAGACCTGGTAAAAGGCAATATGGAGCTGACGGAAAACGATCAGGACATTGTTATTTTGAAATCGGACGGCATTCCCACCTATCATTTTGCCCATGTGGTAGACGACCACCTGATGGGAACCACGCATGTGGTGCGGGGGGAAGAGTGGCTGGCCACTTTGCCGGTGCATATTCAGCTGTTTGACGCGATGGGGTGGAAACGCCCCAAATATGTACACACGGCGCAGCTTATGAAAATGGACGGCGGCTCCAAGCGAAAGCTGTCCAAGCGAAAGGATCCGGAACTTGCGCTGGATTTTTATTACCGGGAGGGATATCCTGTCCCTGCGGTGAAAGAATACCTGATGACGCTGCTGAATTCTAATTTTGAGGAATGGAGAATGGCAAATCCGGACACGCCTATGGAAGAGTTTCCATTCAGTCCCAAGAAAATGCCGGTTTCCGGTTCGCTGTTTGACATTGACAAGCTGCGGGATGTGAGCAAAAACCTGATTTCCAGGATGACAGCGGAGCAGGTATATGATGCAGTGGCCCAGTGGGCCAGGGATAACGACAGCGGGTTTTATGCGCTGTTTACGCGGGATCCCGCTATGACAAAGGCTGTGCTCAGCATTGGAAGAGGTGGGAAAAAGCCGAGAAAGGACATCGCTCTGTGGAGCGAGGTCAAGCCATATATGAGTTTTATGTTTGATGAGCTGTTTCATCAGGATTTGAGCGGCATCCCACAAAACTGCGGCGACGCAAAGGAGATGCTGCAGGCTTATGAGAAACGGTATCAAGAAACGGATGACAGCAATGCCTGGTTTGAAACCATAAAGGAACTGGCCGCGCAGTTTGGCTATGCGCCGGAAACAAAGCAGTATAAGGCCGATCCCTCTGCCTATAAAGGCCATGTGGGTGATGTGAGCATGGTGATTCGGGTAGCAGTCTGCGGCAGAACCAACGCGCCGGATTTGTATTCGGTAATGAGGATTCTGGGCAGAGAACGGGTTTTGGAACGGCTGGCGAAGGCGGCAGACAATTTATAAAAAAGAGGACGATACAATGACGGAAATCACTTCCAATTTTCTGCATGAAATAATAGACGATGACATCGCAAAGGGCTTTGCCGAGAGGATCCATACCCGGTTTCCCCCGGAACCCAACGGCTATCTGCACATTGGCAGCGCCAAGGCCATCTATATCAACTGGAGCATTGCCAAGAAATACAACGGACTGTTTAATCTGCGGTTTGACGACACCAATCCCGTCAAGGAGGACGACGAATATGTGCAGGCCATTTTAGAGGATGTGAAATGGCTCACGGGAGAAGAACCCAACGGCGGCATTTATTACGGTTCGGATTATTTTGATATCTGCTATGACTGCGCGGTGCATCTGATCAAAGCGGGAAAGGCGTATGTATGCGATTTGACGCCGGAGGAAATGCGCGCTTACCGCGGTACGCTGACGGAGCCTGGCCGGGAAAGTCCATACCGAAACCGGAGCGTTGCGGAAAACCTGCGGCTGTTTGAGGACATGAAAAACGACCAGTATCCTGACGGGGCCAAAACCCTTCGGGCGAAGATTGATATGGCGTCGCCTAACATAAATCTCCGGGATCCTGCGATTTACCGGATTGTGCACACGCACCATCACCGGCAGGGAGATGCGTGGTGCATTTATCCCCTGTATGACTTCGCGCATCCGATTCAGGATGCCGTGGAAGGCATTACCCATTCCCTTTGCTCCATTGAATTTGAAAACCATCGGCCGCTGTATGAGTGGGTGGTGGACAATTGCCCGTTGCCGCATCATCCCAAGCAGCGGGAATTTGCAAGGCTCAACGTAACCAACACGGTGATGAGCAAGCGGTATCTCCGGGAATTGGTGGAAACGGGCAGGGTAGAGGGCTGGGATGACCCGCGGATGCCTACGCTGTGCGCGTTGCGCCGCCGGGGATATACGCCGAGTGCCATTTTGGAATTTGTAAAGCGGGCAGGCATTGCAAAGGCGAACAGTCTGGTAGACATTCGATTGCTGGAGCATTGCATCCGGGAGGAGCTGAATCAGACGGCGCTGCGGAAGATGGCGGTAACGGAACCCATAAAGATGGTCATCACCAATTATCCGGCGGAAAAGACGGAATATTTTACGGTGCCAAACAATCCCCAGGACGAAAACGCGGGAAGCAGGGATGTGCCGTTCACCAAAGAAGTATACATTGAGAAAAGTGACTTTGCCATGGTGCCGCCGCCCAAGTTCCAGCGCCTGAAGCCGGAGGGCGAAGTGCGCCTGATGGGCGCTTATCTTGTAAAATGCCACGAGGTAATAACCGATGAAACTGGGGAAGTAACCGAAATTCATTGTACCGCAGACCTTGCCACCGGCAATGGAATGCCGGCGGATGGAAGAAAGGTCAGGGGAACCATTCATTGGGTGTCTGCTTCGCATGCCCTGGACGCGGAGTTGTATTTATATGACAATCTGTTTACGTTGGAGAACACCAACGACGTGCCGGAGGGCGCAAACTATCTGGACTATTTGAACCCGGACTCTCTGCGGAAACTGACAGGATGCAAGCTGGAGCCGTCGGTAAAGGAGGTGGCTGCAGGACAGCGGATGCAGTTTGTTCGAATGGGATATTTTGTAAAGGACGGAGAAGGCAGCCGCTTTAACCGCATTGTGACGCTGAAAGACAGTTTTGCAAAGACATTAAGGAAATAAAGAGATAAAGATATGAAAAAACAGGACGAAAAATTTTTTCGTCCTGTTTTTGTTGTGATAGAATACGTTTGTCAAAGCCGCAACCTTTGGCCGTTTCCGGAAATTTAGCCGGGAAAAGGGAGACGACGCTTCCTGTGGGGAAACATCCTTTTAGGCATTGCCGTCTTCCGGGGGATAGGGGTTTGGAACATTGGTCAAACCAAAAAGATAGTCGGTGCTGGTGTGGTAATACTTTGCCAATCGGATTGCCGCCCAGACCGGAATTTCATAAATTCCTTTTTCATAGCGCCGGTAAACCTCTCGTTTGCAATGGAGCACACCAGCGATTTCTTCCTGTGTCTTGTCCGCATCCGTCCGTAAATCTTCCAATCGTTGAAAAAACATAACAACATCTCCCTTCCAAGGAAATGCTACTATTTTGTTGCATTATTGAGTTGAATATGCTACAATATTGTAGCAGAAACAAAAGCATAAGCTCAAAAATACGCCCTTATTGGGTAAAAAAAGAAGAAGGCAGGAGGATGCGATATGATAGGAATTTTAATCATGGTGGTTTTGATTTTGTTGGCTCTATTTTTGTGTCAGGCAATCCGCAAGTGAATGATTTTGGGAAAAAGCCGTTCTGCAATGGCAGAAAGGAAACGGCACCGCAGATCGGGTCGTTTTGTTTCCCTCTGTGCTGGCGCTGCGCTGCATTTTCAACGGGCGTTGTGCTGACCACCGTTTATTTGGAATGCGCGCAGGGCACCGTTGTATTTTTTCCAGGGAGCGGAGTATTATTTGCGGCTATGATGCTGCCGATGCTGGCGGACAGCCTGCGGCAGCGGTATACGCCCTATGAAAGCACAAATCTGCGAAGAATTGTCACCGGTACGCTTTGCGGCGTGGCGGGAAGACTGCTGTGTTTTTCCGTGCTGCGGGCCTGATGCGGCTGCACCGTGCCGGGGAGTGGGCCGAGAGGCCGCCTGGCAGTCTTGGAATGTGAAATTGTGGATTCTGAAAGGCCGGAAGATACAGAAAAAAGCACCGACTTTTGTCGGTGCTTTTCTTGGTTTGTGTGTGCAAAACTTAAGCTTTGCCGTTGCAGCCAAGAACATTTACGAGCTTGTGCTTTACCATGTCCTTGATAGCCTGACGAGCTGGCTTCAGATACTGACGCGGATCGAAATCTGCCGGATGCAGAGCCATATGCTCACGGATGGAAGCTGTCATAGCAAGGCGGAGGTCGGAGTCAATGTTGATTTTACATACAGCACCCTGTGCAGCCTTGCGGAGCTGCTCTTCCGGAATGCCGATGGCGTCTGGCATTGCGCCGCCGTACTGGTTTACCTTGGCAACAAATTCCTGCGGAACGGAAGAAGAACCATGCAGAACGATGGGGAAGCCCGGAAGTCTCTTGGAAACTTCGTCCAGAATGTCAAATCTCAGTTTCGGATCCTGGCCTGGCTTGAATTTGTATGCACCATGGGAGGTACCGATGGCGATGGCAAGAGAGTCAACGCCGGTCTTGGAAACAAATTCTTCTACCTGATCCGGATCCGTGAAGGAATGGTTGGCAACGTTTACGTCGTCTTCAATGCCAGCGAGCTGGCCGAGTTCCGCTTCCACCACAACGCCGTGGGCATGGGCATACTCAACCACCTTTTTGGTTTCTTCAATGTTCTTTTCAAACGGATGGTGGGAACCATCGTACATAACGGAGGAAAAACCGCCGTCGATGCAGGACTTGCAGATTTCGAAATCGGCACCATGGTCAAGATGCAGAGCGATCGGCAGATCGGTTTCGATGAGAGCGGCCTCTACCAGCTTTACAAGGTAAGTGTGGTTTGCATAAGCGCGGGCGCCCTTGGAAACCTGGAGAATCAGAGGAGCATTTTCTTCCTTCGCAGCTTCTGTGATACCCTGTACGATTTCCATGTTGTTTACATTGAACGCACCGATGGCGTAGCCGCCGTCATATGCCTTCTTAAACATTTCCGTAGTAGTAACTAATGGCATAATTCATCTTCCTTTCTAAAATACGCTTGATTGCGTTATTTACTCATACACCTCAATTCTATCAGCAACACCTGTTAAAATCAAGCATAAATCAAGAAATTTTCCAAATAACTGCCGCCCAAAAAAGAATACGGAAGGGGGATTTTATCAGAATATCTGGTTTTTGAATGGGATTTTTCCAAATTTGCCGGAAAAAGGCCGGATAAAAAGAAAATGCTATGGATAAAACCCACAAAATACAATTACTACAGGGGTGTGTATCCTTTCAAAACAGAAAAAATTGACACTGCGATAGAAATAAAATTGATTTCTATGGTGTTTTGTGGTATATTTCATAATAGATAGGAATGCACAGAAACGATTTATGCATGAATATATTTTTATTTTCAGGAGGTTTTTCAAATGAGTGAATTAAAAGGCGCCTGCATCATTGGACAGTCCGGCGGCCCGACATCGGTGATCAACGCAAGCGCACTGGGCGCAATGCAGGCAGGATTAAAGTCCGGCTCCATCACAAGAGTGCTGGGCGCAGCGCATGGCATTAAGGGCGTGCTGAACGATGACCTGTTGGACATTGACAAGGAAGATCCGGCGCAGTTGGAACTTCTTCGCTATACCCCTTCTTCTGCACTGGGTTCCTGCCGCTATAAATTGGCGGATCCAGACGTGGATGACACCGATTATAAGAGAATTCTTGAAATTTTCAAAAAGTATGACGTTCGTTATTTCTTCTATAACGGCGGCAACGACTCTATGGATACCTGCAACAAGATTTCCAAATATATGCTGAAGGTTGGCTATGAGTGCCGTGTAATGGGCATTCCGAAGACCATTGACAACGATCTGTTCGGCACCGATCACTGCCCGGGCTATGCTTCCGCCGCGAAATACATCGCGACATCCTGCATGGAGTTGTATCATGACGCAAGAGTATATGACACCGGTATGGTTTGCATCGTTGAAATCATGGGCCGTCACGCAGGCTGGCTGACCGCCGCTGCTGCCCTTGCTTCCGCGCAGGGTCAGGGTCCGGACCTTATTTATCTGCCGGAAAGAGATTTTGATATGAAGAAATTCCTTGCTGACGTAAAGAAGGTTTATGACGCAAAGGGCAACTGCCTGGTAGCTGTTTCAGAAGGCATCCATTATGCCGACGGCTCTTTCGTGTCCGAAGCAAAAACCTCCGCAACGGACGGCTTTGGCCATGCACAGCTGGGCGGCCTGGCTTCCATCCTGGCAGACACGGTAAAGAACGAACTGGGCTGCAAAGTTCGCGGCATTGAACTGTCCCTTCTTCAGAGATGCGCCGCACACTGCGCTTCCAAGAGAGACATTGAGGAATCCT
Organism: uncultured Eubacteriales bacterium; assembly: GCA_934395135.1. Lineage (GTDB taxonomy): Bacteria > Bacillota > Clostridia > Oscillospirales > Butyricicoccaceae > CAKRRK01. Next base: position 119,647 of record CAKRRK010000002.1, on the reverse strand, counting down.
ATGCTTCCGGTGCGGCCGCGGTGGAAAACGCAACCGCAGGTCTTACCGACCAGATGGTAGGCTTTGAACGCTCCTATGATGCAGACGGTAACTATGTATGCAACATTAAGCTGTTCCCCTTGTCTGAAGTTGCCAACACAGAAAAGAAAATTCCGCAGGAATGGATCAATGCGGAAGGCAACGGTCTGACAGACGATTTTATAAAGTATGCGCTTCCGTTAGTTTCCGGCGAAAGCGATCGCCCGACCAAGGATGGTCTGCCGGTATTTGCAAAACTCAAAAAAGTGAAGGCACAGGCATAAGATTTTTTTAAAAGGAAAAAGGAGACAGGCAGTTGACTGCCTGTCTCCTTTTTTAGTGAACGGGGAAGCCGCGTTCTCAAGAGGAGGGTGCGCATTTTCGATAATCTTTTGGAACACAGCCATAGGTTTCCCGAAATTTTTTGTCGAAATAGCTGGCGTTGGGAAAGCCGCAGGCATATGCGATCTGTGAAATGGAACGCCGGGAGGTGCGGAGCAGGACTGCGGCCTGCTCCAGCCGGATGTCCAACAGGCAGCCAAGAGGCGTTTTGCCAATGGTCTGAAAACAGCGGTAACATTCGCTGGGACTGATGTTGGCGGCACCGGCAATCTGGGCGACAGACAAGGACTCGCCGTAATGTTCCCGGAGAAAGGACAGCATATCTTTCAGCCGCTGTTCTTTTGCAGAGGAAGGATTGGCGGCGCTGGCAGAAAGCAGAGAGTTGTGGTGTGTGATCATCTGTACCCAGGCGGAGGAAATCAGGCTGCGGCAAAGGAGTTCATAGCCCGTTTGTACGGCGGAGAGGGAGAACAGCTCCTGCAGTGCGGTGAGAACTTGGGATTGCCATGGGACGGTATGGGACAACCGCAGTGCAGCCCCGCTGGAAAGCGCGGGATAAACATATTTATAATAGATGCCGCTGTCCGGCGCTGCAAGAAAAGAGGGGGAGAAAATAACCGATGTCATTACGGCATTTGGCGCCGCATGGTGCAGGCGCCCGGCATGGAGGCAATTGGAATTGACAAAAATGCCTTCGCCGGCAGAAAGGTCAAAGGATTCCTTGCGGACCGTATAACAGAAACGGCCCTGCTGTATGACGGAAAACTCCAATTGGGGATGCCAGTGCCAGTTAAGGGACTCGTCACCGCCGGGACAGAATGTATCGTTCATTATGGCGCAGGGAAAATCCCTGGTGCCATATTGCTCGATAGACCGCCGGGCGACGTCCACCGGAACCGGATTGGAAGGTGTTGGCATAAGATTCCTCCGCTGTGATAGAATATTATTATTATTTGATAATTTTTACCTAGAAATGACCGATAAATTGATAGTATAATTATAAAGAAAATCCAGAAACATGGCAAGGGGGAAAATGAAATGAAAGTGATGACAGCAGACAGGTCGTTTTATAAAACGTTTTTTCCGCTGCTGGTCGTGATTTCCCTTCAGGCGCTGGCGGCGCTGATGGTGAATATGGTGGATAATTTTATGCTGGGCACATACAGCGAGCTGGCGCTGTCCGGCGCGACTACGGTGAACCAGATCCAGTTTATTTTGCAGCAGCTGGTGGCAGGCATCGGCCTGGGTGTTGTAGTGCTTGGTTCCCAATACTGGGGCAAGGGCGATGTTGCGCCCATTCGCAGGATTATTTCCGTTGCATTGAAATTCGGCGTGGCGGTGGGCATTGTGTTTTGCGTTGTCACGCTGCTGTTTCCTTCGGCGGTGCTGGGACTCATCACCAACGACGCGGCGATTGTGGCGGAGGGGGTAAAATACCTTCGGCTTATGAGCGTTACCTATTTGATTTTTCCAGTATCAAATGTGTTGATGTATTCGCTGCAAAGCGTGGAGACGGCGTTTATCGGAACCATAATGTCCCTTTCTACCATTGCGATTAACGGCGTGTTAAACTATTGTCTGATTTTTGGAAATCTTGGCGCGCCGGAGCTTGGTATTGTGGGAGCAGGAATTGCAACACTGATTAGCCGGGGCGTAGAATTTTTGATCATTGCCGTATATATCCTGCGGATCGACCGCAAGCTGCGGATGAAGCTGCGGCATCTTGTCAACTTGGATGTTACCTATTTTCGGGATTTTATCAAAACTGCCACGCCGCCGATGGTTTGCGGCGCCTTGTGGGGCGTTGCCCAGGGGGCGCAGACCGCTGTGCTGGGCCATATGAGCGGAACGGCCATTGCGGCAAACAGCATTGCCGTGATTATTTTTCAGATCTTTGCGGTAGTAGGAATGTCGGCCGCAAACGCCTCTTCCGTCACAATAGGAAAAGCAGTGGGCAGCGGGAGAACGGATAAAATACGGGAATATTCCCGCACGTTGCAGGTGATTTTTGTATGCCTTGGCGTGTTATCCGGCCTGGCGTTGTTTTTGATGAAAGAACGGATTGTCGGCATGTACGCGGTGTCAGAGGAGACGCGCCGTCTTGCCGTAAAATTTTTAACGGTGCTCAGCGTTACGACAGTGGGCACCTGCTACGAATACCCAGTGGAGGGTGGCATTGTGGCCGGCGGCGGGGACACCAAATACGCCGCCATTGTAGACAACTGCTTTATGTGGATTTTTACGATTCCGGCGGCGGCCGCCGCGGCGTTTCTTTTCCGGGCAGAGCCTGTAGCGGTGTTTTGGATTTTAAAACTGGATCAGCTTTTGAAATGCGTACCGAATTTTATTTACTGCAATTTCCGGCAGCACAAATGGGTACGAAGTTTGACCAAAGCGCCGCCAAAGACTATGGAGAAAAATGGGCAGCTGCAATAAAAAGAGCGCAGAATCGAAGTCGTTCTTCCAATTCTGCGCTCTTTTTCGGTGATAGATTTTCCGGTTTTTGCTTTTGCGCGTTACCGGGTTAAGGCCATTCCAACTGCCGCGTTTGGCTGCGTTTTGGATGCGCTGCTGTTTTTTGGACAGCTTTTCGTAAGGGATGTATGGTTTCATATCCTGCGTCCTTTCTCCATAGATATTCAGAGGATACCAGACAAAGAAATGCTTGTCAAGGGTATGGAGCCGGCTGTTTGGCCGCCGGTATGCCAAAAAATCCGAAACGGCAATCTGCGTACAGACGGAAACGTGCGCATTGTTGCTTGTTTTCCGGGGATTTTTGCAAAAAAACGGGATGAATCGTTGACAAATGAAAAGAATCAGTATAAAATGATCTTATTCTTTCGAAAACAGGCAATGAGGGAAACCATGCTGCAAGGGCATTCCAAAGAGAGGCGCCGACAAGGCTGAAAGCGGCGCTGAAGCTGCCAGGAGCATGACCGGTTCCCAAGCCCCGCGGGGGAAAGACAGTATCCCGCGGCGCGTGGTTTGCGTTACAGACTTCCGAGCGGCAAAAGCGATTTTGCAAGCAGGGTGGAACCGTGGGTTTGACAAAGCTCACCCCTGAAGATAACAGGGGTGGGCTTTTTTGTACTTGAAAATTATTTTATCATAGACAAAGGAGAGGTTTTTATGCTGAACATTACGCTCAAGGACGGAACGGTCTTGGCGGTAGAAGAAGGGACAAACTGCTACGACGTGGCGAAACGCATTTCACCGGGGCTTGCCCGGGCGGCGCTGGGCGCTTCGATCGACGGACAGCGCTGTGATCTTTCCACGCCGCTGACAAAGGACTGCAGTCTTGGCATTTTAACGTTTGATGATTCAGACGGACGATGGATTTTCCGCCATACAGCGTCCCATATCCTGGCGCAGGCGGTAAAGCGCCTGTATCCGGATGCAAAGCTTGCCATTGGCCCGGCGATTGACGATGGGTTTTATTATGACTTTGATACGGAGCACACCTTTACCCCGGAAGATCTGGAAAAGATACAGGGGGAAATGAAGAAAATTGTCAAGGAAGCCATTCCGTTGGTACGGGAGGAAATTCCGCGGGAGGAAGCCATCCGGATGTTCCGGGATATGGGGGAACCATACAAAGTGGAACTCATCGAGGATTTGCCGGAGGATGCGCTGATTACACTGTACCGGCAGGGGGATTTTGTGGATCTTTGCGCCGGTCCGCATTTGTTTGATACCTCGAAAGTGAAGGCATGCAAGCTGACTTCCTGCACCGGCGCTTATTGGCGGGGAGATTCCAATCGCAAAATGCTGCAGCGGATTTACGGGACGGCGTTTTTGAAAAACGCGGAGCTGGAGGCTCATCTTGCGGCGTTGGAAGAAGCGAAAAAACGGGATCACAATAAAATCGGCCGGGAACTGGAATATTTTACAACGGTGGACTATGTAGGACAGGGCCTGCCCATTCTTCTGCCCAAGGGCGCAAGGGTCATTCAACTGCTGCAGCGCTGGGTGGAAGACACAGAACAAAAGCATGGCTATCTTTTGACCAAGACACCGCTGATGGCGAAACGGGATTTGTACCGGGTATCCGGTCATTGGGATCATTATCTGGACGGTATGTTTGTGATAGGCGATCCGGAAGATGAAACCAAAGAATGTTTTGCTTTGCGGCCTATGACATGTCCATTCCAGTATCAAGTCTATCTGAACCGGATGCGTTCTTACCGGGACCTTCCTATGCGGTTTGGAGAAACTTCTACGCTGTTCCGAAACGAAGATTCCGGCGAGATGCATGGACTGATTCGGGTGCGGCAGTTTACCATTTCCGAAGGGCATCTGGTGCTCCGGCCGGAACAGCTGGAAGAAGAATTTAAGGACTGTCTGGAACTGGCCAAATATTTTCTGGGGACCGTCGGTCTGCTGGAAGACTGCACATTCCGGTTCTCGCAGTGGGATCCGAAAAACCCCAACAACAAATACGAAGGTACGGCGGAACAGTGGAAAATTGCACAGGACACTATGGGCCGAATTTTGGATCATTTGGGGGTACCGTATGAAATCGGCATAGACGAAGCGGCGTTTTATGGCCCGAAGCTGGACATTCAGTATAAGAATGTATTTGGCAAGGAGGATACGCTGGTTACGATTCAGATTGATATGCTTCTGGCAAAAAAATTTGGGATGGAATATGTGGACAAAGACGGAGAAAAGAAAACGCCGTATATCATCCATCGGACGTCTCTTGGCTGTTATGAGCGAACGCTTGCGTATATGCTGGAAAAATACGCCGGCGCGCTGCCTCTTTGGATTTCACCGGAGCAGATACGCATTATCCCGGTAACGGACCGGACGCTTTCCTATGCGGAAGGGGTGTTAAAAGCGCTGCGGAACAATGGATTCCGGGCAGAACTGGATGAACGATCGGAAAAGGTGGGATATAAGATCCGGGAAGCGCAGATTGAAAAAGTGCCGTACGCAGTGGTTTTGGGCGACAAAGACGAAGCTGCGGGCCTGGTGTCCGTCCGATCCCGCAAGACCGGGGAAACGACACAGATGACTCTGGAAGAGCTGCTGCAAATGCTACATCTTGAGGAAGATGCAAAAATGAAATAAAAAAATGATAGTAAAGGTGATAACAATATGGCTGACAATAAAAAAATGGTATCGGAAATCACGTCGATGGATGTAGATTTTGCCAAATGGTACACCGATATTGTAAAAAAGGCAGAACTCATTGACTATTCCAGCGTAAAAGGCTGTGTGATTATGCGGCCGTATGCACAGGCCATCTGGGAAAACATTCAGAGCATTTTGGATGGGATGTTTAAGGAACTGGGCCATGAAAACGTGGCAATGCCCATCTTTATTCCGGAATCCCTGCTGCAGAAGGAAAAGGACCATGTGGAGGGGTTTGCACCGGAGGTTGCCTGGGTGACGTATGGCGGTAGCGAACCGCTGGAGGAACGGCTGTGTGTGCGGCCTACGTCCGAAACGCTGTTCTGCGAGCATTATTCCAAAATTGTAAAAAGCTGGAGAGACCTGCCGAAGCTGTATAATCAGTGGTGCTCTGTGGTGCGGTGGGAGAAAACGACCCGTCCATTCCTCCGCTCCCGGGAATTTTGGTGGCAGGAGGGGCACACCGTACATGCAACGGAAGCGGAAGCCCGGGAAGAAACCCAGCGAATGCTGGAAACCTACACCGCGTTTGCGGAAGAGTATCTTGCCATGCCGGTGGTTAAGGGCCAGAAAACCGAAAAAGAACGGTTTGCCGGCGCGGTGGAAACTTATACCATTGAGGCCATGATGCATGACGGCAAAGCGCTGCAGTCCGGAACCTCCCATTACTTTGGCGACGGATTTGCCCGGGCGTTTGATATGCAGTATACAGACAAAAACAACCAGCTGCAATATATGCACCAGACCTCCTGGGGGGTATCCACCCGTCTTATCGGCGGCATTATTATGACGCATGGCGACAACGAAGGATTGGTGCTCCCGCCGAAGATCGCGCCGGTTCAGTTGATGGTGATTCCGGTGGCGCAAAACAAGCCGGGTGTGATAGAAAAGGCAACGGAACTGCTGGAACACGTCCGCTCCTTTGGCGTGCGGGCAAAGATTGATGTTTCGGAAAAGTCACCGGGATGGAAATTTGCGGAATACGAAATGAAGGGCGTTCCGGTCCGGCTGGAAGTAGGTCCGCGGGACATTGAAAACGGGCAATGCGTACTGGTGCGCCGGGACAGCCGGGAAAAAACGGTTGTAAAGTTTGAGGAACTGCAGGCGGCAGTGCCGGCACTTCTGGAGGATATTCAGAAGGCGCTGTATCAGAAGGCACTGAAAAACCGGGAAGATCATACCTATCAGGCAACTTCTGTGGCGGAAATGAAGGAAATCTTGGCGCAGCACACAGGATTTATCAAAGCGATGTGGTGCGGCGACCGGGCTTGCGAAGAAACCATCAAAGAAGAAACCGGCATGCCGTCCCGCTGCATTCCGTTTGAGCAGGAACACATTTCCGACGTCTGCCCCGTATGCGGCAAACCGGCGAAGCATATGGTGATTTGGGGCATTGCGTATTAATATTGGAAGATGGATAGAGAAAGCGGCAAGGGGTAAAATTTGATTTTACCCCTTCCTTTGTAAAACCGGGAGGCAGAATGAAAAATTTTTTTACGAGCTATTTCACATGGGATCCGGGAACCGCTGTGCCCAAGCTGGTATTCATTGCGGTGGTCATCCTGCTGATGCTCCTTGTACGCAGACTTGTCAACGCCAGCTTTCAGCGGACCATCCGTTTGGCCAAAGACAGCGGAAAAGGTAATGTAACCTATCTTTCCTTTGCCAGGTACATTGTGATTGCTGTGGTCTATATTGCCGCGGCGACGCTGATCATTTACAGCGTGGAGCCGCTGAAGGCTGGATTTGACCGGATTCTTGCCGGCAGCGGGATTGCGGCGCTGATTGTCGGGTTTGCAGCGCAGGACGCGCTGAGCAATGTGGTCAGCGGATTTGTCATTCTGAGTTTTAAACCGTTTGCCATCGGCGATGTGGTGCGATTTGTGGGCAATAATATCACCGGAGTGGTGGAGGATATCACCCTGCGGCATACGGCGCTTCGGACGCCGGAAAACAAGCGGCTGATTGTGCCAAACAGCAAAATGAGCGCGGAGATTTTGGAAAATGCCAACTATGCGGACACGAAGGTCTGCCTGTTTTTGGAAATTGGGATTACCTATGAATCCTCGGTAGACGAGGCGATGGAGATCATCTGCAGGGAAGTTGCAAAGCACAAAGATTTTATTGACACCCGCGTCGAAGGAGAACAGGGAAAGCCGGCGGTATCGGTTAAGGTAGTGGAACTTGGGGAGAGCGCTGTCATTCTGCGGGCGCATCTCTGGGCAAAGGACCAGGCCACGGCATTTGATATGAAGTGTGATTTGTTATATACTATAAAAAAAGCCGTCGATGCCAGCAATGTGGATTTTGCATATCCCCATGTGGTGACGGTACAGAAATAATAAGTTCTGGAGGTGCGGACGTTTGGAATCACCCACAAAGCGGGTTCGCAGCAATGCCAACTTCATCGGATTTGCGGCAGGCGCGCACTGTTTGGCGAGCCTTGCCGTATCTCTGCTGATGACGGCCTATGTGATCCTGGTGCAGCTGTTTGTGCCTTCCGCCGGTCCGGCGCTGTTTGACAGCGCATGGCTGGAAACCAGCGCTGGCGGGCTTCTGCTGAATATGGTATTGTATATAGCGGTCGTGTTTTTGCCATATATGCTGATGGCAAAACTGCGGAAGTTTTCGCTGAAAGAGCTTTTTGGCACAGGCCGGGCGCCGGCGAAAGCATACCTGTTTACAATTTTTGCCTGTTTTCTGATTTCCTTTGCAGCCAGTGCCGTGGCGGGCCTGATGGAAGCGGGGTTTAACGCCTGTGGGCTGACGGATTTAGCCGGCAGCGAATATGCTTATCCGGGGAGTCCGGCGGCCGCCGTGCTGCAATTTTTGAGCATTGCCATTTTGCCGCCTTTGGCGGAAGAGCTTTGCTTCCGGGGCTATGTTTTCAAAGAGGCCTCACGGTCGGCGGGTACAGTGTGTTCCGTTTTGGTTGCGGCGATTGTGTTTGCGCTGGCGCACACTAGTTTTACCACCATTCCGCTGGCCTTGCTGTTCGGTATATTCGCGGGGTTTCTGCGGGAAAAATATGACACCATTCTGCCGGCGGTAGTAGGGCATGCGGTGATTAACAGTGTTTATTTTTTTGTCAATTACGTTACCTATTTTTTGCCGGCGCAGCAGGTTTTTCGCATAAATATGCTGGTCAACGGTATAAGTCTTGCGTGCAGTGCGTTTGCGATCCTTCTGTTTGTGTGGGGACGTTCCGGGGAAACGGCTTTTTTCCGGCCGGCCAGGGCAGGAAAAGCAGCGCCGTCTGTGCTCGGGTATATCACTTCCTTGCCTTTTGTCCTTATGATGGCGGTGCTGGTGGTCAAAGCGGTGCTGAATTTGCAGGTGCTCTGATATGGAAGAACGGTATATGAAAGAGGCCCTGAAGCTGGCAAAACGCGCCGGAGACGAAGGCGAGGTGCCGGTGGGGTGTGTAATTGTTTGCGACGGAAAGATTGTCGGACGGGGTAGAAACCGCAGGGAAACCAAAAAAGATGCGTTATGCCATGCAGAGATGGAGGCTATTCACAAAGCCTGTCGGACCTTGGGCGGATGGCGGCTGCACCGGTGCGATATGTATGTGACCCTGGAGCCGTGCCCTATGTGTGCCGGCGCCATCCTCAACGCCAGGATACGGCGGCTGTATTATGGAGCACGGGATGAAAAAGCCGGCGCTTGCGGCAGCCGCATCAACCTGTTTGAGCAGGGATTTAATCATCGGCCGGAAATAACGCCCGGCATACTGGAAGAGAAGTGTCAATGCATTTTGCAGGATTTTTTTAAACAACTACGGGAAAGAAAAAAGCGGAAAATATAAAGACAACAGCATAAAACAGATAGATTACTGCGGTTGAAAGCGGTATGATGAAGATAAAAAAGGAGGAAAAACACCATGAAACTTTATGATTGCTCCAGAAGGATTTTTGAAGGCGCAGCGGCATTCCCGGGAGATGAACCATTCAAATTCAATACCCTGAAGCGGGTAGCGGACGGCGATCTTGTGAACCTGACATCCATTTTGATCGGATCCCATCAGGGCACGCATGTGGACTCTCCTTATCACTGGATTGAGGACGGCAAAAAGTTGGATGAAATGGATCTTTCCTGTTATTGCGGCGAGTGTCGGCTGATTGAGATTGCCGACAAAGACATTATTACAAAGGCGGATTTGGAACCATATCAGCCACAGAAAGGCGAGATTTTGTTGGTAAAGACCAAGAACAGCGAGGAATCGGATGAAGCGCCGTTTCATCTGGGATTTGTCGGATTTGACTATGAAGCAGGGCAGTATCTGGCAGACTGTGGGGTAAAGACCATTGGAATCGACTATTTGTCCATTGAAGGCGGAACCAAAGAAGGCGTGGAGGCGGAACGTCATGCCCACCAGCCGGTATTGGGCGCCGGTATGGCCATTATTGAAGGGTTGTATTTCAGCCGGGACATCAAGCCGGGAAACTATTTCATTGCCGCGCTGCCGCTGAAGGTTACCGCTGCGGAAGGTTCCCCTGTGCGGGCAGTGTTGATTGACTTTAACAAATAAATTTATGGGGTTTTCCATCAAAAAAGGTATCGCTTGGTTTGCGATACCTTTTTTCAATGCTATTTTTGAAGGACTTTTCCGCAGCGGAGCAAAGCGGCAGAAAGCGGCACAATCAAAGAACCGGTGACAAGATTGGAGATACCATGCACCACATCCCAAGGAAGACCGGCAATGATCCATGCTACCATGCCATGAAAATCCAGCCCAAACAGGAGGGCCTGTGCCGGTGCATACAGAGTACCATAAGCAAAACCATGCAAACCACACACCGCCATATAAAGGGGGGCGGCGGCTTTTTTGGGAAGAGAGCGGGGGAGAAGCATGGTAACGCCCCAAAGCACGGTCCAAAGATACCAATAGGGAATCCACCAGGGGGCAAACCCCGCGTAGATCCCGGTGAGAAACACAAAAATATAGATGGGAATAAGCGCTTTTTTGCGGAAAGCCAGGGTGTATACCATGGTCAGCATTGCCAACAGGTGGATATTGGGCAGGGCTTCGGTGATCAGTTTGGAGCAAAACATCAAGGTGCCCAGCATGGAAAAAAGAACCAGTTCCCGGAGGGGCAGCCGCAAGGCTGGTCTATTAGGATTCCGCATAGAACGCATAGGTGCTGCCGCTTTGAATTTCTGTACGGTCTACGCCGGCAGATGCATACTCACCGTCCACATAAAACGCCCAGTACAAGCCGTCAGCCTCATAATCCAGGGTTTTTCCGCATACGGTTTTTACATACAGGCCAAATTCCGACGATTCGCCCTCGATGATACCCAGCGCCAAAAGAGCCGCGCCCACGGTGGATTCTTCGGTATGGATGGTATAGGCGGCAGTTTGGCCGTCTGCATCGGTGACCTCCAGGGAAAAGGCGATCTGTCCTTCTCCGTAAGAAGACGCAGTAAATTCCTCTGGTGCAGGGGCAGTCTGCTGCGTGCCGTCCTCTTGGCTGTCGCAGGCGGTAAGAGAAAACAGCAAACAAGCAGCAAGAAGACCGGCGAAAAAGCGGGGAAGAAATGAATATTTCATAAAATAAAGACAGCTCCTTTCTAAATAAAAAGCAAATTGATTGTATCATTCCTGAAAGAAAAAAGCAAGAAAAGGCCAAAGGAAATACAAGGATTCCGCAAAAAACCAGCATCCCAGTGAAAATAAGGGATGCTGGTTTGCAGTACAGAAAAATGCGGAGGATTCCTGTCCATACGGACATCCGGGCAGAACATCCAAGCGTTTTTTAGATATCCTTGGTTGGCGTTTCCTTCGCCGGGATTTTGAGGGATCTTAAATACTGTTTCTGTTCCGGCGCGATGCGGCAGCTTTCCAAGGATTTTTGAATGGTTTTGTTGTGTGTCCAGCGATCCAGCATATTCTTTTCCAGAAACGACAAAACCGCCGGATATTGCTTTGCCAGCGCCGTCGCGAAGTACCAGGCCCGCATCATGTTGACATAGTACTCCGAGGAGGAAACATCTGCCACCATACGAGGATAGCGCAGATCGAACGCATCCTCCAGAAAATGCTGCATCAGCATGCCGATGGCAAAGCGTACCGTGTATGGTTTGTCTGAATGTATCCAGGTTTCAAGATAGGGGAGCAGCGCAGTGCGGTGTTTTCGGAACACCTTCGGGGACATTTGGTCGCAGGTTGCCCAGTTATCCACATAAGGAAGAAAGCGCTGAATTTGCAATATACAGCGATCAAAGTCTTTTTCTGCCGAAAGAATAAATGCATGGAGCTGGTTTTCATCAAAATAGGAATGGGGTAAATCCCCAAGAAACGTATCCGTCTCCTCCTGCGTTGCCAGGATTTTCGCCAGTTTCCGAAGTTCCGGCGTCCGCACGCCGATGATGGAGGGTTCCGCTACAGTTGGAAGGAGCTTTTTTTGAAACGCCCGATAGGACAGATCCTGCCGCCGCAGCAATTCCTCTTTGATTTCTTTTCCCGTCATAACATTCTCCAAACCCTGCTCTGCAAGGACAGGCACGGCACATCCGCAGGCGAATGACGCTCTGCGGCAAGGGTGGCATAGCAAAACAAGCGCATTTCCTTACAGGGAATCTTTGATGTTTTTCTTGATTCGGTTCCAGGTATCCCGGAAATTTTTCTTTTGGGGGTGATTTTCTTCCGTTGCGCCGCGGTCAAATTCTCGGAGAAGATCCTTTTGTTTTGGCGTGAGGTTTTTGGGAACCTCAATATTGACGCGGACGTACTGATCGCCCCGACCCCGGCCGGTGACCGCCTTAATACCTTTGCCTTTCAGCCGGAATACCGTGCCCGGCTGAGTGCCTTCCGGCATAGCGTATTCAATTTTTCCGTCGATGGTGGGGACAATCAGCTTGTCGCCCAATGCCGCCTGGGCAAAGGTGACGGGGATATCACAGTGAACATCATAGCCCTGTCTGGTGAAAATGGGATGGGGGCGGATGCCAATGGTAACGATGACATCGCCGGCCGGTCCGCCGTTTTCTCCGGCGCAGCCCTGTCCTCGCAGGGATACGCTCTGCCCATCATCAATGCCGGCGGGGATTTTGACGGACAGGGTGCGGGATTTGCGCACTTTGCCGCTGCCGCCGCATTTGGAACAGGGATCTTTTACAATTTTACCGGTGCCGCGGCAATGGGGACATGCTCCTGTGGTCTGAAAAACACCAAGGGGAGTTCGCTGCGTTTGGGTTACCTGGCCCGTGCCGCGGCAATGGGCGCAGGTTTGGGGCGCAGTGCCCTTTTTGGCACCGGTACCAGCGCATTCCTCGCAATTTTCAATGCGGTCGATGCGAATTTCCTTTTCGCAGCCGAAAGCGGCTTCTTCAAAGGACAGCATGATGTTTTTTTGCAGGCTGTCGCCTTTTCGCGGGGCGTTGGCACGGCGGCCGCTTTGCCGGCCGCCGCCAAATGCGCCGCCGAAAAAGCTGCCGAAAATATCTCCGAGGTCGATATCATCAAAGCCAAAACCGCCCGCACCGCCTGCGCCGCCTCCATAGGACGGATCGACGCCGGCAAAGCCAAACTGATCGTAGCGCTGCCGCTTCTCCTTGTCAGATAAAACGGCGTGAGCCTCGGATGCTTCCTTGAATTTTTCCGCCGCTTCCGGGTTATCTTTGTTTAAGTCCGGGTGATATTTTTTGGCAAGAACCCGGTATGCCTTTTTAATTTCATCCTCTGAAGCGGTTTTGGAAACGCCAAGGACTTCGTAATAATCTTTTTTTTCTGCCATGTATACTCCACTCCAAAACGGAAATATGTAGGGGACAGAACCGTCCCCTACATTTTATTTGCCGGATATTGCTTATTTATCGTCGCTTACGTCTTTGAAATCCGCGTCATAATACTGCTGTCCGCCTGCATCCGCACCAGGGGTCGCGCCGCCGTTCATATCCGGTCCCGCACCCGGTGCACCCTGCGGATTTGCCTGCTGATATACCTTTGCGGAAATGTCATAGAACTTCTTGGAAAGGGATTCGCTGGCAGCCTTAATCAGGTCATTGTCTGTGCCTTTGAGGGCTTCGGTTACCTTGGCGATTTCTGCGGTAATGGCGTCTTTATCCGCCTGATCGAGTTTGTCACCGAGTTCTTCCATCGCACTGTTGCACTGGAATACCAGCTGTTCTGCATTGTTGCGGATATCCACCGCTTCTTTGCGCTTTTTATCCTCTTCTGCGAACTGTTCCGCTTCCCGAACCGCCTTATCGATTTCTGCATCGGACAGATTGGTAGAGGCGGTGATGGTGATTTTCTGTTCCTTGCCGGTGCCAAGATCCTTGGCAGAAACATTGACAATGCCGTTGGCGTCGATATCAAAGGTGACCTCAATCTGGGGGATACCGCGGCGGGCCGGCGCAATGCCGTCCAGAATAAAGCGGCCCAAGGATTTGTTGTCCGCTGCCATTTCCCGTTCGCCTTGCAGCACATTGATTTCCACAGAGGGCTGATTATCCGCTGCAGTGGAGAAAATCTGAGATTTTTTGGTAGGAATGGTGGTGTTGCGCTCAATCAGTTTGGTGCATACGCCGCCCAGGGTTTCGATACCCAGAGACAGTGGTGTGACATCCAGGAGGAGCACGTCTTTGACTTCACCGCCTAATACGCCGCCTTGGATCGCAGCGCCCATAGCAACACATTCGTCTGGATTGATGCCTTTAAACGCATCCTTGCCGGTAATGGATTTTACCGCTTCCTGTACGGCAGGAATACGGGAAGAACCGCCCACCAGCAGGATTTTGGAAAGCTCCGAAGCCTGCAGTCCGGCATCGGACAGGGCCTGGCGCACCGGTCCCATGGTTGCGTCCACAAGATCTTTCGTCAGTTCGTTGAATTTGGCTCTGGAAAGAGTAAGTTCCAGATGCTTCGGCCCGGTGGCATCCGCTGTGATATACGGCTGGTTGATGGAAGTAGTGGTCATACCGGAAAGTTCAATTTTCGCTTTTTCCGCCGCTTCCTTTAGTCGCTGCATCGCCATTTTATCGGCAGTGAGATCAATGCCGGAATCTTTTTTGAACTCTGCCACCATCCAATCCATAATACGCTGGTCAAAATCATCGCCGCCCAGACGGTTATTGCCGGCGGTTGCCAGTACTTCAAGAACGCCGTCGCCGATGTCGAGGATGGATACGTCGAACGTACCGCCGCCCAGGTCATACACCATAACTTTCTGTTCGGTTTCCTTATCCACACCGTAAGCCAAAGCAGCGGCAGTTGGTTCGTTAATAATGCGGAGCACTTCCAGACCGGCGATTCGGCCGGCGTCCTTGGTTGCCTGACGCTGTGAGTCGGTGAAGTAGGCAGGTACGGTGATGACGGCCTGGGTTACCGGGGAGCCGATATAGGCTTCTGCGTCCGCCTTAATTTTTTGCAGAACCATAGCGGAAATTTCCTGCGGGGAATACTGTTTCCCGTCAATGGAAACCCGGCGGTCAGTACCCATATCGCGCTTAATGGACGCGATGGTCCGGTCATGGTTGGTGACGGCCTGGCGTTTTGCGACCTGTCCCACCATTCGTTCGCCTGTTTTTGAAAATGCAACAACGGAAGGGGTGGTTCTTGCGCCCTCCGCGTTGGGGATTACAACTGGTTCGCCGCCTTCCATAACAGCGACGCATGAGTTTGTTGTACCTAAGTCAATTCCTATAATTTTGCCCATAATAGTTGCCTCCATGATTCATATTATTTTACAAAGTAATTAGTTTGCAACCTTCACGATTGCGTGGCGGACAATTTTGTCGCCAATGCGGAACCCTTTCTGAAAAACTTCTGCCACTTGGTTTTCGCCAAAAGCGTCATCTTCGACATGCATGACAGCCTCTGCCAAGTTGGGATCAAACGCATCGCCGGACACAATGGGAATTTCCGTGACCTGAATGCTTTGAAAGGACTCGGTGAGCTGCCGCATAACCAGCTCGACGCCCTTTTTATATTCCTCATCGCTGCTTTCCTGCTTCAGTGCCCGCTCCAGGTTATCATACACGGGGAGAAGCGCCTTTGCCGCATAGGAAACCGCGTCGGAATGGATCGTCTGATGTTCTTTTGCCGTGCGCTTGCGGAAATTGTCATATTCCGCGGCCATCCGCATATAACGATCGTTCAATTCGTCGTATTTTTTTTGCAGGTCCTCCGCTGGGGTTTCCGCCGGCTCCGGGGGTTCCTGGGTATCCGGCTCCGGAAGATCCGCCTGGTTTTTTAAGGAATCCTGCGTTACGGTTTGCTTTTCTTTTTTTGCCATAATTTTGCCTCCGGCTTATTTTGTATCGTTTTCATTTTCATCGTCAAGAAAGGTTTCGGCAATGAGTTTGTTCAGCTTTTTCGCAAACAGGGACAATCGTGCCGAAACGCTGGCGTAATCCATCCTTGTGGGGCCGACAATGCCGATGATGCCGCGGCCCACATTGCCAATGTGGTAGGAAGCGTAGATCATGCTGGTATCCGACAGAGGGCCTTGCCCATTTTCGTTGCCGATGGCGATTTTGACGCCGTCGATTTCTGTCTGGTAGGGGGTAAGAGAGGCGACGTTTTTATCATCGGAAATAAAATCCAGCAACTCCTGCGCCTTATGGGCGTCGCTGTATTCCGGATAGGAAAGCAGCTTCGAAGCGCCCTGCAGGAACAATTTATGGGTGCCCAGTTCGTCAATCAGCTCTGCAATGTATTCCGCCACCGGCGCGATCAGCGGAGTAAGCCCCGCTGCCCGGCTCACGATATCAAACCGTTCCGCCGTAATCGATTGAATCGGAATATCGGTGAGCGTCTGGTTCAGTACATAGGTAAGAAGGTCGGCCTCGTCCTTGGAAACATCCGCCGCGGTTTTGATGAGTTTGCTTTTGACGCCGCCGGTGCCCATTACCACAACAATAACGAAATTGGTGCCGGATACATAGATGATTTCGAATTTTTTTATGACCGCATCCTGCAGAACCGGCGTAACAGCGACAGTGGTATATTCCGTCAGCTTGGCAATAAGTTTGCCGGCTTCATTAATGAGTTTATCCAGCTCTTTCACTTTTAAAGAGGTAAGCTGATTGATTTCTTCGATTTCGTCCGGGGGAAGGGCAGGCTGTCCCATCAACTCATCCACATAAAGGCGGTAGCCTTTGTGGGAGGGGACGCGCCCGGCGGAAGTGTGGGGCTTTTCCAAAAAGCCCAGTTCCTCGAGTTCGCTCATCTCGTTTCGGATGGTGGCGGAGGAATAGGGGAGTTCCGGCCGGTTTGCCAGTGCTTTGGAACCCACTGGCTCGGCGGTCTTGATATATTCGCCGATGACCGTTTTTAATATCTGCTTCTTTCGTTCTGAAAGTTCCATAAAGCTCCCCTCACAAATCATTTAGCACTCGAAAGACCTGAGTGCTAAATTTAATTTACCACCAGTCGTATCCATTGTCAAGAGGATATGAAGCGGAAGGGATAAAAAATTTACAAACTGTCTTTATTTTATACAAGATTTTATTGTGGAGAGAGGGGTTTGGTGCTATAATATGCTTGATTCTTTCTTTTGAAAAAATAACATTTATCCTTGGAAAATAAAGCGCAAAACAGAGTATGCATCTAAAAAACTGCGGTAGTTTGGCGGCGAATTGTCCGGCGAACAATCGGCAATGCGCATGCACCGGGAGGATGCGCCGCTTCTTGTTTTTAGGAGAGCGAGAGGCGGGAAGAAAGGGCCCCTGTCAAGGGTGCCGAAAATGGAACAAGGCGGAGCGCCCTTGCAAACGATGCCGTGCCGCCGGTGTTTTTTATAAAGCGGGCGCAGACGGTAAACTGCGAAGGAGGATACGACAATGAAGGACCAATCTCTGATCCGGAATTTTTCGATCATTGCCCACATTGACCATGGGAAATCCACGCTGGCAGACCGGTTGCTGGAGCAATGCAACGCGGTGACAAGCCGGGAAATGGCGGATCAGCTGCTGGACAATATGGACTTGGAACGGGAACGGGGCATTACGATAAAGGCCAGAGCCGTGCGGATGGATTATGCAGCGGCGGATGGGAAAACCTATGCGATGAATTTAATTGACACGCCGGGGCATGTGGATTTTAACTATGAGGTATCCCGTTCTCTGGCTGCCTGTGAGGGTGCGGTACTGGTGGTGGATTCTTCCCAGGGGATTGAGGCCCAGACCTTGGCCAATACCTATCTTGCCTTGGACCATAATCTGGAAATTCTGCCGGTGTTCAACAAAGTTGACCTGCCGGCGGCGGACCCCAAAAAGGCCAAGCAGGAGGTAGAAGACATTATCGGGCTGCCGGCGGCGGACGCGCCGGAGATTTCCGCCAAGCTTGGACAAAATATTGAAGCGGTGCTGGAGGACATTGTGCAGAATATACCGTCGCCCAAAGGCGATGCGGAGGCGCCGCTGAAGGCGCTGATATTTGACAGCCAGTATGACCCATACGTTGGGGTTATTGTATACATGCGTATTTTAGAAGGCACTTTGCGGTCGGGGATGAAGGTGAAAATGATGGCCACCGGCGCGGAATTTCAGGTGCTGGAGTGCGGCTATCTGCGGCCGCTTGGCATGGAGGCGACGGAGGATCTTTGTGCCGGAGAAGTAGGATATTTCACCGCGTCCATTAAAAATGTCAAGGACACCCGAGTGGGAGACACTGTAACGGAAGCGGCACGGCCGGCCGCCGCCGCGCTGCCCGGATACCGTCCGGCGCAGCCAATGGTATATTGCGGTATTTATACGGAGGATGGATCCAAATATCCCGATCTGAGGGACGCACTGGAGAAACTTCAGCTCAATGATGCGGCGCTTTCCTTTGCGCCGGAATCTTCGGTGGCGCTGGGCTTTGGTTTCCGCTGCGGATTTCTGGGAATGCTCCATATGGAGATTATCCAGGAACGGCTGGAACGGGAGTTCGATCTGGATTTGGTTACGACGCTGCCGTCGGTTATTTATGAAATTGAACGGACGGATGGGACAGTTTCGTATATTGATAATCCTCATGAGTATCCCGACGCCGGAGAAGTTGCCTGTGCGCGGGAACCGTTTGTGAAAGCATCCATCATCGCGCCTCCGGACTTTGTGGGAAACATTATGCCCATGTGCCAGGAGCGCCGGGGAGAATTTAAAGATATGCAGTATCTGGACACCCACTTGGTGGAACTGCATTATCACATGCCTCTGAACGAGATTATTTATGACTTTTTTGACGCCCTTAAAGCCAGGACCAAGGGATACGCGTCGCTGGATTACGAATTTTTGGATTACCGGGACAGCGATCTTGTAAAAGTGGATATGCTGTTAAATGGGGATCAGGTGGACGCGCTCAGCTTTATCGCCCATCGGGAAAAGGCGTATGGCAGAGCGAGGCG
This sequence comes from uncultured Eubacteriales bacterium, assembly GCA_934395135.1. Taxonomy (GTDB): domain Bacteria; phylum Bacillota; class Clostridia; order Oscillospirales; family Butyricicoccaceae; genus CAKRRK01. The sequence goes on along the minus strand of CAKRRK010000002.1, from coordinate 100,817 downwards.
CATTTGCGAAAAGTTGAAGGAAAATATACCGAGACAATTGTTTGAGGTGCCGATTCAGGCGGCCATCGGCGGGAAAATCATCGCGCGGGAAACCGTAAAGGCAATGCGGAAGGATGTGCTGGCAAAGTGCTACGGCGGCGATATCACCCGAAAGAAGAAGCTGTTGGAAAAGCAGAAGGAAGGCAAAAAGAAGATGCGCAGCCTTGGCACGGTGCAGGTGCCGACAGAGGCGTTTATGGCGGTGCTGAAGCTGGATGAGGAATAACCAAAAGCCTTTGGGCGTGTACATTCACATACCATTTTGCATACGAAAATGCAGATACTGCGACTTTTACTCGGTAGAAAAACGGGAATGGATTCCCGCCTATACAGCCGCTCTGTGCGGACAGATACAGTCTGCCGGAGAAGATCTGGCAGGGTATGCGGCGGACACTGTTTACCTTGGCGGCGGGACACCGTCCTTTGCCGGAAGCGAGGCGATGGGACAGATTTTGAATGCGGTGCGCCGGCGCATGGCGGTGACAGAAACGGCGGAAATCACGCTGGAAGCAAATCCCGACAGTGGCAGCCGGAAGTTTTTTGAAGAAACCAGGCGGCAGGGATTTAACCGCGTGTCCCTTGGCATACAGTCCGCATCGGACCGGGAGCTTGCGGCACTGGGCCGGGCGCATACTTACGCGCAGGCGAAGGAAGCATATTTGGCCGCGCAGGCGGCGGGATATGACAACATCAGTGTGGATATGATGTATGGTCTGCCGGGGCAAACCGTAAACCATGCCGCCGAGACGCTGGAGAAATTGCTGGAGCTTCAGCCGCAGCACATTTCCGCCTATGGGTTGAAGGCGGAACCAGGTACACCGCTGTTTGCAGAGCGGGAGAAGCTCCCGGACGACGATATACAGGCGGATATGTATCTGGATCTTTGCAGGAAGCTGCGGGCAGCGGGCTATGTCCATTATGAGATTTCCAACTTCGCAAAACCGGGCTTTGAAAGCCGGCACAATCTGAAATACTGGACGTTACAGCCCTATCTTGGATTTGGGCCGGGGGCGCATTCCTTTTTTTCCGGCCGCCGGTATTCATACCCCAGGGATTTGAATCGCTTTCTGCAGGGCGGCGCCATTGCCGTGCCGGAGGCGGATGAAACCGCCGGCAGCGATGAAGAATACATTATGCTGGGACTTCGGCTGCGCCGGGGCATTGAGAAAAAAGAATTTGAAGAGCGGTTTTCCAAGCCGTTTGATAAGATAGAAGAAACATTACAACGATATGAACAGGCTGGATATACAGCGCTGGAAGCCGGGCGATGGCGGCTGACGGAACCGGGGTTTCTGGTTTCCAACGCCATTTTGACCGAGCTCCTGACAGCCGACAAGGAGGAAACAATATGCGCGCGGTAGTAACGGTAGTAGGAAAAGACAAGCCGGGGATTGTGGCGAAGATCTCCGCCGCTTTATTTGAAAACGGGGCCAATATCATTGATATCCAGCAGAATGTCCTGAAGGATATGTTTGCTATGATTGTGCTGGTGGATATTTCCGGCTGCAAAGCAGGGTGCCAGGGTCTTGCCAAAGCGCTGGACAAAGCGGGCGAGGAATTGCAGATGAAGGTACATACGATGCATGAAGATATTTTTAACGCGATGCACAGGATTTAGGTGGCGCCCATGATCAATACATATGATATTTTAGAAACCATAAAAATGATTGAGGAAGAACATTTGGACATCCGCACGATCACAATGGGAATTTCCTTGCGGGATCTGGCGGCGGATGACGTGGAGGTTCTTGCGGACAAAATTTATGACAAAGTGGCACGCTGTGCCGAGGATCTGGTAGCAACCGGAGAGGCCATTGAAGGCGAACTGGGGATACCGATTATTCACAAGCGCATTTCCGTCACGCCCATTGCAATGGTAGGCGCGACCTGCAGGGCGAACAGCTATGTGCCCCTTGCCAAGGCGCTGGACCGGGCGGCAGAAGCCACCGGTGTAAACTTTATCGGAGGATTTTCCGCGCTGGTGCAGAAGGGATTTTCCAAAGGGGATGAGATTCTTCTCCATTCCATTCCAGAGGCTCTGGCGGTAACGGAAAATGTGTGCGCTTCGGTCAATGTAGCATCCACCAAAGCAGGAATCAATCTGGACGCGGTAAAGCAGATGGGGCAGATTGTCAAAGAAACGGCGGAACGGACGAAGGACAGAGGATCGCTTGGCTGTGCCAAGCTGGTGGTGTTTGCCAACGCGGTGGAGGACAACCCGTTTATGGCAGGGGCGTTTCACGGCATCGGCGAGCCGGAGTGTGTGATCAACGTGGGAGTTTCCGGACCGGGGGTTGTGCAAAAAGCCATTCGCCGGGCAGGAGACTGCTCCATCAGCGAAGTGGCGGAAATCATTAAGAAGACGGCGTTTAAAATAACGCGGATGGGGCAGCTGGTGGGAACGCTTGCATCGCAGCGGCTGGGCATCCCTTTTGGCATTGTGGACTTATCGCTTGCTCCGACTCCGGCGGTGGGAGATTCCGTCGCCCGGATTTTAGAGGAAGTAGGGCTGGATTGCTGCGGCGCTCATGGCACAACAGCGGTTCTTGCGATGCTCAACGACGCAGTGAAGAAAGGCGGCGTGATGGCGTCTTCCAGCGTAGGTGGTCTGTCCGGCGCATTTATTCCGGTGTCGGAGGACGAAGGGATGATTGCCGCAGCGGAATGCGGTTCCCTGACATTTGACAAGCTGGAAGCGATGACGGCGGTCTGCTCCGTAGGGCTGGATATGATCGCCATTCCGGGGTATACGCCGGCAGAGGTGATTTCCGGCATCATTGCTGACGAAATTGCCATCGGAGTGGTAAACACCAAGACAACGGCGGTGCGGGTCATTCCCGCCTGGGGGAAGGATGTTGGAGATCGGGTGGAATTTGGCGGACTTTTGGGTTCTGCGCCGGTAATGGCAGTGAACCAGAGATCTCCCAAAAAATTTATCGACCGGGGCGGCCGGATTCCAGCGCCGATGCAGAGTTTGAAAAACTGACGACAGGAGGGCGCTATGGCAGTTTGGGGACGAAAGATCGAATTGTTTCTGGTAGACGGCACGGCGGACGGCACCATTACGGCCGAACTGTCCAACTGGAACGGAAAAGCTGTGAAGATGCCGCGGCAGGATCTTCTAAAAAGCCGGCGGAAAGATATTGAAAACGCAGGGGTCTATTTTTTGTTTTGCCGGGAAGACGATGGGACAAACAGCGTTTACATTGGCGAATCCGAGGGAATCAAAGACCGTTTGCTGCAGCATATCCGGGATTATAACAGCGGGAAAGAGCCGTATTATTGGACAGAAGCCGTTATTTTTGTGGGAAGGGATTTAAACAAAGCCTTTATCCGGTATTTGGAAAACCGGCTGGTGGAGATCGCCGACGGCACGAAACGCTATAAAGTGCTGACCAAAAATACTTATAAGGATACGGTGCTGAAAGAGGCGGATGTTGCGGAACTGGAGGAATTCATTGAGAATATCCGGGTGCTGATTAACACGCTTGGATACAAGGTGTTGGAACCCATTGCGGAAGAACGGAAGGAAACCGAATATTTCTATTTAAACAGCAAGGGTGTTCAGGCAAAGGCGGTTCAGACCAGCGAAGGATTCGTTGTGCTGGAAGGTTCTCAGGTAACAGAGACCATTACAGAATCCTTTCAACATCATACGTTTCACCGACTGCGGTCTCAGCTTATCGCAGAGCGCATCATAGAGAACGGGAGATTCCAGCGGGATTATATTTTCAACTCGCCCTCCGCAGCGGGGGCGGTAGTCCGCGGCACATCCACAAACGGACAGACCGCCTGGAAGACAAACGACGGAAAAACGTTAAAAGAAGCGTCAGAATAAATAAGGCAGGTATATACAATGGCAAGATTTATTATGGCACAGCTTTGCGCCACAGACGATTATAGAAAGAACCTTCAAAAGGCGGAAAAAACCGCGGACAACGTAAAAGGATATTTAAAAGGCGACATGGTGATATTTCCCGAATATTTTATGTATTACCAGAAAGCCGGAACGTCCAAAGCGGAAATTGCGGCGAACAGTCAGCCGCTGGACGGACCGTTTGCAGACGGCATGCGGCAGCTTGCAAAGGAATACGGTCTGTGGATGTGTTTTGGGATGAACGAGCAGTTTACGGCGGAAAAATCCTATAATACAACGGTATTGGTGAGCGACCAGGGGGAAATCATTGCAACGTATCGAAAAACCCATTTATACGATGCCTTCCATTACAGGGAGTCGGATTATTATGAGCCGGGGGACACACTATTTACCCCCGTTGCTACGCCTTTTGGAACCATCGGGATGATTGTCTGTTATGATATGCGGTTTCCCGAAACCGCCCGCATACAGGCGCTGCGGGGCGCGGAGATTATTTTGGCGCCTTCCGCATTTGTGCGGGGCAGAAACAAGGTGGTGCATTGGGAAAGCCTGGTGCGTACCCGCGCCATTGAAAACGGTGTTTTTGTGATTGCGGCGAACCATATCAGCCCGAAGGTGTTTATGGGACACTCCCTTGCGGTGTCTCCGGATGGCGTAGTGCTGACTTCCGGCGGTTATGAAGAGGCCATTTTGCCGGTGGATGTGGACTTGTCCGAAATCCAACGGGTGCGGGAGCAGAATCCGATGTTGGAGAACCGGCGGGAAGCGTTATATCAAGAAAGGATATGACAGGGTGGAACATGCAGCCATGGCGCGGAAAAAAGCCGCGCCATGGCTGCATATTTTTGAAGGATGGAAAAAATAGCCTTATTTACAATTTATCCATTGATTTTTCCAACGAAGCGTATTATGATATATAGTGTTAGCACTCTATGGATTGGAGTGCTAACACAAACAATGCAGACAGGAGTGAATGTTTTCATGGCGAAAAAACAGTTTAAGGCAGAATCCAAACGACTGCTGGATCTTATGATAAATTCCATTTATACCAACCGGGATATTTTTTTGCGGGAGCTGATTTCCAACGCAAGCGATGCGACGGACAAGCTGTATTACAATGCGATGCAGGAAGGGCAAACGGGTATGAACCGGGAGGATTTGCCCATTACCATTGCGGTGGACAAAGAAAAGCGCATGATTGCCATATCGGACAAGGGATGCGGTATGACCCGGGAAGAGCTGGAAAACAATTTGGGAACCATCGCGAAAAGCGGTTCTCTTGCGTTCAAAAAGGATAACGAGAAGAAAGAAGACATTGATATTATCGGGCAGTTTGGCGTGGGATTTTATTCCGCGTTTATGGTGGCGAAAAAAGTGGAGGTATATTCCAGGAGCGTTCATGAGACCGGGGGATTTTGCTGGGAATCGGAAGGTGCCGACGGCTATACGGTGAAGCCATGCGAGATGGCAGAGCATGGGACCCGGGTGGTGATGCACCTGAAGGATAACACAGAGGACGAAAGCTTTGACGTCTATCTGGATCAATTTAAGCTCAGTTCCCTAGTCAAAAAATACTCGGATTACATTCGCTATCCCATCCAAATGGATATGGAACGGCGGCGTCCAAAAGCGGACAATGACAAGGAATTCGAATTTTATACGGAGACAGAAACGCTCAACAGCATGATTCCCATTTGGAAAAAGCGGAAAAGTGAACTAAAGCAAGAGGATTACAACCAATTTTACAAGGATAAATTTGGAGATTTTACAGATCCGCTGAAAGTCATTCATACCTCTACGGAAGGTGCGGCGACCTATCACGCGCTGCTGTTTATCCCGGGCCAAGCGCCGTATAATTTTTATACCAGGGATTATGAGAAAGGGCTGCAGCTGTATTCCAACGGAGTGCTTATTATGGACAAATGCGGCGATTTGCTGCCGGATCATTTCAGTTTTGTAAAGGGTGTGGTGGATTCCGCCGACTTGTCGCTGAATATTTCCAGAGAGATGCTCCAGCATGACAGGCAGCTGAAAATTATTGCAGGCAGTCTGGAAAAGAAAATCAAATCGGAACTTTCCCAGATGCTGAAGAACGAAAGAGATACGTACGAAACCTTCTTTCAGGCCTTTGGCTTGCAGTTGAAGTACGGCATTTACTCCAGCTTTGGCGGAAAGAAGGACGAATTGCAGGATTTGCTGCTGTTTGCTTCGTCGTTCAGCGACAAATGGACCACATTGCCGGAATATGCGGCCAGAATGAAAGAAGAGCAGAAGGAAATTTATTATGCCTGCGGAGAGAATCTGCAAAAGGCAAGCGGCATGCCACAGGCAGAACTGGTAAAAAACAAGGGATATGAAATCCTTTATATGACAGACGAGGTAGATGAGTTTGTTCTGAAGATCCTTGCCACCTATGAGGGAAAACAATTTAAGAATATTGCGGACAGCGATCTGGATCTGGAGACAGAAGCGGAAAAGCAGGAAGTATCCAAAAAGGCGGAAGACAAAAAGGACATTCTTGCAGGCATAAAAGAGGCATTGGGAGACAAAGTGAAGGAAGTAAAGCTTACCTCCCGGCTGGCAAGCCATCCGGTCTGCCTTTCTTCCGGCGGCTCTCTCTCTCTGGATATGGAAAAGGTGCTTCGCACGGTGCCGGGCCAGGAGATGTTTAAGGCAGAGCGCATTTTGGAGATTAATGCAAAGCATCCGATCTTTGATACGCTGTGCCGGCTGTTTGAAGAGGATCGGGAAAAATTTGAAACGTATGCGCAGATTTTATACAACAATGCCCTGATCATAGAAGGGATGCCCATGGATGACCCGGTGGCATTTTCCAATGCGGTGTGCAATTTATTGGCAAGATAAAAACACAAAATGTGTTGACAATTAGAGAAATATCCTGTAATATAAAAATATAACCACGATATGTGTAAAAGAGCAATCGAAAGATTGCTCTTTTTTCATGCACATACCGTGGTTTATCAAAAACGGGGAGGTGGAAGATTGAACAGCGGTGACGAGGATCTGCGGGAAAAGGCGCTGCTGCGGCTGCAGCAGTTATCGGAATCCGAAAACGAACAGGTAGCGTTGAAAGCCGCGATTGAGCTGCTGGCGCGGGGAAAAGCAGAGACAAAGCAGGAGACCGACAGCAGTTGGATGTTAAACGCGCCTTAGAATGGAATACGGACGCCGGATAAGCAGGCGCTGGATAAAAAAACATTTAACCGGTGGGTATTCCGGCGCATCGGCGATTATAAAAAGCGGTATGAAATATATTACGGCGGCTCCGGCAGCGGGAAAAGTTTTGGCGCAGTGCAAAAAATTGTGCTGAAAGCGGCTGCCAACCGACGCCGCGTATTGATGGTGCGAAAGGTCAAGAATACCATTTCCCAAAGCATTTTCCGGTTGACGCTGGATGTGCTGCGCCGGATGCATGGGATGTTGCCCGGATATAAAATTGACAAGAGCGAGCTGGTAATTTCCATGGCCAATGGAAGTCAGTTTATTTACCGGGGGCTGGACGACGCGGAAAAACTGAAATCCATTGCGGATATTACGGATATTGTCATTGAAGAGGCGACGGAGCTGAGTTTAAACGATTTTACCCAGTTGGATATCCGGCTGCGGCCGCCGGAGGCGGTCTGCCCGCAGATTTACCTGATGTTTAATCCGGTGTCCCGGGGCAACTGGTGCTATGAACGATGGATTGAACGGCCGCCGGACAACGCAGCGGTCATACGGACGACCTATCAGGACAACCGGTTTTTAAGCAGGGAATACAAAAAAACCCTGGAGGAATTGATCCGTGTCAACCCGGCATACTATCGCATTTATTGCCTGGGGGAATTTGCGTCGCTGGACAAGCTGATATTTCCCACCTATGAAAAGAGACTGATTGGGGAGGCAGAAATCCAGGAATTTCCGCTGTTTGTCGGACTGGATTTTGGCTATGTAAACGATCCGTCCGCAATTGTATGGGGGCGGTTGGATGAAAAGGGCCGCCGGATCTTTGTGACAGGAGAGTATGTGCGCAAGGGGATGCTGAACGCGGAGCTTTGCGACGCGCTCCGGCAGCTGGGATTTGCAAAAGAAGTCGTTGTGGCCGACGGCGCCGAACAAAAATCCATTGAGGAGATACGCCGCGGCGGCATTTTCCGAATCCGGGCGGCCAAAAAGGGAGCAGGGAGTGTAATGCAGGATATTGAGCGCATGCTGGGATACCGGCTGGTAGTGGATGAGCGCCTGACCGAAGTGGTGTTTGAACTGGAACATTATGCTTGGCAAAAGGAACGGGGAGAATACATTAACCGGCCCGCGGACCGGTACAACCATTGTATGGACGCATTGCGGTACGGACTTCAGGCGGTAATGGAGAAACGAGGGATGAGGATACTAAAATGACGGCATTTGACGTAGAAGAGCTTTTAAAGAAACATTTGGCGGGGCATATGCGGCTGACCGAAAGGGCAAGAACGGCACAGCTGTATTATCGGAACAAAAATGATATTTTGCGGGACAGGAGTCCGGAAAACCAAGGGGTTTGCTTTGGCGGCGTGAACCCTTTGCGCAGCGCGGACAACCGGATTTCCCACAACTGGCACAATCTCCTGGTCAATCAAAAGGCAGGATATCTGTTTACCAGTCCGCCGGCGTTTGACGTAGGCGACGACTGGAGGAACAAGGCGGTAAAAAAAGTGCTGGGCGACGGATTTTCCGGTGTTTGCAAGGATTTGTGCATCGAGGCCTCCAACACGGGCGTGGCATATCTGCATATTTGGTGCGATGAAGACGGCAGATTTTGCTTTGGCGTTGTATCCGGGATGGAAGTGATACCGGTTTACAGCGGAAGCATTCAGAAAGAACTTACTGGGGTGCTGCGTTTGTATGAAGGGGAAGCAGATGGAAAAAAAGCTACATTTTATGAGTATTGGGACAAAGAGTGCGGCAGCTTTTTCATCAAGCGGCACAAAACCATTGAGCCGTTAAACGGCCAGGCGGGAAGAAATACCTTTTACCATAATTTTGGAATGGTGCCGTTTATTCCGTTTAAAAACAATAATCTTGGCACTTCCGATTTGGAGAATGTAAAGCCGCTGATCGACGTATACGACAAGATTTACAGCGGGTTTGTCAACGACATTGAGGACATCCAGCAGGTGATTTTTATCTTGACAAATTACGGCGGCCAGGATCTGGAAACATTTTTATCGGATTTGAAGCGGTATAAGACGGTGGATATGCAGCATAGCGGCGACGGGGATAAGTCGGGGATTTCCACGCTGACGATTGACATTCCCGTGGCGGCGCGGAACGACTTGCTGAAACTGACGCGAAAGCAGATTTTCATATCCGGCCAGGGCGTAGATCCGGAAAATGAGCAAATGGCGTACACCAGCGGCGTAGCGCTGCGGCATGCATACAGCTTGCTGGAGTTGAAAGCCGGGCTGATGGAATCGGAATTCCGCACAGGGTTTGGAAAACTGGTACGGGCAATTCTGCGGTTTTTGGGAATTGATGACCGGGAAGTGCTTTTGGAGCAAAGCTATTTCCGCAGTGCGGTACAGAATGATTTGGAAAAAGCGCAGATGATTTCTTATCTGCGGGATGTGACAAGCAGAGAAACCATTGCAAAGGAAAGCCCTCTGGTAGACGATTGGCAGAGGGAACTGGAAAATTTAACAGAAAAGGGATAAAAGATATGGAAGAAATTTATGAATTTTTGTTGGAAAGCGGTGTGTCGGAGGAAATTTGCCAAAAGGTACGGGACGCATTGGATGCAAAGCTGCAGCAATCCAGCCTGGAGATGCAGGTGGAAAACCGATTGCTTCGCGCCGGCGCGAAGAGCGTGAAAGCGGCAAAGGCATTGCTCCATATGGAGGCAATTTCCGCGGAGGATGGAACGCTGCGGGGAATTGACGAAGAAATCGCCCGGATTAAGCGGGAATGTCCGTATTTGTTCGGCGCAGCGGTGGCATATCAGCCACAGAAAGGCAGAATGCCGGCAGACGTCAGCCAAATGAGCGACAAGGAATACTTTGATTATATTAAGACGGTAAGATAGGGAGAGAAGAATGAGCAAATTTTTATCTGCACAGGAGATTGCACGGCAGGCACTGCCGATTTTAAAGGACAATTTGGTGTTTCCGATGCTTTCTTATGTAGAATATTCGGATGATTTTGCAAGAAAAGGAGATACGGTGCAAATCCGCAAACCGCCGGTATATAAGGCCAGCGAGTTTACGGGAGAAATTGTAAAGCAGGATGCGGCGGAGGAGGCGGTGCTTGTAACACTGGACAAAATTGCCGACGTATCCATTGAAATCGGGCCGCGGGAAATGGCGCTGCAGGTGGAGGATTTTAACACCCAGGTGCTGGAGCCGGCAATGGCGGCGATTGCGGAAAAAATCAACAGCGACGGAATGGAGTTGTACCGGGACATCCCATATGTTTACGGCACTGCGGGCAGCACGCCGGATGATTTAAGTGTATTTGCGGGGGCGGCAAAAATGCTCAACCGGCAGAAAGCCCCGGTATCCCCCAGATACGGCGTATGGGATTATGAGGCGCTGTCCAAACTGCAGGTGATTCCGGCAGTGGTAAATGCGGAAAAGTCCGGCGATACCCAGTGTCTGCGGGACGGATCCATTGGCAGAATACTGGGGATGGAAAACTTTATGTCCCAGGCGGTGAAAAACCATGCCAGCGGGAAACTGACCTCCGCGAAAGTCAAAGCCGAGGTTCCGGCGGGCACCGGCGAGATTGTTTTGACTGCCGCCGAGGGAGACGCGGTGAAAAGAGGCGATCTTTTGACGGTTTCCGGCGTCACATACACGGTAACGGCAGACGCGCAGGCCGATGGAACCGACCTTGCGGCAGCGGTATATCCGCCCGTGCCGGAAAAAATCGAGGCGAATGCGCCGGCTGCTTTGACGGCAGACCATACGGCAAACCTTGCGTTTCATAAAAATGCGTTTGCCTTTGTCACAAGGCCGCTGGAGGCCGCAAAAGGTGCGGAGAGCTATGTGGTAAATTACGAAGGCATTACGCTGCGCGTGACCATGGATTACGATATCGCAACGAAAAAGCAGATTTTATCGGTAGATACGCTGTATGGCTTTAAAACGATTTATCCGGAGCTTGCCTGCCGTATTTTGGGATAGGCTGCTGGAGGAACATGGTGTTAGAAGACATTAAAACATTAATCGGAGAGGAATACAGCGAGGAATATGTGGAGACCGTTTACCGGCTGATGGAGCAATATGCCAAAAGCTACTGCAACGTAACGGAACTGTCCGAGGGCATTCGGCCGATTCTTACGGCAATGACTGCAGGCTACATTTTGCAGCAAAGCAGGGGAGAAAAAAAGCTGGTGCGGGGCGATACTGCCATAGAATACTTTTCCGAACAGGAACAGCAGGATTTCTTAGACCGGTTTGCACAGCAGCTGAACCGGTATCGGAGGGTGTTTGCATGATAAAAAATCCGATCAGCAGACTGTATACCGGAAGAATGACGGTAATCCGTTATGAAAAGACGGTAAACGACTATGGGGAAACGATTTTCTCGGAAGAGATTCTGCATCAGGAAATAGCCTGCGGCCTATCGGTCCTTCGCTCTGCCATGGCCAAGGGAATGACGGTGGCGAAAAATGGATTGGCGCTGGAAGAAGCGCGGTATTTCCGGATTTTTTGCGACAGTGATTTTTGGATTCCATCGGGCTGCAAAATCAGAGTGCGGCAGGACGGGGTAGAGCAGGAGTTTGCGTATTCCGGCGGCGCGGCAGTGTATCCCATCCATCAGGAACTGACGGTAAAACAAATTCGGTTTGTTTAGGAGACGATATGATTTTAGAAGAAATCCGAAACGATATACTGGCCTCCCTGTCAAAGCAGTTTAAAGGATATGAAATTTATGGAGATGTGGTGCGGCAAGCGTTTGCCTATCCGTCCAATTCCATTGCCTTGCAAGAAGGCGCCATCCAAAAGGATGGCGCCCGGAGGCATAAATTACAGGCCACGTATGAAATCTGTATTTTTTCGCACAAGGACAGCAACAAATTTACGGTGCTTTCCAAACTGGCCGCTGCATTGCTGGAGGGAAAAACCGGCGTTTGCCTGACCGGTATGACATTTGCACAGGAAGATCGGCTGCTGCGGGCCAGGTGTCATGTGACGGTGCGGCTGCATTTGGCGGAGGAACCGGAGAATACGATGCGGACATTAAACGAGGGGGTATGGCTATATGAGCAATCCGAAGTATGAGCTTGCAGAAATTTTGGCAGGCAAACGGTTTACGGAGGGAGAAAAAGACTTTATCCGGAATTTTGAAGACGGTTTTTATACGGAAGAGGAGGTCCGGAAAAAACTGGAGCAATTAATGAAAAAGGTGGTTTTATAGTGGCAGGAGGAACATTTATCACGCAAAACAAAGTGCGGCCAGGCGTATATGTGAATTTTCGATCCGCGCCTTCCGCGGTAGGGCAGGCGTCGGACCGGGGAATATGCTGCCTTCCCATCGCGCTGCCGTTTGGGAAAGAAAAAGAACTGATACCGGTAACGACGGAGAGCGATTTTCCCGGTTTATTTGGCGCGCCGTTATCCGACGATCGGATGTTGTTGATCCGGGAGGTTTTGAAGCAGGCCGAAACGTGTATCGTATACCGGCTGAATACCGGGGAGAAAGCCGCCGCCAGCGGCGGCGGCCTGGAGATGAGTGCCCGGTACAGCGGTACGGCGGGCAATGAACTCACAGTGAGCGTTGCCTTGGGAACGGACCAGCTGTATACCGTACGAACCTATTGGAAGGGAGAATTGAAAGCGGAGTGCCGGGCGGCAGATGCGGCGGCGGTGGAGGACAACGATTTTGTCATATTTGCCGGAAGCGGTTCCTTGAGCGTCAGCAGCGGTATTGCGCTTCGCGGCGGAACGGACGGCGATGCAACCGTAAAGGATTACAGCGATTTTATGGGAGCGATTTCTCTTTGCGAATTTCATACGGCGGCATTTCCGGTTCAGGAGGAAGAGATTTTATCCGCTGCGGTTTCCTTTGTCCGGCGGATGCGGGAAAACGAAGGAAAAAAGTGCCAGGTGGTTCTGGCAACGGATGGGAAGCCGGATTACGAAGGGGTTGTAACGGTGAAAAACGGCGTGGTGCTGGAAGATGGAACCACGCTTGCGCCGCAGGCGGCGACTGCTTTTGTCGCCGGGACGCTGGCGGGGGCGCAGATCAACGAAAGCCTGACCTACCGTCCGTATGACGGTGCGGTCAAGGCGGCGCCAAACTATACAAACAGCCAGATAGAATCCTTTTTGGAAGAAGGGTATTTTGTGTTCACGGAAAGCGGAGACCGGGTGGTGTGCGAACAGGATATCAACAGCTTTACCGGATTCACCCCGGAAAAGGGAAAGGTATTTCGCAAAAACAGGGTTATTCGTGTGCTGGATCACATTGGCAACGACTTGCGGAGCATTTTTCAGACGAATTATCTGGGAAAAATTTCCAACAACGATACAGGGCGGGCGCTGTTTAAGGCGGAATGCATTCGTTATCTGGAAACTCTGGAGGAAATGCAGGCGGTGACAGGTTTTGTGCCGGACGAGGATATTGCCGTTGTGCGTGGCGCTGACAGCGAAAACGTTGTGGTCAATCTGTATGTACAGCCGGTAGACAGTATGGAACGGCTGTATTTGTCAGTAGAAGTTTCGTAAAGGGGGCGGAAAATGGGGTATTTAAAAGCAGGCGATATTATTTCCGGGCAGGAAGCCCGAGCTTATTTGAAAGCTGACGGCAAGGTCACGCTGATGTTTTATGCCAAAAAGCTGACGGCGACGGCGATAAAGGAAAAGATTGCGGTAAAGACGCTGGGAAAGCGGGGAACGCAATATAAAACAAACGGATGGAAGGGCAAAGGAGAAATGACAATTTATTATGCCACCTCCGATTTCCGGAAACAGATGTGCAGCTATATCAAAAACGGAATGGATACAGAATTTGACATTCAGATAATTAATCACGATCCGGCCTCCACGCTGGGTGCGCAGGATGTGACGCTGACCGGATGCAGCCTGGACAGTGTGATAATGGCGGCTTTTGATGTGGACAGTGAAAGCCTGAGCGAAAAGGTAACCTTTACTTTTGACGGTGTATCGATAGCAGAAGGGTTTGCTGCACCGGAAATGGGGGTGTAGAGTATGGACGCACTGACGTATTTTATGCCGCAGGAGCCAAGCACAAAAAGCGTTTTGATATCCAGCCGGTTTACAGATGAAGCAGGCGAGAAGCTTCCATTTGTGATTCGGCCGGTAACCGAAGCGGAAAGCCGGGACCTGCGGATACGATGCAGGACGGAACGGGGTGTTGACCGGGAAAGATACTATGCGGGGCTTGTATGCGCAAGCGTGGTGTCTCCGGCCCTGGATGATGAGAGGTTGCAGAAAAAATACGGCGTTTTGGGCGAGGAGGCGCTTCTTTCCAAGATGCTGCTGGCAGGAGAGTATGCAAGACTTTTGCTGGAAGTACAGGCGCTGTGCGGCTTTGAACAGATGGAGAGGGAAAAAGAACTGGCAAAAAACTAATAACGGGCGGCGAGGCGGAAATGGCGCTGCTTTATAAATGCCTGACGCTGTTTCGCCTGCCGCCCGGAACACTTTTGCAAATGTCGCGGCGGGAGCGGGCATTTGTATATGCCTGTGCGGAACTTTATGAAAACGGAGATATGGAGCTATGATAGAAATATTTAACAGGCTGGAGGATTTTCTCGCATTGTTTGAGGAATCGGCGCAGCAGAAGGGAACTATGGGTTCCATCGGCGTCTTTGCACCGGAGCAGGCGGCGGCCGCCGCAGCCCTTGCGCCGGACAGTTGGGCCGAAAACACACAGACCATATCGGCGGCTGCGCTGCAGGGAGAAGCGATGGGGAAACGCCGGACGGAAGAGCGCCGTTTTGGAAAAGAGACGCCGTTTTCCGGAGACCAGCAGCAAAACAGAGAAAAGGCGGCCCAGTCTTCCGGCGGAGAGATTCGGATTTCCAACACATCCCTGCCCGCCGGGCAAATGACAGCACAGGGAGCAACAAAGGAAGAAATGCTGGCCGCGGTGGAAGCATATTTGGAAGAAGAGCTGAGCGTAAACGGAGGATGGGCCATTGGTTAAGATGAAAATCGGCGAACGGTATATTACGCCGCTGCCGGAGCGCATTGCAGTGACGAGAAAAGGCGGCGGCGCAGTATATACATTGTGCGACGGCACGGAGATTGTGGTGCCTTCCAAAGCGGGACTGGCGTCGGTGGCGTTTTCCTCTTACACCGGGGACAAAAGCCTGCTGGACGATTTAAAAGCGGCTTTCCGGGCGGGCACGCCCGTGCGGATGAGTCTGACTGGAATTGTCAGTCCGGTTATTTTGAACGCGGTCATTGTGCAGCTGGATACGGAAGAGCATGGCGGCAATACGGAAATTGTGGATTACACCATACGACTGCGGGAATATGTGGCGGAAAAAACGACATTTTTATATGACAGTACGGTGTTTGCACAACGGAATGCACAGAAAAATGTATGGACCGGCAGCGGGACCGGAAACGGCTTCAAAACCGGCGGCAAAACCTACACGGTGCAACGCGGGGACTGCCTTTGGATGATTGCCAAAAAATATTTAGGCGACGGGGCGCTGTACCCGCAGATTGCGGCGCTGAACGGCCTGGCAAACCCAAATCTTATTTATCCGGGGCAGGTGATACGGCTGCCATGACGACACAGGTGATTTTGGTGGATGCCCAGGGAAAACGGTACGACATACCGCATAGCAAAGTGAGATGGGAAACGTATCGGGAAGGACGGGCTTCCAAGCTGACCGTGGAGGCAATAGGCGGGGACATTCCGATTTATAACGGAAACCGTGTGGTATTCCTTATGGATGGAACGGCATTGTTTGACGGATTTGTTTTTGCCGTTTCTGCCCAAAAGCAGACGCTGTCGTTTTGCGGATACGACAGGCTGCGTTACCTGCTGTACAAAGACAGTTATATTTTTTACGGGAAACGGCTGTCGGACATTGCAGCCCAAATTGTAAAGGACAAGGGATTCCGCCAATACCGGATCGAAAGAACGGGAAAATACATTCCGCAGATCCTTGCGGACAACCAGCCGCTGCTGTCAATCATTGCAGCGGCCATCCGGCGGGAACGCCGGTTGGGCGGCGGAAGCTATGTATTTTATGATGACGCCGGTACGCTGACCCTGAGAAACAGGGAAGCGATGACAGTGAACCGGCGGCTGCATTTGGAGGAAAATATGGTATCCTTTGCAAGAAACCGCGAGATTGACACCGGGACCTATAACCGGATCCGTCTGATGCAGACAGACAGAGCCGGACAGCAGGCGGTATATATCAAAGAGGACGCGGACAGCATTGGGAAATACGGCGTATTGCAGTATGCGGCTGCGGTAGACCGGGATTTGCTGCCATCCCAGGTCAGAGCACGGGCAGAGGAGCTGCTGTCTCAGCACCGGGAGGAAAAAAGCAGTCTGCTTGTAACGGCTGTGGGGCATTATCAATTTCGGGCAGGTTTCGTTGTGCAGGCAAAACTCCGGAAACAGGAAGGCGCGATGCATTACCAAATTGACGAGGCGGTACATACGGTGGAGAAAGGGCAGCATACAATGCGGCTGAAACTGATACGGTAGGAGAGAAACAATGAGCATATATGGAACGATGGAACGGTTTTGCCAGGGAATTGCCAAGGATGCCGCAGGGAAAATCGTGGTGGGAAAGATACAGCAGACAACGCCGGAACTTGTCATCCGGTTGGATCAAAGGCTTTGTATAAAGGAGCGCAGTATCATAAAGACTTATACCGCCTGGGGATATTTTGCAACCGGCGAGTGCCAGGTGGGGGATAAGGTGATCCTGCTTTTTTTGCAGGGGGTTTATTTGTTATTGGATAAGTTGGGGTGAACAGTATGAGTTTGACACCGGATTCCGGTGAAGGAAAAGCAGCTTTTGAGAGGCCATCCAAAACATGGGGCATTGATTTTTCCCAAAAGCAGATGGCAGGCTATGTGGATCAGACGGAGGCGCTCTTGCAAAGCATTGTAATACGGCTGCAAACGCAGCTTGGAAAATTTGCTATTTTTTCGACAGAATACGGGCTGCCGATTGCGGAATTGGCCAACGGCAGCGCCGTCGAAGAGGCGGAGCAGTATATTCGGGAAACATTGCTGCAGGACGATCGGATCGAGGAGGTATATGACATCGTTTACAGTCCCGGGAAGGAAAACGGCGCTATATCGTTTCGGGTCAAAACCAATCTGGCGGAACAAAGTCTTGCGGTTCAAATTTAAAAATAAGAAATGGGGAAGCGGATAAGCTTCCCCATTTCTTATTACATAAGAGGAATGGCGGCGCATATGGTATAAAAAAGGAGGAGCGGAGGACATGAATATTTATGTAGTACAGCCGGGGGATACGATTTACAGCATTGCCCAGGCATACGGGGTGGATCCGCAGCTGCTGATCCGGGATAATGATATTGTGCCGGAACGGCTGGTAATAGGGCAGACTCTTGTGATACAGAATCCGACGCAGACGTATGTGGTGCAGCCGGGAGATTCTCTCTTTTCCATTGCGGCGCGCTATGGTATGACGACAAAACAGCTGCTGCGCAACAATTATTTTCTGCATGGCAGCCAGACAATTGTGCCGGGAACTACCCTGGTGATTTCCTATGCGGGGGAAAAGCTTGGCCCAATGTCCGTCAACGGATATGCGTATGAATTTGTGAATTTGTATACATTGCAGGGGATTTTGCCATATGCCACCTATCTTTCTCCATTTACCTATGGGTTTACGGAAGACGGATCCTTGGTATTGCTGGAAGATGGTGCGCTGCTTCAGGAAGCCAGGCAATATGCCGTGGTTCCCTGGATGCATCTTTCCACACTGACAGAATACGGGTATTTCAGCAATGCTCTGGCCAGCAGCATATTGCGCAACCGGGATCTGTGGCCGGTGCTGCTGTCCAATATTTTGGCAGTGATGGAGGAAAAGGGGTATCAGGGGCTGGACATTGATTTTGAATATGTATTTCCGGAAGAAAATATATTGTATGTGGAGTTTGTGGCGTATCTGCGGGAAAATTTAAATGGACGGGGATATCCTGTGATTGTGGCCCTGGTTCCCAAAACCTCCCGTGATCAGCCGGGCGCATTTTACGAAGGTCACTTATACCGGGAACTGGGAGAAGCCGCCGATGCGGTGCTCCTGATGACGTACGAATGGGGGTATACATACAGTCCACCCATGGCAGTGGCGCCGCTGCCATCGGTGCGGCGGGTACTGGATTATGCGGTGACAGAAATCCCGCCGGAAAAAATTTTTATGGGGATGCCGAATTATGGATACGATTGGACGCTGCCATACATCAAGGGAGAAAGCCGGGCAAAAGTGATCGGCAATGTGGAAGCGGTGGAGATTGCATTCCGCTACGGCGCGGAGATTTCATACGACAGCTATGCCCAAACGCCGTATTTTCAATATACGGACAATGAAGGGAACCGGCATGAGGTATGGTTTGAAGATGCGCGGAGCATAGACGCAAAGCTTCGCACCGCTTTTTCTTATGGCTTTCAGGGATTGGGATACTGGAATTTTATGCGTCCGTTTCCACAGAACTTTCTGCTGTTGAACGCTTTGTTTGACATTCGGTAACCAATGCTGGGTACTGAGCCGGCTGGACCGTGATCTTCTTGCCATCGCGAAAACATCCCCCGGCAAACGATTTCGTTTGCCGGGGGATGTTATTTTATTCCTTTGGAGAAGCGTCGTTTGCAGTTTCCTTTAACAGGTCACGAATTTCCGTCAACAGGACGATATCCTCCGGGGTTGGAGCAGGTTCCGCCGGAACATCTTCCTTTTTGCGTTTCAGGCGGTTTATCTGCCGAATTACCACAAAAATGACAAATGCAACAATGAGGAAACTCAAAATGCTTTGAATGAACTGACCATATAAAATCGCGTTTTCCGGCACATCGCCTGCCGCCGGAGTAATCACATATTTTAAGTCGCTGAAGTTAATCCCCTTGGTCAGGATGCCGATCACCGGCATAATAACGTCGGAAACAAGGGACGTGACAATGGCGGTAAACGCAGAGCCGATAATCACGCCGACGGCAAGATCCACAACGCTGCCCCTGGAGATAAACTCTTTAAATTCGTGGAAAAAAGCTTTCATTTGGAAGCCCCCTCTTGTATTTATATTTTTATTATACACTTTTTCATCGAAAAAGAAAGAAAAAAATTGTGGAATATTGAAAAGGGCTATAGAAAATGATATGATAATCAGGCATAGAAAGCGTTTGGGGGGATGGGAATATGACGCTTGACATACTGCCGAAGGGCGTACCGGCGACGATCCGGACCGTTGGCGGAGAAGGCGCGCTTCGCTGCCGCCTTTTGGATATGGGGCTCACGCCGAACACGAAGGTAATGGTGCGGAAGGTGGCGCCTATGGGCGATCCCATCGAGATTCATATCCGTAGTTATGAACTGACCATACGGCTGGAGGATGCCAGGAAAATTGAAGTGGAGGTTGACACAATATGATATTTGCTCTTGCAGGCAATCAAAATGCGGGCAAAACTACATTGTTCAACCAATTGACTGGATCCAACCAGCATGTGGGAAATTTTCCAGGCGTTACGGTGGAACAGAAAAGCGGTGTGCTGCGGGGGCATAACGATGTGACCGTTGTGGATTTGCCGGGGATTTATTCTTTGCGTCCATACACCAGCGAGGAAATTGTCACCCGGGATTTTCTGCTTAACGGCAGGCCGGACGGCATTATTAACATCATTGACGCAACCAATATCGAACGGAACCTGTACCTCTCCCTGCAATTACTGGAGCTGCAGATCCCGATGGTGCTGGCGCTTAACATGATGGACGAAGTATACAATAACGGCGGAACGATAGACATTGCCAAGTTGTCCGAGGGGCTGGGGGTGCCGGTGGTGCCCATCAGCGCGGTGAAAAATGACGGCATCGGCGAATTGATCGAAAAGGCGCTGGAAACCGCCTCTCACCGGTCCCTGCCGCAAAAGTTTGATTTTTGTGTAGGGGCAACCCACCGGTGCATTCATGCCATTATGCACTTGGTGGAAGACCATGCGGAACGGACCGGGATTTCTGCGCGGTTTGCCGCCTCCAAGCTGATTGAAGGCGACGTCCAGATTATCCAGCGGCTGAAACTCAACAAAAACGAACTGGATATGATAGAACACAGTATTTCAGAAATGGAGTACGAACTGCAGACGGACCGAAACGCCGCTATGGCGGATATGCGGTATACGTTTATTGAAAATTTGTGCCGGGAAAGCGTTGTGAAGTGTCAGGAAAGCAAAGAGCATCTGCGCAGCGTAAGAATTGACAACATACTCACCCACAAATACCTTGCCATTCCCATTTTTCTTGGCATTATGATTACCATTTTTTGGTTGACCTTTGGCGTGATCGGCAGCTTTTTAAGCGATCTTTTGGGTATGGGCATTGACTTTATCACCCAGGCGGTGGACGCCGGGCTGACGGCCTATGGGTTGAATCCGGTGGTAAAGAGTCTTGTGATGGACGGCGTATTCGCAGGAGTTGGCAGCGTGCTTAGCTTTCTGCCGATTATCGTCACCCTGTTTTTTTTCCTGTCTCTGCTGGAGGACAGCGGTTATATGGCGCGGGTCGCGTTTGTCATGGACAAGCTTTTGCGAAAAATCGGATTGTCCGGCAGAAGTTTTGTGCCGATGCTCATTGGCTTTGGATGTTCTGTGCCGGCGATTATGGCGACAAGGACCTTATCCAGCGATCGTGACCGCAAAATGACCATTCTGCTTACGCCCTTTATGAGCTGCAGCGCAAAGCTGCCGGTTTATGCCGTGTTTACCGCGGCGTTTTTTCCGCACTATCAGCCCTTGGTGATGACGCTGATGTATGTTATGGGCATCGGCGTGGGGATTTTGTGCGGTTTGGTGCTGAAAGGCACGAAATTTCGGGGGAATCCGGTGCCGTTTGTCATGGAGCTGCCCAATTACCGGCTGCCTTCCGCAAAAAGTGTTGTCCTGCTGATGTGGGACAAGGCGAAAGACTTCCTGGTGCGGGCGTTTACCATCATTTTTCTTGCGACCATTGTGATTTGGTTCCTGCAAACTTTTGACTATCAGCTGAATGTGGTAACCGACAGCGCAAACAGTCTGCTGGCGTCGGTAGGGCGGTTGCTCAGTCCGGCGTTTATTCCCCTGGGCTTTGAGGACTGGCGGGCGACCACCGCGCTTCTTACCGGGTTTACGGCAAAGGAAGCTGTGGTCAGCACGCTGGCGGTGCTGACCGGTTCCGCCGTTGCCGATCTTGGCACGGCGCTGAGCGCCATCTTTACACCGCTGACGGCGTTCAGTTTTTTGACATTCACCCTGCTGTATACTCCATGCGTTGCCGCCATTGCGGCAGTCCGCCGGGAAATGGGGTCCAGACGCAGCGCGGTGGCGGTGGTGATTTGGCAGATTGCCATTGCCTGGGTGGTAGCGGCGGCGGTTTACCAAGTCGGCAGGATTTTTTTGTAAAAGAAGCCTTGGTTTCCGCCCTGAACGCCGCCTGTTTCCGGAGAAAATTCGCATATTTTGGATAAGATAAAACACAAAGACAGCGCAGTATATTCTGCGCTGTCTTTGTGTTTTTAAGAGAGACAGAACGGGATTACTTGGCGTCCGGAAGCAGAGCAATTGCACGGCCGGGACAGCCGGAAGATCCCTTTACCTTAAGGGGAAGGAAGATGAAATAGGCACCGCGTTTTGGGAGTTTGGTCAGGCCCGTCAGGGTTTCGATATAAATCATCCCGCTGGTCAGACCCAAAAAATGGGTTGCGTTAGTGCCGGTGGGATCCATGCTGGGCGTATCGATGCACACGCATTTGACGCCTTTATCGATGAGATACTGCATCGTTTCCGGCGCAAGACCGGGGGAACCGGGGGTGGTGCCGTTTTCCGGGCCGATGTTGAACTCAATGCTGCCCGGCGTGCAGTATTTATCCCAGCCGGTTGCAAACATCACAATGTCCTCCGGAGAAATGGCGCCGTTTTCCTGCTCCCAATCCTGTACCGTCTGCAGAGGGATGGCGGCGCCGGCGCCGGGCTTTCCCAGTGCGGCAAAGGCGGTAGCGTCAATCACAGCAGCTTTGCCGAACATATCCTCCAGCTTTGTCAGTTCGCCGTAGCGGCTGCCTACCGGGGCTGCGTTGGGCAGATGGGAGTCCGGATGGGGAATAAAGTGGGTTGGAGCGTCAAAATGCGTACCGCAGTGTTCGTCCAGCATCAGCCATTCCGTAAAATACGGCCCGTATCGGCCGGGACGATGTACGCCGCTGTAATCTTCCTCCTGCACATACCAGTTCCAGAGATTTTTTCGGAAGGGGATGTGCGTCGGCAGGTTTACCGGACATGCTTCATCCAATGTCATGGTGAGATCCACGAGTCTGTATCCGTTCAGCATAAAATTTACTCCTTTTCTGGACAGGGAAAACTATCCAATGTCAATCATCATTTTTACAACCTGTTCCGGATGCGCGTCGCCGAAGGCAAATGCCTTGTCATACTCCTTCAGCGCATAATGCTGGGTTACCATGCCGTCGGTTTGGATGAGACCTTCCGACAGACAGCGGAGGGATTCGCTGTAATCTTTTTTGACATACATCATATGGCCGATCATGGTGATTTCACGGCGCTGAATTCTTGGGACTTCCAGTTCCATAGGCTCTTTGAAGTTGCCGGATACAATGATTTTGGAGCTTTTGCGCGCGGCATCCAGAATGGAGTGGAAGGAACTGCGGCTTGCCGCACAGTCAATGATAATATCGGCCTTGCGAAAGTCGCCGAAGGCTTTTTCCACGGCCTGGGAAAGGGTGCAGTCCGACACATTGACCGGGTAATCAATGCCGCACTGTTCTGCAAGGGCAAGTTTTTGCGGCATAACGTCACTGATAAGCACCTTTTCCGCCCCCAGCGCTTTGGCGCACTGCGCCGTAAAGTTGCCGATAATGCCGGCGCCCACGACGGCGACGTTCGCCCCCTTGATATCCTCTCCGGCCCGGTGGGCGGCGCCCATACCGACAGAAAGCGGTTCTACCAGGGCGGCGGTGACAAAATCAATGTTGTCCGGAAGCGGGTGCAGGTTCCAGGCGTCCACCGCGATGTATTCGCAGGCACAGCCATCGGTATGCACCCCCAGAATTTTCAGGTTTTCGCATACATTGAACCGGCCGATGGAGCAGGGATAACAATGGTTGCAGGGCAGCTGCGGTTCTACCACCACCCGATCGCCTGGTTTAAAACTGGTTACGTTTTTTCCCACTTTTTCCACAATGGAAGAAACCTCGTGTCCGGTGATCAGGGGGAAGGTGGCATACTTATGTTTGCCATGGAAAATCTGCTGGTCGGATGCGCATACCCCCAGGTTGATATTTTTTAACAGCACCTGGTCATCGCCGATCTCCGGGACAGGCAGGTCCACATATTCTATGCGATAGGCTTCCAGCATTCTTGCTGCGAGCATAAAAAACACCTCCGTTACTTTTTGCTCAAAACCGTTCGGATTGCAGATGTTACGGCTGTACTGTCCAGGCCGTATTTGCCAAGCAGAGCGTTGTAAGGACCGCTTTCCGTAAAGGTATCCTGTACGCCGACCATCTGCACCGGCACAACGCAGCTGTTTGTGGCCAGAACTTCCGCGGTGGCGGAACCCAGTCCGCCGATTACGCTGTGCTCTTCTGCTGTGACAATGGCAGAGGTTTCTTTCGCGCAGCGAAGGATCAGTTCTTTGTCGATGGGCTTGATGGAATACATATCCACTACCCGGACGGAAACGCCTTCCTGTTCCAGTGCCTTTGCCGCTTCCAGAGCTTTATGTACCAGAATGCCGCAGGCGATCACGGTGACATCGCTGCCGTCCCGCACGATGTTGCCTTTGCCCGGGGTGAAGACAGCGGTTTCGTCGTAAAGATCCGGATATACATCCCGGGACAGCCGCAGGTAGCAGGGGCCGGGCGTATCGTAGGCAAGTTTTGTCAGCGCTCCGGAGGAGGCGGCATCCGACGGGACAAGAATTTTCATGTTGGGCAGAGCGCGCAGAATGGCAAGGTCTTCTGTTGCATGGTGGCTTGCGCCGTCAAACGCGTCGGACAGACCGCAGTATGCGCCGGCAAACTTCACATTCAGATTTCCATAGCATGCCAGTGCCCGGGCACCGATGAGGCCAATGGAAGAAATAAAGACAGCAAAGGTATTGACAAAGGGGACAAAGCCTTCTCTGGCGAGTCCTGCCGCGGTAGAAACCATGTTGGACTCGGCAATGCCCATATTAAAGAAACGGTCCGGATGTTCTGCGGCAAAAAACTTCGTTTGGGTAGAGGAGGATACGTCTGCGTCCAGCACGACAAGATCCCCGCAGGTTCTGCCCAGTTCTGCCAACTTTTCGCCATATATTTGTCGGATTGCTTTTGCCATTAGTTTGCACCTCCCAGTTCATGTAAGGCGGTTTTTAAATCTTCGTCGGAAATGGCTTTTCCGTGCCATGTGTTTTTGCCTTCCATAAAGGAAACGCCCTTGCCCTTTACCGTTTTGGCGATAATCACAGTGGGCCGTTTGGTCTCTGTTTTAGCCAAGGTAAGGGCAGCGTCCAGGGCGCTCACGCTGTGCCCGTCACACTCGATGACGTTCCAGCCGAACGCACTCCATTTTTCCGCCAGGGGATCGGTTGGCATAATGTCCTGCACCGTGCCGTCCAGCTGTACGCCGTTTCGGTCAATGACGGCAATGAGGTTGTTCAGGCCAAACTTCGGCGCGGACATGGCGGTTTCCCATACGGCGCCTTCGTCCAGTTCCCCATCGCCCAGCACAGCGTAAGCATAATAGGGGAGCTTTTTCAGCTTCATGCCAAGGGCCATGCCCTGCGCCGCGCCGAAACCGATGCCCAGCGGGCCGGAAGGAATGTCAACCCCAGGGGTGTGTACCGATGGATGTCCCTGCAAATGGCTGTCAATGCGCCGCAGAGTGTTTAGATCCGAACAGGGGAAATATCCCTTTTCCGCCAGCACACGGTACAGCATAGGCGCAGCATGGCCTTTTGTCAGCACCAGCCGATCCTGGTCTTCTCTTGCAGGGTCGGAAGGATACACGGTCATATGCTCCAGATACAGCACGGTGAGGATTTCACACACAGAAAGGGAACCGCCCGGATGCCCGGACTGGATGGAATGAATGGCTTGCAGCACATCCTTGCGGAAGGTGTTGCATATGGTTTCAAGTTCACGAATCCTTGCTTCGGTCATAAGGATGCCTTCCTTTCGTTTTTTTGTTATGGATTGACGACATTTTGCGGCGTGCCGCGGAGAAATGCGTTCAGGTTATCAACGGCGATGTCCATCAGGCGCTGCCGGCTTTCTTTCGGCGCCCAGGCAATGTGAGGCGTAATGATGCAGTTTTTCGCCTGCAGCAGGGGATTGTCCCCGCGGATCGGCTCGGAGGACACCACGTCTACCGCCGCCGCTGCGACTTTTCCGCAATTGAGGGCGTCCGCAAGATCCTGTTCTTCTATCAGCGGTCCGCGGCTGGTATTCAGAAGAATGACGCCGTCTTTCATTTTGGCAATGTTATCCTTGCAGATGATTCCCTTGGTTTCCGGGAAAAGGGGGCAATGCAGGGAAATGACGTCAGACTGTGCCAAAAGTTCCTCCAGGGAAACATACTCTGCCAGCTGTTTGCCGGATTCGGACTGGCTGCGGTTGAAGGCGATGGTGTTCATCCCCAAGGCTTTGGCGATTCTTGCAGTGACCTGGCCGATGCGGCCGAAGCCGATGAAACCGATGGTTTTGCCGGAAAGCTCGATCAGAGGATAATCCCAATAGCAGAAATCCGGGCTTTTGGTCCATTTTCCGTCCAGTACAGTCTGGCTGTGATGGCCGATGTGGTGACAGATTTCCAAAAGCAGGGCAATGGCATATTGGCCGACGGCATCGGTACCATACGTCGGAATGTTGGAAACCGGGATCCCCTTTTCTTTGGCCGCGGCGACGTCTACGACGTTGTAGCCGGTGGCAAGAACGCCGATGAACTTAAGATTCGGCGCGGAGCGGAGGATGTTTGCTGTGAGGGGCGTTTTGTTCGTATACACAATTTCTGCGTCGCCGATGCGGTTTAAAATTTCCGCTTCGTCCTGCAGCGGGGTGCGGTCGTATACCGTGAGGTCGCCCGCCTGCGCAAAACCTTCCCAGCTCAAATCACCGGGATTCTCCGTATATCCGTCTAAAATTACGATTTTCATAAAAGCGTTTCCTCCAAAACAAGTTTAGGCCAAAGCCCATGCGCGGTTGATGACCCGTTTGGTGTTGGCAAGAATCAGATCTTCCTCCTCCTCGCCCCAGGGTTTTACTTCAAAGGAGAGCACATAGGGATCTTCTGCGCAGAAGAAACCCTCTTCTTTCAGAACCCGGAAAAAATCCACCAGTTCCGGCGTGTCGTTGGCACTGTCGGGGAAGCCGAACCGAGGATGCTGATCGCCGTAGGCTTCGCATCCCGGTTTTACCACGGCATTGCCAATGTGGAAATGGTTAATATAGGGACGAAGGGTGCGGATGACAAATTTTGAGGTTTCATAGGTGGTGGGGAAGTGGCTGAGGTCCACCATCAGACCGAAATTGTTGTGGGTTGTGCGCATATCGGCTGCAAATCTTGCCGCAAGCGGCGCCGGTCCGATGAGAGAGGCTTTGTCCATATCAAAATCAAACACTTCCAGGTTTACGCCCATGCCCTTTTTTGCAGCATAGTCGCAGACAGCCCGGGTGGTTTTTAAAAGCTGCGCATAAGCCTCCTCTTTTGTGTCGGGCGACCATTTGCCGGAAAGGAAAGCAATGGCTTTGGCACCGAGATATTCCGCTTCGTCTACCGCTTCCAGGAGCGTAGCTTCCGCCTGTTTCCGGCCATCTTCGTCCAAGTCGTTGGGATTGAGCTTGGGACCGAGGAGCCGGGGCTGAGCGCCGTAACATACTTTTAAGTGGGACTGCTCCAGAATTTTTTTGGCGGCTGACCGGGTTTCCTCGTCGGCAAACCGGGTAATCTCCACTGCGTCAAAAAAGTCGTCGCCGGCAATTTCCCGCAGAGAGTCCAAAACCGGTTTTTTGGGATGTGTCATCCACTGGATGGTGCCGACCTGAAAATACTTATGGATGGATTCGTTCATAGCGCATAACTCCTTTTCAATATAGTATTTTTGCTGTTTGGTTTGTTGTTACGTTGCAAGTTCCATGCCGGTCTTGAGAAAGCGTGCCATATTCTGCGCGGCACGCTGCAGCAGAACGGGGGCATGTTCTATGGCTTCGGTGATTTCCATTGGTTTGTTCACAGAAGAGAGAAAGGCGGAAATCCCGGCGTCGTATACGGCTTCGGCGCCTTCGCCGATGGAGCCGCCCACCGCGACGACCGGCGTGCCGCAGGCTTTGCCCAGGCGGCCAATGCCGCTTAACACCTTGCCCATTACAGAGGTTTTGTCAATGCGTCCCTCGCCGGTGATGACAAGATCTGCTTCCCGCACCCGTTCCTCCAGCCGCAGGATGGACATAATTTCGTCGATGCCGGGGATAAGCCTGCCGCCGCAAAATGCCATAAGGCCGGCACCCAGACCGCCGGCGGCGCCGGCACCCGGGACACTGGCGAAATCCTGGTGAAAGGTTTCGGCCAGTTTTTTGCTGTAAACGGACAGAGCCTGGTCCAGCTTTCGAATTAGCTCTGGGCCGGCGCCTTTTTGCGGTCCAAAGACATACGACGCGCCGTTTGGTCCGCAAAGGGGATTTTTTACATCGCAGGCCACTGTGACATGCAAATCGCGCAGGCGGGGGTCAAGGCCGGAACAATCAATGCGGTCCAGTTCCAGCAGGGAAAGCACGCCGGGAGACAGTTCTTCCCCATTCCGGTCATAAAATTTTGCACCCAGCGCTTTTGCCATGCCAACACCGCCGTCGTTTGTGGCGGAGCCGCCGATGCCGATAAAAAGCTTTTTCGCCCCTCGGGCGATGGCGGCGCGCATCAGTTCGCCGGTGCCGTAAGTAGTGGCATAGGCGGGGTTGCGCTCTGCGTCCACGGTAAGATCCAGCCCGGAAGCTGCCGCCATTTCAATGACTGCAGTGCCGTCGTCCAGGATGGCGTAGGAAGCTTTGACCGGTTTTCCCATCGGACCGGTCACCGTTTTGTGGAAGAGTTTTCCGCCGGCGCCTTCCAACAGGGCGCGGGTGGTGCCTTCCCCGCCGTCCGCCATAGACAGAACAGTGTACTGCGCGTGGGGGAAAACCGCCTGGAAGCCTTTCTGGATGCACGCCCCGGTTTCGGCGGAGGAAAGGCTGCCTTTAAAAGAATCCGGTACAATTAAAATGTTCACTGGATCACCTCATTGTAAAGTGGATTGTGAAAGCATCGTGTTGTTCAGATGCCGCGTCATTTCCTGCCGAGCCAGGACATCGCGGCGCAGTTCAATGGCGGCGGTGATTTTTCGGTGGTATTCCGCACCGGTGCTGCCAAACAGGGAAACATTTTCTTTCAGAATGGCAAAATAGGTATCCCGCAGCACATCAAACACCTTGAGAATGATATCGTTTCTGGTGGCTTCCGCAATAAGGCGGTGAAATTCCATATCGAAACGGGTGATTTCCTCCTCTGTCTGCGCCTGCTCCATCCGGTCGGTTGCCGCATACATTCGCTGCACCATGGAGGCGTCTGCCCGGAGCGCCGCAAGGCCGGCGCTTTCCGTTTCCACAATTTTGCGGAATTCCAGCACATTGATGCGGTCTGGCTTGGAAAGAGTGATAAAGGGGATCATAGCGTTCAGATGCTGGTCGCCGCTGAGCTTGCAGACAAAGGTGCCGCCGCCCTGCCGGCTTTCTACAAGGCCGATGCTGGCAAGTTTCTGGATAGCAGCCCGGACGGAAACCCGGCTGACGCCCAGCTCCGCGCACAACTCGTTTTCCGAAGGGATCTTTTCGCCGGGTTTCCACTGGCCAGCGGCAATGGAATCCCTCAGCCGGCAAAATATCATTTCGCTGACGCGGGGTTTTCTTGCTGTGGACATTCGCATCCCCTCCTGATAAAGTTATAATACAAGTAAAAAACGAAAATAGGATCTTTACACTTTTATATATAACACTTATGGGAGAAAATATCAACAATAAAAATGAAAATAAAAAAATTTCGTAAAAAATAAACAAGAAAAGGGGGATATAACTTGTATTACATTTATAAATAAAAGAAGCCAGCCTACGCGAAATGCATAGGCTGGGCAAATGGTTTCCGGCGGATTGCAAAAACTTCGATGCGATTCAGAATATGGCGGACAGATAATTGGCAAGCCACAGACCGGCGGCGAAGGAGGCGGCGTTTGCCGCCAGCGCGTATACCACCGCCCGGCTTTTTTTGCCGCCCTGCCGGCGGGGAAGGATAGCGGCATACAGCAAGGCCTCTATGGCAAAGACCAAAATTTCCAGTAAGAGATAGGCGAACACAAAAGCCCAAGGGCCGTGGTGATACTGCAAAAGGTTCAGTAATACATTCAGCAGGGTTTGCGTTACAATGTTGACGCCGCCCAAAAACAGCAGAGCTTTTTTTCCACGGTAGCCGAAGAGGAGTGCCAGCACAAGCTCGATGCAGATGGTGAGGAGAATGCGGGCGAGAAGGGCGGCCAGTTCTTTCCCGTAAGCGTAGCTTTCCACCGCCGTAAGACCTGTGATGACCGTAGTTTCCCCGGAGGGGGCGGGGAGCGGCGAGAGGGCGGAGGCGTCTACGGTGTAGTAGCTGTCAAAGGCATAGCGCGTATATACGTCGTCGCTTACCGCAAAGCAATCATGCGCGGGGAAATACAATAAAATTTTAAAGGAAGACGGCGGGTAATAGCTCCAATCCAGCTGATGGGACTGGCTGAGTTCCTGCAAAAACTGCAGATAATAGAAACCGTCCTTATCGAGATACTGCACAAATTTCTGATGGATCGGGTATTCGGGATCTTCCGGTACATAGTAGGTTTCCCCGTAAGCGTCCGGTGCGCTGTAGGGACCGGTGGAATTTGTTTCCGAAAGAAGGGTGCCGTAATAGGTTTCCCCGGCCAATCCATCAAAGGTCACCACGACAGAGGGTTTTGGCCCGGTGTCGGCGAAAGCGGGAAGCGTCAGCGCCGGCACAAGGGCTATCACACAGAAAAGGATGGAAATCATTCGTTTTTTCATAGGAAGCGTCCTCCGTAGATCATAAGAATCCGGCGCTACTTTGCGCCGTTCGGCGGAACCGGGCCGTCCGAATCCATGGGATCCTTGTCCGGCGCAGTCTGCGGTGTTTTTTTGATCCGGGCGGCCTGGTTGCCGCGCAGCCTGCGGCGTAGGCGGAAAACAGCAAAGAAGATCAGGGCCAAAACGGCCAGGAAAACCAGAAGACTCAGGAGATGATAGCTCAGAAACACCAGAAAATCCTGGAATCCGTCTGCAAAGTGTTCCGCGCCGGTGACCAGGGCGGTCTGAAGCCGCTGGCCGAAACCGATGGGTGCAGTTTCTACATTGGACAGCTTGGAAACCTCCGCCAGATGGATTTGGACGGTGCAATACTCCACCTGCGTATCATACTGACGCAGCGTTCCTTTGATCTGCTCAATTTCATACTCCGTTTCGCTGATGGCGGTCTCAATGGTAATGATATCCGCCATAGTCTCCGCTTGCGTTAACAGCGTTTGCAGCCGGTCAAATTTATTGTTCAGGGTTTCAAGGCGCAGTTCGGCGTCATAATACTGCGTGGTAATGTTTTCCGAGGAAAGCGTTTCGTTTACCACATGACAGGCCTCGCCCACCGATGTCAAAAATTCCTGGTGCCGGTCTTTGGGAATGCGTGCGGTGACAGAGGCATAGCGGTAGGAAGAAGCAGAGGACAAATCGTAATATTCGTAAAATCCTCCATATTGCTCCGTCAGCGTATTCAGGCGGTCCATGGTTTTTTCAAATTCCGTGGATTCGATGGAAAGGCTCACCGTAACGATAAATTTTGCAGCAGGGTCCTGTGCGCCCGGCAGGGCCTGCCCCAGGCCTTCCGTCTTGGCGTCGTCGCGGTAGCCGGCGTTTGCCGCATCGTTTGCAGATGCTGTGTCAAACGTCGCAGCTTCCGTGGGAGCGCTGTCTGCTCCGCAGCCGCAAAAAATCGCTCCCGCGAGGACGAAGGAAAGCAAAAAACAAAGGAACTTTTTCATACAAGTCACCTCGCATCCTGATAAATATAGTTTCATGTTATCAGACGCAAAGCAAGAGAAAAAGTTCCAGATTGTAAAATATTTTGGTATAAAAGAAAAAATACAGGGAAGAAATTGTGCAGTTTAACCAGAGTCTGCGGCGGCTGTGCCGGGCCGGCGGCGGATAGCGGCACGCACCAGGCGCGCCGCCGCCAGCAGCAGCACAAACGCTATCAGAACCACCGCCACAGCGATTTTAACACGGAAAAACGAAATAGCATATTGGGACAAAACGCTACCCGCTGCAAACACCAAAGCGGACAGGCCAATGGCGGTTCCCTTGCGGTCCAGCTTTTTTGAGACCGCTGCCAGGCTGTTTTTTGCAAACAGGATAAAAACCGAGATTTTCAACAGGTCGCACAGGACGAAGGGTACGGAAATCAGCGCTTCGCCCCGTTGGAAAAAGCTGCCGAGGGTGATAAGGCCGGAGGCCGTGTAGGCTGGATAGGGTAGCAGGGAAGATAAGCGATAGCCCAACAGGGCAATGTTGCGCACGAAAATGAGTGCCAGCAGCAACGTACTCCATACCGTGGCCGAAAAAGCGGATCGGTATCCTCTCCTGTGGGAAAACTGCGCAAGAACAAAGAACAAGTCGCTGAAACACACGCAAAACCAATAGACGCCGCCAGGCTCCGGCGCAAAGGAAACCGGAAGCAGATTTCCAAGATCCCAGTCCGGGATGGTCATGCAAAGGGAGAAAGCGAGAAACAGGATGACGATATACACCACGACGGAAGACCACCGGGAAAGCTCGGTGATGCTGCGGATAAAAAACACCGACAGCATCATCGCTGCGCCGATGAGAAAAACGCTGGTGTCATTCATCGACAGGTTTTTGGTGAAGTCAATAAACTGGTACAAAGAAAACACAGAGGATATTACCGCCGCGGCGCACAGCAGCAGGGCGAAAAACGTTCCGACGCCTTTGCCGAACACGGAAAAAGACGCGCGCACCAGATCCTGTTCCTGCTCGTTGATGCGCAGGATGATGCCGTAGAGAGGAATTGCGGCTAAGGTCAGGAGAATGGAAATCCAGCCGCCTCTGGGCAGGTATCGTCCCATAGTCATAGTGTTGCTTAAAAGTACAAGAAAAATAACGGCGAATATTTGCTTGTTTTCCAGATAATTATTGATATTCATCACCATCCCCGCCGGTTGTACTGTTTTTTAAGAGTTTTACGGTGATTTCCGGCTCGACTGCAAAGGTCTGCAGGGCATTGTCAAATTCACCGCCGTATGCCGGAATATACTGATACAGGCTGCGCACCAAGCCAAGAGGGTCCGACGCAAACTCGGTATGAAGCGTTTCGCACAGCGCAGTGACATCTTGCCGGATGGAACGGACAAGGGCGCTGCCGTCGCATTGCCCCTGGGGTTCGGCCGTGACGGAAAGTTCCAGATGAAATACAGGAACCTCATTTTCCAGCACCGGGTAAATATGGCAGACGGTATGTTTAATCTCTACTGCACTGTCCCCTGCCGGATAGATGAAATTTTTGCCGGTGCCCAAAAGAAGACTTAATATGCCGGTTTCCGGAATGGAGAGCCAGCCTGCGAGCTTATCCCCGCGGAATACTGCTGTGCCGGAAATATAGGGCATGCCGTCCTTTAAGGAAACGGCGGGCAGGACAATGTCCCGTTCCCCGGCGGCGGACAGTATTTTGTAAAAGGGCATGTCCAAGTCATAAGGCGGCGAAGAAAGCATATCATACATCCCGTAGGAGGAGATGCTTTCCGATGGAAGAGACGCTTCCAGCAGCGCGTTCGGCTGGGCGTTCTGGACGACAGCGAACCGGCTGCTCAGACGGATTTCATCGTTCAGAAAGAAGTGCCGGAGCAGGCTGGACAGGCCGCGGCGGCATAGGGGTTCTGTCAGCAGGAACAGCTGGGCATGGCTGAAGTATCCGGCCCGTCCGGAGGTTTCGTTGAGTTTGGTAAGCAGTGCCGCGGGAGAGGAGTCGGATACGGTGACAAGCTCCGTTTGGGGATTTTCATCTGCCGGCAGTACCACCTGACAGGAGAGCGTATACCTTTCCTGGGCAAAATCTACCGCGCCGCCGGCCACAATGGCAAGGCGATCCACCTCAGAATAGCTGCCGCAGCCGGAAAGAAACAACAGGCTGACGGCAGTCAGCGCGGCGGCACATCGTTTGATCCGCTTCATGATCCGCCTCTTTTCTTAGACGCGATGAACCGCCCTTTCCGCTTCATTAAGAACCAGGGATACCGGAGGAACACATCCTCTTTGGAGCGGGCGTTTGCCGACAGGATATTGGTCATAAAGGGAATGGAAAACGAGCGAAGGGCGCTTAGATGCATCAGAATCAGCGCGATGCCGATGATATAACCGTACAGGCCAAGAACGGAGGCCATAAACAGCAGGAAAAACCGCAGGATGGTGGTGGCGGTCTGAAGTTTTGGCACCATCAGCGCAGTGGTGCCGGAAAATGCGATGACAATCACAAGCGGTGCGGAGATAAAATGGGAATTGACCGCAGCTTCTCCTAAAATGAGCGCGCCGACGATGGACAGGGTTTGTCCGAAGCTGCCCGGCGTCCGGGTTCCCGCTTCCTTCAGCACTTCAAAGACAATGAGCAGGCCAAAGGTTTCCACCAGGGTGGGGAAGGGGACGCCCTGCCTCGCTCCCGCAATGGAAATAAGGAGTTTGGAAGGAATAAGCTCCTGGTGATAGGTCATCAGAGCCACATACAGGGCAGGAATGCTGATGGTGAGGAAGAAGCCAAAAATCCGCAGCACCCGGTTGACGTTTGCATGGAGGAAATTCAGATAATAATCGTCGTTTGTTTGAAAACTTTCCTGAAAGATATGGGGCATGGTCAAAACCACCGGCGTACCGTCCAAAATCAGCGCCACCCGGCCCTCCAGCAACTTTGCCGCGGCGATATCGGGACGCTCGGTGATGCCGATGGTGGAAAAGGGCGAATAGGGATGGTCGGAAATGCATTCGGCGATGTAATTGGAATCCAGAACTCCGTCCAGCACAAACTTGTCCAGGCGGGTTTTCAGCTCCGCCAGCACTTTTTTATCACACAGGGAATCCAGGTAACAGATGCAGGCGGTGGTATTGGATTCGGTGCCAAGGGTGAGAAAGGAGAATTTTAGGTCGGTGGTGCGCAGGCGGCGGCGGATCATGGAAAGATTGGCCATAAATCCTTCGCCGAAGCCCTCCCTGGAGCCGCGGATCACCTTTTCGTTGTCCGGCTCGTCCATTTTGCGCACAGAAAACCCCTTGGTATTCACCACAATCGGGGTATCGGAACCATCGCATAGCACAATGGCATCGCCGTATAAAAACGCCTGCAGCATATCCTGGATTGCAGGATTTATATTGCATTCGTCCGTTTGCAAAATGGAGTAAGCCACCTGCTCCGCTGTACGGAGAGGCGGCCCGTCGTAGCGGGTGATGGGACGGATGATGTTTTCGTTGATAATAGAAGATTCCACCATGCCGTCGAAAAAGAAGATGCCGCATCGAAGGGTTTTGGCGGCATTCTCCGCAATACGGACGATAAAGGTATTATCATTTTGGAAAATTGCCTGGAAAGAAGCGATATTCTGGTCCAGGCTTTTGGAAAGGGTTAAGGTTTCCATAGGGCATTCCCCTCCTAATTTGTAATATAGTCACCCAGCAGTTTGGCAAAGGTTCGGGCGGACAGCAGGGCTTCGTCCAGCGTGTTGCCGCTGGTACCCACCTCCAGCAGCATAGAGCCCGTCGTCACATGCTCGTTAAATCGCTGCTTGCGCACATTGATGGGGCGCATCAGCGTAGGGTATTGCTGCTGGATGGCGCTTTGCAGGTTGACGGCAAAGTTTAGATTGGTCTGCCAATGGTCAAAGGACAGGCCGCCTGCGTTGGTTCCCATTACCAGCATCAGCTGCGCGCCTTCCTGGTCGCCGATTTGGGTAACGGTTTTGTATTTTATCCCTTCGGAAGTGATCATAGCGTCCCGGTGGATATCAAGGATGATTTTAATGGAC
This sequence comes from uncultured Eubacteriales bacterium, assembly GCA_934395135.1. Lineage (GTDB taxonomy): Bacteria > Bacillota > Clostridia > Oscillospirales > Butyricicoccaceae > CAKRRK01. The sequence continues at coordinate 65,571 of CAKRRK010000002.1, read as the reverse complement.
GGATTTTTGGATACGGCGTCCTCTATCACCTCCAGAGCCTTGTTGTAAGAACCGCTGTAGCTTGGCACATCCAGGATTTCCCGGCAGTGCAGCACGCCGATTCCCATAGCGGTAAGCGTCTTTTCAATTTCATCTCCTACCCGCACCACATTGAAGTTGGTATCGGTGGTCCGGTCGTTGTCCGTTGGGGTGTAATAGTTGGTTTCATCCGGCGTATAGGCTTCGCTGGCATGGGTATGCAGTAAGAATACCTCTACCGACCCGTCCTGATCCAGCGTGATGCGATAAGGATTTTTGCGCATAGAGGCTGCGTCTACTGCAAGACCGGAATCGTTTGACAAAAAGACACCGCCGGCGGAAGCATAGCTGCCGCTGCCTTCTGATGGCGCGATGGTAATGGGCGCGATGCCCGAATCGTCCGGGAGGATGAGATCCTGTTCCGTTTGGGCGAGGCTGCCTCCTTCTCCGGCAGTCTCCGTCACAGTTTCTGGTTCCGGAAGGGGATCCGGCATAGGCGGCGTGTGTTCGGCGTATTCTTCGGGGATAAAGCCCAGTTCGGAAGACAGTGCGACCACAGCAAATTTTTCATTTTCTCCCAGGCGCTGCAGCGCCATGCCAGGGAGATCTGTCTCGGAAAAAAAACAAAACGCCGTCATAATGCCTGCCAGAACCAAGGTGACGGCAATGTAATTTTGAGAAAAACGTTTCATACTCCTGCTCCATTTTCATAAAAGTGCAATGCGGCATATTGCCGCAAGGCTACTAAAATTATATGAGAGCGGATAAAATTTATGATAAGAACAAGTCCATATCCTCGATGGTGAGGCTGGGGTTTAACGCTTGGTTAATGCCGTAGCCAATGACTCTGGAAACATCCGAAATCTGCCGGTCAATGTTGTTTGTGGTAACGATGACCGGCGTGTGAAGATCCTGCAGGGCCTCGCTTTTCTGGGGATGTTCCAATTCTTCCTCGATGGCAATGGCAAGGTTTTTGCCGTCTACCACCGTGGGCACACCGACGGCAATCACCGGAACGCCCAGAGTTTCCCGGTTGAGGGCAAAGCGGAAGTTGCCGATGCCGGAGCCGGGCGTAATGCCGGCGTTGGAAATCTGAATGGTGTTTACAAGGCGGGACAGCCGCCCGGCGGCCAGCGCGTCCACCGCAATAATGGCGGCAGGCCGGATTTTTTCGACGACACCCTTGATCATTTCGCCGCTTTCGATGCCGGTGGATCCCAAAACGCCGGGAGCAACGGAGGCCACCGGTCGGTAGACGGAAAAATATTCCGGTACGGCATCAATAAGGTGCCGAGTCACCACAATGTTTTCCGCAGCTTTCGGGCCAAGAGCGTCCGGTGAGACATAACGGTTGCCGATGCCCGCCACAAGGATAAGGCCGTCCTCCGGCACATCCAGCAGGCGGGAGAGCAGAGCGCTTACCGCGTGGACCGCCCGCGGAAAAGAATCCTCCTCCCGCCGCATCAGTGCTTTCAGATCCAGACTGAAGTATTTTCCAATGGGCTTTTTCAGGGCTTTTGCACCGCGTGCTGTCAAAACGTCAATGGTGAGAACGGAAAAGCCTTCCAGGGTTTCTCTGGTTCGGATAACATCCTCTTTGGGAAGCTGCTTGGTTTTTGGCAAAAGTTCTGCCGATTCAAACGCCAGGTCTGTGCGATATTCCATCATTGTCCACTACCTTTTTTGGTAGGTTGCGCAGATTAAAAATAATCTATGCAAAACCTTGCGGCGAAATAAAAAAACTCTTGATTTTTTTTATTAACAATGGTAAAATAACAATTACTGATGAATAAAAGAAGGTTAAGGAGGTGGACAGGTAATGCCGAATATTAAGTCTGCCAAGAAGCGCGTTAAGGTAACAAAAGTAAAGGCGCTGCAGAATCAGATGGCGAAATCTGAGTTGAAGACAGTATTGAAGAAGTTTGAAACTGCGGTTGCTGCCGGCGATAAGGCGGCGGCGGAAACTGCGCATACGGCTGCGGTAAAGGCTGTGGATAAGGCTTGCGCAAAGCATCTTCTGCACAAAAACAACGCATCCAACAAAAAAAGCGCTATGGCGCTCAAAATGAATGCAATGTAACCGTTCTAAAAATTGCTCACCGTAATCGGTGAGCTTTTTCATTGAGGAGAATGTATATGGAACGACGCATCCAAAACAGCTTGCGCCGCGGCCGACCGGAAACCGACGCGGGCCGCCTGCCGAAAGAGATAAAAACATATAATTTTTTGGACGAGCTGGGGATATCTTATGAATGTCTGGACCATGAGGCCACAGACTCTATGGCGGCCTGCCAGGGAGTGGACGCTTTGCTGGGCGTCCGCATCTGCAAGAATCTGTTTTTGTGCAACCGGCAGAAAACAAAATTTTATTTGCTGGTTATGCCGGGCGAAAAAACCTTTCATACCAAGGACTTGTCAAAACAGATCAGCACCGCCCGGCTTTCCTTCGCTGACGCGGAGTTTATGGAGGAGTATCTGGGCATTACCCCAGGTTCTGTCAGCATTTTAGGGCTGATGAATGATACAGAGGGAAATGTTCAGCTGCTGATTGACCGGGATGTGCTGAAAGAGGAATTTTTTGGCTGTCATCCATGCATCAATACCTCCAGCCTGAAACTGACCACGGCGGATTTGCTGGAGACGGTGATTCCGGCGCTGCAGCATACGCCGATTTTTGTGGAATTGTAGCAAAAGAGAGACCGATGGAGGAAACAGCCAAAAGGGCAGCCCACCTTTTTTGAATGGGCTGTCTGCGGTGTCGCCGCCGGTGAAGCGGGCAGCAGAAAAAACCAAGAGAGAAAAAATAAGCGCCCTGTGCCGCGAATGCGGCGCAGGGCGCTGGTTTTTATAACGGGACAGAAACGCGGTCAGACCGGACAAGCGAAAATCCAGAATGCATTACAGGATCTTCAATGCGCCGGTGGGGCAAACTTCTGCACACTTCAGGCAATTTTTGCAGTCTGCGATGGTTTCCGGCCGGTTAAATTCCGGCTTGATGACAGTGCCGAATCCGCGGCCCACGAGACCGAGAATTCCTTTTTTTGCCACCTCTTCACAGGTACGAACGCATAAGCCACACAAAATGCACTTGCCCTGGTTGCGTTCGATGGAAACCAGGCGTTCTTCGGTAAAGCTGTCGTGTTTGCCGCCGGCAACCCGTTCCGGATGAATATCGTACCGGTTGGCATAGCAAATAAGCTTGCAATCCTTATAATCATGGCAGCCGCATTCCAGACAACGTGCGGCCTCTTTGCGAGCCTGTTCTTCGGAAAAGCCATAATTGACTTCCTGGAAGTTGTCCCGGCGTTCCGCCGGAGACCGGTGCGGCATGGCAGCACGGGCAATTGTTTCCCGGTCGGAAAGCATTTCCGGCGTCACTTCCCGCTCGGAAACAAAGGGCTCTTTGTAAGCGATGTCCATGCCGAGAAGATAGCCGTCAATGGCAACGCAGGCTTTGTTTGCCTCGCCGATGGCGGCAATCGCAATGCCGGCGCCCTTGTTGACTGCGTCGCCCACCGCAAACACACCCTCCTGCGAGGTGCGGAAGGTGCGCTCATCTGCCGCGATGATACCGCGTTTGTTCAGATCGATGCCGTCAAATCCGGCAGGATTTACTTTCTGGCCGATGGCGGCAATTACGGTGTCTACATCCAGATATTCAAACTTTCCTTCGACCGGAATCGGGGAGCGGCGGCCGGATGCGTCTGGTTCGCCCAGCTCCATTACCTGCAGCTTGACGGCCTTAACTTTTCCGTTTTCGCCGAGGATTTCCGCCGGGTTTGTGAGGAATTTAAACGTAACGCCTTCTTCTTTGGCTTCCTTAATTTCAATCGCTTCTGCCGGCATTTCTGCTTCGGTACGGCGGTAGATGACATAAACGTCTTCCGCGCCCAGCCGGATGGCGGTGCGGCATGCGTCCATTGCCGTATTGCCGCCGCCTACTACGGCAACCCGCTTGCCAATGTTGTAAGGGGTGCCAAGACTTACGCCGTGGAGGAAGTCAATGCCGCCCAGCACGCCGTCCAGCTCTTCACCGGGGGTGCGGGTGCTCATACTGGTCCATGCACCGATGGCGATCAGGGTTGCGTCTGCGGTTTTTTTAATGTCTTCCAACGTAACGTCCCGGCCGATTTTTACATTGTTTTTCATCGTCACGCCCAAAGATTCGATGGCTGCGATTTCCTGGTCCAGGACCTTCTTTGGCAGACGATATTCGGGGATGCCGTAACGCAGCATACCGCCCATTTTGGGCATCGCATCATAAATGGTGACGCGGTGGCCCTTAACCCGCAGCTGATACGCCGCGGTAAGGCCGGCGGGTCCGCCGCCGAGAATGGCGACATGCTTGCCGCTGTCCGGCGCAAGTTCCGGGCGGAACGGCCGGTCGGATTTCAAATCGTTGTCCGCTGCAAAATATTTTAAAAATGCAATGGAAATCGGTTCCTCTACCATCTGCCGGCGGCAGGCGGTTTCACAGGGATGGGGGCATACCCGGCCGATGGAGGCGGGAAGGGGAAGGCGGTCTTTGATGATTTTTACCGCCTCATAATCGTTGCCCAGCGCAATTTGCTTGACATATCCCTGGCAGTCGGTTCCCGCCGGACAGTTGAGGGAACACGGTCCTTTGCAGTCCCCTTCATGGTCGGACATCAGAAGTTCCAGGGCGATTTTCCGCGCCTGTACCACCCGGGGGGACTCTGTATGGAGGACCATTCCGTCCGATGCCACTGCAGAACATGCCCGCAGCAGCTTGGGCATCTTTTCTGCCTCCACAAGACAAAGGCCGCATGCGCCGTAAAGCTTGACGTTTTCGTGATAGCACAGGGTGGGGATATCAATCCCGTTGTCTGTTGCGATTTTTAATATGGTTTCACCGGCATTGGCTGTGAGCACTTTGCCGTTGATCGTAACTTGAATTTTACTCATGATTTTCTCCTCCTTACTCTGCAACAATGGCGCCGAAGCGGCAAAGGGTCATGCACTGGCCGCATTTGATGCAGGCCTGCGCGTCGATGGTATGAGGAGATTTGACGGTGCCGGAAATGGCCTTTGCAGGACATTTTTGAGCGCAGAGGGTGCAGCCCTTGCAGTGATCTGGATTAATTTTATAGGTGAGAAGATTTGCGCATTCCTTGGCAGGGCACTTTTTGTCCCGGATGTGGGCTTCATACTCATTCCGGAAATAACGGATGGTGGTAAGAACCGGATTTGGTGCGGTCTGGCCAAGGCCGCACAAAGCGCCGTCCTTGATGGAATAGCACAGTTCCTCCAGCAGCTCAATATCGCCTTCTCGGCCTTCGCCGTTTACGATACGGGTAAGAATTTCATGCATCCGCTTGGTGCCAAGACGGCAGTGCACGCATTTTCCGCAGGATTCGTTGGTGGTAAAGTTGAGGAAAAATTTTGCCATATTCACCATGCAGGTGTGGCTGTTCATTACAACCATACCGCCAGAGCCCATAATAGCGCCGGTAGCGCCCAGCGCCTTATAATCGATGATGGTGTCCAGAAGCGACGCTGGGATACAGCCGCCGGAAGGGCCGCCCATCTGCACGGCTTTAAATTCTGCATCGTCCCGGATGCCGCCGCCGATGTCAAAAATAACATGGCGGAGAGTCTGCCCCATCGGCACTTCCACAAGGCCGCCGCGTTTGATTTTGCCGGTGAGGGCAAACACCTTGGTGCCTTTGCTGCCTTCGGTGCCCATAGCAGAAAATTTGCTGCCGCCGTTGAGAAGAATCCACGGTACATTGGCAAAGGTTTCTACATTGTTAATGTTGGAAGGAAGGTTGTTGTAGCCGCATTGCGCCGGGAACGGCGGCTTGAGCCGCGGCATGCCGCGTTTCCCTTCCAGAGATTCAATGAGGGCGGTTTCTTCGCCGCATACAAACGCCCCGGCGCCGGCCTTGATGCGCATTTTGCAGGAAAAGCCGGAACCTAAGATGTTGTTGCCCAGCAGCCCTTTTTCCTCCGCCTGCCGGATGGCGTTTTCCAGACGGACAATGGCAAGGGGATATTCGGCACGGACATATACCACGGCTTCCGAAGCTCCGATGGCATAGGCGCCGATGAGCATGCCTTCAATCAGGTTGTGCGGATCGCTTTCTATGACAGCCCGGTCCATAAATGCACCGGGGTCGCCTTCGTCCGCGTTGCAGATCAGGTATTTCGGTTCGCCCTTGGCCTGCCGTGCGGCATTCCACTTGAACCAGGTGGGGAAGCCGGCGCCGCCCCGGCCGGCCAGGCCGGAAACCTTGATTTCTTCGATTACGTCTTCCGGCGACATAGAAGAAAGTACTTTTTGAATGGCCTGATAACCATCGTCCGCTATGTAGTCTTCAATGTCTTCCGGGTCGATGATACCGCAGTGCCGGAGGGCAATTCTCGTCTGTTGCGACAGGAAAGATTTATCATCTTCCGAAATGAAGAGGGAACGTACCGCATCCAGGTTGTTCTGACAGACTGCGTCCGCGATAGCCTGTGCGTCCTCGGGGGTAACGCGTACAAGGCGCGCGGCAAGGTTTTTGCCGTCGTAAACATCCACAATGGGTTCCAGATAGCACATGCCGATGCACCCGGTAAGCCCCAGTTCAAATGCGCCGCCCTGGTTTTGCTTTGCCAGTGCGTCGTATACTTTTCCGGCGCCGGCGGCAATGCCGCAGCTGCCTTGTCCAACTAAAAGTTTCATATGCTTACACCTCCTGTGCTTTCTGTCGGAGGTCATCCAGGATGCCTACCGCTTTTTCCGGCGTAAGGGAACCGTAGGTTTCCTCGTTGATCATCATAACGGGAGAAAGGCTGCAGCAGCCGAGACAGGCTACGTTTTTCAAGGTGAACAGGCCGTCCGCTGTGGTTTCGCCGTCATGGATCTGGAGTTTTTCACAGATGGCCGCTTCAATGCGGTCGGATCCGTTGACATGACATGCCGTACCTTTGCACAGCATGATAAGGTATTTTCCCACCGGCTTCAAACGGAACTGTGCATAAAAAGTTGCCACTCCCATCACTTTCGCGGGGGTATTCCCGGTTCGTTCCGCCACATGATAGATCACGTCTATGGGAAGATAGCCATAAATATCCTGGGCTTTCTGAAGAATGGTGATAAGACTGCCTGGAATCGACTGATACGTTTGCAGCACGTCTTCCAATCGTGTCAAATCACTTTTTTGCTGGGTACAGTTACAAACACCCATGTTGTAGAACCTCGCTCTCATAAATAAATTTGTAAAAATTCAGCAATGCAAAAAACAAAGGAATGTTTCCTCTCATCGGAAACCCATATCACACATAATAGAGTATACTGTAAAAAAAAATAAAAATCAAATCACAATATCATCAAAAATGTGAAATATTTTTGTAAATATCCAACAATTTGACAAAAGAAAAATTGTAAAATTGCAATATCAAAATAATACAACTTTCCCAAAATACCGGATGATAAGTCTGCTGAAAATGGTTGCCGGCAATTCGGCAGGACCGGCGGCGGAACACGAAAGCAGGGGAGAAAACACAATGGGAAGAACAAAATACCGCGCCGCCGGTTCAACGCCTTCTTGTGCAAACTGACAAAATCCCATTCGAAATATATGGGAAACTTTCCGAATTTGGCAGGATATGCTATAATAAAAACCACGGCCGGAACCGGCATTGATTTTTGCCGGTTCCAGCAGGGAACGGAAAGAACTCTGCGGGCCGGGAGAAAAAACCGGCGGCGGAAATATTTTTCCGACAGCCGGGCGAAGCTACACCATTTGCCGGCGTATTCTGGCCGGTGCGAATCGGAGGAAAGACGAAACGATATGGAACGGTTTACAGGAAGCAGTCAGTATGTGGCGTCAGAAGAGTTGATGCGCAGCGTGAATGTTGCGATGGCGCTGGAAAAGCCCCTGCTCATTAAAGGAGAGCCTGGCACAGGGAAGACTATGCTGGCCCAGGCAGTCAGCAGTGCGCTGGAGATGGAACTGATTGTCTGGAACATCAAGTCTACCACCAGGGCGCAGGACGGGCTATATGTATATGACACGGTACAGCGGCTGTATGACAGCCAGTTCGGCGAGGACGGCGTGGATGACATTCAAAAATACATCAAGCTGGGAAAGCTGGGCGAGGCGTTTCGCCGGGAGCAACAGGTTGTGCTGCTCATTGATGAAATTGACAAGGCAGATTTAGAGTTTCCCAACGATTTGTTATGGGAGTTGGAACGGATGGAGTTTTATATTCCGGAGACCGGGGAAACCGTTCGGGCAAAAAAGCGGCCGGTGGTGATCATCACGTCCAATGCGGAAAAAGAGCTGCCGGATGCATTTTTGCGCCGGTGCATTTTCCATTATATTGCGTTTCCGGATGCTGCGATGATGGAACAAATCGTGCACACCCATATTCCGGATTTGGAGCAAACGCTGCTGCGGCAGGTGCTGGACACGTTTTATGCCATACGGGATATGCAGGGGCTGCAGAAAAAACCCAGCACATCCGAAATCATTGACTGGATTCGGGCGCTGCAGATTGGCGGCATTTCTCCGAAAGAGCTGAAAAAGACACTGCCCTTTGCCGGCGTGCTGTTGAAAAAGACCGAAGACTTGGAGACGGTGAAACAGGGCGGCGCGCCCAAAAGAGACACCGGACACTTTGGCGGATACGGATGGTAAAGGATGTTTACAAAATTGTTTTATTTGCTGCGGGACAAAGGGCTGCATAGTTCGATGCAGGAATGGCTGTGCCTGCAGCGGGCGTTGTCCCTGGGGCTGCATCAGTCCAGCCTGACGGAGTTTTATTATCTTGCCCGGAGCATTTTGGTGAAAACCGAAGGGGAATATGACAAATTTGATCTTGCCTTTGCCGAATATTTTGAGGAGATAGAATCCGTGGAGGCGATCCCGGAAGAGCTGCTCCGGTGGCTGGCGGACGGCAGGGACGGCGCTCCCGCGCTGGCGGATGCCAGCGGCCTGCGGCGGGATCTGGAGGAAATCCGCCGGATGCTGCGGGAACGCATCGCGGAGCAAACGGAGCGCCATGACGAGGGCAGTTACTGGGTGGGTACCGGAGGAACTTCCCCGTTTGGCAACGCCGGCCAGTCGGCGTTCGGCATCCGAGTTGGCGGACAAAGCCGTTACCGAAGCGCGCTGCAGGTGGCGGGCGACCGAAAATTTCAGGATTTTCGGGAAGACGAAGCCCTTTCTGTGCGGCAGTTTCAGGTGGCGCTGCGCCGGCTGCGGCAGTTTTCCACCCGGGAGGAAGGTCCCAGGGATCATCTGAACCTGCCAAAAACCATCGAGGAAACCTGTGACAACGCGGGAGCGCTGCGGCTGGTGCTGGAGCGTCCGCGGCGGAATATGGTAAAATTGCTCCTGCTGTTTGATTCCGGCGGTTCCATGTGGAACTACAGCCGGATTTGCAGCGCGCTGTTTTCCGCGGTGGATCAATCCAATCATTTCAAGGATTTGCAGATCTATTATTTTCATAACTGTGTCTATGACCGGCTGTATACCTCGCCGGGCTGTTATGCCGCGGACAGTGTGGATACGGAATGGGTGATGAACAACCGGAAAAGCGGATACCGGGTGGTTGTGGTGGGAGACGCCTCGATGGCGCCTTTGGAACTGCTTCGGCCGGGCTACCGCCGGGATTATTCGGCTTCCGGCCGGGAGAGCGGCCTTTTTTGGCTGCGCCGGCTGACAAAACGGTATGAATCGATGATATGGCTCAACCCTGTGCCGCCGGCACGGTGGGAACGGGGGTATGGAAGCGAGACCATACGAATCATCAAGCAAGAGGTTCCTATGTACCACTTGACGGTGCAGGGGCTGGAGGACGGACTAAAGCATTTGATGGCGGGACGTTAAAGGATGGAGGGATGCACGATGCCGATTGGCGTGATTGTAAATTGTTGTGCGGTGTTGTTTGGCGGGTTTGCCGGCACGGCGCTGGGAAAGGTGATTACTCCAAAACTGCAAACGACCTTATCTGTGATCTTTGGCCTGTGCGCGATGGCGCTGGGGGTTGTATCCATTGTGAAGGCGGTGGATATGCCGCCGATTATTCTGGCGGTGATTGTGGGTACGGTAGCCGGCGAAGCGGTCTCCCTGGAATCCAAGGTGACCCGGGCGTTTCGGGGGGTGCTCAAACAGCTGCCGCTGAAAAGCCGGAACATCGATATGGAACGATATATTACCATCGTGGTGATTTTCTGTGTCAGCGGCCTGGCATTTTTCGGCATCATTACCGAGGGCGTCACGGGAGACGCCACGGTGTTGTTTTCCAAAGCGGTGATGGATTTTTTTACCGCAGTTATTTTTGCCAGTATGCTGGGGGCGGCAGTCAGTTTTATCGCGGTGCCGCAGGCAGTTATTTTTTTGACGGTTTTTTTTCTGGCCCGTTTTATCGCGCCGCTGATTTCGGATACAATGATGCAGAATTTTATCGCCTGCGGCGGTATTTTGACGGTGGCATCCGGTCTGCGGATTGCAAAAATCAAAGAGATTCCACTGGCGAATATGATCCCGGCACTTATTTTGGTCCTGCCGTTTTCGGCGGTGTGGAGCCGCTTGTTTTAAACAGCGGAAACAGCGGTTGGCGGCCGCCGCAGCAGGCGTTTTTGGAAGGTTCTTTGAGGAACGGATCAAACCGCCGCTTTCCTATACCGCAGGCAACTTTTTAGCCGGCTGTGCATAGAATAACGCAGCCGGGTGCCAAAGAACCTGAAGGAGAATCAGAAAACGCATTTCTGCGGAAAAAGAGAGAAATTTCAGCCGGATTGCTTAACTTATGGCGGTTTTGTGCTATAATAAATATAACTTGAGCCGACGGCTGAAACGAAAAGCGGAACCATTTGGCGGCGAAACCCGCAGGCAGAGGAAAAGAACGGACAGAACATTTGGAGGGGGCTATGGAACTGGATTTTGGGCAGGTATTGATTCGAATTATTCTGGCGATGGTAATTGGTGCGCTCATTGGGGCGGAACGGGAAAGCATTCAAAAGCCGGCGGGGCTTCGCACCCATATGCTGGTCTGCGTCGGGGCGGCGGTGGTAATGCTCACTGGCTATTACTGCTTTCAAACCTTTGGCGGCAACGACCCTACCCGTATGGCGGCGCAGGTGGTATCCGGCATAGGGTTTCTGGGTGCCGGCACCATTATCCGGGAAGGCTTTTCCGTGCGCGGCCTTACCACGGCGGCCAGCCTTTGGGCGGTTGCCAGCCTGGGGCTTGCCGTTGGCGCCGGATTTTATAAAGTTTCCATTATCGGGGCGGCGGCAATTTATTTCACGCTTTCTGTGTTTGAACGGTTGGAAAGCCATATCAACCGCCGGCATTCCAGATCGTATGTGGAACTGTTTTGTACCGACGCCAACACCGTTATGGCCTCCATTAACGCTTTGATGGAGGAACACCGCTTCCGCGCGGTGGACATTAAGATTTCAGAGGGTGGAAGGAAAGGGAAAAAAGAGGGCTACAACATCAGTTTTGTGATCAAATCAGACCATACGGCAAAAAATGACATTCATCCGGGAAACCTTATTGCGCAGATGAAGGCTATGGAAGGCGTTTCCGATATTTTAATTGAAGAGTTGTAAGGCAGCGCGGCAATAAAAAGTACACGGAAAAATTTCGGTGTACTTTTTATTGCCCTGCTGTTATGGTACGGTAGGTTTTAAGGAAAGGCGGTATGCAGGTTGCGGATTATTACAGGACGGGCCTCCAGCGGCAAAACAGAATACATTTTAAAGGAAATCGCCGGCAGCAAGGCACCTTTTTTGCTGCTGACACCGGAACTGTTTTCTCACAGCTATGAACGCCTTCTTGCCCAGCGGACAGCCAACCAGGCGTCATCGTTTGGCGAAGTAATCACGTTCCGCATGCTGGCAGATCGGGTGTTTTCCGAAACCTCCGGCCTTGCGGAGGTGGCGCTGAACGAGGCAGGACGCCTGATGATGCTGTTTGAAGCGGCAAAGGAGCAGGCGCCGTCTCTGAAGTTTTATAAGACACTGCCCCATAAACCGGCAGTGTTAAAGGAAATGCTGGCGGTCATCGACCGGTTCAAATGCTGCAAAATTATGCCAGAGGATGTTTTGCAGGCTTATGAGGACGCGGAGGGTGTTTTAAAAGAAAAACTGCTGGACATCAGCGGACTTTATATGGCTTACAACCGGCGAAGCCGTCGGAGGGATCCCAGAGAAAAGCTGGACCTGCTGTCAGAACGGATCGGGGATGCGCGGATGTTTGCCGGCGTGCGCCTGTATGTAGAAGGGTTTTCCGGTTTCACTGCCCAGGAATTTGCTGTGCTGCGGGCGCTGTGCAAAGCCTGCGAAACAGTTGCCGTCTGCATTCCCTGCGACGCGTCCCAGCCGCAGCTGTTTTCCAGCGGTATCCGAACCATAGAAAGTCTGAAAACCCTGGACAGCAGTTGGGAGATTATCGATCTTGGGGAGAGCAAATGCTGCAAGACGGAAAATTTGCGGCAAGTGGAACGGTATTTGCTGGATGGAGGCCCTGCACCGGCGGTGCAGGCCGATGGCAGTGTCAGTGTATGCGCCTGCCCGTCTGTGCTGGAAGAATGCGAGAACGCGGCAGGGTATATCCGCAGGCTGTGGAAAAAAGGGGAGGCGTACCGGGAGTTTGTCATAGCGTCCAGGGATTTTTCTCCGTATGCCAACTGCCTCGGCATGCTGCTGCGGCGGTATGATATCCCGGTATTTCTCAGTGAAAAGACAGAAATCACGAAAAAGGCGGTGCCGCGGATGCTGTTGGCCGCTTTGCGGTGCGTTTCTGACGGATATTTATACGAGGATATGTTTTCCTACTTGAAAACCGGGCTGACGGATCTTTCTCCGGAGGAATGCGACCGGCTGGAAAATTATGTGATTTTGCGGAATATCCGGGGCGGCGGCTGGAATACAGTATGGCAGGAAACGCCAAGAGGGTTTTCCGGGGAACTGACCGACGAGGACCAGCGGGCGCTGCGGGAACTGAACGGTCTGCGGCAGCGGGTTATCGCTCCTCTGGAGCGGCTGAAGTTCGGTATGCAGCAGGCCGGAACCGGCCGGGACTATGCAGAGGCGCTGTATGCATTTCTGCTGGAAATCCGGGCGGATGAAAAAACCATGGCTCTCTGCAAAAAGATGGAGGAACTTGGGAATCTGCAAAGTGCGGATGAATACCGGCAGCTTTGGGACATTCTGATGGAAGCTATGGAGCAGTTTGTGCTGGTGGAGGACGAAACCGAGATGGATGCCGCCACCTTTTGCGAGCTGTTTCCCATGATTTTGGCAGAATTTGATGTAGGCTCCATTCCAGTTTCCGTCGATGCCGTGGTGTGCGGTCCCATTGAGCGGGTGTGCCATACCAAATGCCGGCATTTGATTTTGCTGGGGGCGAACGATGGCGTTTTGCCCAAAACCGGCAGCGGCGGCGGAATTTTAAGCGAGAAAGATATGGACAGTCTGATCGGTCTCGGCCTTGAGATTTCCGGCGGCAGTGAGGAAGAGATGGGACTGGAACAAAGCATAGTATACAGCGCGTTTTCATGCGCCACGCAGAGTCTGCTGGTGAGCTGGCATACCCAGGACGGCAGCGGCGGAAGCGCCGCGCCTTCCTATCTGGTGCGCAGCCTGCGCCGCCTGTTCGACGGGGAGATTGTGCGGGACGGGACGGCAGACCGGCTGGCCGCGCCCAAACCTTGCTTTGACGCTGCCTGTCTGTACCTTGGAGGGTTTGACACGCCGGAAACCAGAAGCGCTTATCAAGCTTGTCAGGGAAACGAAACGCTGGAAGCGCTTTTGCAGCGCACCGGCACAGCCCGCGGCCCCTTGCGAAAGCCGGAAAACATCAAAGGCTTGTATGGAGAAAAAATCCGGCTGACCGCTTCCCGGGTAGATAAATTTTACAGTTGTAAATTCGCATTTTTTATGGAATACGGCCTTCGTGCCAGGGAACGCCGCCGGGGGGCGTTTGACGCGCTGGAGGCGGGAACGTTTCTCCATTTTATGCTGGAGCATACGGTGCGGGAGTTGGCTGGGGACAAGCTGGACGCAGCAGCTGAGAGAATCCGGGAAACGGTGGAACGGTATGCGGCGTTGTACGCCCAGCAATATCTTGGCGGACTGGAAAACAAAAGCCGGCGCTTTCTGTATCTGTACCGGCGTCTCTGCCGGAATATGGAAGGCGTGCTCCGGGATGTGCTGCGGGAGCTTGCTGTGTCGGATTTCCAGCCAATGGATTTTGAGCTGACCTTTGGAGAAGGGGCGGAGCTGCCGCCGGTATCGGTGTCGTCGCCGTCCGGTGTCACGCTGGAATTGCAGGGTAAAATAGACCGGGTAGACGGCTGCCGGAAAGGCACGGAATTGTATCTGAAAGTGGTGGACTACAAAACGGGGAGCAAAGTGTTTTCCATCACGGACGTATGGAATGGTCTGAATATGCAGTTGCTGGTGTATTTGTTTGCGGCGCTGGAAAACGGCCTGTCCCGGTACCGGCGGAAACTATCCGAAGAGATTTCCGCCGTTCGGCCGGCGGGTGCGCTGTATGTGCCGGCGGCGGAACCGAGGGTGGACGGCGTGCGGGGCGCGGCGGCGGAAGACGCCCGGAAAACGCGCCAGAAGGCGCGGCGGCGGTCTGGCATTGTGTTGGGAGAAACCGATATGCTGGACGCATTGGAGCACGGCGCGGCGGAGCAGGGCGGAACCTATCTTCCGGTGCGCGTCACGTCCAAAGGCATAGCGGCAGACTCCCAGTTGGCAAGCGCCGGCGAACTGGAACGGCTTACCGGACATGCGGCAAAAAAGCTGCAGGAAATGGCGCGGCGTCTGACGGAAGGGGAAGTGCAGGCAGATCCCTACACCGACGGCAGTTTTACTTACTGCGACTGGTGCCCTTATCGGGCGTCTTGCCAGTTTGATGAAAAATTCGGGACAGACAGCCCCAGACGCCTGGAACACAACAAGGACTTTTATAAGGAAGGAGGCAGCGAAACGGATGGCGCAGTGGACGAAGGAACAGTATGATGCCATTACAAACCGGGGCGGCGCTCTTTTGGTTTCCGCTGCGGCGGGTTCCGGCAAAACCGCCGTTCTGGTGGAGCGCATTGTCCGGTTTATAACGGAGGAGCGGCAGCCGGTGGATCGCTTCCTTGTGGTGACTTATACCAACGCGGCAGCGGCGGAAATGCGGGGCAAAATTATCGCTGCCCTTACGGAGTGTCTGGCGCAGCAGCCGGAGGACGCTTTTCTGCGCCGCCAGCTGTTTTTGGTGCAGAAAGCGCAGATTACAACCGTGCATGCCTTTTGCCACCGGCTGGTGCGGGAGCACTTTAACCAGCTGGAGCTAAAGCCAGATTTTTCCATTGGGGAGGAAAACACCCTTCGCAGCCTCCAGCAGGCCGCCGTGGAGGACTGTATGGAATATGCCTACGGCCAGATTGCGGGGTTTGACGCTTTGGCGGATTTGTTGGGCGGCAGAGACGACAGTAAGCTGCAGAATCTGATTGTAGAGCTGCATGAAAAGCTGCAAAGCCATGCAAGGCCGGAGGAATTTCTCGACAGCATGCAGGCGGAATACGGCGGACCGTACCGTCCGCCGGCGCAAACCGCCTGGGGCGTTTGGATATATGCCGATGCGCAGCGGCTGCTGCAAAACGCGGCGGAAAGCATAGAAGGCGCCCTTGCGGCGGCGGCTTCCGATCCTCTGGTGGAAGAAAAATACCGGCCCGCCTTGGCCGAAGACGCAAGCAGCATTGCGCGGCTTGCGGAAGCCGCGGCGGCGGGGGAGTGGGACCGCATGGTGCAGGCAGTTTCCAGCACGGCGCCTATGCGCCTGGGAACGCTTCGATCGTACGAAAACAAAGCGCTTCTTGACGCAATAAAATCCAGACGAGAAGTCTGGAAGACGGTGTTAAACACCTTGCGGGAGGACTATTTTTGCTGTACGGAGGAAGAACTGCGCCGGGAACGGGAACTGCTGCGCCCCGCAATGACGGCGCTGGTGCAGGCGGTCCGGGTGTTTGCCGACGGCTATGCCAGCGGGAAACGAAAAAAAAATCTGGTGGATTTTCATGATTTGGAGCATTTTGCCCTGAAACTGCTGATAACCGGGCAGGGGGAGGCCACGCCTCTTGCCGCGTCGCTGGCATTCCAGGAAGTTTTGGTGGACGAATACCAGGACTCCAACGAGGTGCAGGACTGTATTTTTTCCGCGGTATCCGGCGGCCGTATTTTTATGGTGGGAGATGTAAAACAAAGCATTTACCGGTTTCGCCTGGCAAATCCCTATATCTTTTTGGGAAAATATCGGCTGTTCCCGGCGGCGGAGAGCGCGGCAGAGGGGCAGGAACGAAAAATTATCCTGTCCAAAAATTTTCGTTCCCGGCGGCAGGTGATCGACAGTGTAAACTTTATTTTTGCAAAGCTGATGCGCCCGGAAACCGGAGAGATTGCCTATACTCCGGCGGAGTATCTTTACCAGGGGCTGCCTTACAAAGACGAGGATCACAGCCGGTACGATACAGAGCTGTGCGTCATCGACGGAGAGGCCTTTGCCGGCAGTGAATACGAAAAGGAAATGCCGCGGCTGGAAGCGGAATATATCTGCGACCGGATCTGCGATATGCTCAACAGCGGGTTCCCCGTGCAGGACAAGGATACCGGGGAACTGCGGAAAATACAGCCCGGGGATGTGGGGGTTTTGTTCCGGACAAAGGGAAAACTCCGGTATGTGAAGGATGCGCTGACGGCACGGGGGATCCCTTTTACGGCGGAAAACGACGGCGGCCTGATGGAAAACACGGAGATTCAGTGCGTTCTTTCTCTGCTTGCGGTAACAGACAATCCCCAGCAGGATATTCCGCTGATTGCTGCGCTGCGGTCGCCTTTGTTTGGCGTGGATGAGGATACCCTGGCTGCCATACGGCGGACAGACAAAACCCGGTCGTTTTACGATGCGTTCTGCCAGGCGGCCCGGGAGGATGCGGCGCTTGGCGGCATACTTGCGCTGCTGCAGGCACTTCGGGTTTGCGCCGTCCACATGCCGGTGCATCAGCTCCTGTGGGAAATCTACGACAGGACAGACGCTATGGGCGTGTTTGGCGCGATGCCGGGAGGGCGATACCGGCAGAAAAACCTGATGCAGCTGTTTGACATCGCGCAGAGCGCGGACTGCGACAGTCTGTTCCAGTTTATGAATCTGGTGTACCGTATGCAGGAAAGCGGACGGGATTTTTCGGAGGCTTGCGACAGCACCGCCGGCGCAGGAGTGCGCCTGATGACCATACACAAATCCAAAGGATTGGAGATGCCGGTGGTGTTTGTGGCAGACTGCGGAAAAAAATTCAACAATGCGGATATCACCGGCGAAGTGCTGCTGCATCCGAATTACGGTGTCGGCGCAAAATATACCGATCCGGACACCCTGCTTCGCTATTCGTCTGTGAAGCGGAATATGCTGCAAAAGATCATTCGGCAGGAGAGCGTGAGCGAAGAACTGCGGGTGATGTATGTAGGGCTGACCAGGGCGCGGGAGAAGCTTGTTCTGGTGGGAACGGAAAGCCATCTCTCCAGGCGGATACAAAAGCTTTCCGCGGCTGGAACAGGGGACAAGGTGCCGGATTACATGGTTTCCAACGGCGGGTCTATGTTGTCCTGGCTCCTCTCCGCGGCGCTGCTTCACCCGGCGGGGCAGGTTCTGCGGGAATCCGGAGAAACCCGGAGAGAATGTTTGCCGGCGGCCGGCGGATTTTCGGTGAACATTTTGGCGCGCTATATCCCGTCCGGGAAACCGTATCGCGCCGCAGCCGCGGCGCCAGCGCTGGCGGTGGAACTGGAACCATGCCGAGAAGCGTATCATACGGTGCTCGGCGAAATTCCGTCAAAACTCACCGCCACCGGTGTGGTCCGGGAAACGCGGGGCGAGATTTCGCCGCTGCGGCGGCCCAATTTTGACCGGGAACGCCGGGGGCTTACGCCAGCCGAACGGGGAACGGCTCATCACCTTGCGATGCAGCTGCTGCAGTTTGAAGCCTGCGGCAGCCTGTCCGGTGTGGAGAGCGAAATTGCACGGCTGCAGCAGGCGGGGATTCTTTCTTTGGAACAGGGGAACGCCGTAGACTGCCGGAAGCTCTACCGCTTTTTTGAAAGCGGAATCTACCGGGAACTGCAGCAGGCTCTGGAGGTGCGGCGGGAATTTAAGTTTTCCATTTTGGTGCCGGCAAAGGAATATTATGACGAGGTGCCGGGGGATGAAACGATTTTGATGCAGGGTGTTGTGGACTGTATGTTTCGGACACAGGAAGGGTATACGGTGCTGGACTTTAAAACCGACCGCATCGCGGCGGAAGAGGCGGCGGCCCGGGCGGAGCGCTACCGGCCGCAGCTTGCGGTATATAGCCGGGCGATCGAGGAAATTTTCGGGGGAAACGTGGTGCGCCGGTGTATCTTTTTCTTTGAAACTGGCCAGACCGTGACGGTGTGACCGGCACAAATGCACCGGTTTGGCTTCGGCGGCAGAACGTTTGATTGGGCTTTATAAATTATCCCGGAACCTCGGCGAAAAAAAACTTGCAATTTTGCAGGTTTTATGATATCCTTTTATAAGATTGTTACTTAACTGACTGAAAGAGGTGAAATATTGTGAAAGAAGGAATTCATCCAAAGTATCAGCAGACTACCATTCGCTGCGCTTGCGGTGAAGTGATCGAGACTGGCTCCACAAAGGAAAACATCACTGTGGAAATTTGTTCCAAATGCCATCCGTTCTTTACCGGCAAACAGAAGCTCGTTGATACAGGCGGACGTGTAGACCGCTTTAAGAGAAGATTCAACCTCGATAAGTAGTTTACAGCACAGTGCAGAACGTATCTTCTGCACTGTTTTTTCTGCCGCTGCAAAACGCCGCGCCTGGACAAGAGGACGCGGCGTTTTTTATTTTTAGTAGGAACAAAAGAAATAAAAACTGTACAGCGGCAGAAAAAGATCGCCGGCGCTTGGATTGCCGCGCGGCGGACCTCCAAGTATCGTCAATTGATGGTCAAAATTTCGCCGGGGTAAATAAGGTTGGGATTTTGAAGGCGGTTGATTCCTGCGAGCTGGCCCACTGTGGTGCAAAACCGCCGGGAAATAGCCCACAGAGTGTCGCCTCGCCGGACGGTATAAGTGACAGTGACCGGGTGGTCTTTTGCTTTGGGGATGGTTAGAATCTGGCCGGGATAGATAAGATTCGGGTTTTGGATGCCGTTTTCCCGGGCAATGGAGGCGATGGAAACACCGAACTGTCTGGAAATGGCCCAAAGGGTATCGCCGTACCGTATCCGGTAACGGTAAGGTTCGGAAGGCCTGACCGGCGTTTGGGGGATCGGCGCGGCATCGGATAAAAGCAGGGCGTCCGTATACCGATCCAGATCCACCGAGCCGGAAATTCCGTTCACCCGGCCCTGGTCGGAATATTGGAAACCTGCCCAGGTATCCCATTTGCCGTTGTCAGCGGGGGAGGATACGCCGTATTCTGCCACCCAGAGGGGATATTCTGTCACTGCGCCGCTCCACACGCTGCGGGCGTTGTAGGCGTCGGAATAGACGACCATTTCCTTGCCGGTCAGACGCTGGGTTTCTTCCAAAAAAGCCAAACCGATCTGATTTACCGCATAAGGCGAAAGATCCGGAAAATATTCAAAGTCCGTTGCAAGGCGAAGCTCCGGAGAAAAGCCGCTGACAAGGGATGCAAAGCGCGCGGCCTCTTCCCGGGCTTCCGGTACGGAGCGCGCGGAAACATAATAATAGAATCCGGTCAAAAGTCCGGCTGCCTTGGCGCGGGTATAGTTTTGCTGGCAGTAAGGGTCCTTGTAATCCGTGCCGGCGCCGGCGCGGATATAAACCGCCTGGATGCCGGCTGCTGCCACTGCTTCGAAGTCAATATCGCCTTGGTATGCGCTGACGTCAATGCCATGGTATATTGTACCAGCGGAAGGCTCCAGCGCAAACGCTGCGGGAAAAAGAAACAAGCTGCAGGCGAGCAGCGCTGCCTGCAGACGAAACCAAAATTTTTTCATGTTGAAAAACCTCCTCGGTACAGGGTATGCGGTATGTTCTGAAATGGAACAGCATTCGACCAATAATGGGAAAATGCATAAAAAAATGTCCGCTGCGCCTGTAATGGGAGGATGCGTACAATCCGAAGAAGCGTTTCCCGGGGAAAAGAACAATCCCCCTGCTTTTTGCAGGGGGATTGCTTGCTTCTATTCCGCTTTGGAAAAGTCTTCTTTGCCTACGCCGCACAATGGGCAGACAAAATCCGCAGGAAGGTCTTCCCATTTGGTGCCAGCCGCGATGCCGTGCTCCGGATCGCCGGTGACTTCGTTGTATTCGTAACCGCAAATATTGCATACATATTTCATAAAACGTCTCTCCTTTTATGCTTTCCAAAGGCCGTGCAGATTGCAGTAAGCGTACACTGCCTCTACACTATCGTTTTCGCTCAGGCAGAACTGCGCTTCCGGGGCGGCGTTTGGCGAAAGCATTTTTATCTGGCAGCCCTCTTTGGTTTGCAGCGCAACCCATTTGATGGAATGCTCTTCCGTCATAGGATGAGCGGCGGATCCGACGCATACCGACACGGTTCGTCCGTCCGCTTTCACCACCGGCACATGTTTTTCCTGGGCAGCATCTGTAGTGTTGGCGGTAAGCGCTGTCATTTTCTGGCCGCAGCACATAACGGGAACGCCTTTGTTTTCCACAAACTGGATTAGGTTGCCGCAATGTTCGCATACATAGAATGTTAGATTCATAGGAATGATCTCCTTTCCAATATGGTTTGAATGTTATAAAATGTAAAATATAGGATGTCCGCTTTCCAGATTTATTATACTACGCTCCGGTGAAACAATCAATCCGAAAAATGAACGAATTGGAAAAAATAGGCGGGACGGATGACACGCGCTGCAAACCGGCGGTTTCCGGTACCGCGGAAAAAAGCGGACACTGCGGAGACAATTGACAAAGAGAAAAGGATGTGGTAAATTATAAGCATATGATAATAAATGAAAGGAAAGAATGCGGAAATTGCCGCTTATATTTTCTTTGCAGTTTGCAGAAAATATGGAAGAGCGGCGGAAAGCTGCGAAAAAATCAAAAACAGAATGCAGGAGGTAGCATATATGCGAGTAGCAATTCCCTATGAAAGCGGAGAAGTTTTTCAACATTTTGGGCATACAAAGCAGTTCAAGATTTATGAAACGGACAAAGTGAGCGTGACAGGCGCATCGGTGGTGGACACCAACGGTATGGGACACAGCGCGCTGGCACAGTTCTTAAAAGAGCAGCAGGTGGATACGCTGATTTGCGGCGGCATTGGCGGCGGTGCCCAGGAGGCTTTGGGCGCAGCGGGGATTCAGATTTTGGGCGGCGTTTCCGGAATGGCGGACGCCGCGATTCAGGATTTTATCCTGGGAAAACTGCGGCATGCAGAAGATCCGGTGTGCGTGGGACATGACAATGGGACAGACAGCTGCGGATGCGGCAATCATCATGGCGGCTGTGGCCATGGATGCCATTAAAACAGGAAAACAAAACTATTCTGCGAAAAACTGCCGCCCGGCAGATTTTCGAAGCCAAGAGGACGGCGCCGGTCCAAACCGAAGCGCGTTTCCAGCAAAAGAGTGGACGTCAACCGAAAGGTTGACGTCCTTTTTTGTAGATACGGCCAAGGTAAAGCACGGACAAAATTTGCATCCGGCGTTATCAGGCACAGCGGATGTACCGGAGCCGTGCGGCCTTTGACACCGCAGGAAGCCGGAATGCAAGAAACGCGGGAGATTGGGTTAACATAAGGACAGAAACAGTACAAAGGCAGGAGGAGTTTGCTATGGGATATACAATAACAGTCCGTATGATCGCGCAATATGAAAAGCAGCTGGTCGCGGCGGAGAAAAGCCATGCGACGATCGAAAAGTATCTGCGGGATATTAAAGCGTTCTATGCTTTTTTGCCGAAGAGCGGGCGGGTGGAAAAGGAAACCGTGATTGCGTATAAGCAGCGGCTGGAGGAGCGCCGTGCGGTCAGCACCGCCAACGCCGCCATTGCCGCGTTGAACGGATTTTTTGCGTTTTTTCAGTTCGATGCGCTGAAAGTAAAGCCGCTGAAACAGCAGCGGCGGATTTTTCGGGACAGAACAAAGGAACTGACAAAAGCAGAATATCTGCGGTTGCTGGAGGCGGCAAACCGTATAAAAAATCAGCGTCTGCTGCACATTATGCAAACGCTGTGCGCCACTGGTGTCCGGATATCGGAGCTTCACGATATCACGGTGGAAGCCGTTCGAAGCGGCACGGCAATCGTTCGCAGCAAGGGAAAAACGCGGCCGGTTCTTTTGATGGGTAAACTGCGGAAGGCGCTGCTGCAGTATTGCAGGGAGCACGGCATTAAAAGCGGCAGCGTCTTTGTCACCAAACGCGGCCGGCCGGTGAACCGATCCAACATTTCCGTCATTTGTTTGCCGTTACATTTTACAACATGAAAAAAGATATAGCAAAGCTGGCGGACCTGTTGGGGCACGCCAGCATAGAAACCACGCGGATTTATATTATGGAATCCAGCGAAAAGCACGCGCAGTTGATCGAACGGTTGGGGCTTATGATCTAAATAGAACAGAATATCGATTCCGTAGTAATGTTCTGTAAAAACTTGCCGCATCGCATAGCTGGCGCCGTATAAAAAAGAGGGATTTCCTCTTCTTTCCTTTATTCTCTTTTCAAAAAAAGCACAAAAATCTGACCGGAAGAGTTCCGCCCCTGCCGGTCTGTTTATCCTGCCGTTTTTTTTAATTGCCCTTGAACCAAAACGACTGCCTATGGTATACTGTCTATGTAAAAAGCAAATATCGAACCAAGTTCCTGCATGAATTTGACCGGGTTTACTACGGAATCGATATTCTGTTGTTTTAGCAAGGTGTCAGCAACAAACGGAATCGATATTCTGTTGTTTTTACAAAATATCAACAACACAAGGAGTAAACTGCATGAAAAAACGATTGATTTCTGTTTTGCTCTGTCTCGCCGTGGCGATGGGATGCATGCCATTGGCCGCGTTTGCTGCAGGGCAGGCGGAATACAGCGTCTCCACGGTAGAGGAGCTGATTGCCGCCGTATTGGCGATCAATGCCAATGGAGGCGATGCGGCGATTACGCTGGAAGGGGATATCACCCTCAGCCGGGACAAATGGAGCGCCGCGGGCGGCGGTACGGACAGCGGCCTGACGTTTCAGAACGGCAATGTAACAATTTATGGAAATGGCCATACCATAACAGCGGATTGTTCCAGCAACAGGGGGATCGACATCCGGGGAACTGCATCCGTATCCCTGGGCGCCGCGGATTATGAGCAGTCGCTGACGCTTCAGGGCGGCGGCGGGAATGTGAACCTTACCATTCCGCTGCTGCATTTGGCGGAGAATGCCGCACTTTTTCTATATGACGGTGTGACAGTGAAGGACTCCCTTTCTCTTGGCACGCCGGCGGGGATTCAGCTTTCCGGATCGTCCACCTGTACGATGTATGGCGGGCAAATCACCAACTGCAACAACGGCGCCAGTGTTGCAGGCGGGGTTATGGTAGACAATAACGCCAGCTTTTTCCTTTGCGGCGGTGTCATTTCTGATTGCAGCGGTGTATCCGGCGGCGCTGTGCAGATCTCCCGCCAGGGCAGGATGCTGTTTTCCGGCGGCGTGATTGAGCGTTGCGCCGGGAACATGGGCGGCGGCGTTTCGCTGCAATATGCGGCGCCCATCGGCGACGGCAGCGGTGCGGTGGTGCCTGGGTTTACTATGACCGGCGGCATCATCCGCAGCTGTTCCGCAACACAGTACGGCGGCGGAGTATGCCTTTACGCAACGGAGGCCGCGGCGGAAATTACCGGAGGAAGCATTACAGACTGCGAGGCAGGCGTTTATGGCGGCGGCGCTGCATGCCTATGGGGCACTTTGGTTGTGGACAATGCCGCAGTTTGCAACAATACGGCGGGACAGGCGGCGGATGATATCATAAATTACAGCGGCACGATCACCCTTGGCGGGATCCCGGCGGAACAAACGCTGTCTTCCACCGGAAAAACCATAGAGGGCTGGTTTGACGACGGCGGCGACGGCGGTCGCTGGCGGTATGATGAGACGGATCCGGCACAAAATTACTTGCAGAAGAAACCGCCCGTCACAGACTTTGCCGGACAGCTGTGCGTAAAAGCGGCCCATGGCCTCTCCTATACCGTCACTTATGTGCTGAACGGCGGCAGTGGAACCGGATACGATCCGGAACGCGTGGCGGAAGGGGAAACCGTTCGTTTAAAAGCGGCACCTTCCCGCAGCGGCTATACCTTCCTTGCATGGACGGACGGTACGGCGGACTACCAGCCGGGAGACTGCGTCACGGTGGAGCGTGATCTCACCTTTCTCGCCAAATGGAAGAAAAACAGTACGTCCTCAGCCACCTATTACACCTTAACCTATGAAACAGACGGAGGGACAAGCTATACAGCGGAAATTCACCGGAAAGGCGATGTGGTAAAGCTGGACAAACGGCCGGTACGGGAAGACCATATCTTTGCCGGCTGGTATGCGGACCGCGCCTGTACGCAGAAACTGGAAAGCATCCGGATGACGGGAGACAAAACCGTTTATGCCGGCTGGACACAGATGTGGACGCCACCAGCCCTGAACGGAGACGCTCATGTGGCTTATATCATTGGGTGTGATGATGGACTTGTACACCCGGAAGCCAATATGACAAGGGCGGAGGTGGCTACCATATTTTTCCGTTTGCTGCGGGAAGAAGTGCGCCTGGCTCATAGGACGACAGAAAATTCCTTTGCGGATGTAAGCAAAGAACGGTGGTATAACACGGCGGTGTCCACACTGGCGGATATGGGCATAGTAAACGGCTATCCGGAAGGCGGATTCGGCCCGGGTGACCCCATTACCCGGGGAGAATTTGCCGCCATCTGTGCGCGGTTTGACGAGCGGGAAGCATTTGACGCTCCGGTGTTTACCGACATTGCACAGCATTGGGCAGAGGCGGAGATTGAAAAAGCCGCGGGAAACGGATGGGTAACCGGCTATCCAGACGGTACGTTTCAGCCGGATCGATGGATTACCCGAAGTGAAGGGATGGCTATGATAAATCGGGTGTTAAACCGCAATCCGGAAGCGCCGGAGGATCTTTTGCCGGATATGATTACCTGGCCGGACAACCAAGATGTCGGCAAATGGTATTATATAGAGGTACAGGAAGCGACAAACAGCCATGCTTATGAACGAAACGACCGCGCTGCCGAACGCTGGACAGCCATAGAAAAAGCGCCGGACTGGGCGGCGCTGGAATCCTAAAAACCAGTACAAAGACGCCGGCGGAGGACATTCCATCCTCCGCCGGTTTTTTGCCTGCTCTTTCGGAAAGACCGGAACCAACCGCTGCGCCGCACCGGTTCCGCCGGCTTTGCGCGGCGAAACAAAAAACAGAGGTCCAGGCAAACCTGCCCCCGTGTTAAGAAGTCCAGTGATTTGCTGCGGCGGTTACCGAGTTACGTTAGGAAGTCCGGCAAATCCTGCCTGCAGTTCGTCGTCCGTAGGGATATAGTCTTCCATCAGGCCGTCATGGAATTTTTCATAAGCCACCATGTCAAAATAACCGGTGCCGGTCAGGCCAAACACAATGGTCTTTTCTTCGCCGGTTTGCTTGCACTTGAGCGCTTCGTCAATCGCGGCGCGGATGGCATGGGCAGATTCCGGCGCAGGGAGGATTCCTTCAACCCGGGCAAATTCTTCCGCCGCGCGGAACACGTCGGTCTGCTGAACGGCAACCGCTTCCATCAGGCCGTCATGATAAAGCTGGGACAGAGTGGAACTCATGCCATGGAACCGAAGGCCGCCGGCATGGTTTGGCGCGGGGATAAAGCCGCTGCCAAGGGTATACATTTTGGCAAGGGGGCAGATCATACCGGTGTCGCAGAAATCATATACAAATTTACCCCGGGTAAAACTGGGGCAGGAGGCTGGCTCTACGGCAAGAATGCGATAATCCGCCTCGCCCCGGAGCTTTTCTCCCATAAACGGCGCGATAAGGCCGCCCAGATTGGAGCCGCCGCCGGCGCAGCCGATGATAATGTCTGCCTTGACACCGTATTTATCCAGCGCAGCCTTGGTTTCCAAACCGATTACAGACTGATGCAGCAGCACCTGATTTAAAACGCTGCCCAGCACATAGCGATACCCTTCGCTGGAGGTTGCAACTTCCACCGCTTCGGAAATTGCGCAGCCAAGGCTGCCGGTAGTACCGGGATGTTCCTTTAAAATTTTCCGTCCAACCGCTGTTTTGGTAGAAGGCGATGGGGTGACGGAAGCGCCGTAGGTTCGCATTACCTCCCGGCGGAACGGCTTTTGCTCATAAGAAACCTTGACCATAAACACCTTGCAGTCCAGATCGAAATAGGAGCAGGCCATAGAAAGGGCGGTGCCCCATTGGCCGGCACCGGTTTCAGTGGTGACGCCTTTGAGTCCCTGCTTTTTGGCGTAATATGCCTGGGCAATGGCGGAATTGAGCTTATGGCTGCCGCTGGTGTTGTTGCCTTCAAATTTATAATAAATCTTGGCAGGGGTGTTGAGCTTTTTTTCCAGACAATAGGCTCTTACCAGGGGAGAGGGCCGGTACATTTTATAAAAGGACGAGATTTCTTCCGGGATCGGAAAATATGCCGTGGTGTCATCCAGTTCCTGCTGGACCAACTCGTCGCAGAAAACTGTGTCCAACTCCGCAGCGGTCATAGGCTGCAGCGTGCCGGGATTCAGCAGCGGCGCGGGCTTGTTTTTCATATCCGCCCGGAGGTTATACCATGCCTTGGGCATTTCGCTTTCTTCCAGATAAATTTTGTAGGGAATTTCTTTGTTTGCCATGTTGCATCTTCCTTTCTGAAAATAGATGTGGGTTTGTGGGAAAGGATAAAAAAACACCCTTATCCCAGAAAATGCTGGGACAAGAGTGTGTGTAACTCCTGCGGTGCCACCCGGCTTGATGCGTCTGCATCCACTTAACTGCATACAATCATATGCGAAGGTTGTTAACGAAGGTGATTTCCTCCGGCGCACATACTGGGACAATGTCCGTTCCGCTTGCTCTCATCGGTCCATTCTCTGCATAAAATGGGCTGCCATCTCACCGCCGGCAACTCTCTGACACCATTGCAAACATGCAGGTACTACTCCGAATCCACGATTTCTTTCATTGTACACGGAGGAAAAGCACTTGTCAAGATAAACTTCAGAAAAAATCTGCAGAACAAACGCCGTCAGTCAAGCCCTGTAAGTTCCAGCAGCTTCTGTATACTTTCCGGGCTTTGCGCAAAAGATTTGATATCTCCGCCCACAAGAGCAGAACATTCCGTTTGTGTGAAGCGCCCGGTCCGGTGCGCCGGGCCGTCTGTAAGCTCAACCGTGTATTCCCAGGAAACTTCCCCCAGGTTGTCAACGAGGGCAGTCAGCACACAGGCATATGCCTTCATTTTTTCTTCCAAAATGGCGGAGTTTGCCGTGCTGTCTGCAAACGTCAGCATCCAGCCGTAAGGCTCCTCTGTCGTTTGCAGGGTGTTTGTGAAATTCCCCAGATCCGCCGCAATGCCCAAATCCGCCGCCAGCCTGCCGTTTGCGGGCATGTCGCCGATATAAGGGTTTTTGTGGGAGAACAGGGTGTTTGCGAGCCGGCTGATGACTGTACCGTCCGGCTGAACGGTGATGCCGTTGACGTGCAGACCGGTTTCCGGCACGTTGTCTGCTGGCAGCTCCAGATGAAACACGCCTTCCCGGTTCCAGGGAGAGGGCAGCGCGGCATAAATCACCAGGTTTCCGTCGTCATCAATTTGATAGGAGTGATACACCGCGGCGGAATCGTAGAATACCCCGCCGATGCGGACGGCGCCTCCGTCTGTGTCCAAATAGGTGACGGCGTAAGCGTCTGAGGGATGCCCCGCCACAAACAGGAAGACAAACAAAACGGCGGCAAGGGCCGCGACGGCGGACAGGCCGGCCAATACAATTTTTTTCGCGGTGTTTTTGCGGATTTTCTTCATATAGTCGATTTCTTCCCGGCGTTCCTCCAGGTCCGCCGCCTGCTTGACGCCGATGGCCTGGGTGAACGCCTGGTAATGCGCCCGGCAGGCGCCGCAGGTTTGCAAATGCTCCCGGAGAACGGCATTGGTTTCTTCGGAAGTCAGCCCGTCAACATACAAAGGGAGAAGATCGCGTATCAGCGGGCAGAGAACGGTTTGTTCCATCTTACAGCGTTGCCTCCTTCACAAGTTTTTCCTTTCCGCGGTAAAAAGTGACCCTGGCCCAGTTTTCACTTTGCTCCATAATTTCGCCGATCTGGGCAAAGGTCAGGTTGCCGATCAGCCGCAGATACATCACCTCCCGGGTTGGCTCCCGCAGGCGGTGAAGATGCTTGAGCACGGACAGATTGTCCCACTGCAGAAACAAACGAGACTCTGCCGAGGAATCCGCAATGCGCTCTGCTTCGGCAAGAGGCGCATCGTGTTTTTGTTTCCGCAGATGGCCGGACAGGACGTGCTTTGCAATGCCGCACAGCCAGGAAGACACCTTGCTCTCGCCCCGGAAGGTATCCAGGCCGCGAAGCGCCTGGTAGAAGGTCTCCTGCGTCAGCTCCTCCGCCAAATCCGGATTTTGTGTTTTTGCCAGGAGGAATCCGTAGACCGTGCCGGCATGGTGCCGGTAAATTTCTTCCATCGAATGCATCGGTGCGACTCCTCCTTTCTGAAAATAAGTGGCGGGATCGTCCGGTTTCGTTACAAAGGCCGCAGTTTTTTTTGAAATCACTATGGATACCATAGCACAAAAGCCGGCAAAAAGAAAGCGGTATGGAAAGAGAAGCGCCTTGCGGAGTCGAATAAAATGCGGTATGATACCAACAGAAGGAACGATGGAAAGGAGCGATCTTTATGAGTCAGGTGTTGGATACAATGCGCACCCGAAGGAGCATCCGGCATTTCCGGGCAGACATGGTGCCCAGGGAGATACTGGAACAAGTAATGGAAGCGGGTACTTATGCCGCAAGCGGCAGAGGCAGCCAGTCTCCGGTTATCATTGCCGTGACAAACCGGGAAATTCGGGACAAGCTTTCCAGGGCAAACGCTGCCGTTATGGGAACGGATACCGATCCTTTTTACGGCGCGCCGGCGATTTTGATCGTGCTGGCGGATAAGGCATGGCCTACCCATGTGTATGACGGAAGCCTGGTGATGGGAAACTTGATGCTGGCGGCGCATGACAGAGGGCTTGGCAGCTGCTGGATTCACCGGGCAAAAGAAGTATTTCAGCAGCCGGAATGGAAAGCATGGCTTGCCTCCCTCGGCCTGGAAGGAGAATATGAGGGGATCGGACATTGCGCCATAGGATATGTGGACGGAACGTATCCGGAAACGCCGCCCCGGAAAGGGAACCGGATTTATTTTGCAGAATAGGAAAGAACGAGAACACGGAGGCGGGGAAACCAGTCTCCGTGTTCTGCCGCAGGGAAGCGGCAGCCGCGCGGTCCCTTGTGAAAAAGAGCAAAATATGCTACACTACAATTTAATGGAACAAACCAGAACGGAAAAGAGGGAACGCGGATGCATCCAATGATTGAAAAATTTGGGAATTCCATCGGAACAATGTCAGAAAAGCATCCCATTGCCGCCCGAAGGCTGCTTTTGGCGGCATTTTATGCCAAAAAATTGCAGCTTGCCGGGTTTCCAAACCGACAGCTGCCAAAAAGCAAGCGGGCGCTTTCTATTGCGGTGATG
Source organism: uncultured Eubacteriales bacterium (assembly GCA_934395135.1). GTDB lineage: Bacteria > Bacillota > Clostridia > Oscillospirales > Butyricicoccaceae > CAKRRK01. Next base: position 35,744 of record CAKRRK010000002.1, on the reverse strand, counting down.
AATTCGATCATCGGCTGTCTGCGGCATCCGGAACAGTCGGCAATGGTCAGCCTGTTTACACCATGCGAGCCGCTGCATGTGCTGGGCATCAATCCGTATTCGGTGGAAGGCCTGTCCAGCTATCTGACCGGCGCAGGCAGTCAGAAGCGTTTTATAGAACAGGCGGTGGGCAGCGGGATTTCCGATACGTTCTGTTCTTATCACAAGATTTTTATCGGCGCGGCCCAGTCTGGCGTGATGCCCAAGCCGCGGTTTGTCATCTATACGAACCTTGCATGCGACGCCAATATGCTGACTTTTCGGTATATGGCAGATCACTTCGGCATCCCGAAATTTGCCATTGATGTGCCTTATGCCCAGACGGAGGAAGCCGTAGGATATGTGGCGGAGCAACTGCAGGATATGGTGCGGTTTGTGGAAGAATGCGCGGGACAGAAGGTTCCCTATGAGGACCTGTGCCAGGCGGTAAAGCGCAGCCAGAGGACGTTTGACAATTTTAACCGATTTTATGAGATGCAGCGGGAACGGTATCTTGCAGGGGATGTGACTTCGGAACTGTATGCTGCGTTTATCACCCATGTGCTTCTTGGCACAAACCAGGCGGAGGCTGTTTCCCGGCAGTATGTAGCGGACATGGAAAAAGCGCCGAAAGCCCGCGGCGTGAAGCTGCTTTGGCTGCATACCATTCCCTATTGGCAGCAGCCGGTGCTGGAGAAACTCAATTACAACCCGGACATGTTCATTGGTGCGTGCGATATGTGCTATGAAGGGATGGTGGAGGCAGATCCCGCCCGGCCCTTTGACGCGATGGCAAGGCGGCTGGTGTATTCCGGCTTTAACGGCGAGGGAACCTGCCGGATCGAAAGAGCCGTCGAAATGGCCCGGCGCATTGCCGCGGACGGCGCGGTGTATTTTTGCCACTGGGGCTGCAAGGAAACGCTGGGAACCGCCAAGCTGGCGAAGGATATGCTGGAGCAGGCGGGGATTCCTGTTTTGCTGCTGGACGGAGACGGCTGTGATCCTGCCAACAGCAGCGACGGGCAGGTGGCGACCAGGCTGGGTGCATTTTTGGAAATGCTGGAGGGAAAAAAACGGTGATACATTATATTTGCAAATATACGCCGGTGGAGGTTTTGGAAGCCTTAGGGCAGCCTTGCCAGGTGCTGGATGGAATGCCGGAGAATTTTGACTTGTCCGACGCGATGGCTCACCCGAATCTGTGCGGCTTTGGCAAGGCGGTGATACAAGCCTGTATGGCAGGCGGCGTGGAGGAATTGGTCCTGGTCAACTGCTGCGATACCATCAAACGGGCGTATGACGTTATCAAACACAGCGGCGTGTGCAAATTTCTTTATTTTATGGATCTGCCCCATGAAAGCGCCGGTTGCGGCATCACGATGATGGAAGAAGAAATCCGAAAGCTGACGAAGGCGTATTGCGCCTATAAAAACGTCCGGTGGGACGAAGGGCGGTTTTTGCAGGCATTGCAGAAACCGTCCGGGCCGTCAGAACCCTATATTGGCTTGCTTGGCGCCAGAGTGGGGAAGGAACTGGAGAATTTTATCGCGGACACGATCCGCCTGCCGGTGAAAAATCTGACATGCGTGGAAAACCGGAATTTACAGCTGTCCAAAGAAACGCTGCAAAATTTGCCGGAAGAAGAACGAAGAAAGGCGTACAGCCGGCATCTGCTGTCCCAGAGGCCTTGCCAGCGGATGCATAACAATGCCGCCCGAAGGCTGCTTGTAAACGATCCGAATTTAAAGGGAATCGTATACCACACGGTAAAGTTTTGCGATTTTTACGGATTTGAATATATGGAATGGAAGGCAACCGCAGGAGTTCCCCTGCTGAAGATCGAGACAGATTATACCCTGCAGAGCAAAGGACAGATGGCAACCCGGCTGGAGGCGTTTGAGGAAACCCTGACCGGCATTGGAAAGGAGCAAGGGATGGCGACGGAACAGAAGGAATATGTGGCGGGCATTGACAGCGGATCCACCAGCACGGATGTTGTAATATTGGACCGGGCGGGGAACATTGCGGCCTCTGCCATTGTGCCCACCGGCGCGGGCGCCGCGGCAGGTGCGGAAAAAGCGCTTTCCATCGCGCTGCACAGCAGCGGTATCTCCAGGGAAGACGTGGGACGCATTGTGACGACCGGATACGGCCGGGCATATATCGAAAGCGGTGACAAAAGCATCACCGAAATCACATGCCATGCCAAAGGGGCATATCACCTGAATCCCAACGTCCGCACCATCCTTGACATCGGCGGGCAGGACAGCAAGGTCATCCGTATCGACAGCAAGGGCAACGTGGTAAATTTCGTGATGAACGACAAATGCGCAGCAGGCACCGGCCGCTTTTTAGAGGCAATGGCCCGGGCGCTGGGTATGACGCTGGAGGAACTTGGCGGTATGGGAGAACGCTGGAAGGAAACGATTGTGATTTCCAGCATGTGCACGGTGTTTGCAGAATCCGAGGTGGTTTCCCTGGTGGCACAGAACAAGGATGTGGGAGATATTGTCCACGGCCTTTGCGATTCCGTCGCGGCAAAAATTGACACTCTGCTCAGCCGCCTGGGACCGGAAGGAGAATATATGATGACCGGCGGTGTTGCCAAAAACCGCGGCGTTGTGCAGGCCATTTCCCAGCGGCTGGGGGAACCGGTTTTGGTATCGGAGGCGTCCCAGCTGTGCGGCGCTTTGGGCGCGGCACTGTTTGCGCTGGAATAAAGGAGAGAATGGGATGTTGTTTCGTTGTCCGGTGTGCGGGGAATCCCTGCACAGGGAAAAAAACAGTCTGCTGTGCCAAAACGGGCACATGTTTGACATAGCCAGGCAGGGATATGTGAATTTGCTGCGATCCAACAAGGCAAAGCATGGCGATGATAAAAGAATGGTGCAGGCGCGGCGGAATTTTCTGGAGCGGGGCTATTACCGGCCTTTGCTGGACGCGCTGTTTGACGGACTGTTTCCTTGGATGAAAACCGGCGACGTCCTTTTGGACGCGGGATGCGGAGAGTGCTGGTACACCAGCGGACTGCTGGACAGATTCTATGCGGCCGGTGTTGTGCCGGAGATGGCCGGGGTGGATATCTCTAAGGAGGCACTGCGGCTTGGCGGCCGGCGGGACAGCCGCTTGCATCTGGCGGTGGCCAGCGTGTTTGCGATCCCGATGGCAGACGCTTCGGTCCATGGAATTTACAACGTGTTTGCGCCGGCAGCGCCGGCGGAATACCGGCGGCTGCTGCGGCCCGGCGGCGTTTTGACGCTGGTTTTGCCGCTTCCGCGGCATTTATTTCAGTTGAAAGAAAAAATTTATGACAATCCTGTAGAAAATCCATTTTCCGCCCCCGAATTTCCGGGATTTTCGTTCAAAGACAGACGGGATGTCCGGGAACGCATCACGCTGGAACGCGGGGAAGACATTCAAAACTTGTTTTGGATGACGCCTTATTGCTATAAAACCAGTGTGGAAGGGCAGCGGCGGCTGGAAGATCTGCGGCAGTTGGAAACGGAACTGGAATTTGCCGTGCTGCGGTATGAAAAGAAACCGTCTTCCCATTAGGCGGCGGAACACGGCAGATATTGTTAATCTTACGGGTTTTTGGCGAAAAATTGCTCCTGCGAATGGGCCGATGGATGGCTGCGGAGCGCATAAAAACGAGACGGCAGTTTAAACTGCCGTCTCGTTTTTATCGTTGAAAGGATAGTTATGCCGCTGGTGCGGATTCTGCATTTGGCGCAAAATCATAGACAATGGTACCCTCTTCCGCCGTGGTACGGATGGCGATGCCATAGGTTTCCAGCGTTTTTACCGTCTGTTCTGCCGGCGGTACTTCTGCCGAACAGGAAATCACGGCAGTGTCCGCCTTGCAGCGCTTAATGAGCAGATCGTTGCTGGAGCTGGCGGAGCCGTTATTGCCGATTTTGATGATGTTGCAGGCAAACGATGTGCTGGAACTGGAAATTCTGCGTTCTGCGTCGCCCTCCACATCGCTCATCAGCAGCACGCGGTTTTTACCGGCAATCAGCCGGGTGACAATGGAGGCGTTATTTTCCACTTCGCCCTCACCGTCGTTAACGCCGCCGGCATAAACGAAGGAAAACTTTGCACCGCTGGCAAAGGTGATGTAGGAGCCCTTGCCGGGGGTGGCGATTTCAAGCCCCTGCGCCTCTGCCGCGGCAATCATAGACTGATACGCCTCGGAATCGGCGGTTTTGCTGCATTTGTAGAACCGGGTGGTGGGGAACGTTTCCAGAATCCGGTGCATACCGCCAATGTGTTCATCGTTGTTGTTGGTGGCGACGACCGCGATAAATTCCCGGACACCAAGTTCCTGCAGATAGGATACCACCTCGTCTGCGGTGTCCGCCGGACCGGCGTCTACCAGAATGGCCTCTTCCCCGGAAACAATCAGAGAACAGTCGCCTTCTCCGACATCCAGAAAATGAATGGAAGTCGGCTGCGTCACTTTGTTCGTCGCGCCGCTGTCGTTGATATAGGCTTTGCCAAGGCCGTAAATCATATAAAATGCCGCGAGGGCAAGAAGAATGATATGGCGTTTCCGGAAGCCGGTCTTCCGGGGCGGCTCGTCTTCCTCTTCCTCATCGTCTTCGTCTTCGTCCTCCTCCGTATCGGTGTCACCGGAAATTTGAGATTCCTCCCCGGAAACGGGCGGGTTCTTCGCCGGTTTTGTTTCTTCGGGAACATCCGGCGCATTTTCCGGCAGATCTTCCGCCGGCTGGCCGTTTGAAGAAGGGTTTAATTCCTCCTCCGGCGAATTTTTCTGATTCATATCGTCCAATCGTTTGTTCTCCTTTTGTCAAAAAAATATAGTCAAAGGTATTTTACACAATATTTGGCGGAAAGGCAATGATATTATTCGTCGTGCAGATCAGAAAGCATCCCGTCTATGGCGTTTTCTTCCTCCAGACGGGTAAGGGTATGGTTGATCTTTTCCAGCAGACCTTTGTTGCCCTTTGCTGTCGCTGCACTATAGGAAAAAACCTCGTCCTGGAAGGCCTGCGCCACAGCATAGTCGCCGTGGTTGGCGTAGTATGCGCCGGCGTCTGCGCTAAACACTATGCCGTCAATCACATCGTTGTTCAACATTTCAAACAGGGTATCCAGCGTTTCTGCCGTCACGGTTTCCACGCCGGGAATCTTTCGTTCCACCGTGCCTTGATAGACCGAACCCTGCTGCACGCCGAGAACGCTGCCGCTGAAATTCGAAAGAGAGGCATAGGTCTGGGCATTTTCTTCCCGCACCAAAATGCAGGTATGGCTTTTGTGATATGGTTCGGAAAAGTCCGCAAGGGCCGCATATTCCTCGGTGGGCACCATATGGGAAACGACAAAGTCTAAATTCCCCTTGGTCATTTCGGAAAGAAGGGAATCATAGGGCATGTCCTTGAGTTCCAAAATGCATCCGGCGTCGTCTGCGATGCTTTTGGCAATGGAAACATCTAGGCCGGTCAAAACGTCGGCGCCGTTGTCCCCGGTGGTATGGAACGCATAGGGGGCGGTATCGCCGCACACGCCTGCTACAATAATCTTTTTTTCCTCCTCTTTGTCTTCCTGCCCGCATCCGGAGAGGGAAAAGGCAAGAACAAAAAGCAATGCAAAACAAATTACCTGTTTTGTTTTTCTCATAATCATATCTCCTTAGTGGTCACGGGAAAGAATGGCCTGGGCGAGTTTGGAAAGGGGCTGAGGCACCAGGGCAAACTGCGTGCGCAGGCTCCGGCCGAACGCTAAAAACGCGGCGCTGTCCCCGCCGGCAAACTCCAGTTCCATCTCCTCAAAATCCGTTTCCCGGTTAAATCTGCCTTTGTCAAACACAAATTCTCCGGAAAAACCGTTACATTGCAGAAACAGCTTCTGCCGGGTAAAGCGGACTTTGCAGGTGGGGACGACGCCTTTGGCGCGGAGGATATCCAGAACCTGCGCCGGCGCACCGGTCTGATACAGGCCATGAATGCCGGCTTCGATGGAAGCGGCGGCGCATTCGTATTCCCGGCGGGCAGACAGGCCGCCTTCCGCAAATTCCGTCAGTTTTAAGCAGCATATGCTGTTCTGGTTTTCCGCCCGCAGCCGCAGGCCGCCCTGAATATCCGTTAAATAACAATCCGGCGTGTCGTAATAGACAGCGTCAATGAAGATCTCATCTTCGTTTTTGCAATAGGGCGCGAGAAACGCGCGAAGCGCGTCTGATCCTCCGCCGACCCATTTAAATTCTCGTTCCATCAGCGTATCTGCCCCATACCGTAAATGATGTATTTGTTTGTGGTAAGGGCGGGCAGTCCCATAGGGCCGCGGGCATGAAGGCGCTGCGTGGAAATGCCGATTTCCGCGCCGAAGCCAAATTCGAATCCGTCGGTAAAGCGGGTGGAGGCGTTGACATACACCGCTGCCGCGTCGACGTCGTCTAAAAAGGTCTGTGCGGCGGCATAGTTGTTTGTCACAATGGCCTCCGAATGTCCAGTGGAGTAATGGTTGATGTGGGCGATTGCCTCCTCCAGAGAATCCACGATCTTGACAGACATAGCATAGTCCAGATATTCTTTTCCGTAATCCTCTTCGGTTGCGGGGAGCGCATCGATGATCTGGCGGGTGCGTTCGCAGCCGTACAGCGTGACGCTTTTGGTATCAAGTCTCGCCTTGGCGCGGGGCAGGAATTCCTTTGCCACCGCGCTGTGCACCAACAGGCTCTCCGCCGCGTTGCACACGGAAACCCGGGAGCATTTGGCGTTAAACAAAATATCCTCCGCCATGGAAAGGTCTGCGCTTTGGTCCACATAAATATGGCAGTTGCCGGTGCCGGTTTCAATGACGGGAACGGTGGCGTTTTGTACCACGGAACGGATTAGGCCTGCGCCGCCCCGGGGAATGAGCACATCCACATAGTCGTTCATCCGCATCAGGTCGGTGGCGCTTTGACGGGAGGTATCTTCGATCAGATTGATGGCGTCCTCCGGCAGACCGGCGTCCGCCAAGGCTTTGCGCATCAGGCCGCACAGGCAGAGATTGGAGTGAAAGGCCTCTTTACCGCCTCGGAGAATAACGACATTTCCGGCTTTAAAGCAAAGCGCGGCGGCGTCCACCGTTACGTTGGGACGGGATTCATAAATGATGCCGATGACGCCAAGCGGTACTCGTTTGGAGCCGATTTTCAGGCCGTTGGGACGGGTTTTCATCGCGGTGACCTCGCCTATCGGGTCTTCCAGCGCAATGATTTGCCGCACGCCCTCTGCACAGGCAAAGATTCGGCTTTTGTCCAGAGTGAGACGGTCAATCAGTCCTTCGTTTAAACCGTTTTTTCTGCCGTTTTCAATGTCGACGGCATTGGCACGGATAATTTCTTCATACTGTTGTTCCAGAGCGTCTGCAATGTTTGCAAGCCCTTGGTTTTTGGCGTTGGCGCCCAAAAGGCCGACAGCGTTTTTCACCTGCCTGGCATTGCGGCCGATTTCCAGCAATGTTTTCATAGATGCTCCTCCTTTGCAGCTTCAAATAGTGTGCCCGGCTGCTTGCCGTCCACAATATCATAAATGATTTCCGGATCTTTTCCATTGACAATGAGCATAGGAATGCCGGCGTCCATACAGATTTTGGCAGCTTTCAGCTTTGTAATCATACCGCCGGTGCCGTTTTCGCTGCCTGCGCCGCCGGCGGCGCGTTCCAGTTCCGGCGTGATGCGATTCACATAATGAATGCGCTTTGCGTCCGCAGATTTTCTCGGATCGCTGTCATAAAGGCCGTCAATATCGGTAAAAATAACCAGAAGGTCCGCTGCGGCAATGGTGGAAACCACAGCGGAAAGCGTGTCGTTGTCGCCGAAGGTTTCCACAAACTCAATTTCATCCACCGCAACGCTGTCGTTTTCATTGATAATGGGGATGACCTTGGTTTCAAACAGTGCGTCAAACGTATTGTGCACATAGCGGCGGCGTTCATCGTCCGCCACATCATGCATGGTCAGCAGGATCTGTGCCACATTGTGATTGTATTCCAGAAACATTTTGTCATAGATATGCATCAGCTCACATTGGCCAACTGCGGCCGCCGCCTGTTTCATACGGATGGTATGGGGCCGTGCGGGCAGCTTCATCTTCGCCGCCCCGACGCCGATCGCGCCAGAGGAAACCAGCGCCAATTCAAATCCCCGGTTTTGCAGATCGGAGAGACAGCGCACCAGTCGTTCGATGCAGCGGATGTTCAGCATGCCAGACGGGTATGTCAGAGAGGAGGTGCCGACCTTTACGACAATCCTCCGGATTTTATCAAAATCAAGCATGGGTGGGTCTCCTTTGGTGAAAAATACAAATACAATCAAATTTTATCACGATTTTACCGCCGGCACAATACGGGAAATGGATTTGCGGCAAAGAAATCAGAATTTTTCTGCAAAATTCACAAAACTTTTGATTTTATTGTGATTTTATGTATGCTATAATGAACGCAGGTTATAGAAAGCCTGCGGGCACGCCGCGCCGGAAGGACGAAGACGACTCCGCCGAAGGCATGGCGATGGTGGAAAACGAGGTGGAACATATGAAAAACCGAACGGAGTTGATCATTGCGGGAGAAACCTATGGGGTAATCAGCGACGAAAGCTCTGAATATATGCAAAAAATTGCCGCTTTGGTTAACGAGAAAATTGCGCAGGCGCGGGAAAAACAGAAAACTTCCACCCTGCGGGCGACGGTAATGGCAGCCTGCACTCTGGCAGATGATTACCTGAAAGCGCAGGAAACGATGAACCATATGCGGGCGGAATGGAACACTTATGTACAGGAGACGGAACGCCTGAAGCGAGAACTGGCAAAGGCGCAGCAAACCAACCATGCAAACCGTCCGAAAAAGGGAAAACGATGAGACCGGAAGTGCTTTCTCCGGCCGGCTCTATGGAAGGCGTGCGGGCTGCGGTGCAAAATAGAGCGGACGCTGTTTATATGGGCTATGGAAAGTTTAATGCCCGGCGGAACGCGAAGAATTTTTCCCCAGAGGAAATCCGGGAGGCGATCGCCTATTGCCGGGTACGGGGCGTCAAAACCCATATCACGGTAAACACCCTGGTGTCCGATCGGGAGATCCCCGCGGCCCTTCAGGATGTCGAAACCGTATACAAAAGCGGAGCGGACGCTTTGATTGTCCAGGATTTGGGGCTTGCCGCCCTGATTAGGCGGCAGTTCCCGGACATAGCCCTTCACGGCTCTACACAACTGTCTGTGCACACTCTGGACGGGGCGCGGTTTGCCGGAGAAATGGGAATGACGCGGGTTGTGCTGGCGCGGGAATTATCCCTGGAGGACATTCGGTATATTACCGAACACTGCGGAATTGAAACGGAAATCTTTGTGCATGGCGCCCTTTGTATGAGTTACTCCGGGCAGTGCTATATGAGCGCGGTCATTGGCCGGCGCAGCGGCAACCGGGGGCTTTGCGCCCAGCCATGCCGGCTGCCTTACCGGGATGCAAACAGCCGGCCGGCCTATCCCCTGAGTCTGAAGGATTTGTCTCTTGCCTCCCATCTGCCGGAGATTGCGGCTGCCGGCGTTGCCTCCCTGAAAATTGAGGGAAGGATGAAACGGCCGGAATATACCGGGCTTGTGACCAAAGTGTTCGCAGACCTTACAAGAGAAAATCGCCGTCCGACACAGGCGGAACAAAGAACCTTGGAACGGGTATTTTCCAGAGACGGCTTTACCGACGGCTATGCGGTCGGAGAAAAGGGCCGGCGGATGTTTGGCACCAAGACAGAGGTGCCGCTGGAACAGGTGCAGGGGCTTTACCGGGAAATCGCCCGGACCTATGAAGCGGAAGAAACCCGAAAAACGCCGGTGACGTTTTCCTTTACCGCCAAAGCGGGGAAGCCGCTGCTGCTGACAGGAACCAGCGGAGGGGCAGACGTCTCGGCCCAAGGGCCGCTGCCGGAAAAGGCGGAACGGCAGGCGACAGAAGAAGAGAGCGTTGTCAAACACCTTGCAAAGCTTGGGGGAACGCCCTTTGCCGCAGACCGACTGAAGATCCATCTGGAGCCGGGGCTGCATATCCCGGCCGCGGCGGTGAACCGGCTGCGGAGAGAGTGCACGGATGCGCTGCAGCGCCGGCTTGCCGCGCCGGAACCCCGGCGGATCAACCGGATGTCCTGCCGGTTGCCGAAAAGCGGCGCGCAGCCTTTTGCAGGCTATACCGTGTCGGTGCGGGATGCGTCCCAGATTGCCCAGGAGATGACGGCGGCAAAGGCGGTTTATATGCCTCTGGCGCAGATTGCCCGCAATCCGGAAGGCACGGCGCGGCTGTTGGAACAGGGCATCCCGCTGGAGGCGGCGCTGCCCCGGGTGTATCACGACCGGGAACAGGAGGACATCGTCCGTCAGCTGAAACAGGCGAAGGAAGCGGGGATCTCCGGCGTTCTGACGGCAAACATAGGCCACATTCCCCTGTGCCGGTCTCTGGGGTTTGCCTGCGCCGGGGATTTCGGTCTGAACGCCTTTAATTCCCATACCTTGGCGTTTCTGCGGGAACAGGGGCTTGTTCGGCAGACCGTGTCGTTTGAACTGCGGTTTTCTCAGATCCGCGACCTTGAGGACCCTGTGCCGAGGGAAGCGGTGGTTTATGGATATCTGCCGCTGATGCTGACGGAGAACTGTGCGATACAGAAGCAGGCGGGCCGCTGCATCTGCCGGGAGGCCAAGAGCTTTCTGACAGACCGCAAAGGCAAGCAGTTTCAGCTGCTGCCGGAATACGGCTGCCGAAACACCTTGCTCAACAGCCTCCCCTTGTATGTGCCGCCGGCTGGACTGCCGCAGCACATACAATATGCAAGGCTGCAGTTTACCACGGAGAATGGGGAAACCTGCCGCCGGATATTTGCGGCATATCTGCAACACGAAACCATACCGTTTCCGGCGGGAAAAACCGCGGGGCTTTATGAAAGAGGAGTCGAATAAAAGGACATGATAGTATTAGCGTCAAAATCACCAAGAAGGCAGGAACTGATGAAAAAACTGGGGGTTCCCTTTCGTGTGTGTCCGTCGGACGCACCGGAACGGCTGAACCTTGCAGAGGGGCTGGACAAGGCCATTATGGGACTTGCTTATGAGAAAGCAAAGGCGGTGTATGAAACGCTGCCGCCGGAGGATATTGCCATCGGATCCGATACCCTTGTCATACTGGACGGACAGATTTTGGGAAAGCCGGCGGATGAAACGGAGGCGGCTTCTATGCTGCGCCGTCTGTCCGGCAGGATGCATGAAGTAAAAACCGCGGTATGCCTTGTGGGAAGAAATCTGGACCGCCGGGAAATCAGTACGACAAAGGTATGGTTCCGCCCGCTTACGGAAGCGGAAATCCTGGCGTATGTCCGCAGCGGAGAGCCGATGGACAAGGCGGGGGCATACGGCATCCAGGATAAGGGGGCGCTGCTCGTCCGTCGGATCGACGGGGATTATTTTGGTGTGATGGGGCTTCCGGTGTGTCTGCTGCACACCATGCTTTGCGAAGAAGCAAAGAATAGTTAGTAAAGGAGAATGACATTGCGTAGGGGTTTTTCTGCAAAGGGCGCGGCGGTTATTGTGCTTGCCATTGCGGTGTTTGTCGGCTGCGGTATTTATACTGCGGCAAACCCGGGGGAGCAATCCGTTGTGACAAAAGCCTTTGGCGTGATAATTACGCCGCTGCAAAAGGGATTTACTGCGGCAGCGGAGAAGATAGAGGACATCACAGGATATTTTACACAATATGAAGCGCTGAAGGAGGAAAACGCCGGCCTGCGGGAAGAGCTGGGACAACTGCGGCAGGACCTGCGGGACGCGCAGGTGGCGCTGGAGGAAAACAGCCGGCTGCGCAGCCTGCTGGGATTGCAGGAGCGAAACCGCAGCTATACCCTTGAAGCGGCGGAGATCACCGGACACAGCGTGGGAAACTGGGCGGACAAGCTGACCATCGACAAAGGCTCCCTTGCGGGAATTGAGGAGTATGACTGCGTCATTTCCGAAAACGGCATGGTAGGCTATATTTCCTCGGTGGGACCGACTTATGCTGAAATTACCACCGTACTGGATGTGGATATGCAGGCGGGCGTTATGGTGACAAGAACCCGGGACGTTTATGTGGCGGAGGGGGAGTATGAGCTGATGCAGCGCGGCCTGCTGCGCCTTTCTTATATTAAAAAAGATTCGGACATTGTGATTGGCGATACCATAGAGACCTCCGGCACCGGCGGCATTTTTCCAAAAGGGGTGCTGATTGGCACGGTGGAAAAAATTTATGCCGAAGAAAACGGGATTGCAAACTATGCCGAAATCAAACCCATTGTAGCGCTGGAGGAAGTAAAAAGCGTGTATGTAATCAAGGATTTTGAAGTGACGGAATGATGAACAGGAAAGTTTCTATCTACAAATTTATAGCCTACGGTTTTCTTGCCATTGCGGTGTTTCTTGTGCAGACCAGCGCAGGGCTGGATCTTCGCGTTGCCGGCATACGGCTGGATTTGCTGCCGGCGGTGGTGGCGGCGGTTGCGTTGTTTGAGGGCGCTGGATACGGCGCCCTTGTCGGCGGTGTTACCGGCGCGCTGTATGATCTTGCCGGCACCGGCATAGAAGGGCTGTACCCGATCTTTTTTCTGGTATTTGGCATGATGGCGGGCTTTTTCGGGGAGCGGTATTTTAAGAAAAACTTTCTTGCCGTCCTTGTCATGACCGGGGCGGCGCTTTTCCTCATCGGCATATTCCGGGGCGGGGTTTCCTTGTCTCTGCTGGGCGGCGTGGAATTTTCCGCTGCTGTAAAAACCGTGGCGATGGAAACTGCCGCCGGCATGATAGGTTCTCCCATCGTTTATCTTGCAGTATACGGGATAAACGGAAAGCTGACGATAGAATAAACGGAAAGGATCGGTATGGACAACAAGGAAAAACTGCTGAAACGGTTGGTTGCCCTCGGTGTGTTGTTGTTTGTGGGCATCGCAGTGGTGTGCGCCGCGTTGATAAAGATTCAACTGATTGACGGGGAAGAATACAGCCGACAGGCGGACAAGAAGCTGACGGGTTCCACAATTGAATATGCGTCCAGAGGTGAAATCCTGGATCGATATGGAAGGCCGTTGGTGACCAACAAGACGGTCTATTCCCTGTGTCTCAATTATAACGGGTTTGATTTTGAAAATCAGAACGAAATGCTTCGGAATCTGGCAGATCTTGTGGACAGCGACGGCGCCGAAGTGATTGGTACGCTGCCCATTTCCAAAACGGCACCGTTTGTTTATACGGAAGAAGAAGACAGCAGCGCGCGCAAGTACCTGAAGACTTATCTCTCCGACCGGAAAGCACCGGATGACCTGACGGCGGAAGAGGCGCTGAATACGCTGCGGGAAGCATACGAGATCCCGGAGGATTATTCTGCCAATGATGCCAGAAAAGTCATTGAGGTGCGGTATGAAATGGAGCATGTGGGATTTTCCCGCTTCAATTCCTATACAATGGCGGAAGATATCAGTATCGAATTGGTTTCTGTGATCAAGGAGCAGCACCAAAAGTTTCCGGGAGCGGATATCGCCCTGAAATCCGTCCGGGAATACGAAACCACCTATGCCGCGCACCTTTTGGGCCGGGTTGGTCCTATTTTCAAAGAAGAATGGGAAGAGTACAAGGAGAAGGGGTACAACCTGAACGCAACGGTAGGGAAGGACGGCATGGAAAAGGTGCTGGAGGAATATTTAAAAAGCACCGACGGCAAGAAAATGTATGAGATCGCGGTGGACGGTTCGGTGGTGAGCAGCGAAGACAAAAGCGGTGCGGTGCCGGGAAAAAACTGTATGCTGACCATTGACCTTGCGCTGCAGAAAACGGCGGAAGATTCCCTAAAGGAACATTTAACGGAACTTCCCTATGCAGAAGGCGGTGCAGCGGTAGTGCTGGAGGCCAATTCCGGCGAGGTTCTGGCCATGGCTTCCTATCCTACCTATGACCTGGAAACCTACAGCGAAAACTACCATGCCCTGGAGGAGGACGCGCTGACGCCGATGCTGAACCGGGCGATTAACGGGCTGTATGCGCCCGGTTCCACCTATAAAGTTCTGACGGCCATTGCAGGGCTGGAGGAAGGCGTGATTGACGCAAATACAAGCGTGCGGTGCACCGGCGTTTATTCCTATTTCGGCTATCATCCGAAATGTCACAAGCGTTCCGGGCATGGGACGGAGACTGTCACCACTGCCATTCGCGATTCATGCAACATTTTTTTCTATGAGACGGGAAAACTGCTGGGCGCGGAAAAACTGGAAGAATGGGCGGCAAGATTCGGCCTGGGTGAAAAAACCGGCATTGAACTGTCCGACTCCAGAGGTATGGTGGCGGGACCCGGCAATACGGAACGGCTGCGGGAAGCAGGGGTGGAGGTATATGACTGGACCGGGGGAAATACGCTGCAGGCGGCCATCGGTCAGTCTGACAATCAGTTTTCACCGCTGCAGCTTGCCAACTATATCGCGACGGTAGTAAATGGCGGCACGAGGTATGCGCCGCACTTGCTTAAGAGCGTCAAGGCCTATGACTATAGTGAGACGGTGTATGAGCAGGAGCCGGAAGTGCTGGGACAGGCGGGGTTTTCCGAAAAAACCTATGAACTTGTCATGACGGGTATGAACGAAGTGGTAAACGAAGGCGGAACGGCGGCGAAAATATTTCGGGATTATCCCATTGAAATCGGCGGCAAATCCGGCACGGCGCAAAGAGCGGGACAGGAGCATGACAACGGCATTTTTGTCGCATTTGCGCCGTATGACGATCCGGAAATTGTGGTTTGCGTTGTAGGGGAAAAAGCAGAGTCCGGCAGCAATGTGGCGCCGGTAGTGCGGGATATCTTCGACGCTTATTTCGGCAGCCGGGATGAATCCGATCATATCAGCACGGAATATACAATGGTACGATAAAGAAGGGAAAGATTTCCGCGGGAAATCAGTAAAAACAACAAAAAAAATGCATGGTTTTTCTTGTGTAAACGGGTAAGTTGGTATATACTGATATTGTATATATATTTTTTTCAGAAGCGGGAGAAAGCGTTGAAAGTTGTAGTGGTAGCTTCCGGAAAAGGCGGAACGGGAAAAACCTCCCTGGTAGCGGGAGTGGGTGCAGCTCTTTCGCTGCGCGGCCGGCGGGTGCTTCTTGTCGACGGGGACACAGGCCTTCGAAATTTGGATATCGTGTTGGGCGTCAGCGACAGAATGGTGTTCAGTTTTGCAGACGTGGCGGCTGGCATTGTCCCGTTGGACAAAGCGGCGGCGGCGCACCCGGAACTTCCCGGCTTGTTTATCATTACCGCGCCTTCCGGCAGTGTGGAAATTGAGCCGGCAGGCTTTCGGCAGATGATTGCGCAGGCGGAACAAAGCGGATTTGACGCAGTGTTCCTTGACTGCCCGGCCGGCGTCGGCCGGGAGATCGGCGTTTATGCCTCCGCGGCTACGGAGGCGGTTGTGGTTTCCGCCACGGATCCTATGTGCCTCCGGGGGGCGGAACGCGCTGCTGCTGCACTGCGGGAGTGGGGCGTGGAGCCGGTACGGCTGGTACTCAACCGCATACGAAAAAAACTGATACGGCGGGCGTTGTCGGAAAATATTGACGATGCGATGGACGCTGTGGGATTGCCGCTGCTGGGTTGCATCCCGGAAGACGAACAAGTGATTGTCTGCGCAAATCAGGGAAAAAGCGCAGTGCTGCATCATAAAAAATCCGCGGCAAAAGCGTATGCAAACATTGCGGCGAGACTGGACGGCGGATGTGCTCCGCTTCTGCGCCTTTGAAAACCGCCGCGGAACAATACAGAAAGGATGGACAACTATGAACATTGCTCTTGTGGCGCATGACAGAAGAAAAGAATTGATGGTACAGTTTTGTATGGCGTATTGCGGCATATTGTCCAAACATAATATCTGTGCGACAGGTACGACGGCAAGTTATGTTTCGGAGGCCACCGGCCTTAAGATAGAAAAATATTTATCCGGAATCCAGGGCGGGGAGGAGCAGATCAGCGCAAGGGTGATGTACAACGAAATCGATATGGTGCTGTGCTTCCGCGACCCCAGCAGCGACCTGGAATATAAACCGGAGTTCCATTCCCTGGTACGGCTGTGCGATATGCACAACATCCCCATTGCCACCAATGTTGCAACCGCGGAGATGCTGATCCTGGGACTGGACAGAGGAGACCTGGACTGGCGCAATGTGGTAAAAACAAAATAGAAGCAATCTGCGGGCGGTTATACTCCTTGCTTTGGAAGATGACGCTCGCTTTTACTTGGCTACAGACAGAAGGAGACAGAAATAAATGGCGGCAGCAAATATCATCAGAGCGCCAAAGGGTACAAAGGACGTTATTCCGTCCCAGGTATACCGGTGGCATTATGTAGAGGGCGTGCTGCGGGAAACCGCGGCGGAATTTGGCTTTGAGGAAATTCGATTTCCAGTGTTTGAACACACAGAACTGTTTAACCGGGGAATCGGCGATACCACCGACGTGGTGCAAAAGGAAATGTATACCTTTGAGGACAAAGGGGGGCGTTCCATCACCCTGCGGCCGGAAGGAACCGCGTCCACGGTGCGGGCTTATGTAGAAAACTCTCTGTATGGCGGAGCCCTTCCTTTTAAAACATACTATATCGTGCCAAACTTTCGGTATGAAAAACCGCAGGCCGGCCGGCTGCGGGAGCATCACCAGTTTGGCGTGGAGTGCTTTGGCGCAGCCTCTCCGGCAGCGGACGCGGAAGTTATCAGCCTGGCGGATACGTTTCTGCGCCGGCTGGGCATCCAAAACGTGACGGTGCATCTCAATTCCATCGGCTGTCCCAACTGCCGCCCGGCGTATCACAAGGCGCTGCGGGAGTATTTTGAAAGCCGGAAAGATCGATTGTGCGGTACCTGTCTGGACCGTTTGGACCGGAATCCTATGCGCATTTTGGACTGCAAAAGCCCGGAATGCAAGGCCGTGGCAGAAAACGCGCCGCTCTCTGTCGATTATCTTTGCGATGAGTGCCGGGAGCATTTTGCGGCGGTGCAGGCATATCTTGCCGACGCGGGCATTCCTTATGAGATAGATACAGGTATTGTGCGCGGGTTGGATTATTATACCAAAACGGTGTTTGAATTTGTATCCAACGACATTGGCGCCCAGGGCACCATTTGCGGCGGCGGTCGGTATGACGGTCTGGTTTCTCAGCTGGGCGGCCCGGAAACGCCGGGGCTTGGATTTGGCTGTGGATTGGAGCGTTTGCTGATGGTAATGGAGTCGGTGGGCGCGCCGTTTCCGGAGCCGCCCCGACCGGATCTGTATCTGGCAAATTTGGGGAAACAGGCTGACGCCTTGGCGCAAAAGCTTGTTTACGAGCTGCGGGGAATGCATATCCGGGCGGAACGGGATATTGTCGGCAGAGGGCTGAAAGCACAGATGAAATATGCGGATAAGATCGGGGCGAGATATGTGATTGTTCTTGGCGATGGAGAAATGGAAAGCGGTAAGGCCAATCTCAAAAATATGGCGACGGGAGAACAGACGGAAGTCGCTCTTGCCGCGGAAACAATCGCCCAGGCGGTGAAATAAGGATGGAAAAAGCTATGGTTACATCAATTGCAGGAATGAAACGCACGGATTATTGCGGGAATTTGAATAAAACCGATGCCGGCCGGGAAGTGGTTGTAAACGGCTGGTGCGACAGAATAAGAGACAACGGCGGCGTCCTGTTCCTTCTTCTCCGGGATCGCTCCGGCGTGGTGCAGTGCACGTTTGACAAGTCCGTTCACGAGGAATTGTTTCACCGTGCGTCCGGAATTCATACGGAATATGTGGTGGCGGTCAAAGGCGTGGTCGCCGTCCGGGCGGAAGGCGCGGTAAACAACAAAATGAAAACCGGTGAAATTGAAATTGCGGTGACAGAACTGCGGGTTTTGTCGGAGAGCGAAACGACGCCTTTTGAAATCAGTGACGAAAAAGAAGTAAACGACCAGCTACGGCTGAAGTACCGTTATCTGGATTTGCGCCGTCCGTCGATGCAGCGCAATATTGCTCTGCGCCATCGGGTGATGCAGATTGCAAGAAATTATTTTGACGAACAGGGATTTTTGGAAATTGAAACGCCTATGCTGCAAAAGTCTACGCCGGAGGGAGCGCGGGACTATCTGGTGCCGTCCCGGGTGCATCCCGGCAAGTTTTATGCCCTGCCCCAGTCCCCCCAGCAATACAAGCAGCTTCTGATGCTTTCCGGGTTTGACCGGTATATGCAGATTACTCGCTGTTTCCGGGACGAAGACCTGCGGGCGGATCGGCAGCCGGAATTTACGCAGATTGACCTGGAGATGTCCTTTGTGGATCAGGATGACGTTATAGCGGTAAACGAAGGCTTCTTGCAGCGGGTATTCCGGGAAGTGCTGGGGGTAGACATTGCGTTGCCGCTGCAGCGGATGCCTTATGAAGAGGCGATGAACCGCTTTGGCAGCGATAAGCCGGATTTGCGGTTTGGCTTTGAAATTCGGGATATTTCCGACATCGCGGCAAACTGCTCTTTTAAAGTGTTTCGTGAGACCGTTGACCAGGGGGGAACGGTTCGCCTGATTAATATGAATGGCTTTGCGGAAAAATTCCCCCGGAAAGAAATCGACAAGCTGGCGGATTTTGTCAAAACCTATCGGGCAAAGGGACTCGCCTGGATGAAGCTGGCAAACGGCGAGATGACCTCTTCCTTTGCAAAATTTTTGACGGAAGAAGAGGTGCAGGCGGTGAAAGACCGGGCAGAGGCAAAAGACGGGGACATCCTGTTTGTGGTGGCGGATGCAGACCGTGATACCGCCCTGGTGTCTTTGGGTGCATTGCGCTGTGAGCTTGCCAAACGCCTGGGCGTTGTGAAAAAGGACGAGTATCGGTTGCTGTGGGTAACGGAATTTCCGCAGTTTGAATACAGTGAGGAAGAAGACCGACTGGTGGCAAAGCATCACCCCTTTACAGCGCCGATGGACGAAGATGTGGCGCTGTTGGAATCTGCGCCGGAAAAAGTCCGGGCCAAGGCCTATGACATCATCCTGAACGGCTGTGAGCTGGGCGGCGGCTCCATTCGTATCCACCAGTCTGAACTGCAGCAGCGGATGTTCCGCGCTCTTGGATTTTCCGATGAGGACGCGCAGGCGCGGTTTGGCCATCTGATCAACGCGTTTCGCTATGGCGCACCGCCGCATGGCGGCCTTGCCTATGGTTTAGACCGGCTGTGCATGCTTCTTGCCGGCCTGGATTCCATCCGGGATGTAATTGCATTTCCCAAAGTGCAGAATGCATCGGAGCTGATGACCATGTGTCCGGATGTTGTGGATCCAAAACAGCTGGACGAACTATCCATCGCGGTAACAAAAAAAGGCGAATAGAGCAAAAACCCCCGGTGTAAAACGCCGGGGGTTTTTGTGGCAGGGGGAGTGCGGGAAAATTGACGGAGCGAGGCAGCTGAAATAAAAATTACATACCAATATTTTATTTTTTATAAAAGTAATAAAAAACAGAAATCATTCCGGTGATAATGCTTAAATTTGTTTTGCGTATCATAGAATAACTTTACGGAAAACAGGAAAAAATCAAACAATCATGGTGCAAATCGCTGGGAACAGATAAGCGGGACAGCCGCTGCACAAGTTGACGGCAGGAATAATTGGGCGTATACTGAGAAAAATCGGCGTTTGTACACGCGGCACTGGAGACTCTCTTTTTTTTTCTTGCATCGCCGGCGCGGACGGATGGAAAGATTTGAGAAAAGATTGTTAAAAACTTGACAAACAAAAAATACAGCGTTATACTAAACATAGCGATAAAACCTGAAGATTGATGTAAAGGAGAATGTGTTATGAAAAAATTATGGTGCATTTTCAGAAGGAGAGATGCAGAGGGAAAGAAAATCTGCGTTGCAGATGCGGAAGACGGCAGAGTAATCTATTGCAAATACGCCACGGAAGAGGAAGCAAGGGAAAAATGTCCGGATTATGCCTATAATAACCGCAACGATGGGGACGAAGAAGGCGTGGAGTAATCGTGAAAAAGAGCAGAAAAGGGCAGCGGGAGCTGCCTTTTTTTTCTAGATTAGAAAGAAACAAGGTACAGAGCATTCCGAACGGAAACCTCCCAAACGCCGCCGGCGTTTGCTGAAAAACAGACTTTACAAATGGATAAATTGGTGATATAGTGAATTTAGATGGGATAATGAACTTGGTTTTTGTTCTGTTTTAACAAAAAGGAAGAAAGGAAACTGGTAATAGCGACAATACTCTTTTTTAAAGAGTATATTTTTTAATTTAAAAAAGTAACAAGTTACTTTTTTAAAAAATGAAAGAAAAACAGAGAAATAGTCTATTTTTCTGTTGTTTTGATAGAGCCGGATTTTTCAAATCTTTCTGTACGGAACCCGGATGAGGAGGGATGGCTTCCGAGATAACATTCGGATAAATTGGAAATTGGGAGTCCAATGCTGCCATGGAAAAACGAGATAAAATACCAACCTCCCCAATATTGCGATAAGACTTTGCCGTATGGTTCAGGATTTGCTTCAAAACAATTTGGCTCTCAATGTGAATTTGCTGGTTTGATTTTTGGCATGGCCGCCGGCAGGGAATAAAATCTTCCATGCAAAAGAGAACCGGGACAAAAGATACGACGAACGCTTGCACCGTAAAACCATAAAAAGAAGAGCGCGCTGCGGCGCAAGGGAAAGAAAGGAGACTGAAAATGAGCCAGCGAACCCAAAGAATGAGAGAACGTCTGTTTGAGCAGATGCCCAAAGTATGCGCGGAGCGGTGTGTCATCTTCACGGAAAGTATGAAGCGCTCCCAGGGAAAACCCATTGCGATCCGCCGGGCGGATGCGTTCTACGACGTGTTGAACAACATGACGATTTATGTCGGCGAAGACGAATTGATTATAGGAAACCAAGCCAAATGGCCCAAATCCTCCCCAATTTACCCGGAATATTCCGTAGATTGGCTGTATCAGGAACTCAATGGCGATCCGTATCCCCTGGACCAGCGGCCAGGCGACCGGTTTGTGTGCGATCCCGAGGTAAAGGAGCAGATATTGGAATGCCTGGATTTTTGGAGGGGAAAATCTCTGTACGAATCTCTGCGGAAGTCTTTGCCGGAGGAAATCAACCAGGCCTGGGAAGCCAATGCCATTGATGATACCTGGGTATCTGCAGCGGGGCTTGGAAACATCGTTTCGGATTTTGAAACAGTGGTAAATAAGGGTCTGACGGATGTGATGGACCGGATTTCCAGACGGTTGGAAACGCTGGATCCGCGGGAGCCGGGTAACGTGCGCAAGCGCTGGTTTTTGGAAGCCGCGCTGAAGGGCAATCAGGCGGTTCTGAATTTTTCCGATCGATACGCCAGGGAATGTCGCCGGCAGGCAGAAATATGCAAGGACGAAACGCGCCGCGGAGAGCTGTTGGAGTTGGCGGAAATTTGCAGCAATGTGCCCCGCAATCCGGCCAGAACATTTCATGAGGCGGTACAGTCGATTTTTATGATTTTGCTGACGGTGCATTTGGAAAGCAACGGCCATTCTATTTCCCTGGGGCGGTTCGATCAGTATGTGGGGGCCTTGTATGAAAAGGATGTCCGGGAGGGGCGTATCACCAGGGCGCAGGCGCTGGAGCTGGTGGAATGTCTGTTTATTAAGTGCAATGAACTGAACAAACTTCGCTCCTGGCCGGATTCGGAATTCTTCCTGGGCTATCAGATGTTTATCAACCTTGCCGTTGGAGGACAGACCCGGGAAGGGGAGGACGCGGTGAACGAGGTATCTCATTTGTGCATTGAGGCCTGTGAAAATGTACGGCTGTTTACCCCGTCCGTCTCCGTAAAATGGTTCGAGAAGACGGACGACGCGTTTTTGCTGAAGGCGCTGGAGGCGGCGCAGAAACATCAGGGCGGTCAGCCGGCCTTTTACAACGACAGGGCGTTTCTGCGCACCATGGAGAATATGGGAATCCCGGAAGAAGACCGCTATAACTGGGTGCCCAACGGCTGTATCGAAGCGTCCATTCCGGGAAAGTGGGACTTTGCCGCAAAGGGGCCGTGGCTGAATGTGGAAAAAATTCTGGAAATCGCTCTGCATGACGGAACGGATCCTGTTACCGGCTATCATTTCCGGACGCCGGACAAATGCATAGCGGACTGCCGGAGCACAGAAGAAATTCTGGAGGAATATAAGAAAACCCTGCGGTATTTTATAGATCTGCAGGTAGTATGCGAACATATTAATGACGAACTCCACTGTGCGCAGGATATCAATGCCTTCCGGTCCTCCCTGGTGGACGATTGCATTGCCAGGGGGATGGATTTGGTAGAGGGCGGCGCCCTGTATGCCGCGGACGGCGGTCCGACTGCGGGGACCATCAGCGCAGGAGACGCTTTGGCGGCGATAGAATATGTGGTATTTGACAGAAAGCTCCTCACCATACCGCAGCTGATGCACAGTTTGGATACAAATTTTGAGGATGAAACCACAACGCCCACCGGCCCGGAAATTCGTGCCCTTTTGTTAAACAAGGCGCCGAAATTCGGCAACGATGATGACCGGGCGGATAAATGGGTGGTAGAAGTGGAAGATTTTATCGGCAGGACATATCGATACGACTGCAAAAGCTCCAAATACGGAAAGGGACCGATCCCGGCCTGTTTCTCCTACAGCCAAAGCCCGGTTTCCGGCAATGTGGCCTTTGGTCGGAGCATTGGCGCTACGCCGGACGGCCGGAAAAAGGGAATGCCGGTGAACAACGGCATTTCTCCCGCCAACGGCTCAGAACGGGAAGGAATTACAGCGGCGTGCAATTCGGTAGGGAAACTGCCCAGCGTCTGGTTCCAGAAGGGGGCGATTTTCAATGTGCGGGTGGCGCAGTCCGTCATGGAAACCCGGGAAAACCGGCAGAAGCTGATTGACACCATCAAAGTGCTGTTTTACAAAAATGCCCAGCAGATCCAGTTTAATGTGGTGAGCACAGAAGTGTATCGGGACGCTATGCAGCATCCGGAACGCTATAAGGATTTGATGGTGCGGGTGTCGGGATACAGCGCCCTGTTTACCTCCCTTGCCCCAGATTGCCAGATGGACGTTATCAACCGGCAGGAACTGGAGTTTTGATGGAACGGGCGACCATTTTTAATATAGAGCGCTTTGCTACAGAGGATGGACCGGGGATTCGCACGGCAGTCTTTCTGAAGGGCTGCGGTCTGCGGTGCAAGTGGTGCGCGAACCCGGAGTCTCAGTCCCTTTTGCCGGAAATCCTGGTGAAAAATACAGTGTGCATCCGCTGCGGCAAATGCGCGGCGGTTTGTCCGCAAAAGGCCATCTCTTTTCGGGAACCCTATGGGTACATTACGGACGCGAAACGATGCAGCCTGTGCATGGCATGCGTAGATCATTGCTATCTGGACGCGCGGCAGCGAATGGGAACCGAGTATACCACAGAGGAACTGCTGGAGGTTTTGCTGCGGGACCGGGAGTATTATAAGATGTCCGGCGGAGGGATTACGTTCACCGGCGGAGAACCGTTTCTGCACAGCGGATTCCTGCGGGAAATTTGCTGGCGGCTTCGGGCAGAGGGCATTACCACCTTGGCGGAGACCTGCGGCTATGTACCGCTGGAAACCATTCAGGAAGCGCAGGATGCGCTGGATTACATTTTTTATGACATCAAGCAGATGGATTGTGACAAACATCAGGCCCTTACGGGGCATGGCAACGCAGGGATACTGGAAAATCTCCGGTGGCTGTGCGAACATTTCAAAGGGGAACTGACGGTGCGGTATCCATACATACCCGGCTGCAACGACAGCGAAACGGACCTGCGGGCGTTCCTGTCCTTTGCAGCCGGGCTGCCCGGCATCCATGGGGTGGTGTTTTTGCCGTATCACCGACTGGGGCTGCCCAAATACACTGGACTTGGCCGGGATTACCCCATGGGCGATCTGGTTTCTTTAAAGAAAAGTCAGCTGGCGCATGTGCTCTCAATGGCGGAGGAATATCACATCCATGCAGGCATCGGATAATAGAAGGCGGTGTTATATGAAAAAGAATATGGTGGCGCTGGATTGCGGAAATTCTTCGTTCCGCACGGTGCTGGGACAGTACGACGGAGAAACCATCCGGACGGAGGTGTTGACGCAGGAGGAGCATGACATGGTGCGGGTCCGGGAATACGACTACTGGGACATTTTGCGAATTTATTCCGGCCTGCTGTCCGGTCTGGCCAAAGGGGTGCAGGCCGTGCCCCGCCTGGATTCGATTGGAGTTTGTACTTGGGGTGTGGACTTTGGCTTGTTTGATGGAAACGGTTTTCTGCTGGGCAATCCATTAAGCTACCGGAATACCTTGGGCGAAACCTATCTGAACCGGCTTTCGGAAGCACAGAAGCGGGAACTGTTTTTTGCCACTGGAATTTTGTGCGACAAAATTAATTCCGTTTATCTGCTGCAGGGAATCCGGGACCGGATGCCAAAACGGTGGCAAGCTGCGGAAAAGCTGCTGATGATGCCGGATATTTTGAATTATATGCTGACAGGAAAGATGGAACATGAGCCAAGCGAACTGAGCACAACCCAACTGATGGACGTGCGCACAGAGCAGATCAGCCCGTCGGTTTGCGGCAAAATGGGAATTGCGCCGGAACTGTTTTGCAGCGTCGGCGTGCATGGCCGGAAGATCGGCGATCTTCTTCCGGCAGTGCGGGAGGCCATCGGCGCGGGGGAAGCGATACCGGTGCTGTGTGTTCCGTCCCATGATACCGCGGCGGCTGTACTGGCCATTCCGGCGGAGGAAGAGGATTTTATTTTTATCAGCTCCGGCACTTGGTCCCTTATCGGGACAGAACTGGATGCGCCGCGAATAAACGAAGCCGTGCTGAAAAACGGATTTACCAACGAAGCAGGCGCGTTTGGAACCGTCACTCTGCTGAAGAACAGCGCCGGTATGTTTTTGATTCAGCGCATCCGCCGGGAACTTCAGGCAGAACGGGGATGCACCATGTCATGGGATGCGATTGTGGACATGGGCAAGGCATACACAGGAACCCCGCTTCTGTTTGATGTCAACAACGCCCGGTTTTTTAATCCCAGAAGTATGAGCCGGGAAATCTATGCCTATCTGACGGACAGCGGTCAATGGAACGGCGGCTTTGACTGGAGCGTTATCATCCGTTCGGTGTATGAATCCATGGCATGCAGCTACGCTGTGGCGGCAGAGCAGCTTGAAGAAGCCACCGGAAAGCAGTATAATGAAATTTATATTGTGGGCGGCGGTTCGCAAAATGGCTTTTTGAATGAACTGACGGCAAGAAGGACCGGAAAAACCGTGGTGGCCTGCGGAAAAGAATCCACTTCCATCGGCAGCATTGCGGCGCAGCTGCGATATTTTATGCCAGATAAAACCATGCAGGATCTGCGGGCTATTCTGCGCCGTTCGGTGCCGACAAAACGGTTCGGCCCGTTTCCGGCGGAACCGCAGACGGTAGAACAATATAAAACACTTGAAAAGGGGAGGCAATGAAATGCAGTATAAAAAATTAATTGTAGAATCGGGGCTTCGGATGCTTCATTCCGGGCTGACCGTGGAAACCTGGGGCAATATCAGCGTTCGTGATCCGAAGACGGGATATGTTTATTTAACCCCCAGCGGCATGGATTATTCTACGATTGTGGAAGACGATGTGGTGGTATGCGATCTTGCAGGCAAGGTGGTGGAGGGCAGCCGGAAACCAACCATCGAAACCGGCTTGCATCTGGGCGTGTATCGCAGTCGTCCGGAGGCAAACGCCATTATCCATACACATCCGCTGTATTCCACGGTATTTTCCAGCATGGGACGGGACATTCCCCTGATCATTGACGAGGCGGCCCAGATGCTGGGAGATGTGTGCCGTACAGCTCCCTATGCCCTGCCGGGGTCGCAGGAACTGGCGGACAATTGCGTAAACGCCTTGGGGAAGACGGCCAACAGCTGCCTGCTGCAGTCCCATGGGGCGGTGTGCATAGCCGGAGATATGGACGGGGCGTTTAAGGTCGCCAAGGTGCTGGAAATGACGGCGCAGATTTACTATATGATTTGTGCTGCCGGCGGTACGCCGGTGCCTATTTCCGACGAACATATCCGGGCGATGCAGGATTTTGTCAAGTATCACTACGGACAGGGAAAATAACAATTGAGCAGGACAGGCGTCTGAGGTTTTGAAGATTCTCTAAAACCTCAGACGCTTTTTTTGTGAAAATTGCCAAAATTTTAAGGAATTATGCGAAAAAAAGACAAAAGAATACAACGAAAATAGTAACTTGTTACAATAAGAAATGGAAATCTATAGTAAAAATGCATAGAAAAAAGAGAGAAAAATTTTGGATTGTGTAAATTTAATAGATATGCGCACGTTTATTCGTATAGATTGTTAATTGAAAATAAAAAACAGAGGATGTATAGTATAAAACATAAAAGAAACAAGTTACATTTATAAGGAAGAAATTTGGGAGAGGTTTGGAAAACAATAGGTTGAAAACGGATATCCGGAAAAAGCATGAAAAACATGATTCCGACTTTGTATCCGAGTTACATTTTGGAGAAATGCAATGACTGCTGTTTCATTTTTTTGACAGTGATACAAAACAGGAAAGGGGAGGCTGAAATGGTACAAAATTTGTTGGAGATGCGCAACATTACAAAAAGCTTCAACGGCGTAACCGTGCTGCACGACGCACAGCTGGAAGTGCGGCCTGGTGAAGTGCAGGTGCTGCTGGGAGAGAACGGTGCGGGCAAATCCACAATGATCAAGATTTTATCCGGCGCATACCGGAGGGAAAAAGGCGAGATTTTTTTGGAAGGAAAACCTTTTGAAATTAAAACGCCGAAGGAAGCGATTGACCGGGGAATCAGCGTGATTTATCAGGAATTTAATCTTGTACCCTATATTCCGATTTATGAAAATATTTTCCTGGGAAAAGAATATGGCGCACACGGCGGCATTAACCACCAAAAGGCGATTGAGGAAGCGAAAGTTTATATGGATCGGATTGGATTAGAACTCGATCCCCGGACCCTGGTCTCCTCGCTGAGCGTCGCACAAAAGCAAATGGTGGAAATTGCCAAAGCGATATCCAACGACGTAAAGGTATTGGTGCTGGATGAGCCGACCGCTGCCATTACTGACAAGGAAACGGAACGGCTGTTTTCCATTGTCCGGGACCTGAAGAAGCAGGGAATCGGCATCATATACATCTCTCACCGCATGAATGAACTGTTTGAAATCGGCGATCGGTGCACCGTAATGCGGGACGGCGCGTTTATTAAAATGCTGGATCTGGATAAAACCAATGTAGACGAGCTGATTACGCTGATGGTAGGCCGGGAAGTAAAATTTGATAAAATTGAAAACCCATATGTGGATCCCACTTATAACATGCTGCAAGTCCAGGGGCTGAGTTATAAAAACCTGCTGAAAAACGTCAGTTTTGATGTGAAAAAAGGTGAAATATTCGGCTTTGCCGGTTTGGTCGGTTCCGGGCGGACGGAAGTTGCCAAGTGCGTGATTGGCGCGTACCAGCGGTCCGGCGGCGACGTTTATATGGAAAACGGCACGAAGAAGCTGGCAGAGCATAACATAGCCAGCACCATACAGGACGGCGTGGTATATCTGAGTGAAGACCGAAAAGACGAGGGCTTGGTTTTGCCGCTGAGCGTTGCGGACAATGTGGCGCTGCCAAACCTGCACCAGTTTGGAAAGGGCTTTTTGAACAACAGAGCCATTACCAAAACGGCCAGGGAGTTTATTGGCAAGCTGAAGGTGAAAACTACGTCCCATTTGCAGCCGGCCCGGGAGCTTTCCGGCGGAAATCAGCAAAAGGTAGTCATTGCCAAGTGGCTGTGCAACGACGCGAAGGTTTATATTTTTGACGAGCCGACACGGGGCATCGACGTAGGTGCCAGAGACGAGATTTATAACATTATGATGGATATTGTAAAGAAAGGAAATTCCATTGTTATGATATCTTCGGATTTGGTGGAAGTGATGAAAATGTGCGACCGGATTGCGGTAATGCATGAAGGGGAACTTACGGCAGTGCTGGAAAACAAAGACGGCCTGACGCAGGAAGATGTGTTAAGTTATGCGTTGCATGGAGGTGCGAAGTAATGGAAAAAACAAGAAGAATTGACTGGCAGCAGCTGGTGATTTATATCGGCACGGTGGCAGTATTTATGCTGTTCACCATCCTGTGTGCCGCGACCGGAAGAAGCTTTTTATCCTGGGTTAACATTTCCAACATCATTGTACAGACGTCAATCATCGCGATTTTGGCCGCAGGCGCGTCCTTTGTCATCATTACCGGCGGCATTGACCTTTCCATCGGCTCTATCGTGGGTTTCTGCGTGATGGTGATGGCGGTGGCGATGAAAGCTGGGGTTCCTGTGGTCGGCGGCGTGCTTCTCTCGCTTGCCATCGGCCTTGTTATGGGGCTTGCCAACGGACTGCTCATCAGTTATGCAAAGCTTCCCGCCTTTATCGCGACGCTGGGGATGCTGAGCATTGGGAGAGGCGGCGCCCTTGCCATCACCGGCGGAAAATCCCTCTCCGGGTTTGACGCAAGCCTGTCCAAGCTGGCAAACACCACCATCGCAGGCATCCCGATTTTTATTTTCTATGTGGCGATTGTCTATGTGATCTTTGTGCTCCTGGCGAAAAAGTCCAAATTTGGCCGGTATGTATACGCCATTGGCGGCAATCGGAACGCCGCTCGCCTGTCTGGCATCAATGTGGGAAAATTTGAAACCATCACCTATGCGGTGGCAGGACTTTTGGGCGGCTTCGCTTCCGTGATGCTGCTGTCCAGACTGGTTTATGCGTCCCCAACCTCCGGCAACGGTTATGAACTGGATGTGATTGCGGCGGCAGTCATCGGCGGCATTTCCCTTTCCGGCGGGCAGGGCAAGGTGATCAATACCCTGTTCGGCGCCCTCATCCTGGGGATTTTGAAATGCGGTCTGCAGATGCTGAACGTCTCCACGTTTTACCAGGAAATCGCCACCGGCGTCGTGATTATTCTGGCGGTCTTCTTTGATAAGGCGAAGGACAGAAAAGCAGAATAAAAAAAGAGGGGAATCCCTTTTTTATAAGAATAAAATCTATATTCAGGAGGAAATGAGATGAAAAAGTTTTTAGCAATGATCCTGGCGCTTGCAATGGTATTGTGTCTGTTTGCAGGCTGCGGCGACGACGCTTCTACCCCGGCGGACGACAGCACAACCCCGGCGGACGACACGGCAGCGCCGGCAGACGGCGAAACGTATGAAATCGGCTTTTTGCCAATGACCTTGGACAACGAATTTTACGTTACAATGGTAGCGGGCGCAGAGAAGTTTGCGAAGGAGAACAATATCAAGCTTAACATCCAGGCCTGCACCGACCATTCCAGCGCGGAAGATCAGCTGGCGTTTATCGAAACGATGATTTCCAGCGGTGTGGATGCCATCTGCATCACACCGGTGTCCATGGACGGACTGGTAAGCGGCGTGCAGAAGTGCCAGGCGGCTGGTATTCCGCTGATCAATCTGGATACCAAGCTGGATGCAGAACTCATTGAATCCTATGGCTGTGATCCGGTGCCGTTCTATGGTACGAACAACTACAATGCCGCGGCAGAAGGCGCACAGTATGTGCTGGACAATTATCCGGAAGGCACAAAGATTGCGATGCTCACCGGCGTAGAAGGCCAGGAAAATACCTATCTCCGCCAGGACGGCTTTTGGGATACCATCGGCGACAAAATGGAGCTGGTAGCGGCGCAGACAGCAAACTGGTCGGTAGAGGAAGGCTATACCGCGGCGCAGAACATTTTAACCGCGAATCCGGATGTGGAAATGTTCTATTGCTGCAACGACAGCATGGCGATCGGCGCGATGCGCGCCTGCGAGGAAGCCGGGAAGGAATTGCCCATCATCGGCTTTGACGCGGTAGCGGAAGCCGTGGGTTATGTGAAGGACGGAAAAATGGCTGCCACCATTGCCCAGTATCCGATTTCCATGGCGGAGGAAGGACTTCAGGCCTGCTTGGATATTTTGAACGGAAAGACGGCATACACCGATCTTCCGGCGGAAACAGATACCGGCGCAAAGGCAATCACCACCGATGGCGCGGAGGAATATTTGGCATATCTGGCGGAATACGGACTGTAGAAAGAACAGGGATTCCGGCGAAGAGGTTTTTCTTCGCCGGAACCTTCCAAACGATGGGAAAGGATCGAAACGATGCGGTTAAGGGATAAAGTTGCGATTGTTACCGGAGCCGGCGCCGGTATGGGAAAGGAAACGGCGGCGCTGTTTGCAAGGGAAGGAGCTTGCATCGCAGTTTGGGATCAAAAGGAAGAGGCTGCTGAACAGACCGCGGCGGAAATCCAGGAAAAAGGCGGCCGGGCACAGGCCTTCGGCGTGGATGTGTCTCAGGAAGAACAGGTGAAAGCCGCCATGGATGGGGTGATAGAGACCTATGGAAAACTGGATGTTCTGGTCAATTGCGCAGGCATTAACGGAGTTAACAAATGGACGCATGAAACCACCCTTGCGGAATGGGAAGCCGTATTCCGGGTGGATGTACGGGGCGTATTTTTGTGTACCAAATATGCGATTCCCCATATGCAGGCCAACCGGCAGGGGAGCATTGTGAATTTTTCCTCTATTTACGGCTTGGTGGGCGCGGATGAGTCCGCACCTTATGTGGCGGCCAAGGGCGCCGTCACCAATATGACACGGGAAGACGCAGTCTGCTACGGGAAATACGGGATCCGTGTCAACGCAGTGTGCCCCGGCACAGTGCTGACGGAGCTGACCTTGGCGAAAGCCCGTATGGTGCCAGGCGGCGAGGCGGCGTATATAAACCATATGACGCCGAAACATCCCATTGGGTATCTGGGGCAGCCTGTGGACATTGCAAACGCAGTGCTGTTTTTGGCGTCGGATGAAGCACGGTTTATCACGGGAGTGAATCTTCCGGTGGACGGAGGATATACAGCAAGATAGAAAACAGATCCAAACGGATTGTACAATAGAATAAAGAATGGAAAGGGAGCAATTACGAATGAAAGGATTATACATTAAGGCCAATTGGGCCCCAAAGCCGGACTATAAAATGAGCGAATGGGAGAAAAAAACCCAGCGGAGCATGCGGGGCAATATGGCATGGCGCGATTTGAAAGTGGCGGTGGAAGAGCGGCCGATGCCGGTGCTGAAAGAAGACGAAGTGCTGCTGAAAGTCGGTGCATGCGGTGTATGCGGATCGGATATCCATATGATTGAGAATGGGGAAGACGGTTATATGACCTATCCGGGACACACGAAATTCCCTGTGATTTTAGGCCATGAATTTGCCGGGGAAGTGATGGAAATCGGCAGCAAAGTGACAAGATTCCAGGTGGGTGATCTTGTAACGGTGGAAGAAATGCAGTGGTGCGGCAAATGCGACGCCTGCAAAATCGGAAGATTCAATCAGTGCAGGCAGTTGGAAGAGCCGGGCTTTACCATAGACGGCGGTTTTGCGGAATATGTAACCGCCAAGGAAAAGTTCTGCTGGAATCTGGACGAATTGTATGAAATGTATCAGGGAGACAAGCTGGCGACCCTGGAAGCCGGTGCGCTGGTGGAGCCTACATGCGTTGCCTATCATGGCATTTTCGCAAACGGCGGCGGCATTCAAGTGGGCGGACATGTGGCGGTTTATGGCTGCGGTCCCATCGGTCTTTCCGCCATTGCGCTGTGCAAAGCGGCCGGTGCCGGAAAAATTATCGCGTTTGACACCGTTCAGTCCAGAATTGATCTTGCGCGGGAAATGGGCGCAGATTATGCGTTCAACTCTCTGGAATTGCAGACAGCCGGCGGAACTGCCTGGGAAACGGTGATGGAAGTTACCAAGGGCGTAGGTGCCGCCACTGTGGTGGAGGCGACCGGCGCGCTGCATTTTATTTATAAGGATGTGGAAAATTCACTGGCCATCGGTGGAAAAATCATTCAGTGTGGTATGGGGGTGCATCGAGCCTCCATAGATATGGCGGCCATTCAGTATAAATCCGGTCATCTTCATGGCACAGTCGGCACAGCTGGTGCGGATATTTTTCCATGCGTTATTCGTTTGATGGCAGCCGGCCGCATTGATATGCGAAAGATGGTGACCGCCAGAGTGCCGCTGGAACAGGCGGTAGAAGGCATTCACCAGTCGGCAAACAAGGGCGGCGGCAAGGTGCTGATCAGCCAGCATTATAAAAAGTAAGGCGGTGCTGCTGGAAATTACGATATAACTTTTTCATTGACAAACTCCTTTTGCTGCCCGGCGTCTCTCCTGCCGGGCGGCATTTCTCCGGTTTCTATGGATAAAATAAAGCGGCATAACGTTGGTTATGCCGCTTTTTAGGCGTCTGCTTTTTAGAAAAGGGAATATCAGGAGGGAGTTTTTTCGGCAGGAGGGTGGAATTTGCTGCTGCACCCTGCGGTACATTTTTCGCAGTCATGCATACAGCTCATAGGATCGTCCTCCGCATATTCGGTCTCCGGGTCTGCCAAAAGGTCGTCGTTTCCGATTTTTTCGCCGGACAAAAGCCGCTGAACGGCGTCCTCCGGCTTGCCGGACACACCGGGGATTAGAATAAGTCCCAGCATTTGCAGGGTGTTTTTTGCCCGCCGGGAGATATCTCCGCAGATCAGAATGTCTGCTGCCTGGGCGGAAAAAAAGGAAAACATAGAAGTAATGCCATTGCCGGGAACTTCCACCGTATATTGCCGAGTCACAGCCTTGTGCTCGGTTTCCACAATCAGAAACTGTTTGCATTTGCCAACCTCGTCTGAGATTGCGCCGTTTTCAACGGCAACCATAATTTTCATCATGATGCGGCTCCTTTTTGTTTTTTTTAAATTGTTTTTATTATAACGCGGTTTTGAATTTTTTTCAACCGGATTCCACATTGTCCGGATTTTACAAGAAAACAGCCAAAAAATAACTATGCAAAAGAAAACCGGGATGGTATAATATTACCAATAACTGTAAGACGGAAAACTGTATTTTGTAATATTTTGCTACAAAATACAGGAAAAAGAGAAGACTACAGGGGGGATACAATTGTGGGAAAGTTATTTTCCGGAATGAAGCGGGACGACGTCCAATTGATACAAACAACGAGCTATGTGCAGTTTGTGCAGGGGTTCTTTGTAATTATTATGGGCGCATTGCTGCCGTATATACGGGCGGAATATGGGCTGAACTATGCCGTCAGCGGCGCACTGGTGTCAGCAGAATCCGTGGGAAAGCTGATCGGCAGCTTTATTGCCTGTTATATTGCGATGGGCATCGGCGCAAAGCGCTCTTTGGCGCTGCTGAACTCCGTGACGTATATTGGATTTGCCATTATGCTCTTTACCGGCAATCCCATTGTGCTGATTATTGCGTTTGTGTGCATGGGGTTTGGGCGCGGCACGACGCTTAACTATAACAGCGATACCATGAATCGTCTTCCAGGCAAAGACGGCTTGTGGATGACGTATACCCAGACCTTTTTTGCATTGGGCGCTCTGATTGCGCCGCTGCTGGTTTCTGTATGCATCGATCGGGCGGGATTTTCCTGGCGGCTGCCGGATATTATTGTTGTGATTTTGGGTGCGGTCGCGGTGCTGATGGTGTCCAGGGTGAAATTGAGCTGGTATGACGATGCCCTGGCAGCGGAAACCAAAACGGAGGACAAAGCGCAGAAAAACTTTGGATTTCTAAAATCCAAGGTGTTCTGGATCGTCGTGGCCATTGGATTTTGTTATTGTTCGTTTGAAGCATCGGTCATGGGCTGGGCGGCGACGTATTTCCTGGATTCCGGCGCGATTGCGGAGAATTATGTGCAGGTCATTGTTTCCTTGATTTGGGCCGGATTTCTTGTAGGACGCGTTGTATGCACCGGGCTGGTGAACCGTTTCCGCAGCGATAAGCTGGTTCTGGTCCTTTCTCTGTTGACGTTGGCGTTCTATCTTGTGATGCTCTTCTGCCATTCTTTGGCGGCCATTGTCCTTGGCGTATTCGGACTGGGACTTGGGATATCCGGAATTTATACGCTCAATATCGCGGGCATCAGTCATATCTGCCGGAAATATACGGCCGCAATGGGCTTTTATATGACCATAACCCTGGTGGGCGCCATTGCCATTCCTTCGGTTGTAGGCGGCATTGCAGAACGATTTAATATTTCCGCCGGTATGAAGGTGCTGGTTGTCATTGCTGCCATTCAGCTTATTATGTCGGTTGTCAACGTAATGTATCGGAGAAAGTTTAAAGCGGGACAGGATACAATCGAATAAATATGGATAAAAATCTGGTTTAAGAGAGGCAGCGGCTATATGAAAAAAAGTTACTTTGACAGCTTTGATCGGAAAAACAGCTATAATTTTAAAACCATTTGTTATCTGCAATTTATGCAGGGCGTCTTTATGATCATTTTGGGATCGCTGCTGCCCTATATCCGGGAGGCCTACGGCATCAGCTACAGCCAAAGCGGGTTTCTGGTGTCATGCCAGACGGCGGGCAACCTGATCGGTGCGGTGATCGCGTCGGTGCTGCCGCTGTTTCTTGGGACAAAACACTCCATACTGCTTTTAAACGGCGGTCTGTTCGTGGCATTTGCGCTGATGCTCCTCTATGGCAATCCTATTTATCTCATCGTACTTTTTCTTATCATGGGGATTGGCAGGGGCGCCGTTATGAATTATAATAATGGTGAGACCAACAAGCTGCCGGGAGAAAGCAGCGTAAATCTGAATTTTATGCATGCATTTTTCGCCATCGGCGCATTGATTTCGCCTCTGCTGGTTTGGGCATTTACCGGCACGATGGGCGGCGAAAGCGGCTGGCGTATTGCCGGCGTGTGTGTGGTTGTGCTGGGCGGCGTTTCTGTGTTTATGACTACGAAAACGTCGTTTTCCGACGATACTGCGGCACAGCGGACGAAGGAAAAAAAGGAAGCCGGGGATTACCGCTTCTTTAAGAGCCGGCTGTTCTGGTTTTCCACGCTGATTGTTATGATGTATATGGCGACGGAAGCATCGGTTATGGGATGGCTTACTACGTTTTTTCTGGATTCCGGGGTTGTAGGGGAAAGTTATGTGCAGCTTCTCACCTCTATGCTGTGGGCGGCTTTCCTGATTGGCCGCATTGCCTGCGTGGGGCTGTCAAAACGATTCCGGTCGGAAAAACTCGTTACATATCTTACAATCTGCACGCTGGCGTTTTTGATCCTGATGGTATTGAGCCACAATCCGGTTGGAATGATTCTCGGCGCCTTTGGCACCGGGCTTGGTATGTCGGGCGTTTATGCGACAGGCTTTGCCGGCATCAGTGAAATCTGTAAAAAGTTTACGTTTGCCGTGAGCGCTTTTATGGTCATTACCTCCATTGGTTCCATTGTGGTGCCGTCGGTCATTGGAAAAGTTGCAGAGGCGGTGGATACCAGAACGAGTATGGCGATATTGATTGGCATTACCGGTGTGCAGCTGGTGGTAACCGTGCTGAATGTTGTTTATCGCAGAAAAATCGGCGGAAAAGAAATGGATGTATAAATAGGATAATCGCTTATCCTATAAAATAAAGAAAAGGAGACAAACAAAGATGAATAAAATAGGATGCACACAATGGGGCATGCCGGGGAATGGCTGGTATGCAGTACGGA
>CAKRRK010000001.1 GCA_934395135.1 uncultured Eubacteriales bacterium | reverse complement strand
ACCAAACCGCGCGGCCTGTGGGACTTTCAGGCCGCGCGGTTGTTTCTTTTGGAGAGTTACAGGACGGAAACCATAATACCGCCGTCCTGGAACTTAATATGGGCGCCCAGGATAGGCTGGTCGAAATGCTGAATGATTTCGTTGGCCAAGGCGTCTTCCACTTCCTTTTCGATCTGCCGGCGCAGATTGCGGGCGCCGAATTTGATGGAAAAGGATTCTTCTACCAGATGGGTGATAACGCTGTCGTCATACGTCAGACGGATGTGTTTTTCCGCCAGGGAATCGGTCAGCTCCTGAAGCAGAATGCCGGCGATGCCTGCAAAGTTTTCTTTGGTAAGGCTGTTGAAGGCAATCACATCGTTCACGCGGTTTAAAAATTCCGGCCGCATAATTTCCGAAAGGGATTTCAAGGCCTTTTCCTTGCCCAGCGCCGCCGTTGTGCCGCCAAATCCGGCAATGCCGTTGTTGCGTTCCGAGCCGGCGTTGGAGGTCATAACAATAATGGTGTTTTCAAACGATACCTGCCGGCCATGAGCGTCTGTAATTCGACCGTCATCCAGAATTTGCAAAAGAATGTTCAAAACGTCGGGATGGGCTTTTTCGATTTCATCCAGCAGAATCACACTGTAGGGCCGGCGGCGGATTTTTTCCGTGAGCTGTCCGGCTTCGTCATAGCCCACATAGCCCGGCGGGGAACCAATCAGCCGGGATACCGTGTGTTTTTCCATATATTCCGACATATCCAGCCGGATCAAGGCGTCTGGGGAATCAAACAAATCCAAAGCCAGCTGCTTGACCAACTCGGTTTTTCCTACGCCGGTGGGACCGGCAAAAATAAAGGAAACCGGTTTCTTTTTGGGGCTGATGCCGGCGCGGGACCGGCGGATAGCAGCGGAAACCGCGGCAATGGCCTCGTCTTGCCCGACGATATGTGTGCGCAGCCGTTTGTCCAGCTGCAAAAGGCGGGCGGATTCTGACTGGCAGATTTTCGAGGCGGGAATACCAGTCCACAATTCAATTACCTGGGCAAGGTGCTCTTCCGTCAGTTCCGGCGCTTCTTCCGCGGACAAATCGGACAGTTTACTTTGAATGGACAGCTCCCTGGTGCGGAGGGTTGCCATTTTTTCAAAGGTTTCCGGATTCTGTTCTTCCTGCAGCAGTTTATCCTGCTGGGCGCTGATGAGAGACAGCTCGTCAGTCAGCCGGGGAATTTCGCTTAATGCCCTGGTTTTTAGGTTCAGATTAGAACTTGCCTCGTCAATCAGATCAATGGCCTTGTCCGGCAAAAAGCGGTCGTTGATATACCGTTCGGAAAGAATCGCCGCCTGCCGGCAGATTTCATCCGGGATACGGATGTTGTGAAACTGCTCATAATGGGTGCGGATTCCCTTGAGAATTTCGATGGTGTCTGCAATGGACGGTTCGTTGACCGTTACCGGCTGGAATCTGCGTTCCAGGGCAGAATCCTTTTCAATGTGCTTGCGGTATTCGTTGAAGGTAGTGGCGCCGATGACCTGAATTTCCCCGCGGGATAACGCGGGCTTTAGAATATTGGCGGCGTTCATAGCTCCCTCGCCTTCCCCGGCGCCTACAATGTTATGAATTTCATCAATCACAAGGATAATGTTGCCCAGCTTTTTGACTTCTTCAATAAGTCCTTTGATGCGGCTTTCAAACTGGCCGCGGAACTGTGTCCCTGCCACAAGAGCAGTGAGATCCAGCAGATGGATCTCTTTTTTCAGCAGCTTATACGGCACCTGCTGCCGGGCAATGCGGAGGGCCAGCCCTTCCGCAATGGCAGTTTTTCCCACACCGGGTTCGCCGATAAGACAGGGATTGTTCTTTTGCCGGCGATTTAAAATCTGGATGACCCGTTCGGTTTCCGCATTTCGACCGATGATGTTGTCGATCTGACCATCTCTGGCCCGGCGGGTCAAATCCTCGCAATATTTGGATAGAAATTTGCGTTTTTCCTTTTCCTTTTTTTCCTCTTTTGTCTGTGTAGCGGATTTTTTCTCGGCATTGCCGGGATTCTGACCGAACAGATTTTCTACAAACGGGAAGGAACGGGTACGGCCTTCGTCCTCGTCTACGTCCGACATATCAAACCCATCTTCCTGGGGAATCAATCCCTGTAAATCCTCTAGGTTTTCCAGATTGGAAAGCTCGCCGGAAATCGCATCGATATCTTCTTCGGTAATGCCCATGCTTTTCATAATGCCGTCAATGGGCTGGATGCCCAGTTCTTTGGCGCATTTCAGGCAAAGCCCTTCTTGTACGGTCTTGTCCTTTTCCGACCGGGATATAAACACTACGGCAATATTTTTTCCGCAGCGTGAACATATTGGCATCTGCATAAAACGTTCTCCTTTGCTTGAGATAGTGTGCCCTTAAAACTTGCTTTTTAACAAATCTGCCAGGGAAGTATTGATAAAAAACTGCGTCGCAGGATTTTGCTGTAATACGTTTGGGGAAAATAGCCCCATATCGCTGAACAGCGCGGGGGAAAATGCTTTAAGCGCTGCAAATACCAGGAAGCAGAGCAAAACACCTGCCAGCAAGCCGGTCACACCGCCGAAAAATTTATTGACGACACCCAGAGGCGTATGGTTTGTCACAAAGGACAACAGCCTGCCGACGACGGCAATCAGCAGACGTACCAGGATAAAAAACAAAATGAATAAAATGACAAAGGAAATAGAAGATTGAAAGGAATCGGTAATGGCCTGTACGGCGGAAGCGACCAGATTGTCGCTGTGCAGCAGTCTGGTCAGTGTTTCTCCCAACTCCAGACTCTGCAGAGTGAATGCCGCCGCGTCGGTGCTGGTAACAGCCTCTGCGATCCGGTTGTGGATCAGCTTTTCCAAAACAGGCGCCAGCACTTTCTGCCCAAATACGGGACTTAGGATGTTTGCCAGGTACAGGGCGGCGAAAAAGGCGATTATATTTTTCAAAACGCAGAAAACGGCGCGAAGGAAACCTTTTCTTACGCCATAGAGAAAGAATGCCAGAAGGACAATCAAAAGAATAATATCAAAAATGGGCATAGGGCACTCCTTTGGATCGGCTTTATGTTTGGGGCAGCGGCGTCAGGTCGGACTTATAGACAATGCGCGCTTCTTTGGCATAGACAAGGCACAGACTGTCATCCTCCCGCAGCAGCATATTCTTTGCGTTGGATACGCCGGAATACTGATAGCGGGGGATGAGGGCGCTGTCATATAACGTGACGCCATCCGATGTCAGCACGGCGATATACTGTTCGTTTACACTGAGGCCGGCCAGTTCCCCCTGCAGAGCAATGGAGGAGTCCAGGCGGCGGTTATCTCCGTCAAACAAATAGATATTGGAACGGGATTCCCTGGAGTAGGAAGAAAGCGCCAGAGCAAGGCGACCATGGGACACGTCATATCCCAACAGAGAAGCAGAGGAATACGGCAGTGTGTCCAGAACATCGCCGGAGAGGTCTGTCAGATACGTCGATTTATCACAAATGACGCACACAAGGCGGTCGGATAAAAATTCCAGGTCTATCGCAAGCTGGTTGGTCAGCGGCGTTTCGGCAAGGGGCGTATCCTGTGTCAAATCAAAGGAAATAATGTGGGACACAAGATCCACGCCGTCCTGCGCAATGCACAGGACGGACATATACCGCCCATTGGGGGACAGGGCCGCCGACATAATATAATATTCCGAAGAGGACCATTTAAACACCTGTTTTTGACTGGCGTTAAAAACGGTCACTGCGCTTTTGTATCCGGACTCATCGGTAATCACCGCAAAATTTCCGGCGTCACCGATGGAGGCGGATAAAATCGGGGATTCAAACTGAAAGTCCTGGATCGTGGTCAGCGTGTTGGCCAACGTCAGACTGGTGCCGCCCCGGTCATATGCCAGAATGTATTTGTCACAGGTATCTATCACCGGATCGGAATAGGAAAGCTGCGTTTGCAGCTGTGTGATGCCGCCGGGCATCGCCACATACAGCATATCCTGCTCCACCACCACAAGGCCGCCGTTAAACAGCTGCGTGTCATCCGCGGAACTGCCGGAAAAGTCAATGATATTGGTTTTTTCCGTCTGCTGCAAGAAAAGCAGTTTGGCGTAATTCCGAAAACGGCTGACGCTTTGGGGGGAAAGAAGGCTGAAATTGGCCGCCAGAAGAGCGATAAAAAGAAGAACAAAAGCAAAACCGGTAAACCGGCGCATTCGATACGCAAATCGCAGACGGGGATCTATTTTCGCAGTTAAAATTTTTTTTCGTTCCCGCTTGGATTGGGGAAAACGGTATACTTCGGCTTTTTTATCCATGCCATCCTCCAAAAGGTTAGAGTTCGTCGTCCAGTTGAAACTGCCGGATTGCAGGCTCGTTGTACCACAGTCTTGTCAGGAAAAGTCCTTCCGGCGGCAGGGTGGGACCTGCCTGTTCCCGGTCGCAGCTGGCAAGAATGCGGGGGATATCGCCGGGCTGCAGCTTTCCGATGCCCACATAAAACAGCGTTCCAGCGATGGCCCGGACCATATTATACAGAAACCCGTTGGCACAGGCCCGGATGGCGATGACGTCCGGCGCTTCTCCGGAAACCGTGACATAATGCACCGTGCGGACGGTAGAGCGAACCGGAGTGCCTACCGAACGGTGGGATGCAAAATCTTTGGTGCCGGCAAAGTACGAAGCTGCCGTCTGCATCGCCGGCAGATTCAGCCGGTAGGAGCAGGAATAGGTCCGATTGACAAGGAAGGGATCCCGGATTCTGCTTTGATGAATATAATAGGTATATTCTTTTTTGACGCAGTCAAAACGGGCGTCAAAGCCATCCGGAACCAGCGCCGCGCCCTTCACGGAAACATCCATTGGCAGCCGGGCGTTCAGCGCCAGAGGCAGCCGGTCTGCCGGAATGCCGCAGGATGATTTGAAATTGGCCAGATACCGCCTGGCATGCACGCCGGCGTCCGTCCGGCCGCAGCCGGATAGGGAAACATGTTCGCCGGTGGCTTTGTAAATGGCGGCGGTAACAACGCCCTGAATGGTTTGGGCGTTCTTCTGGATTTGGAAACCATGGTAGGCTGTTCCGTTGTAACTCAAGGATAAGGCAATATTTTTCATAGAAAAGTTCCAATATTCGAGCAGAAAATCGCCGCTGCCCCAACCGCAATGGTAAACGCGGCGCTGTAATAGTCGGCGGAAGTAATGGTGAACTGCCGCAGGCGGGTTCGTCCTACATCGCCTCGGTACAGCCGGCATTCCATCGCAGTGGCAAGCTCGTCCGCCCGGCGGAAGGAAGAGATGAACAGAGGGACCAGAATGGGAACCAGCGCCTTGGCGCGGTTTAACAGATTGCCGGATTCAAAATCTGCCCCCCGCGCTTTCTGGGCGTTCATGATTTTTTCCGTTTCTTCGATTAACGTGGGAATAAACCGCAGGGCGATACTCATCATCATAGAAAGTTCATGCACCGGCGCTTTGATTTTTTTCAGCGGAGACAGCAAAAATTCAATGGCGTCGGTCAGCATAATGGGAGAGGTGGTATAGGTCAGCATCGAGGTGCCCAGAATGAGAAGAATAATACGGATGACCATATACACTGCGTTTTCGATGCCCTGCGCCGTAATTTTGAAAATGCCAAACGACCACAGCACATCGCCGGCGGTGTAAAAAATATTGATGACAGCGGTAAACGCCACAATAAAAATAATAGGTTTTAGTCCCTTGAAAATAACCTTGCAGGAGATCTTTGACAAGAAAATAACAGTAAACACGTAAAACGCCATAAGGCCGTAGGCAACAGGGCCTTTTACGGTGAACAACAAGATAATAAACGCCAGAGTCAGCACGATTTTTACCCGGGGATCGGTGCGGTGCACCACGCTTTGGCCCGGGAAAAACTGTCCCAATGTGATGTCTTTAAGCATTTTCCTGTTCCTCCTTATAGGAAAGAATCGCGGAAAGCGCCTGCGGCACTGTATAGATGGAATCCGGCAGCTTCAGTCCCTGTTTGCGCAGCAGGGAAAACACCCGGGTGATCTGCGGTACGTTTAGTCCGGCGGAAACCAGATCGTCGCTGTGGGAAAATACCGCATGGGGCGTGCCTTCCAGCATGACCGTGCCCTGGTTCATAACCACCATACGGTCGGCGTACTTTGCGATATCCTCCATAGAGTGGGTGACGATGACCACGGCGCCGCCGGTTTTTTTGTGGTACTGCGCGATGTGTTCCAGAATATCATCCCGGCCCGCAGGATCCAGACCAGCTGTTGGCTCGTCCAGAATCAGCACGTCCGGCCGCATAGCAATGACGCCGGCAATGGCGACGCGGCGCTTTTGTCCCCCGGACAAGTCAAAGGGGGAAACCTCCTGCAAAGACGGATCGAGACCGGTGAATTCCATAGCGTCACGAACCCGAGCTTGAATTTCCTCTGGAGAAAGCCCCATGTTTTTGGGACCAAAGGCGATATCGCGGGCCACGGTTTCCTCAAACAACTGATATTCCGGATATTGAAATACCAGCCCGACATGAAAACGGACGCTGCGGATTTTGGCTTTATCCGCCCAGATATCTGTCCCGTTTAGAAACACCGTGC
Organism: uncultured Eubacteriales bacterium; assembly: GCA_934395135.1. Taxonomy (GTDB): domain Bacteria; phylum Bacillota; class Clostridia; order Oscillospirales; family Butyricicoccaceae; genus CAKRRK01. The sequence goes on along the minus strand of CAKRRK010000001.1, from coordinate 294,505 downwards.
CGGAGTCTGGCTTCAGCAGGCCGTTTAAGTGTTGGATTAAAGTGGATTTTCCCGAGCCGGTATGGCCGATAATGCCCAGAATTTCGCCTTGTTCCACGCGGAAATTTATATGGCGCAGGGCAGTGTGTTCAAATGGAGTACCTGCTCCGTAAACGTGAGTCAGGTCCCGGACTTCCAGTATTGTTGACAAAGTTTATGCCTCCAAAAAGTTTTTCAGCACCTGGGCGCATTCTTCATCCGTCAGGGCGGTAATGGGGAGATTCGTTCCCAGGGACTGATTGATCTGATACAAAATTTCAACGGTCTGCGGAACGGTCAGACCGGCGTTTTTGAGGGTGACGACGTCGGAAAAGATTTCCCGGGGCGTGCCGTCCAGAAGGATCCTGCCTTCGGACATGGCGATGACCCGGTCTGCCTGGCTGGCCTCATCCATATGGTGGGTAATCAGGACAATGGTGACGGCAAATTCCTGGTTTAAACGGCGGATGACGTTCATCACTTCCTGCCGGCCCGAAGGGTCCAGCATAGCCGTTGGTTCGTCCAGCACAATGCATTTTGGCATCATAGCGATAATGCCGGCAATGGCGACCCGCTGCTTTTGTCCGCCGGACAACAGATGCGGCGCATGCTTGCGGTATTCGTACATATCCACTGCTTTCAGTGCGTCGTCTACCCGCAGGCGGATTTCCTCCGGCGGCAGCCCCAGATTTTCCAGGGCAAAAGCAACGTCCTCCTCCACTACAGTGGCAATAATCTGGTTGTCCGGATTTTGAAACACCATGCCCACGTTCCGGCGGATGGCATAGGTGAGGTCCTCTTTGCGGGTATCCATCCCGTCCACATAAACTGCGCCGCCGGTGGGCAGATGAATGGCGTTGAAATGCTTGGCAAGGGTGGATTTCCCCGAACCGTTGTGTCCCAGCACCGCGACAAAATCCCCCCGCTGGATGGAAAGGTCAATGCCGTTTAAGGCCACCTTCACGGTTTCGTCATAGCCTTCGTATTGATAAGTTAACTGTTCTGTTTTTATAATAGCGTCCATACGGTAATCGGTCCTTTAAAAGAGATATCGGGTGGAGTTGCCGCAAGGCAGGGCAAGGCCGGTGGAAGAAACCGGAAGCCCCAGCTCTGCGCAGTGCACCGTGCCGTGATAGGTGGGATGCAGCAGGCTGGAAGCCATATATCCCATCACAGAAGGGGCAAGGCCCGTGGAATAGCTGTTGATCAGGAGAAACAGGGGGCGTGCCGACAGGACACGGGCCGCGAGACGGATAAATTCTGCAATGCCCGTTTCGATCTTCCAGATTTCGCCGTTTGGGCCGCGTCCGTAGGACGGCGGATCCATAATCACCGCGTCGTAGGTTCTGCCCCGCCGGAGTTCCCGTTCCAGAAATTTTTTGCAGTCATCCACAATCCAGCGGATGGGCGCCGATGCAAGGCCGGAGGCCTGGGCGTTTTCTTTTGCCCAGGAAACCATACCCCGGGAAGCGTCCACATGGCAGACAGAAGCGCCGGCTCTGGCGGCGGCCACGGTGGCGCCGCCGGTATAGGCAAACAGGTTCAGCACAGAGACCGGCCGACCTGCCGCCTGGATGGAACGGTAGATAAATTCCCAGTTTGCGGCCTGTTCCGGAAACAGGCCGGTATGCTTGAAATTCATAGGTTTAATGTGAAAGGTAAGGTCCAGGCTGGGATAACGGATGTTCCAGCGTTCCGGCAGGCGGCGGACATTCCAGGCACCGCCGCCCGCAGAAGACCGGCGGTAGGAAGCGTTGGCGCTTTGCCAGCGTTTTTCCGGCAGAGCCTTTTCCCAGATTGCCTGGGGATCCGGCCTGGCAAGAATATAATTTCCCCAGCGTTCCAGTTTTTCTCCCTGGCCGCAGTCTATAATTTCGAAGTCGCTCCAACCGTCCGCAATCCACATCATACCACAAAAACCTTTCCTCGAATCGTACCTTTCATTTTATCATGAATTATGAATCATCTCAACCGGAAACATAATTTTTTACAATTATAAACCCGGAAAAAACAGAGATTTTCCGGCAAATGGAACAAACTATTCTGTGGAAAATAACAAAGAAACCGCATCGTTTCATAGGATGCGGCTTCCGGAACGCCCGGTCTATTTTTTTCTTCGTTTGGTTTGCCGTGCCGCGGCCGGCGGTTTCTTCTGGTACGAAACAATGCCGGTTCTCGTTTTTTTGCCAGGCGGACCGGACACAGGGCGCAGCAGGCAGTCTTTGCCATAACCAATGAGATCTTCCCGGCCGGCCTGCCGCAGCGCCTGCAAAACGAGAGGGCGTTTTGCAGGCGCCTTCCATTGCAGCAGCGCCCGCTGCATGGCTTTTTCTTCAAAGGTTTTTGCCACATAAACCGGCTTTAGCGTGCGGGGATCCAGGCCCGTGTAATACATGGCGGTGGAAAGGGTGCCGGGGGTGGGATAAAAGTCCTGTACCTGTTTTGGCATATAGCCGATGCGATTCAAATACTGGGCAAGGGCGATGGCGTCCCGCAGCGTGCTGCCGGGGTGGGAAGACATCAGATAGGGGATCAGATATTGTTTTTTTTGCAGTTTTTCGTTGATGCGTGCATACCGGCTGCAAAAAGCCTGGTAGGTTTGGAAAGAAGGCTTTCCCATATAATACAGCACGTTGTCGCTGATGTGCTCCGGCGCTACTTTCAACTGGCCGCTGATGTGATATTTGGCAAGTTCGGTGAGAAACTCCGGATCCTTGTCTGCCATAATATAATCATACCGCAGGCCGGAGCGCACAAACACTTTTTTCACACCGGGCAGCGCCCGGAGTTTCCGCAAAAGGGCGATATAGTCGCTGTGGCTTGCAACAAGGGAGGGACAAGGGGTGGGAAACAAGCAGCGTTTTTCTGTGCAAAGTCCATACTTTTCCTGTTTTTTGCAGGCTGGAGCCCGGAAGTTTGCCGTTGGACCGCCGACGTCATGAATGTATCCTTTGAATCCCTCCATTTGCGTGATAATTTTTGCCTCTTCCAGGACAGAGGCATGGCTGCGGCAGGAAATAAACCGCCCCTGATGGAATGCCAGGGAACAGAAGTTGCATGCACCGAAGCAGCCGCGGTTGTGAATGATGGAAAACCGCACCTCTTCAATGGCGGGAACGCCGCCAAGGGCGCGGTAAGAGGGATGGTAGGTCCTGGTGTAAGGCAGGGCGTAGACCGCATCCATTTCTCTGGTGGTCAAGGGCAGCGCCGGTGGATTCTGTACCAGGATTCGCCGGCCATGGCGCTGCAGCACCGCCCGACCGGTTTTAAAATCCTGTTCGTCGTACTGTATTTTTACCGAAACAGCGTACGCCTTTTTGCTTTCCAGTACCGCCTCCAGAGAGGGGCATTCCACCGTTGGAAAAGGGATGCCGGAACAGTCTTTGGTAAAATATGCGGTGCCGCGGATGTCTTTGCAGGCTTCCGCACCTGGCTTGCCGGATTTCAGATTTTTTGCAAGGGCCAACACGCTTTTTTCCCCCATGCCGTACATCAGTCCGTCCGCGCCGCTGTCCTGTAAAATAGAGGGCAGAATCCGGTCGGCCCAATAATCATAATGGGCGAACCGCCGCAGGGACGCCTCAATGCCGCCTAAAAACACCGGCACGCCGGGAAAGGCCTTGCGGGCGAGCTTGGCATATACGGTTGCCGCCCGGTCCGGCCGCTTGCCTGCTTTGCCGCCTGGGGTATAAGCGTCGTCGCTGCGCCGTTTTTTGGCCGCAGTATAGTGGGCGACCATAGAGTCGATGTTGCCGGCGTTGACCAGGACGGCATAACGGGGACGGCCCATGGCGAGAAAATCATGAACGTCCCGGAAATCCGGCTGGGATAAAATTGCCACCCGAAAGCCCGCATGCTCCAGCACTCTTGCGATAATGGCTGTGCCGAAAGAAGGGTGGTCTACATACGCGTCTCCGGTTACCAGGAGAAAATCACAGTAATACCAGCCCCGCGCTTCCATATCCGCTTTTGAAATTGGAAGAAACTCCATAACGCTACCTCATATCCGTTTGCGCAGGCGGATTCCCGGCCATCCGCTGGGAAAAAGCCGGAAAAAGCCGCTGCGGTTCTGAAAGCTATTATAACACAAACCCGGCGGTTTGCGAAGGGATTCCTTCGCAAACCGCCGTTTGCCTTATTTTCTCATACCTTGGAGCCAGCTTCAACCTTTGGTAAAACTGTCTGCATATCGTTCTATCCGTCCAAAAGCAAAAATAAGCGCCTGCGCGGCCGCGCAGGCGTGAGGTTTAGTCTTTGGAATCTTGTTTGTCGTCCAACTGTTTCAGGCGCTTTTCCAATTCGCTGATTTTGCGGACAAGCTGCAAAATTTCCTGTTCCTGGGGGTTGGGCATATGAATCTGATCCAACGCGACGGAAGGCGCCACCCGGACTCCCTCCCGTTTGACAACCCTTGCTTTGTCGCCTACTACCGTGGAATTTGGCGGGACTTCCTGCAATACGATGGCGTTTGCACCGATATTGGAATTGTTTCCCACCTTGAATGGGCCTAAAATTTTCGCACCGGCCGCAATGAGCACGTTGTCCCCGATGGTGGGGTGCCGTTTGCCCGCATCCTTTCCGGTGCCGCCTAAAGTGACACCATGGTAAATGGTACAGTTGTCGCCGATTTCCGCGGTTTCGCCGACGACAATCCCCATGCCATGGTCAATAAACAGATTTTTTCCGATGCGGGCGCCGGGATGAATTTCGATCCCCGTTGCGCCCCGTCCCCACTGGGAAAACAGGCGTGCCAGAAAAAAATGGCCGCGGACATAAAACCAATGGGCGATGCGGTGCCAAACCAGAATATGAAAGCCGGGGTACAGCAGAATGACCTCCGCCAGGTTCCTTGCGGCAGGATCCCGGTCCCGTATGTTTTTGGCATCCCGTAATAACTCTCGAAACAATGTAATATTCCTCTATCTTCTGAAAAGTTTTTTCAGCGCCTGCTTGACGCCAAGGGCACGGTTTTCCGAACAATGGGACAGCTTTTGCCGGAAAGTGCCGGGATCCGCCTGAAAGGCGTCGTAGTTTTTGTGCAGCTTTGCGGCAGATACCGCGGAAGCATTGTATTTCACCGCCTTTTCCGGCGATACCTCGACAATATGCAGACCATCCCTGGCTTTCATCAGCAGGTCAAGCCCTTTTCGGGTGTTGGCAAACACCAGAGAAGTTCCCTCCTTGTGGAAAATTTCGGCATACAGCTTGGAAACACCCCAGAAATCCCCCAGCGTAAGGTCGCTCAACCGGTTTTTGCCCTTATAGACGCAGGAAGCACATGCCCTGCGCAGATTCAGATTCTGCAAAAACGTCTTCATATAGGGATCGTCGGAGGGGACGCTGGTATACGTTTGCCCGTTGGCAAACGTTACCTCTACGACATAATCCTGCCAGGACGTTTGCTTTTTACGGAAGTTGACCGAAGAAACCGCCGCGCCGTATTCCTGGGAAAGCTCTGCCAGATATTGCTCCAGACTTTTTGGTTCCGGCGCGCCATGGCAGACAAAGTCCACACAGTACAGATGGGGAAAATCCTGATTTAAAAAGTGACGGAATGCGGCTGCCTGGCAGGGAGAAGCGGTAAACAGCACCGGCGTTCCGGCAGAAAGCCGCTGTCTGGCGTCCTCCCATACGGCGTTCATGGGACAGAACACATATTTGGAGCCGTATAGGGCGGGAAGTTCCGCCTCCTCTGTGACGCAGCAGGGGACCACATGAAAGGACGGGTCGTAAGCCGCGCCGAACACCGCGCCGCCCTGTGACAAAATGTGCCGCGCAAGCTGCGGAAATACACCGCCGGAGGAGGATTGTTTTACCTGCGCCGGGTCCTTATGAAACGCACCAAAGGCTTTTTGCTGGAATTCCATAACATCACCTTTTCATCTTATGAAAAATTTTTGAAAGCACACCGCCTATGAGCTGTTTTTCATAACGGTTCATACTAAACCGCCAGGAGAATCCAAAAAACAGCGCAATGAACAGCAGAACTTCTGCGATCAGGATGAGATAGTTTGTGGCAGGAATCATATAATTGAGCAAACAGCCCAGCACGATGACCACCACAGTCACCGGCAGCAGTTTGCCGATTTCCCGGAAGAATCCTCCCACATCCAGATGGATGACCTTTTTATAATAAATATTAATGATAATAATGTTGCCGACAATCATAGCAGAAGAGGTTGCAATGGCGCAGCCAATGCCGCCGTAAAGCTTTGCCATGGGAATGGACAGCAAAACCTTGACAATGGCGATGATAAGGTACACAATCGAGCGAAAGGCATGCTTGTTTTTTGCCTGCAAAATGGTGATACCGATGTTTTGCACCAGGGGAATAATCAGTGGAATCATAATGATAAGGCAGATATAGTATGCGGAAATCTTTTGATCCGCAGAATAGTTTTTTCCCGCCCACAGCATCATAAAGTCCTGGCCAAAACAGATAAAACCGGACAAAATCATGGACATCACGAGAAACTGTACCCGGCCGACGCTTTTAAAGATGCCGTTTATCTCCTGCATACCGGCATTTTGGGTGCAAAGCGTTGTGATTTTTGGGAGAAATACGGAATTTGCCGTGCTGGAGAAGTTTGTATACATGGTGGTGACCCGGGAAGCGATGCCGTAAATGCCGGTAACCAGCGTGCCGCCGGCCACTGCTCCCAGGACCAGCACGTCGGTTTTCCAATAAAGCTGGTCAATGACGGCGTTCAGGAAAATAAAGAAGGAAAATCCCAGCATTTCCCGCACCAGGGAACGGTCAAAGGTATGGAGGCGAATTTTGACATGAAGTTTCCGGTTGGTATAGAAAACGTTCAGCAAAATAACGGCAAAATTAAACGCCGTCTGGGTGACAACCACAGCGAACGCTGTAGGGTGGCGCATCAGCACCAGAATATAGGCAATGGGCTGCAGCGCCTGGGAGACCATAGTCACGCCCCGGAGAAAAATAAATTTTTCATAAGATGTGATAACGGCGGTAAAAATATGGGAGGGGATGGTAACCGCCATATTGATGATCACCACGATAAAAATCTGTTTTGCAGAAATAAGTTCCGCCGACGTAAGAGATTGCGCGTATACCACATCCAGCAGGCCGTATAGCAGCAGACCCGCGACAATGGTAATCCCGGCAATGACCATGTAAATCACCGAGGAAATTCCAAGGATATTCTCCCGGGCTTTCGTATCGCCCTTTGCCATTGCCTGAGAGTAATAGCGGGTAATGGTGGCGGACAGGCCGAAGTCCATGACCGACATATACGCGATGAGGGAACCCATCAACTCGTAAATGCCGTATTCCGATTTTCCCATAAAATGGTTCATAAGAGGGACGGAAATAAGGCCAATGGCAATATTAATGAGCATGGAAGCGTAAGACAGGGCCACCCCCGCTTTTCGTTGATTCTCAATCATGGGTGTATTCTCCAAGAAGCTGCGCCGCCTTTTGGCCGGCGGCGAATGCCGCCTGCCGGTAAGACGGAAGGATGGTGTTAAGCCGGGTGCGGATACGGTCCGCATCGCCGGCTAAACGGCAGAATGCGGCGGTGAGTTCCTCCGGCCGGGTGAGGGATTGGACTGGGAGCACATAGCCCTCCTCCGTGCCGAACAAATCCCGGGCGATACCGCGGGCTTTGACGGAGTATCCCACTACAAGGGTCGGCACACCGGAAGAATATGCCGCAATGGTGGCATGGGTGCGTGCACCGATAAAAAAACGCAGCCGTGCGATATAACCTTTGAGGGCAGAACAGCCGCAGTCCGGCAGCAGAACGACACGGTCGGTGTGCCAGAATTTTTTATAAAGCAGAGACAGGGGAACACGGTCGTCGTTGTCTTCCCACACCACATGAGGGATGAGGGCAATGTGCATTTCCGTCTCCTTCAAAATATAATCCATCAAAGCGACATAATTTTCCATAGTCGCTCCCTGACTGCGTTCGCAGCCGATGATCATTGGACTGACGTTGATTCCCACCGTGTTATCTGGCGAAAACCCCTCCGGCAGGGGAAGCTCGTCGGCAGGAAGGGTGAAGGCAGGATCCGGGAGGAGAAACATTTTTTCCCGGGGGATGCCGGCCGCTGCCATCGCGTCAAACGACACGGACTCCCGCACGGTAATTAAATCAAACAAAGAGAGATGCGCCGCAAACTCCCGGTCCAAATCCTCCGGTTCAATGGAACATCCCCAAAGCATCGTGGAAACGCCTTTTTTTTTCAGCTTCCGGTCGGTGGGCCAGAACTGCCGGCCTTTGTGATAGCAGTAATTGTCGCCGCCAATGGCAATCGCGAGATCGCAGCCTTCCGCCGCGCGGAGGATATTTTTTTCCGTCAGAAAGGCTTCCTGCAGCGCGCGGCTTTTGGTAATCCGCCGGTCCGCCTGGTAGAGAAACCATTTTGGACTGTATCGTTTGAGGATCTGGTTGTTTTGGATGATGGTCAGTTCCTGGTCCAGACCGTACAAAGCGTCTTCCTCCGGGTGATTGGAACACAGGGTAGCCGAAACGTCCATCTGTTCTTTTAAAATTGTGGTTACCGTGCGCGCTAAGGCTTCGCATCCATGGTTTTTGCTGCCGCCATGCTGGTAAAGAAGTATATTTTTCACAGTTCACCTCATAGAATTGTATGAAAAAGCATTCGTTCGAACATATCCATATCATTTAATTGTAAGTGAATCACAAATGTTTGTCAACAGCCAGAGAAAGGGGAAACGCTTGGACAAAGAATTTATCGTTGGCATTACCGCTATTTTTCTCCTGAATATTATGATTATTCAGTGCTTTTTGTTGCTCTGAAAGGCGCAGAGCGGCAATGGACAAGTCTGAAAAAAGCGAAACAGGAACTCTTATGGGGGAAAGAGTTCCTGTTTCTGTAATAAAGGGATAAAAGAGAAATAAAAAGAAATTGGGAAACAAAACCATCGTTTCCATTTCTAATTACCAAGTAAAAATTAAAGCTTATGTAACAAAATTATAAACTTTATTGGAATATCTAAATTATACACCAGAATTATCCAAAAATCAAGGTAATTTTTTTGACAAAGAAAATTTTATATGGTATTGTAAGATATCGTAAGGAAAGTGAAAGGAATTCTTTCATAAACTTGATATTTAGGAGTGAAATAGCATGAAAAAGCATATCATCCGGGCGATGCTGCTGGTGATTTCCATCATTGGCGCGGTTACCTTGAATGCTTATGCGGTAGAGTATATTCATGGGATTTCCGTGATTGCAGACGGAAAAACGGTAACGTTTACCGATGCCGCGCCGGTGGCGATGTCCGGCAGAACCTATGTGCCGTTTCGGGCGATTTTTGAAACCCTCGGCGCAGACGTGGATTATGTGACGGAAAGCAAGACGGTAGTCGCAGTGAAGGGCGACACCACGGTACGGTTTGTCATTGGCGATTACAATGTGACGGTGGTGGAAAACGGGACAGAAAAAACCGTTGTGACAGACGCCAAATCCTTTGCAATGAACAATCGCACGTTTGTACCGGTGCGCTTTGCAGCCCAGTGTCTGGGCTACAACGTGGGATGGGACCAGGCAAAGATGACGGCGGTAATCACCGATCCCCGCCGGATTGCAGAAGAGGTGGCAGGGGAATTTTCCTGCATGGATCAATACATTGCCCTGGCGCGGGAAACCGCGGAACACGGCGGCAATCGTCTGAGAGGAAGTTATCGCCTTGCTACGGAATTGTTTGACGAGGCGGGCACTGCCTACGATACCGTCGGCACATTTGAAGGGGTTCGGGAAGGCAGGGAACTGTCTGCGGACATCCGGCTGGAAAGCAACCTTTCTGCCTTGTTTGCGGGCCTTGACAAAGAAAGCGCTCAGCAAAACGCACAGTTGATGGAAGCCTTGGAAAATATGGAGCTTTCCTATTATGAAACTGGGCAAACCGCTTACGTGAAGGGAGAGATTTTCAACCTTCTGGCCGGGACGCAGGGCGATTTATGGTATCAGGTTGACAACGAACGGGGAATGGACATCATTGGCGGCTCGGTGACGGCGGTGAGCAGCCAGATGGAGCAAATCCCTTGGAGCAGCGCCAATATGGCGTCCTATGACGACACACGGGACCTCATTGCCGCTTGTTTGCGGGATGTGGAGGTCACAAGCTGCGACAGTACGGCGCTGCAGGACACGGCAAAGCGGATTGGAGCGGCGCTGTGCGACGGGCAGTTTACAGAGAAAAACGGCGTTTCCACCATAAGCCTGCAGGAAGAGACTGCGGCCGGGGAAACCTATGCCCTGACGATTTCGGTTACCGCATCCCAAAACGGCGCCGCTGCGGGACGGACGGAATATACGGTTTCCGGTCCTGGAACGGAACGATGCAGCGTTGTGATGTCGGTGAAAGCAGAGGCGTTGGAGGAAGAAATCCGCCTTGTAACGGAGGAATACAATATTTATTCCGAAACAAAGGTGCAGTATTGGAATTCTGCCGGCAGCACCATAAAAAAGCCGGGAACGGACAGCATAATTTTGAACTGGGATCAGATCATCGCTCTGTAACAAGGAGAACCAGACTATGACGGCAGTGGTAACCGGCGCAAGTTCCGGACTTGGAAAATGCATCGCCCAGGCGCTGAGCCGGCGGGGATACGACCTTGTGCTGGTCGCCCGCCGGGAGGATAGGCTCATGCAGCTGGCAGAGGAACTGCCGGTGAAATGTATGGTATTGTGTATGGATCTGTCTGTACCCGGGCAGTGCTATGCACTGTGGGAGCAAACGAAAGAAATGGATGTGTCGGTGCTGATAAACGCCGCCGGATTCGGCGTGTATGGGCGGTTTTCGCAAACGTCTCTGGAACGGGAACTTACTATGCTGGATCTGAATATAAAGGCGCCGCATATTTTAACAAAACTTTACCTGAAAACATTCCAGAAACGGGGAAAAGGGTATATAATGAATGTAGCCTCCTCCGCGGGATATATGGCAGGACCGTTTCTGTCCTCCTATTACGCAGCGAAAAGTTATGTGCTGCGTCTTTCCCAAGCGGTTTTTGAGGAAGAGTCCGGCGGCAGTGTGCGGGTATGCGCTTTCTGCCCGGGGCCGGTGGATACGGAATTTAACCGAAATGCGGGCATTCATGCTTCTGTGAAGCCAATGGCGCCGGAGAAAGCCGCGGAGTATGGGGTGAAGATGTTATTCAAAGGGAAACGTGTAATTGTGCCGGGAGTTTCTATGAAAGCGGGATTGCTGGCAGCCAGGTTGCTGCCGGAAGGGCTGCTCATCAAAATTACCCGCCGGATTCAGGAAAAAAAGGCGCTGGGAAGCGAAAGGATACAAGCATGAGAAAGTTTTTAGCAGTATGGATGATTTTGGCATTGCTGCTGACAGCGGCAGGCTGTAATGGCAGCGGGACGGAGCGCCCGCCGGAAGATCCCAACCCTGCACCGACGCAGGACGATTCCCCGGCGGATGTGCCGGACAGCACCCTTACCTACGAGGATGCATATCAGCTTGCAGCGGAAAAGCTGGAAGAAGGAACCTATGCGCTGGAAGAGGAGAAAGACATTTCGGACGAAACCACGCAGGGATATTTTGTGTTCACGGTAACAAAAGGCAGTGATGTCATTGGCGGCATTGCGGTGCAGAAAGAAAGCGGCGACCTGTTCTATTATGACGGCAGCGAAATCCTGCCCTATGCGGAATTTCCGCTGTATGACCCGCAGAGGGACGCAGTGTGTGCCTGGGATGGGGAATATACAAACCAGGAGAATGGATATACGCTGACGCTGTATCAGGCGGACGCCAATTCTTTTGAGTTTTATCTGGAAGGCGAACACAGCATTTCCGGCATCGCCAGGGTGCAGGGAAATACGGCGTCCTGCGGCAGAGGGGATCTTTTCACCGGCGAAGACGCAGTGGAAGGCGATCTTTCCTTCCGTTGTGAGGAAGAAGGCGTGTTTACGGTTTCCGGGGACGATGGCATTGCGGGAACGTATCAAGGATAACACGAAAGTCCAATGAATCGGAAGCAATAATATAGTGAAAAAGCCGGAGAGGATAACCCCCTCCGGCTTTTTTGCAGAAGATACCTGTGCCGCTTTTCCGTGACGCGCTGCAATAAAAAACACCGGAAGATGAAGATTTCTTCCGGTGTTTTGTTTATTTTCTTTTCTTTTTCTCAGCGCACTGGGCCTCGTATTCTTCATGGGCTTTTTTTGCAGCGTCCCGTTCTGCAGACCGTTCTGTCCAAAGCTTGTCAGCCTTTTCTTTCCAGTTGTCTGCATACGGCGTGGTCTTTCCGATAAGGTCGTCTACATTTTCCGGAGAGATCATATCGGTAGATTTTGCGCCGGTTTCTTTTACCATACGCTGAATGAATTCCGGGTTTTCCAGCATAGGGCAGGGGCGGAACATATTGTCGTTAAACGGCATATTGTTCTTGTATGCCATAAACAGCGGCTGCTGGAGGCATTCCAACAGTGTCTTTTCCCGGATGTTGGCGCCGGAATAATGAATGAAAACACAGGGTTCCACATCGCCGTTTGCGTTGATGTGAAGGTAGTTTTTACCGCCGGCAATGCAGCCGCCGACAAATTCTGCGTCGTTCTGGAAATCCATTGCAAAAATCGGTTTGCCGCCGTCCATGCTGCGGATTTCACGAATCCGGTGTACGATGTATTCTCTTTGTTCCGGAGAAAGCATCAATTCCACCGCAGCGTCATTGCCCACCGGCATATAGTGGAAATACCATGCCAGACGGCAACCCTTGTCAATGACCATATCCATAAATTCATCCGAGGTTACAACCTTGTAGTTGCGGCTGGTATAGCATACGGAAATGCCGTAGAGGAGGCCGTATTTTTTCATACGGTCCATAGCTTCCATAACCTTGTGGAATACACCTTCGCCGCGGCGGCTGTCGTTCACTTCTTCATAGCCTTCCAGGCTGAGAGCATAAGAAATGTTGCCCAGTTCCTTGGTTTTCCGGCACAACTCGTCGTCAATCAGCGTACCGTTTGTGAAGATATGGAACGCACAGTCGTTGTGCTTTTCCGCAAGCTTTACAATGTCCGCTTTTCTCACCAGCGGCTCGCCGCCGGTCATAATATAGAAGTGAATGCCCAGTTCTTTGCCCTGGGTGATGATATTGTCCAGTTCGTCATAAGTGAGGTTCAGCTTGTGGCCGTATTCTGCCGCCCAGCAGCCCGTACATTTTAAGTTGCAGGCGCTGGTAGGATCCATTAAAATGAGCCAAGGTACGTTGCAGCCGTATTTTTCGCGGTTTGCCACAACGCGCTTCATGCCGGACAAGCCTGCTTCAAACGCTAGGTTCAGAATATGCATCTTCACAACCTTGGGATCCAAGTCGTCAAAAGACTTGAACATAAACTGCATCCATTTTGCGTCCGGATCTGAAAACAGTTCCCTTGCGTTTTTCCAAAGATACTTAGGATATGTATCTCCCATCAATTTTTCAGCCATATCAACAAGTTTGAGGAGGTTCTTCTCTCTGTCTTTATTGATATATTTCATTACGCCGTCGATTGCCGTAGAAAAGGCGAGTCTCGTGGCCTTATGCTTTAAATCCATAGTTTTCCTCCTGAAAATAGATTACTGACATCTGTAAAAGAATGGTCTCATACGCAATGCATTCGCATGCGTACTATAAATCATTATAGATATTAACATTTTATTAACAAAATTACAAGAGATTTATGATAAAAAAACAAGAGAAATTCGAAAAAATCAAAAGCTATCCACATGCTTTTGGAAATACAGGGAAAAAAGTACAAACTTTCTGTGGAATCTATACAAAAATTGTATTAGAAAGAAAAAGTTCATTATTCGAAGTATTTGCAAAATTTTCGGTTTCCATTCAAAAAAGAAGCGAAAGCAAAACGATAACCGCAAGCCATTTGCGATTATCGAGAAATGCGGCAGGGGGGCAGGGAATTATTCCAGCAAACTGCCGGCGTTTTGCACCGTTATCTTGTCATAGATTTCTTCGTGCACCGTTACGGTGATCTTATCATTGATGTAGTCGTTGATCCGGGCGCTGACATCCGCCAGGGAAGAACGGATAGCATCATAAATGGATGTGCCGCTTACCGAGCCGTCTTCCGCATACAGGGTGTCTTCCAACAGCGGAAGACGCTGGATGATATGAAATCCATAGGCGCTTTCCACTGCGCCGGAAATTTCGTTGACGCCCAAGGCCACCGTGCCGTCGATGAATTCCGAGACAAAGTTATCTTCTGCGGAGAAGGTGTAACCATTCGGGCTGGTTTCCATCCCTGGATCCTCGCCGTATTTCGCAATCAGCGCGTCAAAATTTTCGCCGCTGTTTGCGCGGGAAACAAGATCGTTGACAAGGGCTTCCTTTTCCGCGATTTCGTCATCGCCGAGGGGAGAGAAGGCGTCGTCCACGGTTTTGATCAAAATGTGCTTGGCACGATAGTAATGGTCGTTGTAATACGCCTGGATATCTTCCTCCGAAACCGGAGTCTGTCCGTTTTCTCCGTAATAATAGTCTTCGATCAGCCGCTGGTATTCGGCGGCCTCCAGGATTTTGTCAAACTCCGTTTCGCGGAATCCCATGGTATGGATATATTCCAAAAAGGCCTCCTCAGAACCAAGCTGTGCAATATAGGTTTCTTTGGTGGTTTCCATATTGGCGCGGTTTTCGTCCGAAAGAACCAGCCCAAGTTCCGCCGCCAGCTGTACCGTGGCCGTATCAAAAATAATCTGGGATTTGGCATTTTCCAAAATCATGCTGCAGGTGTCCGGATCTTCCCAAAGGGAGGAGGTATCGCCCTGGCCAAAGTTTTCCAGATAATACATCTCATAGCTGACTTTGTTGTTTGTAATATACGAGGCCAGAAGGTCCGCGGTAATTTCCGTATCACCGACGGTCATCACCACCGCATCGCTTGCGACATCGGAGGTTGTCTCCGCAGCGTCCGGTGTGCCGCAGCCGGCAAACGAAAAGCAGACAGCAGCTGCAAGGCACAGAGCAATTAATTTTTTCATACAAGTCTCCTTTGTGATATCAGCAAGGAATGGAAGGCCGGATCAGGAAGCGGTATCCGCTGCGCTGCCGTCCGGATCAGAGGTGCTTTCTCTGGGAGCAGTCTCTGTGGCAACGCGGTACTGTTCCAGATTTTTGGAAGTCATTTTGGAAAAGGCGTCCAGCCGCTCCACGTCATACGCATCGGTAATTTCAGAAAGCACATCGTCCAGCGAACCGATTTTCGGGGCGACGTCCTCTGCAATGGAGGTGCCGTCATACAGCCCGTCCGGAGCAAACAGCGCATCTTCGTCCAGGGGTACCCGCTTGATGATGTAATAACTGTAAGCGCCGTCCACCAAGGTATCGCATACTTCATTTTCTTCCAGCATAATGGCGGCGTCCACTAGGACAGACTCCAGATTGCATGAATAGCTGAACACCAGGTGGTCCTGCGTCGCCTCATTGTATTGCGCGATCAAGGTGTCAAAATCCGCACCGGAAAGCGCTTGCTCCAGCACGTCGTTGGCAATATCCTGTTTTGTAACGCCTTCTATGTTGGTAGAAGTCTTTGCCAGGCTGATGATTTGAATTTTGTAGTAATACTGGTTGTAGTAGTCGGCAAGTTCCTCATCCGAGGGGCGCATCGCGCCGCCGGGACCAAAACAATACTCTGTGATAATCTGCCGGCACTGGTTCATGCGCAGCCTGTGGTCATAGCTTTTTTCAGTATAACCTTGGCTGGCAATGTATTCGGCAAATTTTTCACTGCTGCCAGCCCGCAAAATCAGAGAATCTTTTTTCTCATCCACTGCCTGTTGATCTTCTTCGGTAAAAGAAAGCCCATGTTCTTCCATAAACTCTTCAATCGCCATGTCCGTCAGCAGGCGGGACAGGCCGGTTTCCCGCAAATCCTCCTGCATTTCGTCCGTATCCCAGAAAGCATCCAATTGGGAAGTGTCCGTATCGCCGAACATAGACAGCATCGAGACATAGTTGGATTCGCATTCCGCTTTGTAGGCGCTCATATATTCCGCCACCTGGGCGGCATGGAATTCCTCTCCGTTGATTTTCAGGACAATCGGAGTGTCTTCCGGAGATTCGTAACTCTTGCAGCCGCACAGAGTCAGCAGGCATACCGAGGAAAGCAATAAAATGGAAACAAATTTTTTCATTGTACTAACTCCTAAAATAACAAATGCAGTTATCATTATAGCATCTTACAAAGCAAGATACAATGCGGAAAATGTGTAGATTTTGTGAACATTATTTCCAAATGCTCCAAAAAGAGGGGAATCGGATGTGAATGCATAGGGGTTGTTTTCCATGTCTGGAACGCAGGGCGGAGCAAGGCGGCCTGCTTCAGCGGGAGGAAAGGGCGGAGTAGGCGCGCAGCAGCCGGAAAAGGGCGGGAAGGACCGCTTCCTCCGGCAAAAGCCGCAGGGAGAGATAGGGATCCGAGCCGGCGTTTAACAGCAAACGCCCTTTGTAGGCCGGATCGCCGCACAAGGCGGACAGCTTGGCAAAGTCCGGCATCTGCCACTTGAGGAAAAGCCGATGGTCCTGCTGCCGGATTTCAATAATCCCGCAGCCGCCGGCGATGGCGCGCAGCAGGGCGATGTCGCACAGGGCGGCGACGCTTTGGGGCGGCTCCCCGAACCGATCGATGAGTTCGTCCAGCATATCGGACTTGTCAGCTTCGGTCTGAATCAGGGCAATGCGGCGGTACAGGTCAATGCGCTGTCCGTCGTCCGGTACATACGAGCTGGGAATATTGGCACTGACGGTAAGTTCTGCGGAGCATTCTGTCCGGGTTTTGGGCGTGCGGCCCTGCTCCTCCAGCACCGCGTCTTCCAACAGTTTGAGATACAGGTCATAGCCGATGCTCATCAGGTGTCCGGACTGTTCCGGGCCGAGGACGTTTCCGGCGCCGCGGATTTCCAGATCGCGCATCGCAATTTTGAAGCCGGATCCAAATTCCGCGAATTCCCGCACGGCGGAAAGCCGCTTTTTTGCCACCTCCGTCAGCACTTTGCCGCGGCGGAACGTCAGATAGGCAAAGGCATGGCGGCTGGAACGACCTACCCGTCCCCGAATCTGGTGCAGCTGGGCAAGCCCCATTTTGTCTGCATCTTCGATGATCAGCGTATTGACGTTGGGAATATCCACCCCGGTTTCAATGATGGTGGTGCAAACAAGGACATCGATTTCTCCGGCAGACATTCTGGTCATAATGTCTGCAAGGGTTTTTTGGTTCATTTTTCCATGGGCTGCTTCAATCACAGCGCTTGGCAGCTTATCCCGCAGGCGGCGGACAATGGTTTCCATATCCTCCACCCGGTTGTGGAGATAGTATGCCTGTCCGCCCCGGGACAGTTCCCGGCGCAGTGCGTCTGTCAGGATGCCAAGGTCATATTCCAGCACATAGGTCTGAACGGGATGACGGTCCGCCGGCGGTTCTTCGATCATTGACATATCCCGAATGCCGGACAGCGCCATATTTAAAGTGCGGGGAATGGGGGTTGCAGACAGAGTAAGCACGTCTACGCTGCGGGAAAGTTCTTTGAGGGTTTCCTTGTGGGAAACGCCGAAGCGCTGTTCTTCGTCAATGATGAGAAGGCCAAGATCCCGGAACCGCAGCTTTTTGGAAAGCAGTTTGTGGGTGCCGATAATGAGATCAATGCCGCCCTCCCGGAGCTTTTGATAAATGGCTTCCTGCTCTTTGGCGGTGCGGTACCGGCTAAGCAGTTCAATTTTGATTGGATAGCCGGAAAACCGGGCGGAGGCTGTCAGATAGTGCTGCCGCGCCAAAACGGTGGTAGGCACCAGAATGGCCGCCTGCTTGTTTCCCAGTACGCACTTCATCACAGCCCGCAGAGCCACCTCTGTTTTGCCAAAGCCTACGTCGCCGCAAAGCAGCCGGTCCATAGGGCGTGGGCGCATCATATCCTGTTTGATCTCTTCCGAACAGCGGATCTGATCCTCCGTTTCATCATAAGCGAAAGCGTCTTCAAACTCCTCCTGCCAGCTGTCGTCCTCCGGAAAAGCAAAGCCTGGTGTTTTTTCCCGCTGGGCATACAGGGCGATGAGCTTTGCGGCAAGCTCTTTGGCGGAAGCCTTTGCCCGGGCTTTGGTTTTCTGCCAGTCCGCGCCGCCCAGCTTGTTCAGACGGACGGAACCCTCCTCGCCGGCGCCAATGTATTTGGAAATGAGGTCCAGGTTGGTGGTGGGGACATACAGGCAGTCTGTCCCGGAAAAGGCAATTTTCACATAATCTTTTTCCGTGCCGTCCACGGCAATGCGCTCAATGCCGGAGAACCGGCCGATGCCGTGATGCTCATGCACCACGATGTCGCCAGGGACAAGGTCGGTGTAGTGCTTGATTTTTTCCCGGTTGGACTGTTTGACGGAGCGGGATTTGCGCCGGGATACCGGTTTTCCTTCGGAAAAAACAGCCAGCCGGATTTCAGGCAGCTCAAATCCGGCTCCCAGGCTGCCGGTCATAATAGCCATATGCCCCGGCTGCGGCATGTTTTTAGACAGGCTGCATTGCGGGATGGATTCTGCCAGCATATCCAGCGCCATGCTGCACTTTGCGTCGCCGGAACACAGAAGGATCACCCGGTAATTCTGAGAAAGATAGGCCTGAACCTCCTCGGTGATAGAAAGGAGACTGCCGCCGAAAGGAGGCAGTTCCTTTGCCGAAAGATGGAACAGCCCTTTGGAGGGCAGTTCCGGCAATCGGGCGAGAAAATCATCCAAAAGGATGATGCGGTTTTGCTCCAGCTTTTTGCACAGAGCTGCAAAGCACAGGCAGTATGGGATCTCCGGCACTGGAAAATGCCGTTCTGTAAGGGCGACGAGATCTTCCCGCAGACGGCGTTCAAAGCCCAGTGTGTTTTCCCGCACGGCAGACGCGCGGTCCAAAAAGACTACGGCGTCCTGGGGGATATAATCCGCCGCGGTAAACAGACCGCCGTAGAGATAAGGCAGATATTTGTCAAGGGATGGAAACAACATCCCGCCTTCCAGGCGCTCCGCGTCCCGCAGCAAAACGGCGCGGTCATCCCGTGCAGTTTGGGGAAGGGCGTCAGCCGCTTGCCGGATGCGCATCGCCAGCGTGTCGCCGCCCAGGGCGGGCAGGGCCTCGGAAACCGGAAGGCATATCACGCGGTCCAGCGCCGCGCCGCGGCGCTGGCTGCCAATGTCGAAGAGGGAGATGGTATCGACGTCCTCGTCCCAAAATTCAATCCGGGCCGGCGCGCTTGCCTGAGGCGGATAAAGATCCAAAATGCCGCCCCGCAGGGAAAATTGGCCATAGCCCTCCACCTGCATACAGCGGGTATAGCCGATGGAAAGAAGTCGTTCCGTCAGTGCGGCAAGGGAGTACCGCTTTCCGCGCTCAATGGAAAAAGAAGCCTGCGCCAATACGGCAGGAGGGATGGAAAACTGGGTGAGCGCCTGCCCGGAGACCACCAGCGGAAGTCCTTCGTTCCACCGGGACAGGGTGCGGATGCGCTTGTGTTCGTATTCCCGGGACGCGCCTTCCATAGGGTGAAATACAAAATCCCGGAAGGGAAGCAGAAGGACTTCGCCGGACAGCAAATTTTGCAGTTCCGCCTGCATACGAGCCGCCGCTGCGTCGTCAGGAGAAATCACCACCACAGGGCGGCGGATGCTTTGTATCACGGAGGCGATGATAAATGCCCGGTGGATATACTCCGTGCCGGTAAAGGACAGAGGCGAATCTCCCCTGCGGAATGCTTTGAAAAAATCCTGAAATACTGGAAGTTCCTCCATAAGTGTCGTAATCTGCTCCATAGTTTGCCTCCTTTTCTGCTTTACTATATTATGGACAGAGACAAGAATATACGCCAAAAAGGGTAGGTTTTCAAAATACCTACCCTTATTCACAAAGATTTGCCAGGGATTTAGTGCCCGCAGCCGCAGTTTTCACAATCCATACTGCAGCGAATAAAGTCAGACGGGTCCTTGCCCTGTTTTTTATAATAATCCGCGATGGCCGCGTGAAGGGCTTCTTCCGCCAAAACAGAGCAATGCATTTTTACCGGCGGGAGGCCGTCCAAAGCCTCCGCAACAGCTTTGTTTGTCAGCTTCAGCGCTTCTTCAATGGTCTTGCCCTTGACAAGCTCTGTCGCCATCGAACTTGTGGCAACGGCAGCACCGCAGCCAAAGGTTTCGAATCTGGCGTCCAGAATGACGTCGTTTTCAATTTTTAGATAGATCTTCATAATATCGCCACATTTTGCGTTGCCAACCTGGCCGACGGCGGTGGGATCGTCCATTTTTCCCACATTTCTCGGATTGGAGAAATGGTCCATTACTTTTTCGCTGTATTGCATAGGGAAACACTCCTTTGCGTTAAGATTTAATGAAATTCCAGAGGTTGCTGGAGGTCATTGTCCCAAACTGGGGACATATACCGGAGCTTTCCGATGATTTCCTCCAGAGAAGCAAGGATATAATCGATTTCTTCTTCCGTGTTTTGCTCTCCGATGGTAATGCGGAGAGAGCCATGGGCAATTTTGTGAGGCAGGCCGATGGCCATCAGTACATGAGAAGGATCCAGGGATCCGGTGGAGCAGGCAGATCCGGTGGAAGCCGCGATGCCTTTCATATCCAGCATCAGGATCAGGCTTTCCCCTTCGATACACTCAAAAGCAAAGCTTGCCGTGCCGGGCAGGCGATGCTCCGGATCGCCGGTCAGACGGGCATACGGCAGTTTGGCAACCCCGGCCTCCAGCCGCCGGCGCAAGGCGGAAATCCTGGGCAGCACTTCCGGCATGCGGGATACCGCCTCCTGGATGGCGGCGCCAAAGCCCACAATGCCTGCCACGTTTTCCGTGCCGCTGCGTTTTCGGCTTTCCTGACCGCCGCCGTGGATCAGCGGCTCCAGATAGATGCCTTTCCGGCAGTACAAGGCGCCTACGCCTTTGGGGCCGCGGATTTTATGCGCGGACATAGACAGCATATCAATGCCCAGTTTCCTTACGTCCAGTTCCATATGGCCGATTCCCTGCACCGCGTCGCAATGGAACAGGGTGCCGCCGTCATGGCAGATGCGGGCAATTTCCGCAAGGGGCTGTATGGTGCCGATTTCGTTGTTCGCCGCCATAATGGAAACCAAGGCGGTTTCGCTGGTGATAGACGAGCGCAGCTGCTCCAGGTCAACCCGGCCAAGGTTGTCCACATCCAGGTAGGTCACCCGGCATCCCATCCGTTCCATAAACGCAACGGTATGCAAAATGGCATGATGCTCGATTTTGGAAGTGATAATGTGGTTTTTGCCTTTTTTCAGGGCAGAGCCCCACAGCAGGCCTTTGATGGCCAGGTTGTCCGCTTCCGAGCCGCCGCCGGTAAAGATGATTTCGCTGCTTTCGCAGCCGATGGCGTCCGCAACGTTCCGGCGGGCGTCTTCTATGGCGGCTTTGGCATCCCGGCCAGTGGAATAAAGGCTGGAAGGATTGCCGTATCCGGATGTCAGATATGGCAGCATAGCGTCCAGCACGGTGCTTGAGATCGGCGTTGTCGCCGCGTTATCGGTATATATTTGATTCATCATGTGAGTACACTCCCCAAAATTGATAATATCCCATATAAAATATAGCACCTTAGCGGTATAGATTGCAACCAAAATAAGCTACAAAAAAATTCGCCCGATTACTACAGTTTTGCATCAAAAGATGATAATATGTATATATAAAAACTTTTTCGGCGGAGAAAGGGAACGGGAATTGCTATGAAGGATTATTTTTTCAGCTATTTATACAGAATGCGGTATATTCAGCGATGGGGGCTGATGAAAAATTCCGCGGCGGAAAATTTGGCGGAGCATACGCTGGACACCGCCGTCATTGCCCATGCGCTGGCGGTAATCGGTAACCGCATCTTTGGAAAAAACCATTCGCCGGAGCGCTGCGCTGCGGCGGCCCTGTTTCACGACGCGCCGGAAATCCTGACCGGCGATCTGCCCACTCCTGTGAAATATTTTAACCCGGAGATCCGGGAGGCATACAAAAAGGTGGAAAAAAACGCCGCACAAAAGCTGCTGGGCTATCTGCCGGAAGAGCTGTATCCGGAGTATCACAGTTTGTTTGAGGCGGTAAAAGGGGATGGGGACGTGGCGAATGTGGTCCATTGGGCAGATAAACTCTCCGCTTATATTAAGTGTATGGAAGAGATGAAAAGCGGCAATCATGAGTTTAAGACCGCGTCAGAGAGCATCCGCAAGGGGCTGGAGGAAACAAACAGCGAGGAAGTGGCATATTTTCTGGAACACTTTATCCCGGGCTTTGCTCTGACTCTGGACGAACTGGATTAAAACAGTTGAATCTGCGACAAAGGAATAGTATAATTATTAGACAATGATAAAAACAAATCAAGAGGAATGGAGACGGATAGTATGGCGGAGTGTACGCATGATTGTTCTTCGTGCAATGAAACCTGCAGCGAGAGAAAACCGGAGAGTCTGCGCAGGGAACTGCATCCGGGAAGCCGGGTGAAAAAAGTGTTTGGCATTGTCAGCGGCAAAGGCGGCGTGGGAAAATCGATGGTAACCAGTCAGCTTGCTGTGCTGACGGCAAGAAAGGGCTACAAAACAGCCATTATGGACGCAGACATCACCGGGCCGTCCATCCCGAAGGCGTTTGGCGTCTCCCGGGCAGAGGTACGGTGCGGGGAGGACTGTTTTTATCCCGTTGTGACAAAAAGCGGCATCCAGGTAATGTCGATGAACCTGCTGCTGGACAGCGACACCTCCCCGGTGGTCTGGCGCGGCCCGGTGATTGCCGGCGCTGTCACACAGTTTTGGACGGATGTAATCTGGGAAGATGTGGAGTATATGTTTGTGGATATGCCGCCTGGAACCGGCGACGTGCCCCTGACAGTATACCAGTCCATTCCCCTCAATGGCATCGTGATTGTCACTTCTCCCCAGGAACTGGTTTCCATGGTGGTGGAAAAGGCCGTGCATATGGCCCGGATGATGGAGGTGCCCATTGTAGGAGTGATTGAAAATATGAGCTATGTAGAGTGTCCGGACTGCGGCAGAAAGATCCATCTGTTCGGCGAAGGAAAAACCGAGGAAGCGGCAGAGAAAAACGGCTTAAAGGTGCTGGGAAAGATGCCCATCAGCCCGGAACTTGCCCATCTGTGCGACACCGGCCGGATCGAGGACTTTATGGGAACCTGGCTGCTTTCCGCAGCGGACGCGCTGGAAAAGGTATGATGCATCCGTCCGCACAACAACGGCAGAAACGCATGGCAAACAAATGACAGCAGTAGGAGGGAGTTCTATGAAAATTGCATTCAACGAAACCTTGCCGCAAAACGGGCTGGCGGAGGATTTATTTCTGTGTGACAAGTACGGCTACGATTATATCGAACTTCGGATTGACCGGCTAAAGGCATACCTGGACAGCCATGGCATCGGAGAACTGCGGCATTTCTTTGCAACCCATTCCATCAAACCCTTGTCCGTCAATTCTGTAGTGGATATAAACTTCTGCGATCCGGCTGGCTGGAACCGGATGCTGGAGGATTTCATCTTTTCATGTATGATGTGCAAAGAGCTTGGCGCGCCTTATGTAGTGGTGGTGCCCACAAGAGGGGAAGCGATGCAGGAAAAAACCCGGGAGGCGGTATTTGCCGATTCGGTCAGCGTTCTGCGAAAGCTTTCGGACATTGCTGCAGTTTACGGCGCCAAAATTGCCTTTGAGCCTATGGGAAACCGTCTGTACTGTGTACGCAGCATCCGGCAGGGCTGGGAAATTGTAAAGGCGGCGGACCGGGAGAACATCGGTTTGACGCTGGATGCGTTCAATCTTTTTACCTATGACGGACTTTCGGACATAGAAGACCTGCAGGCGATTCCTCCGGAAAAAATCTATGTGTTTCACATTGACGACGGAGAAAACCGTCCGGTTTCCGAATTGGATCCGATGTATCACCGTCTGCTGCCCGGCGATGGGATCGTTCCCGTCCGGGAATTTGTGGCGGCTCTCAGGCGCGTAGGATTTGACCATCACGCCTCCCTGGAAGTGTTTCATCCAAAGTTTTATGAAATGGACGGAGAAACCGTGATCCGGGAAGGATACGAAAAAACAAAAGCAATTCTGGAAGCGGTGTAATTGCAGAAAAAAGCCCCTTGCCAATAACGGCAAGGGGCTTTTCTATCAGGAAGCGGCAGAGACGAAAGGCAGCGTTCCTGTTTTTGGAACGGTGGGTTCCCCAGCTCTTCCTGCGGCGAAATACGGCTTTGCCGCAAAGAAAACCGGGAAACCATACCGTCTGGCGCTACAATGTTTTATAAAAGGGGATAATATCTTCGTACGTCCCGTCCTTTTTGAGAAATCCGCCGGGGATAACCCCCAGCGGGGTGAAACCCAGAGCGCGGTACAGACGGATGGCAGCAGTGTTGGTTTTGACCACCGCGTTAAACTGCAGGATGCGGAAGCCCAGAGCTTTTGCCTTGGAAAGGCAATGCGTCACCAGCTGCCTGCCGACCTGGCGGCCCCGCGCGGTTTCTGCTACCGCATAGCTTGCGTTTGCGATGTGGCTGCACCGGCCCACATTGTTGGGGTGCAGGATATAAAGACCTGCGATGTTCCCGGTGTTCCGGTCTTCCGCCACGCCGGCAAAGGATTGGCTGCGAAAAAAAGCAAGACCGGAGGCCATATCCAAACGCTCCGTTTGGGGAAAGGCGTCGCCCTCCTCCACAATGCTGTTCCAGATGGCATTCATCTGGGACAGATCCCTTTCTTCAAACTGCCGGAGAACAAGATCCATAGAATAAACCCTCCTGCTGCACTGGCGGCAAGCCGCGTTATTTCCCGTTGTATTTTTGTGCGGCGGCGGGAACGCCGGCCCGGATAATCTCCTCCACTGCGCCGATGGCGCGGTCGCATGCCTCTGCCATCACTGGCCGTTCTTCCGGAGAAAACGCGGAGAGCACCCAGTCGGCAAGGTCATAGTCCGGGTGCGGTTTTGCGCCGATCCCGACTTTTACCCGGGGAAAATCCTGGGAATTCAAATGATAAATAATGTTTTTCACTCCGTTTTGCCCGCCGTCCGAGCCTTTGGCCCGCACCCGCAGCCTGCCTACCGGCAGAGAGATGTCATCAAACACCACAATGATCCGCTGAGGCGGGATCTTATAGAATGCCGCGGCGGCAGATACCGCTTCTCCGGATAAGTTCATAAAGGTTTGGGGTTTTAAAAACAGCACGTTCTGGCCGGCAAAGCCGGCACGTTCCACCAAGGCTTTGAATTTCATTTTGTGAAGCCGCAGGCCATTTTTTTCACAGTAGCGGTCCAGCACCATAAAGCCTGCGTTGTGCCGGGTGTCTGCATAAGCGGCGCCGGGATTGCCCAGCCCTGCAACGATCCACTGCACCGGCCCGGACGTTTTCGGCGGCTGCTCCTTTTTTTCCTGTTCCAGGCGGGCAAAAATATCAAAAATAGACATAAATTATGGGTTCCTTTTTATATTGTTTTAAAAAATGACGGACAAAGTTCCATTTGTCCGTCATTTTAGTGCCATAGAGTTTCTCAAAGGGGCTTACTGCTCCAAAGAGATTAAGAAGTAATACACCGGCTGCCCGCCGTCAATTAATGTGACTTCCAAATCATCGCAGTATTTGGCAAACGTGGCCTGCACCGCGGCAGCGTCTTCTTCCGTCATGCCGGCGCCGTAATAAATGGTAAGGAACGAGCCGCCGTCCCGGGTCATATCCTTGGCAAGACGCTTGACCACTTCCGCCAGCTTTTTGGAATTGGAGCAAAGCTTGCCTTCCAGGAGGGAAAGATATTCGCCTTCCTTGATTTTTTTGCCGTCAAAATCCGAATTTCTGGCGGCATAGGTAATCTGTCCGGTTTTGACGGAGGAAAGACAGTCAAGCATCCCGGTGGTATTCGCCGCTTCCGGACCATCCGGGTCAAACGCCAGCAGAGCGGCAACGCCCTGGGGAATGGTTTTGGTAGGAATCACAAGAATCTTCTTTTCCGAGAGGGGAACGGCCTGCTCTGCCGCCATAATAATGTTTTTATTGTTGGGCAGAACAAAAACAATTTCTGCCGGCACTGCGTCCACCGCACAGAGAATGTCGTTTGTGGAGGGGTTCATGGTCTGTCCCCCCTGCACAACGCAGTCCACGCCGAGTTCCCGGAACAGGCTGGTAATTCCGTCGCCTGCCGCTACGGCGACAAAGCCATATTTCTTTTCCGGCGGCACAACAACCCGTTCCGCCGGGGCTTCCGGGCTGCTTGCCCGGGGCGCCTGGGATTCAATAACCTTGGCGGAATGCTGCTGCCGCATATTTTCAATTTTCACAGTAACAAGGGGGCCAAATTTCAGGCCCTCGGCAATGGCAAGGTTTGGCTGATCCGTGTGGACATGGACTTTGACAATGTCATCGTCCTCCACCAGCACCAGACTGTCGCCGATGTCAGAAAGAAGCTGCCGGACCCGGTCCACATTTCGGGATTTGTCCACCCGTTCGGCGATAAATTCCGTACAGTAAGTATAAGTGATGTCCTCGTCGCTCAATGCGGAAAAGTCTGCGGAGGGATCTTCTTCCGGCGCCGGTGCATTGTGCTGGGGACGAATGCCGAGAAATCCATTGCGCATGCCTTCCAGAATGGTAAGAAAACCAAAACCGCCCGCGTCTACAACCCCGGCTTTTTCCAGCACCGGATTTTGAAACTGGGTTTCTTTCAGCGCTTCTCCGCCTTTTTCCAGAATGGCGTCCAGCACTTCTTCCACCGAAAGCTCGGGATTTGCCTGGCAAAGCTCCACGGCATGCTGCGCCGCGACACGGGATACCGTCAGCATGGTACCTTCCGCCGGCTTCATTACCGCTTTGTACGCTGTATCCACGCCTTCCTTAAGGGCGACGGCAAAATCCGCACCGTCTGCACAGGCAAGGCTTTTCAGCTTTTTGGCGATGCCGCGGAACAACAAGGAAAGAATTACGCCGGAGTTTCCCCGCGCGCCCCGCAGAAGAGAAGATGCAGTAACCTCTGCCGCTTTTTGCAGGGAGGGATGTTCAAGCTTGGATATTTCATTTAACGCACCGAACATAGTAAGGGACATGTTCGTGCCGGTATCGCCGTCCGGTACAGGGAAAACGTTCAGGTCGTTTGCCTTCTGCTTTTGGTCTTCAATGGACAACGCACCCTCTATTACCATGGACTGAAACAAAATACCGTCAATTTTCGTGGACAATATCATTGCCTCCAATCTGTTCATTCGTATTCTTGCAAACGCTGTGTCAGTCTGCTTTCAGGCTTTCCACATAAATATCAATGGTTTTCACATCAATGCCGGTCTGGGATTCCACATTATACCGCACTTCTTCCATAATGGATTTGCAAACAGCGGAAATGTTTACCCCATGGTCAACCGCAATGTGCAGGGCGATGGAAATGCCGCCGTCGTCATTCTCTGTGATTTTTACGCCGCGGCTCTGATTTTCCCGGCGCAGCAGATGAGCAAGGCCGTCGGATACGGAGCGCACCGTCATACCTTTGACGCCAAAGCAGTTGTTGGCCGCCTGCCCGGCAATGCCGGCGATAACGTCGGTCGTTATGTCAATATTTCCAAGGTCGGTTTTAATAATCATAGAATGACCTCCTTTAAAACAAGATGGGCTGTAATTCCTTATAGCTTTTTCTATTTTATCTCACTTTGATGGTATATACAAGAAGTTTTTGTGTTTTGCGAAAAATATTGCACGAAAACGAAAGGATACCAAGAAATTTTTATGCAAATGTAAACAAATTATGAATTGTGGAAAAAGAGTTCTGGAAAAGCAGGGAAGCATGATAAAATATGGTGAGCAAGTGATAAAAAAATGAAGTTATCGGGCTGAAAAATTTGAATATTTATCGGGAAAAATAACAGTTAAGGGAGCAAGTTAATGCATGGAAAAGATTAAAATCACATGCGATTCTGCCTGTGATTTAAGCAGTGAAACCTATAGGGCGTACCAGATCATGCCCATACCGGTTCATGTGATTTCCGGCGGAAAGCAGTATCTGGATATGGTGAATATCCGTCTGCCGGATGTATTCCGCATTGTAGACAGTACGGGACAGCTGCCTACCACGGCGGCAATCAGCAGCTACGAATATGAGGAAGTCTTCCGGCGGTACCGAAAGGAAGGCTACACGGTGATCCACATCAATATTTCCAGCAAACTGACCTCCTGCCATCAAAATGCCAGGATCGCCGCGGAAAACTATGAAAATGTGTATGTGTTTGACAGCCAAAATGTATCCTCCGCCTCCGGGTACCTGGCGATGGAAGCGTCGGATTTGGCAAGGCGGGGCAGCAGCGCGGGGGAAATTTTGGAAAAGCTTTCCGAACTGCGGCGTCAAATGGAGGTCAGTTTCCTCGTGGATACCCTGTCCTATCTGCATATGGGCGGCCGGTGTTCTGCCATTGTGGCCTTGGGGGCGAATCTGCTCAAACTCAAGCCCTGCATTGAAATGTGCGGCGGCAGCCTGAGAGTGGGGAAAAAATATCGGGGCAGCCTAAAGCGCAGCGTCTGCCACTATATACGGGATAAGCTGGAAAACCGTCCGTCCATCCAGCGCGGCACGATTTTGATGACTCATGCAATGGCGCCGGGCGATGTGCTGGAAGAAGTGCGCCGAGAAATCCGGAAGTTTCTGCCTGGTGTCAAGATTATCGAAAACATTACGGGATGTACCATTGGCAGCCATTGCGGTCCATCCACCCTGGGGATTGGCATCCTGCGCCGCATATAAGGCACGGCGAAAGGAAAGGAAGGGGTAACATGCGGTTTTCTATTATACGGGGAGACATTACAAAATGTTCCGTAGATGCTATTGTCAATGCGGCCAATACGTCTCTGCTGGGCGGCGGCGGTGTAGACGGCGCCATCCACCGGGCGGCGGGACCTGCACTGTTGGAGGAATGCCGGACCCTTGGCGGCTGTGAAACCGGAAAAGCGAAAATTACAAAAGGATACCATCTGCCAGCGGCGTATGTTATCCATACGCCGGGACCTGTCTGGCGGGGCGGCGGACACGGGGAGGCAGAACAGCTCAGAAGCTGTTATGAAAGCTGCCTTGCCCTCGCGGAAGCCAATGGATGCGAGAGCGTGGCGTTCCCATCCATCAGCACCGGGATATACCGGTTCCCGCTTTCTCAGGCGGCGGTTATCGCCGTCAAAGCCATCACGGAATATCCCTGCCGGACAGTGAAAGAGTCCGTAATGGTGTGCTTTGATGAAAACACCCTGAAAGCCTATCAAAACGCATACAAAGCCCTGTGATTTTGCAAGAATATATATATGATTTCGCGGGATTCTTATATTGACCTGCCGGAAGGAACGCAATATAATTTTAAAAAAGAGGATTCGAATTCTGCCGGGTCCGAAAGAAAGGCGGCGCTGGCGAACCAGGCGGCTTTTTCAAAAAGGAGGGTGTTTTGATGCGTGAAATGTTAGCGGCTGTTTTTAAGGGAAACGGCGTGTTGGAAGTGGAAAAAATTCCGGTGCCCAAGATTTCTGCGCCAACGGATGTGCTGATCCGGGTACGGGCGGCGAGCATCTGCGGCAGCGATATTCATGGCCTGCATGTGCCGCCGGGACAAATTTTTACGCCCAATATTGTATATGGGCATGAATTTTTCGGAGAAGTTGTGGAAACCGGCGAAAGATCGTTGGGATTTCAGGTCGGGGATGTGGTTGCGGTCAACCCATGCATGCCCTGCGGCGAATGCTTTGATTGTGTCAACAACCGGAGCAATCTTTGCGTGAACCCATATCACTATGGACAGACCTGCGACGGAGGCTTTGCAGAATACGCTCTGGTGGATGCGGGGCAACTGTATCATCTGCCAAAAGACATTTCGCCGGACATCGCGGCGCAGACGGAGCCGCTTGCCTGCGTGATGAGCGGGATGGTGCGCATTCAGCCGATGCCCACGGACCGGGTGTTGCTGTATGGCGCCGGTCCCATTGGCCTCACCTTTATCCGGGCGCTGAAGCTGTTTGGGGTGCAGAACCTTGCAGTGGTGGCGAAGGGAGCGGCGAGAATCCGGCAGGCAAAGGAATGCGGCGCGGATCTTGTCATCGATTCCCAGGCGGGAGATGTGAAGGAGGCGCTGCTGTCCGCATGGGGATGTCTTGCAGACGTCGCCATCGATGCGGTGGGCACCGGCCCGATCTTCTCCCAAATTCTGGAGCTGATGAACGCCAGAGGCCGGGTTTTGCTGTTCGGCTATAACCGGAACGCGATGTCCCAGGTGCCGCCGTTTCTGTTTACCAGCAAAGAGCTGACGGTAACCGGCGTTTTGGGCAAGGATTTCCCCCGGGCAATCGCTATGATGCAGAACAAGGAGCTGGGGCTGGATCAATTCATCAGCCACCGGTTTGCGCTCAAAGACATCCAGGAAGCATTCCGCCTGCTGATGAACAAGGAAGGCTGCCGTATTATTGTATATCCTGACGGGGTTTTTCCGGCGTAGGCTGGGGCAGGATGTTCTTTACTTTCGGCACCGCGGTGATAAGAGAACATACGGACGCCTTGGGCGGCAATCGGCTGCCCGGGGCGTTTTTTTGCCAAGCCGCCGGAAGGACTGCATGGCAAAAAAACTGCACTCCCAGTTCCGGGAATGCAGTCTTGCTTGTACAGAAGCTTTACAGCAGGGAAGCTGCCGGCGCGTCCAGCATGACGGTCACCCGGGGATGCAGCTGCAAAACAGACGCCGGACATGCGGGAGACACTGCGCCGTTTACCAGGGCGCGGACCGCGTCTGCCTTGTCTGCCCCAGTGGCGATCAGGACAATGGACCGGGCTTTCATAATGGAACCGATTCCCATTGTGAGAGCCTGCCGCGGCACTTCATCGGAGCAGGAGAAAAACCGGGTATTTGCTTCGATGGTGCTCTGCGTCAGGTTTACCACATGAGTTGCCGGTGCAAAGGAAGTGTCCGGTTCGTTAAAGGCGATATGGCCGTTGCGGCCAATGCCCAGTATCTGCAGGTCAATGCCCCCGGCGGCTTCTATGGCCTTTTCGTATGCGGCGCATTCCGCTTCTGGATCCGGGGCGGTGCCGGAAAGCACATGGATGCTGCCGGCCGGCACATTGATATGGGAAAACAGATGCTCCATCATAAAGGAATAGTAGCTTTGGGGATGGGAGTGATCCAGCCCTACATATTCGTCCAGATTGTAGGTTGTGACGCTGGAATAGTCCACCGCGCCGCACGCATACAGTTCCGCCATTTTGGCATAGGCAGGGATTGGGGTGGAACCTGTGGCAAGGCCGAGCACCGAAGTTGGCTTTTGGATCACCTGCGCGGCGAACAGCGCAGCAGCGGCCGCGCCGATGGCCTGTGTATCCTTATAAATATGAATCTGCATAAGCGGGAACCTCCAAACATTTTTGTGGTTTCACATTATATTACATTTGTTTGCAAAATGCAATACAATTCGGCTAAAATACTTGCAATTTCAAGAAAAAATTCGGTAAAATTCAAAAAAATCACAAAAATTCTTCCATGTTGGATTAAAAATACCGGGACAGGAAAACCCTTGGAGAGACAGCAATGGCGGCATAAATCGTCGGATCCCTGTCTTGCGGCGGCATGGCAGGCGTTCCAGATTTATCCAGCGGAGAAATTAGGCAGATTTCGACTTTTTTATTAGACATTCCCATGGGTTTTTGATAGAATAGGCAGTAAGGGAGTTGGGGCCTATGGCGAAAAGTGCCAATCAAAAGGGAAAACTGCTGCATTTGCTCCAGATTTTGGCGCAGACAGATGAAGCGCATCCTGTGACGATGCAAGAAATTCTAATGGAACTTTCGCGTCGGCAGATTCATGCGGAGCGAAAAAGCGTGTACGATGATATTGCCGTGCTGCGGGAATTTGGGTATGATATTGAAACCCGCCCCGGCAGGCATTACAGCTACTATATGGCGAGCCGGCCGTTTGAACTTCCGGAACTCAAGCTGTTGGTGGATGCGGTGCAGGCGTCCCGGTTTATTACCCATAAAAAGACGGGAGAACTCATTCAAAAGCTGGAGGGACTGGCGTCAAAGTACGAAGCCAGGCAGCTGCAGCATCAGGTGTTTGTCACAAACCGGATCAAAACCATGAACCACAGCGTGTATTACAACATTGACACCATCCATCAGGCGATCCAGCAGGACTGCTGTATCCGGATGAAATATTTTGAATGGGTGCTGGACTGGTCAGCCCCGGAAAAGGTGACAAAACGTTTCCGCCGGAATGGCGGGGACTATGCCGTCTCCCCCTGGGCGCTTATCTGGGATAACGAAAACTATTATCTTGTGGCCTTTGATGAGCATACCCGGGAAGTTCGCCATTACCGGGTAGACAAAATGCAGGATATCCGCATTACAGACGGAAAACGCCAGGGAAAAAGTGCGTTTGAGCGGTTTGATACAGCGCTGTATTCTCAGATGCTGTTCGGCATGTTTGCCGGTGCGCAGGAACAGGTAACGCTGCGTTTTGAAAACCGGTTGGTGGGCGTTGTAACGGAGCGGTTCGGCAGAGAGCTGATTTTGGTGCCCGACGGAACCGACCATTTTTCCGTCACAGTTCGGGCGCAGGTCAGCCCGCAGTTTTTTGGCTGGCTGTTTGGTCTGGCAGACGGTGTGGAAATTGTTTCGCCGCTGGAAATCCGGCGGCAGTTTACAGACTACCTTAGCAGTGTAAAAGCAATGTATTGCAGCGGGGAGGAAAGGCAAGCATGAATTACATCGGTTCCAAATATTCCATTCTGGATTTTTTATATACTGCGATTACCGATGTGACGGGGCATCTGGAAGGAAAAGTATTTGCCGACCTGTTCGCGGGCACCGGAGTTGTGGGCGCAAAGTTCCGGGAAAACGGCAGTTTTGTCATTGCCAATGATTTCCAGCATTACAGCTATGCCATCAACCGTCATTTGATTGGCAATCCGGCGGATTTGCCCCGGGACAAAATTGACTATCTGAACAGCCTGTCCGGTGTGGAGGGGTTTGTGTATAACAATTATTGCCAGGGGTCCGGCAGCGGCCGCATTTATTTTACGGACGAAAACGGAAAAAAATGCGACGCGGTGCGGCAGGAACTGCAGCGGATGTATGACGCGGGAGAGATCAGCGACGACCAATATTGGTTCTGCCTGGCGAGCGTTTTAAATTCCATTGACAAATATGCCAATACCGCGTCTGTCTATGGGGCGCATCTGAAGCACATTAAAAAGGCGGCGGAAAAGCGGTTTGTCATTGAACCGCTGGCAGCGCCGGACGGGCCTCTCGGCCGGGTGTATAACCAGGACGTCAGCGACCTTATCGAAGAAGTCCGGGGCGAGGTGCTCTATCTGGATCCGCCCTACAATGCCCGGCAGTATAACGCCAATTATCATTTGCTGGAAACCATATCCCGGTATGACAGCCCGGCGCTGATGGGAAAAACCGGTCTGCGCAAGGAAACAGCCCGAAAAAGCGGCTTTTGCTCCAAACGGAATGTGGCGGGCGACTTTGAAACCATCATTCGGCGGGCCAATTTTAAATATATCTTTTTGAGTTATAATAACGAAGGGCTGATGTCCTTTGAGACCATACGGAACATTATGCAGAAATATGGCAGATACGATGTGGTGTCCAAGGATCATCGGCGTTTCCGGGCGGACAAAGAAGCAAACCGGAAACATAAGGCAAAAAAAACCACAGAATATCTTCACTGTCTTGTAAAATACACCAATCAGGACGGGCAGTATGCGTTTTAAAGCAAAAACAGCAGGAGGGAAAGCGATGAGGGTACCGGTGGAAGTTTACAGTGGGTTTCCCGGCGCGGGAAAAACCACATACATTCGGCGCCGGCTGAAGAACGGCGTGCCGGACGGCGGGCTGCTTGTCATTTTGACAGAGCAGGGGGAAGCGCGGCTGGAAGAAAAAGACATGCCGCAGAACAGCACGATCAAAACGATACACGAGCATACCGCCTTGAATTTTTTCACATTGTCCGACTGGAACGACGAACTGCATCCACAACGGGTTATTGTGGAGATGAATGGAAACTGGCCGATGAAATTCCTGCGGGACAACTTGCCGGACGGCTGGTTTCTCGAGCAGGAAATCGTTCTGGGGGACGGGCGGGTATATCCGCAGTATGACCAGTATGCCCGCAGTTATGTAACAGACAAGCTGATGGGCTGCACCCGGGTGGTGCTGAACCGCTGCGGCAAAGACATGGAAAAAGCGGCGCTGCACAAAACCGTGCGGGCGATAAACCGCAATTGTGAAATTGTGTATGAATATGAAGACGGCCGGCTGGAAATCGACGATTTGCCGGACATTCTGCCGTATGACATTACCCGGGATACGATTGTGCTGCGGGATGCGGACTATGCTGTGTGGCACCGGGACTTTACCGAAGCGCCGGAAAAATACCAGGACAAGGTCATTGTCTTGCATGGAATGGTCAACACGGAATTTCGCGTGAACCAATATGATTTTATCATTGGCCGGATGGTAATGACATGCAACATAGAGGATCTGTCATACAAGGCCGTGGTGTGCCGATGCGGCGAGGAACTGCGGCTCATAAACAATCAGTGGATTCGTCTTACGGCCAGGATGACAAAGGAATATCACAAAATTTATATGGGAGAAGGTCCGGTGCTGGTATTTCAGTCATTTGAGCCGGCGATGCCGCCCAAGGTGGAGGTTGCAACATATTCTTGATTTTGGCGGAACAGAGGAAAACGGACAGCTCAGCTGTCCGTTTTGTGTATTCGTTTGTCCGTCGCCGCGGCGTTTGAAAATATACAAATTGTAATATAAATAAAAAATATATCAATAAGTTAAAATGAAACATGTGGTCACGCCAAAGAAACGGACCAAAAGCACCGGAAGGAATTTTCAGCGGCTTATGCGTATTGCAGCAGCCAATTGCGGAATGCTACAAAGGCTTGGAAGATGGGCTGCAGCCAATTACCTTGACCGGCGTATATGTTTTCAGGCATTCCATGATGACAGAGCCGGTGCCCTTGGATACGCCGTCCCAGATAGCGATGACATAGTCGGCGTGCTGAACGATTTCCGCATTGCGGACCAGCGGCGCGTTTTTTCCGTATCGTTCATAGTTTGGCAGAAATTCCCGGAACAAAAGGCCGCCCTCCGCCGCATAACGCTTTGCAAGGGCGTCCGCGCCAGGCGCGCCGCCGGACAGGATTTCGCTGGCGCCCAAAGGCACTGCCTCGCATAGCGGCAGATAGCTGGATTCGTCGGCACATCTGGAACCAATGACGGCGACTTTCATAGGTGCGTTCCCTCCAAAACAGTTCAAATACAATGCGGCGGAGGAACAGCATTCCAACGCCAGCATACCGTTCTGTTTTTAGTATAGCAAAAGAAAAAAATATATGCAAGAAAAATGGATTTGCAGAAAAGCGGTCATGAAAAAAGACGCGCGGCGGAGGGGAGAAAGAGAAACCGCGGCCCGGGGCTCCAGGGAAGGTGCGCTGCACAGGGAGAAAAGAAAGCCGCAGTCATTTAAAAAAATTTGACAAGTCAAATCCTTAGGAAATAAGAAAACAATCTCAGCTATTTTTTCATTTCTTTGTGGAATAGTAAATAACATAAAGGAGGTGAAAAAATGCAAAAAAAGGCAGTTAAAATGACAGCCTCGCTGTTTTTGACCGTCCTTCTTACCATTACAACCGTGTTTGCGCAGGAACTGATTCCAGTGGGACAGACAGTAGGCATCAAGCTTTCGACGGACGGGGCGGTGATTGTCAAACTTTCCTCGGTGCAGACGGAAAGCGGCGAGAAGACTCCGGCAAAAGACGCAGGCCTGCAGGAAGGCGACGTAATTATTTCCGCAAACGGTAAAAACGTGCTTTCCAATGAAGATTTGCGGCAAACCATTTTTCAAAGCAACGGGGAAGCGATCCGGATCGCTTACCGAAGGCAGGAGCAGGAAAATACCTGCACCGTCGCGCCGGTGCGTTCCATGGACGGAAAATATCGAATTGGCGTAATGATACGGGACAGTATGGCAGGAATCGGCACCATCACCTATATTGATCCCCAGACGGGAGATTACGGTTCTCTGGGCCATGGCATTTGTGACAGTGAAACCGGCCAGCTTATCCCTATGAAGGAAGGCGCCATCACAGAATCCTCTGTGGCAGGGGTGCAGAAAGGGGAAGTAGGCGCACCGGGAGAGCTGGAAGGGGAATTTCAATTTTCATCGGATATTGGCACCATTGAGAAAAATACCGACAGCGGCATCTTTGGGACGGTGACGCAGGGCAGCTTCTATCAGGGGAAACAGACCGTTCCTACGGCAGAATTTTCCGAAGTGACCACCGGCCCGGTGGAAATCCTCGCCAATGTGGAGGGCAGCCGGGTGGAAGCGTACACCGCAGAAATCCTGAAGATTGCCTCCGCCGATAAAAGCGGCAGAAACTTTATGATCCGCATTACCGACCCGAAACTCCTGGAAAAGACAGGCGGCATTGTGCAGGGAATGTCCGGTTCCCCCATTCTGCAAAACGGAAAACTGGTAGGCGCGGTGACGCATGTTTTGGTAAACGATCCCCAGCGGGGATATGGCATTTTTATTGACGAAATGCTGGAAACCGCGAAAAGCTAAACAAAAACAACAACAAAATGTCGAAATATGTCGAAAAAGAATTGGAAAATTTTGGGAAATAATGGGAAATTCTATTGAGGTATCTGGAAAAACATGGTAAATTAATGGTTGTCAGGTGACAGAATATACGAAGATTTGTTGGAAGGCTGAGGAATTTATCATGGAAAATAAAATCAAATTATTCATTGCAGACGGAGACAGGGACTTCAGAACAATGCTGGAGGATTATGCCGCTGGAGAAAAACGCATCGCGGTAACAGGAAGCGTGGGAGATGGAAAAGAGGCGGTGGAACGCATTCTCGAGGCACAGCCGGATGTTGTTGTGATTGACATTGTGCTGTCCGGACTTGACGGCCTTGCCGTCGTTCGTCAGGTACAGGAAAAGCTGGACAAAAAGCCGAGCGTCATTGTTGTATCTGCTTTTACCTCCGACGAGACGGGCCTGGAATGTTCCGAACTTGGCGTCAGTCACCTCCTCCGCAAACCAGTGGACATGGGATCCCTTGTGCAAAGGATCCTCTCCGTGGGCGGCGGCAAGCGGTCGTTTGTGCAGGCCAGCCCGCAAAAGGAGATGAACGAGGATCTGGAGATTGAACTGCGGGTCACCAATATTATCCATGAGATCGGCGTTCCCGCCCATATCAAAGGTTATCAGTATTTGCGGGAAGCGATCATTATGACCGTAAAGGATATGGAAGCCATCAATGCCATTACAAAAATATTATATCCAACCGTGGCGAAAAAATACAAGACCACGTCTTCCAGGGTAGAGCGCGCCATTCGCCATGCCATTGAAGTTGCATGGGACAGAGGCGATGTGGAAATCCTGCAAAGCTTTTTCGGCTATACCATTTCCAATTCCAAAGGCAAACCCACGAATTCAGAATTCATTTCTATGATTGCCGACCGCCTGCGCCTGCAGCTGAAAGTAGGCTGATGGGACGACGGCGGAGCCTTCGATGGATCGACCATGGCGGCGCAGGGTGCAAGCTCTGCGCCGTTTGCCGGTTTGTCTGCATTTTTTGGGAACGATCCTCTTCGCCTTTGCGAACGGCAGGCAGAATTGTATCTTTTTTCTAAAAAGATATAATATTATTTTACAAAAGGTACAAAATTGAAAAAATCTATTCAAAGAACATTGCAAAACTTGTGCAATGCGGTATAATGAAATTGCATTGCAAAATATGTCAAGAATAGGAGAAGGGTATGACAAAATCGGATTTTATTATCAAGGTTTCAGAAAAAGCCGGCCTTACCAAAAAAGATGCGGAGGCGGCGCTTGCCGCGGTGATCGCGTCGGTGGAAGAGGTGCTTGCCGAAGGGGACAAAATCCAGTTTTCCGGCTTTGGCACATTTTCTGTGAAGGAGCGGGCCGAACGTGTCGGCAGAAATCCCAGAACAAACAAAAGTATGACCATTCCGGCGGCGAAAATTCCGGTATTTAAGGCAAGCACAAACCTAAAAGAAAAAATTGCAAAATAAGCAGCGCAAGATACAGGTTGCAGGGGAAGTTTTCCCCTGCGTTTTTTTTGCATTCTGGAATCCCAGAGAATTTTTCGGCGATATTGTTTAAAGCGAGTAAAAATGTTATACTACTATAATAACAATTTTCCGCTGAGCTCAGGAGTGACCGGAAAGGCCGGCGGCAGCATTTTTTCGGCAGGAAAACGGGAGGAACCTACGCTATGAAGCATATGATAATCGACGGGAACAGCATATTAAACCGCGCGTTTTACGGTATACGGCTGTTGACAAATCATGAGGGACTTTACACCAATGCAATTTATGGGTTTTTGGCAACATTTTTCAAATTGCAGGAGGAGGAAAGGCCGGATAATGTGATTGTGTGCTTTGATGTGCGGGAAAAAACCTTCCGCCACCAGATGTATGACGGATATAAGGCGCAGCGCAAGGGGATGCCGGAAGAACTTGCCTGCCAGCTGCCAGTACTGAAGGAAGTGCTTTCCTGCATGGGCATTGTCACCTGTGAACTGGCAGGATATGAAGCGGACGACCTGCTGGGAACGATTTCCGCGGCTTGTAACAGGGCGGGAGATTTATGCGTCATTGTGACAGGAGACCGGGACAGCCTGCAGCTCCTTGGCGCCGGCACAACGGTGCGCCTTGTGACGACCAAAATGGGACAGACCACTTCCCGGAACTATACAGCAGAACTTTTTGCGGAGGAATATGGGTTTCCGCCGGAAAATCTGGTGGATTTGAAAGCGTTGATGGGAGACGCCTCGGATAACATACCCGGGGTGCCCGGCGTGGGGGAAAAGACGGCCGCTGCTCTCATTGGGCAATTCCATACCCTGGAAAATCTGTATCAGAATCTGAACTGCGACACGGTAAAAAACGCAGTGCGGAAAAAGCTGGAAGCCGGCAGGGAACTGGCGCTTCTCAGTTATCGGCTGGCGAAAATCGATCGTAACGCACCGCTGGAAAAAGAGGCGGCGGAACTGCGGGACGGCCCGGCGGATAAAGCAGGGCTGTACCAGCTGTTTGTCCGGCTGGAGTTTAAAAATTTTATCACAAGGCTGGGACTTGCCGACGAAAAGAAAGCGCGAGAAATTGACGTCCGCCGGGTGGAGGACGCGGCCGAAATGGCGTCGTTTTTTGCGGCGCTGAAAGACGCCGGCGTTTGTGCGGTGGTTATGCCGAAAAACCTGGAGGCCTTTGGCGCGGCTGTGGGAACGACGGCTTATGTCGCAAGCCGGAACGAGTTTGATGAGAATTTGTGGCGGCAAAGCGTGGACGCCTTGTTTTCCGGAGACTATGCCATCGCGATGCATGACGCCAAAGAAACCGTTCTTGCCCTGAAGGAGGCGGGATATGGCGCGGAAGGTATTGTGTTTGATACATGCATCGGGGCATACCTTTTGTCACCCACGGACAACAGCTTTACCCTGTATAAGACGGCGGCAGGCTATTTGCAGCGGGAAATTCCCGAAGCGGTGTATGAAGCCGACGATGCCTTTTCTCCCTTTGGGGAGGAGGAGGCCAGCGTGTGTGCGCTGGCAGATCACTGTACAACGGTATATGAACTGTATGAACTTCTGGATAAAAAACTGGAAGAACAGGGGATGAAGGAACTGTTTTCCCAGATTGAAATGCCGCTGCTGTATATTTTGGGCGATATGCAGCATACCGGCATTTTGCTGGACCAGGAGCAGCTGGGGCAATACGGCCATAAACTGTCGGAGCGGCTCATGGTCATTACAGAGCATATTTATGAGCTTGCAGGAGAAACGTTTAACATCAATTCCCCCAAAAAACTGGGAGAAATCCTGTTCGAAAGGCTGGGACTTCCGGCGGTGAAAAAGACAAAAACAGGTTACTCCACCAACATTGACGTGCTGGAAGCCATTCAGGGCTACCATCCGATCGTACCGCTCATCATCGAATACCGGCAGCTGAGCAAGCTGATTTCCACCTATGTAGACGGGTTGCGGAAGGTAGTGTCCAGGATAGACGGCAGGGTGCATTCCCATTTTCAGCAGACGGTGACCGCCACCGGGCGGTTGTCTTCCACCGATCCCAATATGCAGAACATTCCGGTGCGCACCGAACTTGGCAGCGAACTGCGGCGGATGTTTGTGGCACCGCCCGGCTATGTGCTCATTGATGCGGACTATTCGCAGATCGAGCTTCGGGTACTGGCCCATATTGCCGAAGATGAAACGATGACGAAGGCGTTTCGGGAAGGGGTGGATATCCATGCCGTTACCGCTTCCCAGGTCTTCGGCGTTCCGCTGGACGAGGTGACGGGCAGCATGCGTTCCCGGGCGAAGGCGGTCAATTTCGGCATTGTTTACGGCATATCAGAATTTTCCCTGGCTGGGGATATCGGCGTGTCCCGGAAGGAAGCCGGAGAATATATTAAAAGCTATCTGCGTACCTACCGGGGAGTTGCCCGGTATATGGAACAAATCAAAAAGACCGCGGCGGAACAGGGCTATGTGGAAAGCCTTTTCGGCCGGCGCCGGTATTTGCCGGAACTGCAGAGCAAAAATTTTAACATCCGGTCGTTTGGGGAACGGGTGGCGCTGAACACGCCCATCCAGGCTACAGCGGCGGATATCATAAAAATTGCTATGATCCGTGTCTGCCGCAGGCTGCGGAGGGAGAATTTGAAGAGCCGCCTGGTGCTGCAGGTGCATGACGAACTGATCCTCGAAGCGCCCCAGGCAGAAGCCGACCGGGTCACGGCAATCCTCAAAGAGGAAATGGAGCAGGCCTTTCCGCTGCGGGCGCCGCTGGTTGCGGACGCCGCATATGGGGCGGATTGGTACGAGGCGAAACATGGATAGGAGACAGGAATGAAACACATTGTTTTTTTATGCACTGGAAACACCTGCCGCAGCCCGATGGCGGAAGGAATGTTCAATGCGCTGGCAAACGGACAATATAGGGCGTCCTCCGCAGGGCTTTATACGGTTTCCGGCATGCCGCCGTCGGATTTCGCGGTACAGGCCGCGGCCAAATACGGCGCGGATATTTCCGGGCATACGTCCAGAATGCTGACCAAGGAGATTGCGGAAAAGGCGGAGTATCTTATTTGTATGACAGCCGCTCACTATGACCGGATGATGGAACTGTATCCAATGTTTCGGAAAAAGATTTATACCATATCCGGAGAGGATATTCCGGATCCCTTTGGGTGCAGTCTGGAGAGATACGAACAGTGCGCCGCACAGCTGTATGATGCGGTAAAGCAGGTTCTTAAAAACATCCGGAAAGAGGACGAAACCCTATGACGATTGTAACCATGGCCGCAGCGCATGTGGCGGAAGTGGCTGCCATCGAACGGGAATGCTTTGCCGTTCCCTGGTCGGCGAAGGCTTTGGAGGAAGAACTTCGGAATCCGGCGGCCCGATTTTTTGTCTGCCTTTTTGACCGGGAGGTGGCAGGCTATATCGGCTGTCATGTTGTCCTGGACCAAGGGTATATTACCAATGTGGCGGTAAAAGAAGCGTATCGCCGGCGCGGGGTGGGAAAAGCCTTGGTGCGCCATTTGCAAAACGCCGGCGCAGGGAAGCTTTCGTCTCTGTCCCTTGAGGTGCGGCAGGGCAACGAAACGGCGAAAAAACTGTATCGTTCCTGCGGATTTTATGAAGCGGGTACGCGCAAAAATTTTTACCGGAATCCTGCGGAGGACGGCATCATTATGAATTATGAATACAGGTGAGAACGATGAAGATATTGGCCATAGAATCCTCCTGCGATGAAACCGCGGCAGCGGTGATAGAGGATGGGAGGCGGATTGTATCCAATGTGATTTATTCCCAGGCGCAACTGCATGCTTTGTATGGAGGTGTAGTACCGGAAATTGCTTCCAGAAAGCATGTGGAAGCCATCTGCAAGGTAACCGGCCGCGCGCTGTCTCAGGCCGGGATTGCAAAGAGCGACATAGACGCGGTTGCGGCAACATGCGCTCCGGGACTCATCGGTGCTTTGCTGGTGGGGGCCAATTTTGCAAAGGCCTATGCCTTTGCCCTTGGAAAGCCCTTTGTGCCGGTGCACCACATCCGGGGGCATATTGCGGCAAATTATCTGGCATATCCGGAACTTGCACCGCCGTTTTTGTGCCTTGTCGCATCCGGCGGGCATAGTCTCATAGTAGAGGTGCAGGATTATACCGTCATGCGTGTTCTGGGCGGCACTCGGGACGATGCGGCCGGGGAGGCCTTTGACAAGGTGGCGCGGGTAATGGGAATCGGCTATCCCGGCGGCGTTAAAATTGACGCGTTATCCCGGGAAGGGGACGATACCAGATACCAGCTTCCCAGAGCTGCGGTGAAGGATGCGCCGCTGGATTTTTCCTTTTCCGGCTTGAAGACCGCGGTCATCAACCTGGTGCACCATGCCGGACAAAAGGGAGAGGAACTGGACAAAGCCGGCCTTGCAGCGTCATTCAGCGCAGCGGTCAGCGAAACGCTTACATCCCGTCTGGCCCTTGC
Source organism: uncultured Eubacteriales bacterium (assembly GCA_934395135.1). Classification (GTDB taxonomy): domain Bacteria; phylum Bacillota; class Clostridia; order Oscillospirales; family Butyricicoccaceae; genus CAKRRK01. The sequence continues at coordinate 251,894 of CAKRRK010000001.1, read as the reverse complement.
GATTCGGGAGACCGGCAGCCGCGTTGTGGTGTGCGCCGGCGGCGTTGCGGCAAACTCCAGGCTGCGGCGGGATCTTTCTGCTATGGCCGGACAGGAAGGCGTTCGGCTGTATCTGCCGCCGGTGGATTTGTGCGGCGATAACGCGGCGATGATTGGCAGCCAGGGATATTATGAGTTTTTAGCCGGCAATACCGGCACAACTTGGCAAAATGCTTATGCAACGGCAGATATTTGTGAAAATATCAGTAAAAAAAGCTGATGCATAACCGGCGTGTTTTATGTACAATAAAAAAGGAAAGACTGCAGGCGCTGTTTTAGGATGAAACAGCCCGAAAAAATGTTTTACTGGGACGGCTGCGAACAAAATGAAGGAATGGCTGCAAATGCTATCTGGCTGCAAAGGTTACAATATGGAAACGCAAAATGACAAAATAGTTACATAAACTACCGGAAATTGGTGGAAAAGTCAGGATTTCCCTGCTTTAAATGTGGAAAACTCTGTGGAAATGTGGAAAACCTTTGTGTCACAGCAAGAGAGAAGACCATACAAAGCTTGCAGATTTTAATGAGGAAGATAGAAAAGGAGTCGGAAAACATGGGAATGACAATTGCGGAAAAAATATTAAAAGCGCATTTGGTGGATGGAAACATGGTTCAGGGGCAGGAGATCGGCCTGCGGATTGACCAGACTTTGACGCAGGACGCCACAGGAACAATGGCCTATCTGCAGTTTGAAGCGCTGGGGGTGGATCAGGTAAAAACAGAACGTTCCGTAGCCTATATCGACCACAATACGCTGCAGTCCGGGTTTGAAAATGCGGACGACCATAAATACATTGGTTCCGTGGCGAAAAAGCATGGAATTTATTATTCCAAGGCCGGCAACGGCATCTGTCATCAGATTCATCTGGAGCGCTTTGGCGCGCCGGGCAAAACCCTCATCGGATCGGATTCTCATACGCCGACCGGCGGTGGCATCGGCATGCTGGCATTTGGCGCTGGCGGACTGGACGTGGCAGTTGCAATGGGCGGCGGCGCGTATTACATTCCCATGCCCAAAATGGTGCGGATCAACCTGACGGGCCGGCTGTCCGACTGGGTGTCTGCCAAAGATGTAATTTTGGCGGTGCTCCGCATTATGACGGTAAAGGGCGGCGTCGGGAAGATTGTGGAATACGCCGGTGAGGGCGTAAAAACGCTGTCGGTTCCGGAACGCGCAACCATAACCAACATGGGCGCAGAACTGGGGGCGACTACCTCCATCTTTCCGTCCGATGAAGTCACCCGGGAGTTTTTAAAGGCCCAGGGCAGGGAAGCGGATTATGTGGAGTTGTGTTCTGATCCGGATGCAAAGTACGATGAGGAATACACCATTGATTTGAGCGCGCTGGAACCTTTGGCGGCAAAGCCGCATATGCCGGACAACGTAGAAGAGGTGACCGGTATCGGTCCCATTCGGGTGAATCAGTGCTGCATCGGTTCTTGTACCAATTCCTCCTACCACGATATGATGAAGGTGGCGCATATTTTAAAGGGCAGGACGGTGCATCCGGATGTATCCCTTACCATTTCGCCCGGCTCTATGCAGGTGTTCCATATGCTGGCGAAAAATGGCGCCCTGTCGGAGATTATCGCGTCCGGCGCCCGCATTCTGGAATGCGCCTGCGGTCCGTGCATCGGCATGGGACAGTCGCCGGAGTCGGCGGGCGTGTCCCTGCGCACCTTTAACCGGAACTTTGAAGGCCGGAGCGGCACCCAGGATGCAAAAATTTACCTGGTGTCGCCGGAAGTCGCCGCGGCGTCTGCCCTCACCGGCGTGCTGACCGACCCCCGCACCCTGGGCAAAATGCCTCGGATTGCGATGCCTTCGGAATTTGAAATCAACGACTGCATGATTATTTCCCCGTCAGAAAATCCGGATGAGGTGGAGGTGCAGCGGGGGCCGAACATCAAGCCGTTCCCGCTTGGAAAGACGCTGGAATCCGCTTATACCGGAAAAATCGTGTTGAAAACGGAGGATAATATTACCACAGACCATATCCTGCCGGCAGGCTCCAAGCTTCTGCCATATCGTTCCAATATCCCGTATTATTCCAACTATTGCTTTATCAATGTGGATCCGGAATTTCCGGAACGGTGCAAGGCCCAGGGCGGCGGCGTCATTATCGGCGGCGCAAACTACGGGCAGGGTTCCTCCAGAGAGCATGCCGCGCTGGTGCCGTTGTACCTCGGCGTGCGCGCAGTGCTGGCAAAATCTTTTGCCCGCATTCATAAGGCAAATCTGGTGAATTCCGGCATCATCCCCCTGACGTTTGCAGACCCTGCAGACTATGACAAGGTAAATCTTTTGGATGAAATCACCCTGCCTCATATTCGGGCGGAAATTGAAGCAGGCGGTGCGGTAACCGTTTGTGCCGGCGGACATACCTTCCAGGCAGACTGCGACATTTCTCAGCGGCAGCGCAGCGCCCTGCTGGCCGGCGGCACGCTGAACTATACAAAAGCCCAGCAGGCATAAGATCGGCAAGGACACGCTGTTTTTGCGTGTCCTTGTTTGTTATTTTCTTGACAAACATATTCCAAATTTGATACAATAAAATCTGTTGGAGGAATGTGATTATGAATATGGCAATGGAACGTTTTGAAGAGATTATCACCATGCAGCTTGCCCGGGTAGAGGCAATGAAAGCCCAAGGGGATTTTATCGACTACAGCAAGCTGGATAAAATCATCATCGGCGTGTGTGGCGGCGACGGCATCGGACCGCGGCTCACGCAGACGGCGATGATGGCGCTGCAAACCCTGCTGGACGATAAAGTAAAAGCGGGAAAAGTGGAATTTCGCGTGATTGACGGGTTGACAATCGAACGGCGGGCGGAACTTGGCTGCGCGATTCCGCCGGACACTATGGAAGAACTGAAAGCCTGCCACGTCATTTTGAAAGGCCCTACTACAACGCCGAGAGCGGGCGACGGCCTGCCGAATGTGGAAAGCGCCAATGTGGCGATGCGCAAGGCGCTGGACCTGTTTGCAAACGTGCGGCCGGTCAAAATTCCGGAACAGGGCATTGACTGGACATTTTACCGGGAAAATACAGAAGGCGGTTACGCGGTGGGCAGCCTGGGGGTCAATGTGACGGAAGACCTTGCCATTGACTTTACCGTGGCTACGTCAGAGGGATGCGAACGGATTGCGCGGCTGGCATTCGATTATGCAAGAAAGACCGGAAAGAACCGCGTGACGGCGGTAACAAAGGCCAATATCATAAAAACTACCGACGGCAAATTTCTGAAAACCTGCCAGAAAATCGCAGAGGAATACCCGGAGGTGCGGTTTGACGACTGGTACATCGACATTATGACGGCGAAGCTGCTGGATGAAAACCGCCGCCGTGACTTTAAGGTTGTGGTGCTGCCGAACCTGTATGGGGATATCATTACAGACGAAGCGGCGGAACTGCAGGGCGGCGTTGGTACGGCCGGCTCCGCCAACATCGGCAAACGGTATGCGATGTTTGAGGCCATCCATGGCTCGGCGCCGCGGATGGTGCAGGAAGGGCGGGATATTTATGCGGATCCATGCTCCATTTTGCGGGCGTCTGTTATGCTGCTGGAGCACATTGGTGAAGTGGAGCTTGCAAAGAAGCTGGAAACCGCGCTGGATATCTGTATGTTCCAGGATAAGAAGTATGTCTGCACCGGCAGAAGCGACGGGGCAACCGGGGAAGAATTTACAAACTATGTACTGGAAACCATAAAATCATTGTAGACAGAAGGAGGCTATACGTGGAAAAAAATAAAGAAATTTCGCAGACCGTCATTAACCGTATACCTCGTTACTATCGATACATTTCCGACCTGAAAGAGAAAAATGTGGCGAGAATATCCTCCAAGGAACTTGCCGCGACGATGGGCATCACCGCCTCGCAGATCCGGCAGGATCTCAACTGCTTTGGCGGGTTCGGTCAACAGGGATACGGTTACAACGTGGAAAAGCTGCTGGAGGAGCTTTCCCGTATTTTAGGACTGCATAAAAACCGCACGGCCGTGATCATTGGAATTGGTAACATTGGAAAAGCGCTGATCAAAAATTTCAATTTTTTTGGCTGCGGGTTCCGGCTGATTTGTGGGTTTGATGCCAGCAAGGACATTATCGGAAGAACGTTCGGCGACATTACCATCCGGCCGGTGTCCGAATTGGAAGACTATGTAAAAAAAGAGAAGCCGGACATTGCGGTGCTCACCATACCGAGGGATTTCGCCAACAGCATGGCGGATACCCTGGTAAAAAGCGGGATTAAGGGCATTTGGAACTTTACCAATGTGGATATAAAAAGCGAGGAGTGCGGGGTTGCGGTGGAAAACGTTCATTTTTCCGACAGCCTTATGACACTTTGCTACAAAGTGGAATAATAACGGTCTGTACCGAAACAACACATAGAACCCGGTATCCGCAGTTTTCTGCGGGTATCGGGTTTTTGCTGCGCTTGACATCCTGGGGATTCTGCGCACAGGGCAGACTTTTGACAAAGAGAATGGGGTTTGCATTGCATAACCGCCGAATCTGTCGTATAATAGAAAAAAATCAGTTGACAAAGAGAGGAGAGTCCGCCTGCATGAAGAGAAAAAGTATAGTTGCCGCGCTGGCTGCGGCGGCGCTGGTCATAACTGCCGTTGCGGCGGGTACGGCCGGCACCAAAAGCGACCCGCTGATTTCCAAAAGTTATCTTGACAGTACCTATCGTTCCAGCGTGGTAAACACCGCGGCGGAAAAGACGGCGGCGGCGCTTGCGGCAGCGGAGGCGGAAACCGCCGTTCCGCAAACAACGGAAGAATATGCCGCCTATGCGGCCGATCTCCTTGCGCCGGCCGGCGGAGGATATACCAAAGTACCGGTACAGCCGGGCACGGTGATTTCCGGCGGAACGGGAACACAGCTGTTTGTGTGGTCCGGCACAGTGTCTCTGTCCGGCGGCAGGGTGCTGGATCTTACCGCAGGCAGTGAATTGCAGGCAGGAAGCCTCATCCAATACCACAGCTACCTGGTGCCGGAGGAGACAACGGCGTCTTTTACTGCGGTTTCGGCAGGTGCTGTATATGCAAAGGGAACCTTCTCCAAAGCTGACGGAGAATCGTATTTGGTGCAATATACAAGCTATGGCGACGCATTGTATTCCCTGGGACTGTTCCGCGGCACGGAAACGGGATATGAACTGGATCGGCAGTCCACGCGGATTGAAGGAGTTGTCATGCTGCTTCGGCTTTTGGGAGAAGAAGAGGCGGCTCTTTCCTATGGCGGAAGCCATCCGTTTGCAGACGTCCCCGCCTGGGCAGACCGCTATGTGGCCTATGCGTATCACATGGGTTATACAAACGGAACGTCCGCCACCACCTATACTCCCAACGGGATTATGACAGGCAATCAGTTTCTGACGTTTATTCTGCGGGCGCTGCAATATGACGACGGCGCGGGGGATTTTGTCTGGAACAGCGCGGTAGACTTTGCCCAGACAGCCGGCGTGCTTTCCCCGGCAGACGCCGCCGCGATCCAGGCACAGCGGTATTTTTACCGGGACAATATGGTGTACGTTTCCTATCTGGCCCTTGGCGCCGGGATGAAGCATTCTGCCGATACCCTGGCCGACGTGCTCATTGCCAAAGGCATTTTTTCCCGGGAACAATATCGTCAAACAAATACCATGCTTTAGGGGAACCAAAATCCCGCCTCCGAAATAGTATATAGAGGAATTACTTTTAGGAGGTAACATTTATGTTTAGTAACAACAATTCCAATGGATGCTACTGGTGGATCATTATCATTCTGGCAATCATCATTATCTGGGTTTTCTGTGTCAACAAAGATGACGATTGCTGTGGCTGCGACAACAACTGCGGTTGCGGCTGCGATAACGGCTGCGGTTGCTGCAGATAGGAAAAAAGAAAACAGGCGGGGTTTTTACCCTGCCTGTTCTTTTATGTATTCCAGAAAGTGGGGATATACAATGAAAATATGACCAATGCCGGCTTCCTGCAAAATGCTGACCTTTTTTTGCAGGGTTCGCGCGTCGTCAAAAATAACAAAATGGCCCTTTTGTTCGCTGTCGGTGAAGGTGAAATAATTGCAGCAAAGCTCGCTGGAAAAAAACACAGAGGCATTTTGTTCCCGGATCCGGCGGGCGATGTCTTCCCGGGAAACCGGGGTGCCGGCGGCGTCCTGGGCTGGCAGCAGAAACTCTGTGGATACCGGAGTTACCTGGGCGGCGATATGGGCATATGTTTCCGTATATTCTCGGACATACTCCCGGAAAATGCCGCCGCTGATGGCGGTTTCTATGGTGATAAAGGCATGGGAGGTATAGACGGTTTTAAAACAGGGAACAAAAAGAGGGATGCCGTGTTTGTGCAGCACAGCGTCCAACACCGGCAGAATACCGGCGGCAAGGGGTTCTTCCAGATCGGCAAAAACGCCGGAAAATCCTAGCCGCTTGACGGCCGACAGGATATCGTCGGAAAGCAGGGAAGGATTTTCACAGGTTTTGGTGTGGCGGACGTTGGAAATGCCCAGAATCGACCGGCGGGGATTGGAAACCATCCGATCGCACTGCAAACCGCCCCGCGGCGTCAGAGAATAGGCAAGGTTCAAGCAGGGCAGCCCCGCATTCTGCACTTCAATTGCGTCCTTGCCAGCCGCGGCAATGATAAACTGGTCTGTAAATTCCATAAAAAAATCCTCATTTCATAATTAAACAGTAGACTTGCAGGGACAAATCTATTAAAATATATGTTGGTATGATAACGATATTCATAAAACAGAGGATAGAGTATGATATTTTCAGCGTTTGTTCCGGATTTTGTATTTTCAGAAATTTATCAGATAAAACCGCAGAAACTGGCGGATATGGGGATTAAGGCCGTGTTCATTGATTTGGATGGCACGATGGAATCCCGGCATAAAGCGTCGCCGCCGGAAGGGGTAAAGCCGTTTTTACAGAGTTTTGTGGACTGCGGAATCCAGGTTTTGGTGCTTTCCAACAACAGTGAGAACCGAGTATCCTTTTTTTGCAGAGAACTGCCGGGGAAACATCTCAGCCGGGCGAAAAAGCCGTTTGCAGGCGCGTTTCGCAAGGGGTGCGCTATGGTAGGTGTTTCCATCGAGAAAGTGGCGGTTATCGGGGATCAGATTTATACCGATACCTTTGGCGGTAATCTGGCGGGCGCCACCACGATTTATGTGGAATCTTACGACAAGCATGATTTCTGGATCCATGTCCGGTATTTGTTTGAACATGGGTTTATACAGAAGCGGAGGAAGCTGGGGCAGAAATGGAAATAAAATTCGGGCCTGCGGGCAATTCCCAGGCGTTTGTTGAGGCGGGCATAAAACGAACGGCAGACGTCATAGGGGAAATTCGAAAAATGGGACTTTCCGCCTATGAATACCCCTGTGGGCGCGGGGTGAACATCGGCGCGAAAACCGCCGGTGAAATTGGAAAAAAGGCGGCAGAATGCGGCGTCACCCTGTCGGTGCATGCGCCGTATTTTATCAATCTGTCCAGCCGGGAATCCGAACGGATGGAGAAAAATATCGCCTATGTGCTGAGCAGCTGCGCGGCGGCAAAGGCAATGGGCGCCCGGCGGATTGTGGTGCATGGCGGCGGTTTGGGCAAGCTGTCCCGGGAAAAAGCGCTGGAACATACCATCTGCAATCTTAAGGATATCCTGCGGGAGATGGACGGCGCAGGCTACTCAGAACAGATTCTCTGCGTTGAAACGATGGGAAAGATCAATGTCTTCGGCACCCTGGAGGAAATCTGCCAGGTGGTGCGGTCGGATGACCGGCTGATGCCTTGCATCGACTTTGGCCATCTGAACGCGCAGACAAAAGGCCGATATCGGGAAGCGGCGGCGTTTGCGGCGCTGTTCGATACGATGGAAGCCGGGATCGGAAAAGAACGAACCCAAAACGCCCATTGTCATTTTTCCAAGATTGAATATGGAAAGGGCGGGGAGATCCGCCATCTGACGTTTGCGGATGAGACGTTTGGACCGGAATTTGCGCCGGTGGCGGAGGAACTGGCCAAACGGGGGTATACTCCGACCGTCATCTGCGAATCTGCCGGGACGCAGGCGGAGGACGCAGTTTCCATGATGAAAGCATACAGGGAGGCACAGAAAACAAAATGAAAAAGATACTGGTGATCAACGGACCAAATCTCAACCTGCTTGGCGTGCGGGAACCTGGCATTTACGGCCGGAACAGCCTCGCCTCCATCTGCGGAGAGGTGGAGGAAAAATGCCGAAAAAATGGCGTTTCCTGCGATTTTTTTCAATCCAACTGCGAAGGAGAGCTTGTGACAAAGATTCAGGAGGCGATGGGAGAATATGACGGCATCCTGTTAAATGCCGGCGCATATACCCACTATAGCTACGCCATCCGGGACGCGATCTCTGCAGTACGGCTGCCATGCGTGGAGGTGCATATTTCCAACATCCACACCCGGGAGGAATTTCGCCACACTTCGGTGATTTCTCCGGTTTGTGTCGGCGTCATCGCGGGTTTTGGAAAAAACAGTTATCTGCTGGCAGTGGATGCGCTGCTAAATCTGGAATAAGAAGGTTTGTCAATTGTTGGATGTTATTCGAAAACAGCTGCGTTCCCTGGAATATGATGCGCTGCTTGTGACAAGCCCGTCCAACCGACGGTACGTCACAGGCTTTCCGTCCAGCGCGGGCGTCGCAGTGCTGACCGAAACAAAGGGGTATTTTTTCACGGATTCCCGTTACATCGAAGCGGCGGAACGAAGCGTTAAGGGGTTCCAGGTGGAGGAAAGCAGCCGGGAAACGCCCTATCCCGCCCTGGTGAACCGGGTGATTCGGGAACACCGGATTAAAACCATCGCCCTGGAGGCGGACCACCTTACCTATGCATCTTACTGCAAATGGAAGGAGGATTTGGCGGCGGAGACGGTGCCTGCCGGGGATGTGTTTGCCGCGCTGCGCACCGTAAAATCCCAGTGGGAAAAGGAACAAATCCGAAAGGCGCAGGCCATTGCGGAAAAGGCTTTTGAGGCCGTTCTGCCCGCTATCCGGGCGGGGGCGACGGAACAGGAGATTGCTGCGGCGTTGTGTTATCAGATGCTGCGGCACGGCGCGGAACGGATGTCGTTTGATCCCATTGTCGTGGCGGGGGAGAAATCTTCTATGCCCCATGGCACGCCGGATGGGAATGTTGTGCGCCGGGGCGACTTTGTCACCATGGATTTTGGATGCATGCAGCGAGGCTACTGTTCCGATATGACAAGGACGGTTGCGGTGGAGGAAGCATCGGAGGAGATGCGGCAGGTTTATGAAACCGTATTGGCGGCGCAGAATGCAGGCATTCAGACGGTGAGAGCCGGCGTTCCGGCCGCCGCCCCGGATCAGGCGGCCCGCCGGATTATTGAGGATGCGGGATACGGCGCGTATTTCGGGCATGGATTCGGTCATGGCGTTGGGCTGGAAATTCATGAGGGGCCGGTGGAAAGCCCGGCGTCCGGGGATATGCTGGCAGCGGGCAATGTGGTGACCGCCGAACCGGGAATCTATCTGCCGGGGAACTTTGGCGTGCGTATAGAAGATATGCTGTATATCACGGAAGACGGGTGCGAAAACTTGACCAAAACCCCAAAAGATTTGATAATTCTCCCATAGGTATTGCAAACGACCGGGGTTTAATGTAAAATAGTGAGAGATAAACAGGATGATTTACACATCGGATATATGGAGGTTTAACAGATGATATCAGCAGGCGAATTCAGAAACGGCGTAACATTTGAAATGGATGGACAGGTGCAGCAGGTTGTGGAATTCCAGCATGTAAAGCCGGGCAAGGGCGCGGCGTTTGTCCGCGTGAAAATGAAGAACGTCATCACCGGCGCGGTGGTAGAACGCAGTTTTAACCCCACGGACAAATACGAGCCGGCTTATGTAGAGCGCAAGGATATGCAGTACCTTTATAACGAAGGGGACCTGTATTATTTTATGGATATGGAAACTTACGACCAGATCCCCATCAACAAAACCACCCTGGGGGACGATTTCCGGTTTGTAAAGGAAAATATGGAAGTTAAGGTATTGTCTTACAAGGGCAGCGTTTTTGCGGTGGAAGCGCCGCTGTTTGTGGAACTGGAGATTACGGAAACCGATCCTGGTTTCAAAGGCAACACGGCGACGAACACATTAAAACCCGCTACCGTGGAAACCGGCGCCCAGGTTAATGTGCCGCTTTTTATTGAACAGGGCGATAAGATCAAAATTGATACACGGACCGGGGAGTATTTGGAACGGGCAAAGGGTTAAAAAAACGTTCTGCCGGGAACAATAACTTGAGAAACACTTCAAAGGAGGGTATGATTATGACAATTACAGAACGCGTGGCCTATTTAAAGGGACTGATGCAGGGACTGGATATGGATACGGAATCCAAAGAAGGAAAAGTCCTGGCCGAAATAGCGGATATTCTGGAAGACCTCGCCTACCAGTCTGCGGATCTGGAGGAAGAACTGGACGCAGTGGAAGAGGAAATTGACGAAATCTATGACGAAATCGACGAGATGGCGGAAGATCTGTATGACGGCGATTGGGAAGAGGACGATGGCGAAGATCTGGACGATGAAGATCTGTACGAAGTGGTTTGTCCCACCTGCGGCGAAGAAATTTATGTAGACGAAGGAACCCTTTCCGAAGGCGCAATGGAATGTCCGGCCTGCGGCGAGGACCTGGAGTTTGATATGTCGGAGCTGGACGAGGAAGACGGCGGCGAGAAGTAAAGCTTTTTATCGTTCGTTTTTGCCTGCCTGTTAGAAACAGGCAGGCATTTTTTTGTTCAGCGCCTGGTGCCGCCGGAGATATAAACTTTGTGTCCGAACCGTTAAATTCCGCGGGAAAGTCGGGATTTACATTGCAGGAAAGCACAGATTGTGCTATGATATCAAGTAAGTATGAATAGAATAAGGAGACTGACCCCCATGGAATATAAATTTTCAGACCGGATTTCAAGCCTGAAGCCATCCGCTATTCGGGAAATCTTTAAGGTGCTGGGCGATCCCAGCATCATTTCCTTTGCCGGCGGCAATCCTGCGCCGGAATCCTTCCCCGCGAAAGAAATGAGCGCCATTGCTGCGGATCTGCTGGCAAACCATGCGGATGTGGCCCTGCAATATGGCACGACGGAAGGCTATACGCCGCTGCGGGAGCTGACATTTGCCCGCTATCATGACAAATACGGAATTGGTACAGAACATGACGATATCCTCATCACGACCGGTGGACAGCAGGCCATTGACCTTGCGGCAAAGGTGCTGTTAAACGAGGGCGACGTGCTGATTTGTGAGGATCCCAGCTTTATCGGAGCGCTGAATGCGTTTCGCTCCTATAATGCCAAACTCATTGGCTGTGAAACGGACGAACACGGGATGAAAATGGACGTTTTGGAGCACCTCCTTCAGACGACCAAGAATGTCAAGATGATTTATACCATTCCCACATTCCAGAATCCCTCCGGAAAAGTGCTGCCGGAGGACCGGCGGAAGAGAATGCTGGAGCTTGCAGAACAATACGACGTACTTATTTTGGAAGATAATCCGTATTTTGAGCTGCGTTACGACGGAGCGTATGTAAAACCCATCAAATGCTTTGACACGACGGGACGGGTCATTTACTGCGGCTCTTATTCCAAGGTGCTCTCTCCTGGTATGCGTATCGGGTTTTCCATTGCGCCTGAGGAAATTTTTTCGAAAATGGTGGTGTGCAAGCAGACCAACGACGTGCATACCAATCTTTGTTTCCAGATGATTGTGGCGGAATATCTTCGCCAGTATGATCTGGACGCCCATATTCAGGAGATTTGCGGCATTTATCGCCGTAAACGGGATGCAATGCTGGCCGCCATCGACGCATCGTTTGATTCCCGCGTGACGGTGACAAGACCCCAGGGCGGGCTGTTTTTGTGGGCGGAGCTGCCGCAGGGCTGCGACGGCTTCCAGCTTTGCCAGCGGGCGACAGCCCGCAAGGTTGCGGCGGTGCCTGGCGTGACCTTTGCCGCCGACGAGAGCATCGTAAGTTCCGGCATCCGGTTGAATTTCTCTATGCCTGCGGAGGAACAGATTTATAAGGGCATCGGAATTTTGGCGGAAACCATTCAGGAATATTTGGGAGAACGGAAAAAATGAGTGATAGAAAGATTATTTTTTCCGCCGTGCAGCCCAGCGGAAAGCTGACCCTTGGCAATTATCTGGGCGCTATCCGGAATTTCGCCCCGCTGCAGGCGGACTATGACTGTATTTACTGCGTGGCGGATATGCATGCCATCACAGTACGGCAGGAGCCGGCCAAACTGCGGCAGCAGACCTTGGAGCTTTTGGCGCAATATATTGCCTGCGGCATCGACCCGCAGAAAAGCGTTTTGTTTGTGCAGAGCCATGTGCCGGCGCATGCAGAACTTGCCTGGGTGCTCAATTGCTATACCATGTTCGGAGAATTGTCCCGTATGACGCAGTTTAAGGATAAGTCGGCGCGCCATGCGGAAAATGTGAACGCCGGCCTCTTTACCTATCCGACCCTGATGGCGGCGGATATCCTGCTGTATCAGACGGATATGGTGCCGGTGGGAGTCGACCAGCTTCAGCACCTGGAACTGACAAGGGATATTGCCCAGCGGTTTAACGGCATATACTCGGATACGTTTCGGGTGCCGGAAGCCTACACCCAAACGGTGGGGGCAAAGGTAATGTCGCTGCAGGATCCAAGCCGCAAGATGAGTAAATCCGATGAGAATCAGAACGGCTTTATTTTGCTGATGGATAGACCGGAAGACATTTTGCGCAAATTTAAGCGGGCGGTGACAGACAGCGATACCCGGGTGACAAGGGGCGAAGGCAAGGACGGCATTAACAACCTCATTGCCATCTATTCCCTGGCAAAGGGAATCACACCGGAAGCGGTGGAACTGGAATTTGAGGGCCAGGGCTATGGCGCGTTTAAGTCTGCGGTTGGAGAAGCTGTTTGCGAACTGCTGCGGCCGATCCGTGAAACCACGGAAGACCTCCTGAAACACAAAGATTATCTGGAAAGCGTATACCGGGAGGGCGCGCGGCGCGCGTATGCGATGGCACGGAAAACCCTGGATAAGGTCTATCGTAAGGTGGGCTTTGTAAAACAGCCGTTTTAAGCAGGTTTTGGGATAAGAGGAAAAAGAATGGCGGATTATGGAGTATTGATCATTGTAATATTGGCCTTTGTTACGGCGGGAGTGCTGTCCTTTCTGCTCACTCCGCTGGTAAAGCGGCTGGCTTATCGGGTGGGCGCCATTGATGTGCCGAAGGATAACCGCAGAATGCATAAAAAACCAATACCCAGGCTGGGCGGTCTGGCGATTTTTCTGGGGTTTTTAATCAGCATCCTGGTGTTTGGCGATATCAGCCGTTCTATGCAGTCCATTTTAATCGGCGCTTCTATCATCGTCGTGCTGGGAATTTTTGACGATATTATGGCCCTTGGCGCAAAGCTTAAGTTTGTGGTGCAGATTGCAGCGGCCTGTGTGCCGGTGTTTTTCGGCGATCTTACCATACAAAACATTTCTAATTTTAATATTTTAAGCGATGAACTGTATATTAACCTGGGATTTCTCGCCATCCCGCTGACCATTGTGTGGATTGTTGGGGTGACCAATGCCGTCAATCTGATTGACGGGTTGGACGGCCTTGCGGTGGGCGTGTCGTCTATTGCATGCATTACAATGCTGGCGGTGGGGCTGCTGGCCGGAGAACCGCCGGTGGCGGTTACGATGGCGGCGCTTACCGGCGCATGCATCGGCTTTATGCCGTATAATTTGAATCCAGCGAAAATTTTTATGGGAGATACCGGCTCAACATTTCTGGGATTTATGCTGGCGACGGTTTCCATTCAGGGAATGTTCAAGCTGTATGCGGTGATTTCCTTTGTCGTGCCCCTGCTCATTTTGGGGCTGCCCTTGTTCGACACTCTGTTTGCCATTACCCGGCGCGTTCTTGCGGGAAAAAGTCCTATGGCACCGGACCGGGGACATATCCATCATCGGCTGGTGGATATGGGATTTAACCAAAAGCAGGCGGTGGCTATTTTATACGCCATCAGCGGCACTCTGGGGCTTGCGGCGGTGGTGCTTACCTCCAGCGGGGAAATGAAGGCGATGGTGCTGGTGCTGGCGGTGATTATTGCCATTGCTGTGGGAACGAAGCTGTTCTATGGAAAGCTGGCGGGGCACAGCGAGGAAGAGGCGGAGAAACAGAACGCCGGGGAGGAAACGCCGGACGGCGGAGAAGAAACAAAATAGCGATTTGCAATAGCGGCAAAGCATGCCGCGCGGGTGAAATAGTATGAAAAAAATAAAAGTAATGACGATTTTTGGCACAAGGCCGGAGGCCATTAAAATGGCACCGCTGGTGCTGAAGCTGCAGGACCATCCGGAGATTGAAAGCATAGTCTGCGTGACGGCACAGCACCGGCAGATGCTGGATCAGGTGTTGGATATTTTTAAGATTACGCCGGATTATGATTTGAATATCATGCAGAAAAACCAGACCCTTTGCGGCATTACCACAAGGGCGGTAAACGGGCTGGATGATGTGATTGCGTCGGCAAAACCAGATATGATTTTAGTGCATGGCGACACATCCACCACCTTTGCCGGCGCGCTGGCCGCGTTTTATCACAAGGTGCCGGTAGGACATGTGGAAGCGGGGCTACGCACGTATGACAAATATTCCCCCTTTCCGGAAGAAATGAACCGCCGCCTTACCGGCGTGCTGGCGGATCTGCATTTTGCACCCACCAGAAAAAATCGGGATAATTTGCTGGCAGAGGGGATTACAAGCCATGTATATGTCACGGGAAATACCGTCATTGACGCCATTGCGAATACGGTGCGGGAAGATTATGTGTTTCATACCATGCCGCTGCACCGCCTGGATTTTCAAAAGAATCGGGTCATTCTGCTGACTGCGCACCGACGGGAAAATTACGGGACGCCGATGGAGCATATTTTGCAGGCAGTGAATGAAATCACCCGGCGGTTTGAAGACGTCCAGGTGGTCTACCCGGTGCATCTCAGCCCTTATGTGCAGGAAGTCGCGGGCCGATATCTGGCGGAAAACCAGCGCGTGCATCGCGTTCCGCCTCTTGCGGTGGATGAAATGCACAACCTGATGGCAAGATCCTATCTGATTATGACGGATTCCGGCGGACTCCAGGAAGAAGCACCTTCTTTGGGCAAGCCGGTGCTGGTGCTGCGAAAGGAAACGGAGCGGCCGGAAGCCGTTGAAGCAGGAACGGTAAAGCTGGCGGGCGTATCCCGGGACGGCATTGTAAGCCTTGCATCGGAATTGCTGGAAAACCGTGCGGCGTATGAAAAAATGGCAAAAGCCGCCAACCCTTACGGCGATGGACACACCAGCGAGCGGATCGTCCAACTCATCCTGCGGTATTTTGATGAAAGCAGGGAACTGCCGGCGCTTTTTTAGGAACCTGTGAAAGGAGGAAACTATGAAACACCCCAGACTGCCAATGCTGGCGGCCATTGGTTCGGTATTGCTGCTTTGCATGCTGGCCGCGGGATTGTATACATCCTCCGTGGTATATGCAAGCAAGGATACGGAAATTACTCTGCCCAAGGACGAAGCGGCCTTGCATGTGGCACAACCGGAGGAAGAGGACGGCGTTTCCTTTGCGGATATAACGGTGACAAACGATACGGTACAGGCAGTGATCGGCAGCCTGGAGCGTCCCGCCGAATACGATCTTCTTTTGTCCAACACGCTGTTTCTGCCGGACGGCAGCCAGCAGGTGCTGCAATGTCGGCGGTATGTGAAGAATGGCTACTGCAAAAATGAATTCTTAAACGCCAATGGAACGGTAAAAAACACAGTGCTTACCGGCCCTTCCCGGTATTATGCCTGGGAAGCAGGAGACGCCTCCTGCTACGAAGGGGCGATCGGAATGTTCAATGGGGACAATACCGGCATGCTGCCAACCTATGAGGAGGTTGTCGCGCTGGACAAAGAGCGCATCGCCGGCACAGAACTGTGTAACCAGAACGGAGAGCCATGTATCGCCGTTACGGTCTCGGATGGGGAGCGAAAGGAAATCTATTACATATCCACCATCACAGGCCTGCTTTACCAGGCGGATTTTTACAAGGGCGGCACCATAATCCGCACCGTATCCACCGATGCGCTGCATATAACAGAGCAGAGCGAAAGCCTGTTTGTGACACCGGCTGGAGAATCGGTGCTGGCGTAAAGTTTTTTTAGGAGTACACCATGAATTATCTTAAATTATCGGAACGGGTGCTGGCCCTCGGACAAAAAGCAGAAGAAGCGGCGGCGCCTTATTTCCGGCGAATTGAAGAAATCAGCAGCGGCAATACGCAGAAAGTACTGGCGGCCTTTCAGAAACACCGGGTATCGGATACCTTTTTTGGAGGCACCACAGGGTATGGATACGACGACCAGGGAAGAGAAGCGCTGGACGCGATTTATGCGGATGTATTTGGCGGAGAAGCGGCGCTTGTGCGGGTGCAGTTTGTTAACGGCACGCATGCCCTTTCATGCGGAATTTTTGCGTGTGTGCGGCCGGGAGATGTGGTGCTGTCAGCAACCGGGGCACCTTACGATACCCTCCTGAACACGCTGACAGGGGATGCCTGGGGCAACCTGTCCCAATACGGTGTTGGGTATCGTCTGGTAGAAATGGCGGGCGGACTGCCGGATTATGACGGAATTTCTGCCGCGGCAGGGGATCCTGCCGTCCGCCTGGTGCTGATTCAGCGGTCCCGAGGCTATGCGGTGCGAAAAACTCTGAGCTGCGGTGAAATTGCCCGAATTTGTGAGACTGTGCGGGCGGTAAACCCGGCGGCTGTCATTATGGTGGACAATTGCTACGGTGAATTTTGTGAAAAAATCGAGCCGCTGCAGGCCGGTGCGGACCTGATTGCCGGCTCCCTGATCAAAAATCCAGGGGGCGGTCTTGCGCCCATGGGCGGTTATATCGCAGGTCGGAAGGACCTGGTGGATAATGCGGCGATGCGGCTGACTGCGCCGGGCATCGGCGGGGAGTGCGGTGCGACCCTGGGGGTAAACCGATTGTTGTATCAGGGGTTTTTCTGTGCGCCGCATGTCACAGCACAGGCGCTGAAAACGGCGGTTTTTTGCGCGGCAGTGATGCAGGAATTGGGCTATGCGGTGGATCCTTTGCCGGAGGAGCCGCGGTATGATATCATCCAGACCATTGCCTTTGGGACGAGTGAGCCTCTGCTGCGGTTTTGCCGGGGCATCCAGGCGGGATCGCCGGTAGACTCCTATGTGACGCCGGAGGCTTGGGCTATGCCGGGCTATGCCGTGCCGGTAGTGATGGCGGCGGGCGCGTTTGTGCAGGGCGCATCCATTGAGCTTTCTGCTGACGCGCCGATGCGGGAACCTTTTGTGTGCTATATGCAGGGCGGTATTACCTATGAATCCGGCAAGGCCGGTATTTTGCTGGCAGCAGAAAAAATTTTAAATGGGATATAAGAACTATGGTATTTGAATTTGCAGTATCAAACGGTCTTGCACTGTGAAAATCCTTGCCAATACTGACTTTTGCAGATTACGACATTAAAAGTAACATGGCGTTGATTTTTGCCGCTTTGACACCCAAATTTTTGATAACGATCGAAAAATACGGGCAGATAATATAAAATACCATACGATTCCGTACCTGTTTTGGCAAGGATATCCGGTGTATCCAGGCGAACGATTCAGGAGATTGAAAAAAGCGGAAACTGTATTATAAAAACCGCAAAGCAATTATCTGAGGCCTTGCAGGTTTCTTTGGATGCGCTTTGCAGATAAATCAGAGAGGTATCCTATGTTTGATTTTTTAACCGGAGCGCTTATTGCGGCAGGCGTCATTGCCGTATTAATTGCTATGGCGATTATCAATAAAATCTCAAGCCAAAAACGCGGGAAAGCGCTGGAAGAAATGTCCCGTCAAGCAAAACTCGAAGAATACAAAAACCATCGCCAAATTGAGCAATATATTCATATAACCAAACCAAGTCTTGAATCTTTGGAAGATGTCAGAAAAAGCGCACAAACTACGGCGGATTTTTTGCGACTACCAAAAGAAATCGTTTACCGTCATATGCTGGAGCATTATTATTCAAAATAAAAGAGTAAAAAGGGGCCGCTTGGCTCCTTTTTACTCTTCAAATTCTTCTTTGTTTCTTTTGTTGCTCAATTCCAGCAAATCAAAAACAATACCCACTGGCAACAAAAGAGTTTCTTTTACTCCTAATCCGTTTATGCTTTCGCCCTCTTGTCTGCCAATTCGTACAAAGACAGGGAAGGGATAGAAAAATTCATAGATAGGTGCTATACTATATGGCATACGACGACTCAAAATTTGATGAGGTGGATACTATGTGGATGGTTTTTGCGGTTTTATCGGTTGTTTTCGCGGCTTTGACACCGATTCTTGCAAAAGTTGGAATAGATGAAGTCCCATCGAACCTTGCAACAGGAATCCGGACAATTGTTGTGGTTGCAATGGCATGGCTTATGGTGTTTCTCACAAACCAGCAAAACAGTATCTTTGAAATTTCGAAGAAAAGTTGGATATTTTTAATCTTATCCGGTTTGGCAACAGGTGCTTCGTGGCTGTGTTACTATAAAGCGTTACAAATTGGAGAGGTATCCAAAGTAGTGCCGATTGATAAAATGAGTGTTGTGATTACCTTGATTTTGGCGTTTGTTTTTCTGCATGAGCAGTTTACATGGAAATCCGCGATCGGAGCGGGTCTGATAACAACAGGAACGCTTGTTATGGTACTATAAAAAGCGGAAAGCTGGCAAGGGTTTGGGATGATTTCCAACAAGCCAAAATCTTTCTTTCTGGCTCAGATTGAAACGAGGGATTTTTTACGGGGAAAGGGTACGCCTTTTCTCTGTTTGCTGCGGAACTTCCCGCAAAGGAACAGAACGGATCATCTAAACGGACAGGGATTCCCCTTGCAATGCTGCACAGTTAACAGGCAGTTTTGAGGGAAGAAGCAGGAAGCGTTCTGCCTTATGGGCTTTGATGTCTGTAAAGCTGCTGTTTGCAAGATTTTTTGAGTCTCTAATGTGCAGCAGAACGGTGGAAAACAAGATGTTTTCAAATGACTTTTGGGCGCAAAAACACAGCCTTGTGGTTGGAGATATCGTCTTATTTGCAGTGCGAAAAATGGTGCCAGACTCTACAAAATCAACTTATGCAGAGATAAAGCCATAAACAAAAGTTTTGATTTTAGACATTCTCAAGCATTTTCTATCCACACTTACAAGGGACTTATAAAACGGGCTCCGTCCCATATAATCCATAAAAAATCTGCTTTGCTACGCAAAGCAGATTTTTTGGAAAGAACATAACTATCATAGGGTTAAAGGTGGTATTTTTCGCTGAAAGATTTATAGTTTTCTTCAAAATTATCCATCCCGGCATGCTTCATTTCGCTGAGGTATTTGTGTCCCTCAAAATTTTGAATGTCGGATTCGATCATCGCAACGGCGATATTGGAACAGTGATCGGAAACACGCTCGAAATTTGTCAGAAGGTCGTTTAGGATAAAGCCCAGTTCAATGGTGCACCGGCCTTCCTGGAGGCGGCGGATGTGATTGGAACGGATGTCCGCAATGATGTCGTCAATCACCTGTTCAAATGGTTCGATGCGTTTTGCCGTGAGAATATCGTTGTTTTGAAAGGAGAGGATCGTCATATCCAGAATGTCCAGCAGAGCGCTGGTGAGGGCGTGCAGTTCATGCCGGGCGTCCTCTGAGAACGAAGCGTTTTTGTCATGAATCTCTTGGGCGGACTTCATAATATTCACCGCATGGTCGCCGATTCGCTCAAAATCCCCAATGACATGAAGATATTTGGAAACCTGCATATTGTCGGCGTCTGATAAATCTTTACCGGAAAGCTTGACAAGATAGGAACCAAGTTCGTCTTCGTATCGATCCAGTTCGTTTTCTCCGTCTATAATGGACTGCGCCTTGGCCGGATCAAATTTCTGAAACAGGTGGATGGCGTCAAAAATAATATTTTTGGTATTCTCCGCCATTTTCCGGATGATAACGTTGCTTTCATAAATCGCAAAGGAGGGCTGGTTCAGCAAACGCTCGTCCAGGAAAGAATTTTTGTCTTCCGCATGCTGTTCTTCTTTGATGAAGACATAGGCAAGTTTTTCCAGCTTTTTGAGAAAGGGGAATAAAAACGCCGTGGTAATGAGGTTAAAGACCGTGTGCACAAAGGCGATCCCCACCGGATGGATGGCAGTTTTTACAAAGGCGAATTGGAAAACTGCGTTTAAAATATAGAAGGCGGTAAGGCAGACAATGGTGCCCAATACGTTAAAGATAACGTGAACCACTGCGACGCGGCGGGCGCTTTTGGTGACGCCCACGCTGGAGATGATGGCGGTGATACAGGTGCCGATGTTCTGCCCCATAATGATGGGGATGGCCATACCATAGGAAATCTGGCCCGTCAGAGAAAGCGCCTGAAGCACGCCCACGGACGCGGAGGAACTTTGGATAATCGCGGTAAATACGGCGCCGAAGGCAACGCCCAGTATCGGGTTGTTAAAGGCGGTAAGAATGCTGGTGAATTCCGGCATATCCGCAAGGGGACTAACCGCGTCGCTCATCAGTTTCATACCGTACATTAAAATGGCAAAGCTGATTAAAATGCCGCCGACATCCCTTTTCTTCTCTTTTTTGGAGAACATAATGAAAATGATGCCGATGAGTGCAAACACAAGGGTAAAGTTTTCCGGCTTCAACAGACGCATCAATACATTGTCGCCTTCAATGCCCGTAAGGCTGATGATCCAGGCTGTCATAGTGGTGCCGATGTTGGATCCCATCAAGATGCTGATGGTCTGGCCAAACTGCATAATGCCGGAGTTTACAAGGCCTACCAGCATCACCGTAACGGCGGAAGAAGACTGGATGGCAGCCGTAACCACCGCACCGAGCAGCAAACCTTTTACCGGATGGGAAGTGATCCTTTGCAGGATCCCCTGCAATTTTCCGCCGGCCAGTTTTTCCAGGCTGATGGAAAGATTATGCATTCCATAGAGGAAAAACGCCAGCCCGCCCAGCAAAACAATGAGTGAAAAGATATCCATTGCGAGCACTCCTTTTGTACACTTTTTGAGAATGGTTTAGGTTGTCCGCCAATGCGGAAGGAATGAAAGCCAAACTAAACCATTTTAAGTATAGCAAACCAAAGAATGGTTGGCAAGGCTTTTTTGGAGAGGAAACGAGGATCGGTTTTGAAAAATGCGCGTTAAAAAGACATGGGTTTTCGGATCAAATAGATCACGGATTGCCGGAGAATAAAAATGGACGCCCTTTTGCAGCCGCATTGTAATAAAATGCAATCTGTGGTAAAATAGAAAAAAATTAAAGGAGCGCCGGATGATTATTCTTGGAATAGACCCGGGATACGCGATCGTAGGATATGGCGTGGTCTCTTATGAAAAAAACAAATTCGTCCCTATTAACTATGGGGCGGTGACGACGGAGGCAGGCAAAGGCATTTCCAAGCGTTTGCAGGAAATCTATCATGATGTAATTCGGCTGATTGAAGTGTTTCAGCCGGATGAAATCGCGGTGGAGGAGCTGTTTTTCAACACCAATATCAAAACTGCCATTAACGTAGGGCAGGCCCGGGGAGTCATCCTCCTCGCGGCGGAGGAAAAAGGCGTTGCAGTGTCGGAATATACGCCGCTGCAGGTCAAACAGTCTGTGGTGGGATATGGTCGGGCGGAAAAACGTCAGGTAATGGAAATGACACGGATTATGCTGGGGCTGGATACCATCCCGAAGCCGGACGACGCGGCGGACGCGTTGGCGCTGGCGATCTGCCATGGGCACACCGCCGGCTCCAGATTGAGGTAACAGTGATGTTTTATTATATCGAAGGAGAAGTTGCAAGGCGGATGAAGGGCCTTGCAGTCATTGACGCAAACGGAGTGGGCTATGCCTGTTTTACGTCACAGAACACCCTTGCAGCCCTGCAGGAAGGAAAACGGGCGAGGCTGTATACCTGCCTGTATGTCCGGGAAGATATTTTTGACCTGTACGGGTTCGCCCAGGAAGAGGAACTGGCGTATTTTAAACTGCTGATTTCCGTCAGCGGCGTGGGGCCGAAGGCGGCGCTCAGCATCCTTTCAGTGGCAAATCCCTCCCAAATCGCCCTTTCCGTTTTGACGGGGGATGCGGCGCTGTTTGTCCAGGCGCCGGGCATCGGCAAAAAAATTGCCCAGCGCATTGTGTTGGAACTGCGGGATAAAATGACCAAAGAGCAGTTATCCGCTGCAGGAGAACGTGAACCGGAAGGGACTGCCGGCGGCGCGGCCGCAGAAAGCGATACGGTGAATGAAGCGGTTTCCGCGCTGGTCGCGCTGGGCTATTCCCGTCCGGAGGCGCTGAAAGCGATGGAAGGAATGGACACCGCGGGAGCCGGTGCGGAGGATATGATTAAATACTGCTTGAAAAAGCTGGCGTTTTAAAGGCGGTGACTGGATTTGAGCATTGAATTTCAAAACGATTTGGAAGAGCGTGTGGTAAGTACGGCAAAGATCAAGGAGGACGACAGCGAGCTGTCCCTGCGCCCCAAAACCATGGACGACTATGTAGGGCAGGTGAAGGCAAAGGAAAACCTCGGTATTTTTATCCAGGCGGCCAAACTGCGGTGCGAACCCCTGGATCATGTGCTGCTGTACGGCCCGCCGGGGCTGGGGAAAACCACGCTGGCCAACATCATTGCAAATGAGATGGGGGTGAACATCCGCATCACGTCGGGGCCTGCCATCGAAAAAGCGGGAGACCTTGCGGCGCTTCTTACCAATCTCAGTGAAAATGATATTTTATTCATTGACGAAATTCACCGGCTAAACCGAAGCGTGGAAGAAATCCTCTATCCTGCAATGGAGGATTATGCCCTGGATATTATCATTGGCAAAGGGCCGTCCGCCCGTTCCATCCGGTTGGATTTGCCGAAGTTTACGCTCATCGGCGCCACGACAAGGGCAGGGCAGATGACCTCCCCGCTGCGGGATCGGTTTGGCGTGATGCTGCGGTTGGAACTGTATTCGCCCAGCGAACTATTGCGGATTGTGGATCGCTCCGCCGGTATTTTGGGAGTTCCCACAGAAGAGCACGGGGCGATGGAAATCGCCCGCCGGTCCCGGGGCACCCCCCGCATTGCCAACCGGCTGCTGCGGCGGGTGCGGGACTTTGCTCAGGTACGCGGCAATGGGAAAATCACAAAGGATGCCGCGGATATGGCGCTGCGGGCACTGGACGTGGATAAACTGGGGCTGGACGCCATTGACCGGCGGATGCTGACCAGCATCATCCGCAACTTCGGCGGCGGGCCGGTGGGGCTGGAAACCCTTGCCGCCACCATCGGCGAGGAAGCGGTGACGCTGGAAGACGTATACGAGCCGTATTTGATGCAGATCGGCTTTTTAAATCGCACGCCGAGGGGCCGGTGCGCCACGCCCAAAGCGTATGAACACCTGAAGCTGGATATGCCTGGACAGCAGGCGCTGCTATAAACTAAGAGATCGGAGAGAAAACGTGGGAAAGTATTTTGGAACAGACGGCATCCGCGGGATTGCCAACGAAGAACTGGACGCCTCCCTGGCCTTTCGTGTGGGCCGGGCGGCAGCGTATGTCCTGACGAAGCACACGGAAAAAAGAGCGAAATTTTTGATTGGCAAAGACACCAGAATTTCGTCGGATATGCTGGAAGCTGCGCTGACTGCGGGCCTCTGCTCTGCCGGGGCGGATGTGCAGCTGCTGGGCGTTATCCCCACGCCGGCAGTGGCTTACCTGACGATAAAGCATCAAGCGGATGCGGGCATCGTGATTTCTGCCTCGCATAACCCATTTGAGCACAACGGCATTAAGATTTTTTCCGGTGCGGGCTATAAACTGTCAGACGCGCTGGAGGAGGAAATCGAAACCTATATTGATAAAAGCCAGGAAATCCCCAATGCTGTCTGCGATAAAATCGGCCGGGTTCTGGATAACGCCATCGATCCGGTGACAGAATATGTGGCCCATCTGGCCGGTACGATTGAGGGGGATCTTTCCGGAATGCGGGTAGCGGTGGACTGCGCCAACGGCGCCTCCTCCAGAACGGTCCGAAAATTGTTCGACAGTTTGGGTGTGGCCGCAGAGTTTGCTTTTACGGAATACAACGGCATCAACATCAACGACGGCTGTGGTTCCACGCACCTGGAAGACCTTTGCCGGCGGGTGAAGGAAGGAACGTATGACCTGGGGATTGCCTTTGACGGCGACGCGGACCGATGCCTTGTGGTGGACGATCGGGGAGAAGTGCTGGATGGCGACCGGATTATGGCGGTGTGCGCCACTGGCATGCAGCAGCAGGGCCGGCTGAAGAACCAGGCCTTTGTGGCAACCGTTCTGTCCAATATGGGATTGCACGAATATGCGAGAAACCATGGCTTTGGGATTGAATGCGCCAATGTCGGCGACCGCTATGTGCTGGAAAAGATGCTGTCCGGCGGATATGTTCTGGGCGGAGAGCAGTCCGGGCATATCATTTTTCGGGAATTTGCCACAACCGGCGACGGAGAACTGACGGCGGTACAGTTTATGAAACTGCTCCGGGACAGCGGGAAAAAGGCTTCTGAGCTTGCGGAAATGGTGCAGCCTTATCCCCAGGTTATGCTCAATGTGCCGGTGCCAAACGCCCTGAAGGGTAGCCTTTCTCAGCGGCCGGCGGTTCGCGCCGCCATAGAAAACGCCGAACGAGACCTGGGCGACGGCCGGATTTTGGTGCGTCCTTCAGGAACAGAGGCCCTGGTTCGGGTGATGGTGGAAGGAAAAAATGAACAAAGCGTAAAAAGTGCTGCGGAATATGTTGCAAAGGTCATAGAGGATAGCATATAATAGGCAGTATAAAAGCACAGGCGAAGGCGGGCTTTGCCTGTGCTTTTTGAATGCGTTGGAAGGGAAGTGGGAACGGAGGGAAAAACAACTGCAGAACAAAAAAACGGAGCGCCAGAACTGCCGCAAGGCAGTTGACGAGGAAGAGGTTTATCGAAAGATTCGGCGGATGCCTCTCGGCCATATCAGTGAGGTGGTCGTAAGCGAACCTTTAAACCCGCAAAGCGATTTGCGGAACAGAGGGGTTTTGCAAATACCCACTATTTTTATGCCTTTTTTTAGAAACTTACCTGGATTTTTTGTCATAATGGAGGAACAATAAGTATGTGCGGTATTGTTGGTTTTACAGGAAAAACCGATGCAGTCGAAGTGTTAATCAAGGGGCTTTACAGCCTGGAATACAGAGGATATGATTCCGCCGGTATCGCGGCGTTTTGCAAGAATGGACTGAAAGTGGTGAAAACAAAGGGCAGAATTAAAAACCTGGAGGCCAAAATCCGGGAGAGCGGCGAGATGCGGTGCAGCTGCGGTATCGGCCATACCCGATGGGCGACGCATGGAGGCCCGTCGGACGCCAACTCCCATCCCCATTTGGGCGGCGAAGGAAAAGTGGCGGTGGTACATAACGGCATCATTGAAAATTATATGGAGCTTCGGCAAACCCTGGAGGGAAAGGGCTATCGGTTCCGCTCGGAAACCGATACGGAATCGGTGGCGCATCTGGTGGATTACCTGCTGAAAACCGAGGGACAGGAACTCTACAAAACAGTTCTGGAGGCGGTATCTATGGTGCGCGGCTCGTATGCCCTGGGGGTGGTCAGCCTGGCTTGTCCGGAAGAAATCATTGCCGCCCGCCGGGACAGCCCGCTGATTATCGGCCTTGGAGACGGAGAGAATATGATTGCGTCTGACATTCCTGCCATTATCTCCAGAACAAAGCGGTATCTGGTTCTGGATGACAACGAAGTGGCAATTGTCCGCCCGGACAGTGTAGTGGTGCTCAACAAATTCGGTGATCGAGTGGAAAAAGAAGTTCAGATCGTCACATGGGATTTGACCGCGGCGGAAAAGGGCGGCTATGAGCATTTTATGATTAAGGAAATTATGGAGCAGCCCAAAGCCGTGCTGGATACCATCCGTCCCAGGCTCGCGGCCGGCGAGATTGCATTTGAAGACAACGGCTTGACGGATGAACGCCTCCGCTATGTGAAAGGCGTGGAGATTGTGGCCTGTGGCTCCGCCCTTCATGCGGGCATAGTAGGAAAGCATATGATGGAACGCATGGGCCGGGTGCGCTGCAACGCCAGCATCGCGTCGGAGTTTCGGTATAATAACCCGATTCTGGGGAAAGAAGATTTGTGCATCATTGTCAGCCAGTCGGGAGAAACGGCGGATACGCTGGCCGCCCTGCGCCAGGCGAAAGAAAAGGGTGCTTTTACCATCGCCATTGTCAATGTGGTTTCCTCTACCATCGCCCGGGAAGCGGACGGCGTGCTGTATACCTGGGCAGGGCCTGAAATTGCGGTGGCCACAACGAAAGCCTATTCGGCACAGCTTGCGGCGCTGTATCTTATCGCCGGCAGACTGGCGCGGGTGAAGGGCTGCCTTTCTCCGGAAGAGGAAGGGCAGTTTTGCCGGGATTTGCTGAGGTTACCAGAAAACATACAAAAAACATTGGCGTGCAAAGAGGAAATGCAGTATATTGCCACGCAATATGCAAACCGTTCCAGCATTTTCTTTATGGGCAGAGGGCTGGATTATGCCGCGGCGATGGAGGCCTCGCTCAAACTGAAAGAAATTTCATATATCCACAGCGAAGCATACGCGGCGGGAGAGTTAAAGCACGGCACGATTTCGTTGATTGAAGACGGCACTCTGGTCATCGCTCTTGCCACGCAGCCGGAACTGTATGAAAAAACAATGTCCAATATTCGGGAAGTGGCGTCCAGGGGCGCGGATGTTATTTTGATTACTAACGAAGACTTTCACGGAGATCTTTCTTCCTGCAAATATGTTATCCGCCTGACGTCGCCCAATCCGAAGTTTGCCGCCTCTCTTTCCATCATACCGCTGCAGCTGCTTTCCTATTATATTTCCGTGCAGCGAAATTGTGATGTAGATAAGCCGAGAAACTTGGCGAAATCTGTAACGGTTGAATAAAAGACGACTTGTCAATTGTGTGGTATTTATAAAAAATAGAATTAGTTTAAGTGAAAAACAAACAAAACTTACAAAATTGGTTGACAGAAAAAAGTTGTTAATGTATAATAAACAATGTTATGAAAATCGGCAGTGAATTTGATGATTTTGACAACAGCCCGGACAGGGAACTCTGTAGTTTGGCGCAGGCGGGCGATAAAACGGCGGAGGAATGTTTGGTCCGGCGGTATTTCAAACTGGTCAAGTCCTGCGCGCGGCCGTATTTTTTGGCGGGCGCGGACGGCGAGGATTTGATGCAGGAAGGCATGATCGGCCTGCTCAAGGCGATCAAGGAATATGATCCGGCCAGAGGGGCCGAATTCGGCGCGTTCGCAAAAGTTTGTGTAAAACGAAAGATTTTTACTGCCTTAAAATCGGCGGATGCCAACAAGCACTCCCCCTTAAATCATGCGATCTCTATTACGAAACCTCTATTCAGCGACAAAGCAGATTTGCGGCCTTTTTCCACGGATCCGGAAGCGGTGATCATTGGGATGGAAGAAAAGGAAACGCGTATGAAAGAATTTTCCGATTTGTTGTCTGCATTTGAGGCCAAGGTTTTAAATCTTTATCTCAAAGGGTGTTCTTATGAAGAGATGTCGGATATTTTGGGAAAAGAGATAAAATCAGTTGATAATGCCATTCAGCGAATCCGGCGAAAATCAGCGGCGTTTCATTGGTGATTACAGGGCTATCCTGTGAGAGCATATATTTTTTAAAGGCGGAAAGCCATTTTGTCAAAGAGAGGTTAAAACAAATGTATCAGGACAAAACATTAGTATGTAAAGAGTGCGGGGAAGAATTCATCTTCACAGCGGGCGAGCAGGAATTTTATGCAGAAAAAGGCTTTATGAACGAGCCGCAGAGATGCAAGGACTGCCGTGATAAGAGAAAGAACGCCGCAAGAGAACCGAGAGAATATCACACAACCGTGTGCGCTGCCTGCGGCAAGGAAGCAAGAGTGCCGTTTGAACCCAAAACAGACCGTCCGGTTTACTGCAGCGAATGCTTTGCAAAAATGAAGGAAGAACAGGCATAAACGTTTTTTGCGGTTTTGATTCCCGCCCTACGGGGCGGGAATTTTTTACAGGATAAACAGAAAAAGAATTTTGAATAATTCGCATTTTTTGTTGTGAAAAAAGAAAGAATTATGGTATAATAAACAGAGGTTTGGCAGTGTCCGGCGGTATTGTGTGTCCGGCGTCCCTGCTGAAGCAGATTTTTCGCGAGGTGTTTTTTATGACGGTTTTACAATGGCATAAAGTCGGCAAGGTTTCTTTATGGATTTGCATCATCAGCTTTCTTTTAAGCTGGATTGTGCAGGACGCCACCCTTGTGTGGACAACCTACATAATTTCGATTGTCACCCTGGTTCTTGCCGGATTTGTTTTTATGAAAAAGTTTAAGTGCCCCTATTGCGGCCAGTCTCTGGGCACAAAATTCAGTGAGATGAACAGCAATCTTACAAAATGCCCTCATTGCAACAAAAAGCTCAAGTAATTGATAATTAAAATTTAAAATAAAAGGAGGTCATACTAATTATGGCAGCTGTAACAAAGAAGAGCCTCATCGGCGAAGTGTTGGCGCGGGACATCGGGACCGCACAGTTCTTCATTGAAATCGGCATGCATTGTCTGGGCTGTCCGTCTTCCCAGGGCGAAAGCATTGAGGAAGCCTGCATGGTGCATGGTACGGATGCGGACGAGCTTGTTCGGAAAATCAATGAATTTCTTGGTGAATAAATAAAAAAACCGACAGTTATGTCGGTTTTTTTACTGTACAGGACGAAGTTATGAAAGAAATATGCAAACTTACGCCGCGGCTTATGGCCATTGCGCAAAAGGTGGAGCCGGGCGCGCGTCTGGCAGACATCGGAACAGATCATGGGCTTTTGCCGGTATTTCTGCTGCAGCAGGGCTGGCTGCGGAACGCCGTTGCCTCCGACCTCCGGAAAGGACCCCTTGCCCGGGCGGCGGCGACGGCGGCACGCTACGGAATGTCGGAACGGATGTCCCTCCGTCTTGGACCAGGCCTTTCCACGGTGACGCCCCGGGAGTGCGATACGGTGGTGCTTGCCGGCATGGGCGGTGAAACCATACAGGCGATACTGGAGGAAGCAGGCTGGCCGGAAAAGGGCGGACATACGCTGCTGCTTCAGCCTATGACCATGGCAAAACATCTGCGGCATTATCTGTTCTCCAAAGGTTACCGGATTTTAGAGGAAACGGTCTGCATGGACAGCGGCCGGATATATACCGTGATGAAGGCAGTGGGCGGCTTTTTGCCGAAGGAGGTGTCGCTGCATCAGTGCAGTGTTTCCCGGGCGCTGCTGCAGGACGGACAGTGCGGGATTTATCTTGCAGAGCAGCTGCGGCGGGAAAAAAAGGCGCTGGAAGGGCTGCAAAAGGCTGCGGCGCCGGATGCCGGACAAATGGCGCTGCAGCAGAAAACCGTGGACTTTTTGACAGAGAAATTACAGGAGGCGGCGTGGAATGAAAACAGGTGAAATTTTGGCGGTACTGGAAGGGTTTGCACCGTATGACCTGGCGGAAAGCTGGGATAACGTGGGGCTGCTGGCAGGGGACCGGGACCGGCGGGTGACAAAGGTGCTGTGCGCCCTGGACATCACAGAAGCAGTTGTGGACGAAGCCATTGGCCTGGGGGCGAATTTGATTGTGGCCCATCATCCGGTGGTATTCACATCCGTTCGCGGCGTGACCACCGATACCGTGACAGGAACTCTTTTGATCAAACTGATCAAGGCGGATATTTCCGCAATTTGTATGCATACCAACGCCGACTGTGCGGATGGCGGCGTGAACGATCTGCTGGCGGCAGTGCTTGGGCTGAAGGATGTGAAGACGCTCGGCGCCGGAGATCACGGCGATCTGGGACGGGTAGGAAATCTTTCGGCGCCAATGCCCCTGGAACAGTTTGTGGCGGAAGTCCGGGAGAAACTGCATGCCGGCGGCGTGCGGTATACTGCCGGGAGTCAGACAGCGCGGCGGGTAGCGGTTTTGGGCGGCGCCGGCGGCAAACTGCTGGAGTATGCCATCGCCTCCGGCGCGGATACCTTTGTTACCGGAGATTGCAGCTATGACAGGATGCAGCTTGCTCAGGCCAGGGGGCTCAATCTCATTGACGCGGGACATTTTCCTACGGAACATCCTATTGCAGAAGGCTTTGCCCGTTTGCTGCGGGAAAAAACAGACGTGGAAGTGTTGGTCTCCTGCCACCAGGATTGCATCCGGTTTCTTTAGAAAGGATTACGATATGCCGTTAGATGGTATTTTTTTAAAAGCGTTGACGGAGGAACTTCATAAGACGCTGGCGTCCGGCCGGGTGGATAAAATCTATCAGCCGGATAAGGAGGAAATCGTGCTGTCCATCCGGGCGGGGGGAAACGGCTATAAGCTGATGCTGACGGCAAATCCCTCCGCGCCCCGGATGCACCTGATTTCGATGCCGCGGGAAAATCCGGCGGCGCCGCCGATGTTTTGCATGCTGCTGCGCAAGCATTTAGGCGGCGCGAAACTCTGCGGCATCGTTCAGCCGGAATTGGAGCGGATGGCGGTGCTGGAATTTGACACAACCGATGAGATGGGAGTCCAGGGAAAAAAATATTTAATCTGCGAAATGATGGGAAAGTATTCCAATCTCATATTGTGCGATGGGGAAAAACGCATTCTCGACGCGATTCGACGAATCGACGGGGATATTTCCGGCAAGCGGCAGGTATTGCCTGGACTTTTTTACCGGATGCCTCCGGGACAGGACAAGGTAAGTGTGCTGGAAGTGTCGGAAGGCGGCCTTCAAACAGCTATTTTACAGAGCAGAGAGGAACTGCCGGCGGAGAAATGGATTCTTTCCCGGCTGAAGGGGATTTCCCCGCTGATCAGCCGGGAACTTGCAGTCCGTGCGCTGGGGGACGGAGGGAAGCGGATGGCGGCGCTGACGGAGGTGGAACGGAACTGCCTGTGCCGGGTGGCTGCAGATTTTCGCGCTTATGTCCGGGATGGAAAGTCCCGCCCTTATCTGCTGCTAAACAGCGGCGACGGCAGTGTGTTTGATGTAACATACCTGCCTGTAACCCAGTATGGCAGCTTGATACAGTCTCAGCTGCAGACGAATTTTTCGGTGTTGCTGGGCGCGTATTATGAAAAAAAGGGAAAGGCGGAGCGGATGCGCCGCAAATCCCAGGATATGACCAAAACCGTCACCCTTGCGCGGGATCGCCTGCGCAAAAAGCTGGAGATGCAGAAAGCAGAGCTTGCCAAAACCCGGGATCGGGAGCAGTATAAGCGAAAGGGCGAACTGATTACCGCCAATTTGTATCAGATTCGGCCGGGACAGACCAAGGCAATGGTGGTGGATTATTTTGCGGAGGACTGTCCGGAGGTGGAAATTACGTTAGACATTCGGCTGACGCCGCAGCAAAATGCAGCCCGGTATTTCAAACAGTACAGCAAAGCAAAAACAGCGGAAGAAATGCTGACTGCGCAGATTGCAGAGGGGGAACAAAACTTTTCTTATCTGGAAAGCGTGCTGGAAGAAATCAGTCGGGCGGAAAGCGAACAGGACCTGTCCCAAATCCGGAGCGAGCTGTATGAAACCGGTTATTTGTCCCAAAAACAGAAACGGGGACAACCCAAAAAAAGTGCGCCGGGCAAGCCTTATGCGTACCGTACTTCCGATGGATTTCCGGTGTTTGCCGGCAGAAACAATACGCAGAATGACTTGCTCACCCTGAAAACTGCGTTTAAAAACGATATTTGGTTCCACACGCAGAAAATCCATGGCTCCCATGTGATTTTGGTGTGCGACAACCGGGAGCCGACGGACACGGCGATGACAGAGGCGGCTTGCATCGCGGCGTATCATTCCAAGGCCCGCAGCAGCGCGATGGTGCCAGTGGATTATACAAAAGTGAAAAACATCAAAAAGCCTGCAGGGGCAAAGCCTGGCATGGTGATCTATCATGTGTACCAAACGGCGTATGTGACGCCGAAAGAAGAAAGCATTTTGGCATTGCGGCAGGAATAGTCTATTCATTGCAAAACAGCGGCGGAGATATTTTGTTTCCGCCGCTGTTGCTGTGCAGAGCCGTGTGATTTGCCGATGGCAAGATGTCCTCTCTGGAAAAAATAAATGTAAAGGATACTTGACAATTTGCACAAAGGGCGCTATACTGAAGAAGTAAAGGGCGCTTTACATTTTTCGGAGGTGAACTATGAAAAACAGAATGGAGGAACTGCGGCGCGCCAAGGGGCTTACCCAACAGGAGCTGGCGGTGCATCTGGGGGTTTCCCGGCAAAGCGTGATATCCATTGAAAGCGGAAAATACAACCCGTCTATTTTGTTGGCGCATAAGATCGCTCAGACATTCGGGTGCGCCATTGAAGAAATTTTTATATTTGAGGAGGAAGAAGTATGACGCTCAGAAACAAAAGTATTTATTACGGGGTGCTGGTTGCTGTGGGCACTGTTTTGGCAGGGCTGTCCATCGGGCTTCCTTTCTTTGGAGAAAACAGGATTTCCGATCTTTTTTCCGGGATGGGGTTTGCTCTCGTCGCGGTAGGTGTCGTCCGTCTGGTGCAGATAAAGCGATTGCGGCGGGATCCGGAACGGGCAAGAGAAGTGGAGGCGATGCAACAGGAGGAACGCACCCGCTTTCTTTCCGGCAGGGCGATGGCATGGGTCTTTTATGTGTCTATTTTTGCGGAACTTGCCATTGGAATTGCCGGAATAGCGGTCGGCCAATCTCTGTTGGGACGGGCATTTAACTATCTGGCGTGCGGACAATGCCTGCTGTATGGGATTGTTTACCGGGTGTTAAATCGGAAATATTAAAATCTTTCCAAACTGTTACCATGTGGAAAGGATGTGGAAAGATTTTTTTGCTATAGTCTGTATTGCTGAAGTCAGCAATACAGACTATAGTATTTTCGGAGGAAAAACAGATGAATATTTTGCAAACAAAGGACTTAAAGAAATATTACGGCAGCGGAGAAACCATTGTCCGCGCCTTGGACGGCGTAAGCATACAGGTGGAAAAAGGGGAGTTCGTGGCGGTGGTAGGGACCTCCGGCAGCGGAAAATCGACGCTGCTGCATATGCTGGGCGGACTGGACAAGCCCACAAGCGGAAGCGTAGCCATTGACGGCAGAGAACTGTTTGGGATGAAAGACGAGGCCCTTACCATTTTTCGAAGAAGGAAAATCGGATTTGTGTTTCAAAACTATAATTTGGTGCCGGTGCTAAACGTTTATGAAAACATTGTGCTGCCCATCCAACTGGACGGCGGACGGGTAGACCGGGCTTACATTGCCGATATCATAGACACCTTGGGGCTTTCCGCAAAACTGGAAAATCTGCCCTCCAATTTGTCCGGCGGGCAGCAGCAGCGGGTGGCCATTGCCCGGGCGCTTTCGGCCAAGCCCGCTATCGTCCTTGCGGATGAGCCGACCGGCAATTTGGACAGCAAAACCACATTGGATGTGATGGGGCTTTTGAAAGTGACAAGCAGCCGCTTCCAGCAAACGGTAGTGATGATCACACATAACGAAGAAATCGCACAGATGGCAGATCGGATTCTCCGAATTGAAGATGGGCAGATTGTGTATGGTGACGCGAAATGATGAAGGTACGAAATCAAAAGGTTCTGCAAACGCTGTCCGTTAAAAGCCTGAAAAGCGCGGCCGGCCGAAATTTTATCGCAGTGATTGCCATTGCCCTGACAGCGCTGCTGTTTACCGGCGTGTTTACCGTGGGGATGTCTGTCGCGGACTTTATGCAGGAGCAAACCATGCGGCAGGTAGGGACGAGAGCGCATGGCGGGTTTAAACTTCTCACCCGGGAGCAGTATGAGGCAGTGCGGGCGGATGCTGCAGTACGGGATGTCTCCTATTCCATTCTCATAGGGACCGGAGAAAATCCGGAACTTGCCAAAACTTATACGGAAATCCGATATGCGGAGGATGACTATGCCCGCTGGGGCTTCTGTTATCCGGAGGCAGGACATATGCCAGAGCGGGAGAAGGAAGTGGTTTGCAGCACGGCGATATTGGACGCTTTGGGGATTCCATGGCAATTGGGACAGCCAGTGCACCTGGAATTTACAGCCCAGGGCGTGCATTATGCAGACGAGTTTATTCTGTGCGGGTATTATTCGTCGGATCCCGCGATTTACGCAGAAACGGCAATGGTATCCAAGACATATGCCGACCGTGTTGCGCCTACTCCGGAGATTCCGCCGGCGCAGCAGGAGGATCCCAGCTGGATGGCAGGCTACTATAACCCGGTAGTGTGGTTTTCTTCCGCATGGGACATTGACGGTCAGATCCAAGCGCTGAAGGAGCGATGCGGTTTTGGTGTGGAAGTAAACGAAGGCGTAAACTGGGCGTACAGTGCGGCAGATGCAGATGGTGAGACGGTTGCGGTCCTGGCGGCGGTTGTCGTGTTTATCCTTCTTGCAGGATATCTTATCATTTATAACATCTTTTCTATTTCTGTTACGAGAGATATCCGATTTTATGGCCTGCTCAAAACCATCGGCACCACCGGCAGGCAGTTGAAGGCTTTGGTTTACCGCCAGGCCCTGCTGCTGTCTGCCGTAGGGATCCCGGTTGGCCTGGCGTTGGGGTGGCTGTGCGGCAGACAGATGATTCCCCTGGTCTTCCGCAGCACTTCTTACGCGAATTTTTTGGACAAAATGGATACGTCTGCAAGCCCCGCGATCTTTGTGGGCGGCGCAGCAGTTTCCCTGTTTACGGTTTGGCTGAGCTGTCTGCGTCCTTGCCGGGCGGCGGCAAAAGTTAGTCCGGTGGAAGCAGTACGCTGGACTGGAGCCAGGCTGAAAAAGCGAAAAAAGACCAAAAAAACGGCAAAGGTCACTCCGGCAACCATGGCGATTTCCAATATGGGACGGGCGCCGGGCAAAACCGCTGTGGTCATTTTGAGTCTGACGCTTTCTATGATCATTTTAAACAGCGTGTTCATGGTGGCTTCCGGCTATGACATAGACAAATATCTCCAAAATATGGCGGTGTCGGACTATATCATCACCGACAGCACGCTTCGCAATGTGGGCAGCGAAGTGAATATCTACGACGGCGTATCCCCTGCGGACCAGGAGGCCATGCAGAGCCTGGATGGATGGAAAGACGGCGGCGCTCTTTATCTCCGGCCCTACAGCCATACCTTTGAAGGAGCGGCCAGGGAACGGCTTCTCTCTTATGTGGAATTTTTGAAAACTGTGCGGGACAGTACCTATATGCAGCAGGACATAGAGATGCTGGAGGAGGAAGGCAAGGCGCTGATGTTTCTTTACGGTGCAGACGATTTCCCGGTCAGCCGGCTGGAAGTTTATGACGGGACCATCAATATGGAAAAATTTCATTCCGGAAAGTATATATTAGTGGGGCCGTCGGTCTTATCGGAAGATGAGAAAGAGACCAGAGACAGCGCATATTACCAGGTGGGGGAAACGGTTACCATTGTATGGGAGGACGGAACGGAAAGTGCCTACGAAGTAATGGCCGTTGCCGGTATACCCTATGCGCTCAGCCCGCAGATGAATTTCAATTTCAGCACAGAGTTTATTCTGCCTTCCTCCGAATATTTAAAGCATACGGGAAGTCGAGGCGCTATGAACTATTCGTTTGACGTGGCGGAAGGGCAGGAAGGCGCGGTACAGACCTGGGTGGAACGGTATTGCGAGGACAGCGATTCTCTGACCTATGTGTCTAAGCAAACGTTTGTCCAGGCGTTTGAAAACAACCGGCGTATGATACAGGGGGTTGGCGGTGCCTTGGCTGCGGTGCTGGCACTTATTGGAATTTTGAACTTTATCAATTCCATTGCCACCTCCATCTTCACCCGTCGGCGGGAACTTGCGATGCTGCAAAGCGTTGGGATGACCGGAAGACAGCTGCGGGGGATGCTGATGTTTGAAGGATTGTGGTATATTGTTGCCACATTTTTTGCCACGCTTCTGGCCGGCACACTGGTTTCCTATGGTGTCATCCGGGGGCTTTCTGATATGATGCCGTACTTTACTTACCGGTTTACTATGCAGCCAGTTCTGCTGTGTCTTCCGGCGATGGCTGTTCTTGCAATGCTTGTGCCGTTGGTCACCTACCGGTTTATGTGCCGGGACAGCGTCGTAGAGCGTCTGCGGGAAGCAGAATAAAAAAATTGCGGAAAGAGATTGTCTTTCCGCAATTTTAAATCTTTTTTGCTGTGTTCCGAGAAAAAAGAGAGGGATGTGATATAATAAAGGCAGATTCAAAGGCTGGCGGAGGGTTTGGCATGCCAGCGTCTGGAAAGGAGAGCAATCGGTGAAACATATTTTAATTGTGGAAGATGACAAAGCGTTAAACCAAGGCATTGTCCTGGCACTGCGGCAGGAAACGTATGTCCTGGAAAGCGTCTATTCCTTGCAGGCGGCAAGGCGGGCGATGGCAGGCAGAAAATTTGACTTGATGCTTCTGGATGTCAATCTGCCGGACGGGAACGGCCTTGTCTGGCTGCGGGAACTTCGGCGTGCCAGCAATATGCCGGTTATTCTTCTCACCGCCAACGATCTCGAAACCGATGTGGTAACAGGTTTTGAACTGGGAGCAGATGATTATATTACAAAGCCGTTCAGTCTGGCGATTTTGCGGGCAAGGGTGGGGGCACAGTTGCGGGATACCGCTGCCAGGGCAGTATACTGTTTTGGCGATTATGCGTTTGATTTTGACCGGCTGGAATTTTCCAAAAATGGCATAGCGGTGGAGCTGAGCAAAACCGAACAAAAGCTGTTGCGCATTTTGGTGGAAAACCAGGGGAGAACCGTTCCAAGAGGCAGTCTGCTGGACAGGATTTGGACAGACGAGGCGGAATATGTATATGAAAACGCTCTTTCTGTTGCGGTCAAACGCCTGCGGGACAAGCTTTCCGCGGCAGACCGGATAAAAACAGTTTATGGCATAGGATATCTTTGGGTGGCAGAATAATGGAATATATACTGGCAATATTGGGGCTTTGCAGCGCTGCCGGGGCGGCGGTGACGGTAGTGCGGCAGCGCTGGAGGGAACGGCGGCTGATGGAGCAGCTTTCTCAGATGCTGGACTGTGCGATAGACGGCAGTTTTGTGGAAACAGAATTTGATGAAACATGCCGGTCCGCGCTGGAAAGCAGGATGTACCGGTTTTTGTCCTCCAATGCGTTTTGCCGGCAAAGCATTGGAGAAGAACGGGACCGGATAAAGCAGCTGG
The DNA here is from genome assembly GCA_934395135.1 of uncultured Eubacteriales bacterium. Taxonomy (GTDB): domain Bacteria; phylum Bacillota; class Clostridia; order Oscillospirales; family Butyricicoccaceae; genus CAKRRK01. The sequence goes on along the minus strand of CAKRRK010000001.1, from coordinate 214,415 downwards.
TGGCGGACATCTCCCACCAGACCAAAACACCGATCGCCAATATCCAGCTGTATGCCCAAATTCTGGAAGAACAGCCGCTGCCGCCGGAAAGCCGGAAGGCCGTCAAAGCGCTTTCCGCGCAAAGCAGAAAACTCAGTTTTTTAATCGGCTCCCTTATCAAACTGTCCCGGCTGGAGACTGGTATCATTACAGTGGCGCCGGAAAACCATAAAATAATGGATCTGTTTTGCGCGGTATCGGAGCAGGTTCAGCCAAAAGCCCGGGAGAAGGGCGTGGAGGTGATCTTTGTGCCAACGGATCTCACAGCAATGTTCGATGGCAAATGGATGGCGGAGGCGTTGTATAATTTGGCAGACAACGGCGTAAAATATACGCCGGCGGGAGGATTCGTCCGGATTTCTGCCCAGGCCTATGAACTGTTTTGCCGCATTGATGTCTGGGACAGTGGAATTGGAATTCCGGAAGAGGATATGAGCCGTATTTTCGGGCGGTTTTTCCGGGGCGCAGCGGTATCCGAGGAAGAGGGTGTCGGCATTGGGCTGTTTCTTGCCCGGGAGATTGTAACGGCGCACAAGGGATATATCAAAGCGGTGTCCAGTCCGGGCAAGGGATCGCGATTTTCTGTTTTTGTGCCAAGGGAACATGTGCCGTCTGCCGAAAAGGCGAAGGAAGGCGGGCAGTGAAAAAAATTGCAGCAAAACCATAGAGTTTGGGAAAAGAAAAGCGCGGAAAGCGAAAGGAGAATTCCTTTGGCTTTCCGCGTTTGCTTTTTTGGATTAAACAATATGATCCAGCGCAGCATACAGCATTTTGCATGCATCAGAGCGCTTGATGTTTTCGCCTGGATTTACGTTTCCTTCTGCGTCCGGAGATAAAATTCCAGTGGCGCTCAGCGTTTCCGCGGCTTTTTCCGCCCACGCGGGGACGGTACCGGAAAGTGCGCTTTCTGTATCGGAAACATCTGTGGCAGCCATCATATGGTCAATGATCACAGCGGCTTCTGCCAAGGTGATGGGTTGTTCGCCGTTTAATACGGTGGTGCCGTCTTCCGCCGGATATCCAGCAATCAGGTTTGCATTTTGGGCTGCGGCGACATAGGGTTTTGCCCAGGCGGCGATACTGTTGTCATCGGCAAAGGAAGTCACTGCGGCAGAGTCTTCCGCCTCCATGCCGGCGCAGGCGGTGGCGAGGGCGATAAATTCGCATCTTGTCACCGGTTCGTCGGGATGAAAGAAATAGCTTGCGCCGATTTTCTCACCGGTGATGACGCCAAGCTGGGAAAGTTTCAGAGCAGCAAGATGCGCGCTGTTCCCCTCCATATCGGCATATGTCATTTTGGCGGAATTTTTCCGGATCTGGATGGAAATATCCGCTGGTTCCGAAGAATTGCCCATGGTATCAATGGCGACATAGGTGAACCGGTCGGTTCCCTTTTTATGCTCCAGCGGAGTATACTTTAAAGTGTCGCCTTCAATTTCCGCTGTGCCAAGCTTTGGTGCGTCAAGGATCTTATAAACGACTGCGTCATTTTCCGGATCCTCTGCCGCAAGTTTGACCTCAATATATACACCCTTATAGGTTTCCGCGGTAATATCCTGGGCTACAGGGGGTGCATTGTTCCCTTTGCCTACCGCAATGGTGACAGAGGAAGCGTCGCCTACGGTCTGGCTGTCGGCAAAGACGGGACAGAACGTAAACACTGCCAGAGAATCGTTGACTGCCGGGACAAAGGAAAGGTCGTCCAGTCCGTTCACACTGACGCCTTCGCCTTCGCACAGCGCTCTGCCGTCCAGCAGCAAGGATCCGGCTGCCTCGTCCGGAAGGGACTCAATGATAATGCCGGAAAGCTCGGCGTCTTTGGAAAGCTTGGAAGTGAAATCTTCGGAAGAAAAGACAACTTCGTCCATATAGTCGGAAGACTTGGAAAATGCCGCGATGGAATCGGTCTGCACCGTGCCCCAAAAGCTGTTTGCAATTGGCTGCATTGTAAAGAGCAGGATTGCAGTCAGAAGAAGGGGGAAAAGGCTTTTTCTGCGTTTCAAAATAGTTCATACCTTTCTGTATTGGATTTATATGTAGCTTTTGCAAGGGGTACATAATTATTCCCAAAATTTTCGGCTAATTTTTAGCCATACAGGTACGAACCGCCAAAAAGTCCAGGAATCGAAAAAAGTTTTGGGAAAGAACTTGTTTGCCGCTGCAGAATATGGCATAATTTTGTTAAATGTATTTGTGTGTGTTTTGGAGGGTGCTATCTATGGCAAAACATCAGTTTGTCCTAATTTTGGATTTTGGCGGACAATACAATCAGTTGATTGCCCGCAGGGTACGGGAATGTAACGTATATTGTGAAGTCAAGCCTTATACTACGCCGCTTGCAGAGCTGAAAAAACTGGATCCCATTGGCATTATTTTTACCGGCGGTCCAAATTCTGTATATCGGCAAGATGCCCCCAAGGTGGATCCGGAACTTTTTACTTGGGGGATTCCAGTGCTGGGAATCTGTTACGGCTGCCAGCTGATGGCGCAGACGCTGGGCGGCCAGGTGACCGCTGCACAAGAGGATACCGCCCGGGAATATGGAAAAACCCAGACGTATTATAATACGGACTGCAAGCTGTTTCAGGGTTTGCCGGAAGAGGGAATTTCCTGGATGAGCCATGGGGATTATATGGCGAAGGTGCCACAAGGATTTGCTTTGGTAGGGCATACAAAGATGTGTCCTACCGCGGCCATCGCCGATGAGCGCCGGGGATTTTATGGCGTGCAGTATCATCCGGAGGTCAATCATACGGAAAACGGCATTGCGATGCTGCGCAACTTTCTGTATAGAGTCTGCGGCGCTGTTGGGGATTGGACGATGGAGGATTACAAGAACTCTTCCATCCAAACGATTCGTGAAAAGGTAGGAGACGGAAAGGTTCTTTTGGCGCTGTCCGGCGGTGTGGATTCTTCTGTAGCCGCAGCGTTGCTTGCAGAAGCGGTGGGCAGTCAGCTCACATGTGTGTTTGTGGACCATGGGCTGATGCGGAAAAACGAAGGAGACGAGGTGGAAGCGGCGTTTCGTAAATGGGATCTTCATTTTGTGCGGGTGGATGCAGAGAAACGGTTTCTTGCAAAGCTTGCCGGGGTGTCGGATCCGGAAACCAAGCGAAAAATCATTGGCGAAGAATTTATCCGCGTTTTTGAGGAAGAGGCAAAACGGATCGGTTCTGTGGATTATCTGGTGCAGGGCACGATTTACCCCGACGTAATTGAATCCGGGGCCGGCGACGCTGCGGTCATCAAAAGTCATCATAATGTAGGCGGTTTGCCGGATTTTGTGGATTTCCAGGAAATTATTGAGCCGCTGCGTCTGCTGTTTAAGGATGAGGTTCGCCAATTGGGAAGGGAATTGGGGTTGCCGGAATATCTGGTAATGCGCCAGCCGTTCCCTGGACCTGGACTTGCCATCCGCATTATTGGGGACATTACCAAAGAAAAAGCCGACATTTTGCGGGATGCCGACGCGATTTTTCGGGAAGAAATTGCAGCGGCAGGATGGAGCTCTTCCATTAGCCAGTATTTCGCAGTGCTGACCAATATGCGATCCGTCGGCGTGATGGGCGATGGCAGAACATACGATTATACTTTGGCGCTGCGGGGGGTTACTACTTCTGATTTTATGACAGCGGATTGGGCGAGAATCCCGTATGAGGTGCTGGATAAAATTTCTGTCCGGATTGTAAACGAGGTGAAGTCAATCAATCGAATCGTTTACGATATCACCAGCAAACCTCCGGCGACCATTGAATGGGAATAAACCGAAACGCCGTAAAAACCCAGTAGTTATGCGGGTTTGCGGCGTTCTGAGAAGCCTTTTGATAACAATTTGATAACAGCCATACAAGTGCCATTATTCTTGTAATCCGGTGGTTTGCGGGTTACGGAATGATAAAAGGTGACTTGTGTGGTGGAAGAAATCCATATTAGAAAGCCCTTAGCTGTGGGTAATCACTCATAGCTAAGGGCTTTTTGTCGTTTTTATGAGGTTGCCATAGTGAAAATTATAGTATTTTTTGTAAATATACCATATCTATAAGCTGCTTTCCACACTCAAAAATTGGGTGATCATAGTTGTCGATAAAGAAATCCTTTACGACATAAGAGCGAATAAAGCCGCATTTTTCATAGAAAGGAATGGTTAATGGACTATCACCTGTTCCGACTTGTAGCACCGAATATTGCTTAGAGTATTTCGCAACAAGAAAATCCATAAGTTTTCGGGCATAACCCTGTTTTTGATAGCCAGGCAATGTAGCAATGTTCTTGATTTCCAGTACACCATTGCCCTCATCGGTGACAATGCATTCAGCTTTGACTCCGTTATCGTCCAGTACATACATTGTGCCACGCTCTAAATATCGGTCTACCATATCTTCTTGCTCATCGGCAAGAAGAAGTAAATGCAGATATCGCTTTTTGTTTTCGTCTATTTTTTGAATTAGCATAGCAGTAGCTCCCTGATAGATTACTCTTTCAATTTGTCTTTGAACGCTTCGACTAAGGCATCGCTCAGCTCCTGCGACGGAACTTCCGCCCAGGTTTGCGTTGTATCACGCTTCCTCATGACATAGTATGGATACAAAAAGGGATATCAAAATACATTCTGTGAATTAAGGCATGCGGCGAGAATCCCTTCGGCGTTTCATCGCCAAGAGAATGGTATCCAGCGCTGTTGCTATGGTTTCTATGCCGCTGCTTTAAGCGGACGGTCCATTCTGAGATCGCAGGCGAAAGACCCTGGGCGTCATTGTGAATTTTTGGGTAAAGAGGCGAATGAAATAACTGGTGTTATCCATGCCAACCTGGGCGGCAATTTGTGTAATCGAATCGTTGGTGGAAAGTAAGCGTTCTTTGGCCCGATGCAGCCGATAGTCTATTAAATATTTCACAGGAGTTGTCTGTATCGTCTGATGAAAGCACCGCAGCGCTTCGCTTTTGCTGATGTTGGCAGAACTGGCGATGTCACAAAGAGAAATCTTTTCCGCATAGTGATCGGCGATAAACTGCAGCATTGTCCGTATGCGTGCGGAAAGCAGCATGTCCTGTTTGTTATGTTCGCCGTCCCAAAGGCCATCTGTGTGTGTGATAAAATTACGCCATAGGGTACAGGCTGCAATTTGGATGTCCAGTTTGGGAAGGGGAGAGGACTTGGCCAGATGAAACAATTGGTTTAGAATGTCCAGAAGGCCGCGTTCCTTTTCGTTTGCCTTGTGCAGAACAAAACAGGTACGGCGGGAACGCAGAACAGGCAGGACATATTCGAGATATACCGCAGAAGTGTCCGGCGAAAGAAATTCGGGTACAAATAAAATATTCGGCATAAGCGCGCCATGTTCGGATTGAAAGCCGTGGATGATTCTGCTGTTGATAAAAATGCCGTCTCCTTCGTGCAGCGTAATCTGCTCGGAACCAACCCGGCAGTCTACCATGCCTTGGTCCACAACAGCCCACTCCACTTCCTTGTGCCAATGGCATTCAATATAGTGCTGAATGTAGCTGTGAATGTCATCGTCATAAAATTCAAAGGGAAAATTGGCCGTTCCGTGCATACGCAGTTCCCGCTGGGAATCGTCGGTGAAAACTTCCGTAACGCGCATTTCGTATCCCTCTTTTCTGTATTTGGAGATATTATATCATAAAATTGCTATATATATCTATGATTTCGCGGGATTTATATGATATAGTTATAAAAAATGGATTGCTGCGGGGTGATCGTGTGAAACAAAATTACAAAAAAACAATGTATGCCTGTTTTATCGGCTATGTGGTACAGGCCATTGTCAACAATTTTGCTCCATTGCTGTTTGTGACGTTTCAGAACAGTTATCGAATTCCATTGTCAAAGATTACAGCGCTGATTACAGTTAATTTTATCATCCAGTTGCTGATTGACCTGGCCTCCGCAAAGTTTATTGATAAGATTGGATACCGGGCGGCAGCGGTAATTGCACATATATTTTCCGCCGCGGGGCTGGCGCTTTTGACCGTGTTGCCGGATCTTTTTTCCAACGCCTATATGGGGATTGTCATAGCCGTTGCAGTATATGCCGTGGGCGGCGGATTGCTGGAAGTATTGGTCAGTCCTATTATGCAGGCCTGTCCTACGGACAACAAGGAAAAGGCGATGAGCTTGCTCCACTCGTTTTATTGCTGGGGTCATGTGGGCGTTGTATTGGCGTCGACGGTGTTTTTTGCGGTTGCGGGGATCGAAAATTGGAAGATCCTTGCGTTGATTTGGGCGGTGATTCCGGTTCTTAATGCAGTCCTCTTTCTGCAGGCTCCGATGTATTCTTTGCATGCGGAAGGGGAGCGGGGGCTGACGGCAAAAGAACTGTTTTCTAAAAAAATTTTCTGGATTTTTGTCGTTATGATGGCATGCGCCGGCGCGTCGGAACAAACCGTAAGCCAGTGGGCGTCAACCTTTGCCGAACAGGGATTGGGGGTAAGCAAAACCATAGGGGATCTTGCCGGACCTATGGCATTTGCCTTGTTTATGGGCTTATCCAGGCTGATTTACGGCAGATACGGGGATAGGCTGAATTTAGACCGGATTATGAAAGGGAGCTGTGTTTTGTGCATAGCGTCCTATTTAGGCATTGCATGGATCCCGATACCAATGCTGAGTTTGGTGGGGTGTGCCGTCTGCGGCTTTTCGGTGGGTATTCTCTGGCCGGGGACTTTTAGCAAAGCGGCGGTCTCCATCAAAGGCGGCGGTACGGTTCTGTTTGCAATGCTTGCATTGGCCGGGGACCTGGGGTGTTCTGGAGGGCCGACTCTGGCCGGCGCGGTATCCAGTCTTTTGCAGAATAATCTGCATATGGGGATCTTGGCGGCAATCGTGTTCCCAATCTTCCTTTGGGTTGGCATAAGCGTTTTAGGAAAAAGGGAGGAAAGAGATCCTCGTTCCGCGAAAAAAGAGAAAGGATAGCGGGCGGTTTCTCAGTGGAAAAAACGGAGAATATATGGTAAAGTAACTATGGATCCGTGTGATAGAAAGAAAGGTGAAAAGTATGGTGTTTCTTTGTTATCCTGCCTGCTCTACCTGCCGGAAGGCGCAGGCATGGCTGGATGGGCAGGGGATTTCTTACCGGCTGCGTAATATCAAGGAAGAGAATCCAACGGCAGAGGAGCTGGAGCGTTGGTGGAAAAACAGCGGACTGCCGCTGAAAAAGTTTTTCAATACCAGCGGCCGGCTGTATCAAGATATGGGGCTAAAGGACCGGCTGGCCGGAATGTCAGAGAGGGAACAGCTGCGGCTGCTTGCCACAGACGGTATGTTGGTGAAGCGGCCCATTGCGGTCCAGGGAGACCGGGTACTGGTAGGATTTCGGGAAGCGGAATGGGAACAACTGAAATAAGCGAAGTCCCGCGAAAAACACCGGCAAAAGAACCCGCGGCGCGGCAGAGAAGAGCCGGCGGCGGGTTCTGAAATTTTTGGGAAAGGAGCGCCGGGTTCACTGGCCGCCTCCGGTCTGTCTTGCTCCTGCGCAAAGGGCAAAAATAAATGCGCCTTTCGCTGTTTTTCAGGAAGAAATATTTTTTGAAAATATTTGTGCCACAAACACTGAAAAATGTGCTATAATAGAGTTGCAACAAGTAGTTTTTCCATGAGATCAGTCCAGTTGAATGGCTGTTTTTTTTTTCGGGAAGGATACGTTGGCGGACTTGCAGAAAGGATGGAGCAGGGTGTTTAAAATCGGCGATTATGTAGTTTATAAAAAGGATGTTTGTCTTGTTTCTGACATTAAACGGCATCACATAGGCGACGAAGACTATTATCTGCTGCTGCCAATTGACGAAGCAACCCTGAAGATTTTTGTCCCCACGGACAATGGCGCGGTAAGGTCTCTGATCAAGGAGGAACAGGTGGAAAAACTCATTGAAAAGATTCCGGAAATCGAAGTGATTCAATATGAGGGGCGGCTGATTGAAAACGAATACCGAAGCCTTATGAGTACAGGAAAGCTGGAGGATTTGGTACGAATTATCAAAACCACCTACCAAAGAAATAAAGAACGGCTGGATCATAATAAAAAGGCGGGGGATAAAGACAGCAATTATTTCCGACAGGCGGAACGGCTGCTGTATAACGAGTTGTCGCTGGTGCTGCATATGGATTATGAAACCACGAAAAACTATGTGATTGAAAAGGTGGAGGCTTTGTCCACCTGATGATTGAAAATGACAAGAAAAGGGCGTCCGAATGACTTCCCCTTTTATCGTTCCGGTTTTAAACAATAAAGAGAGGAGCAAGGAAAGCTCCTCTCTTTTCTCAGCAGCGAAACATTGCCATTAGCAAGCCAATCACAAAAGCTATCGTAAATACATTTCTTTTTGCTTTTTACTACAACATTAGACCAGTTTCCGCAACTTCGCCCGCTTTATTACCGCACTTGGAACAAAACATAAAATAATCGTATTCTCCCGTTTTTTTTTGTATCATCCTAACAACAAAAAAGAGCAGTAGCGGGCGGTTTGACGGTTTAATTGCAGGAAAGATATGCCGTTGCTTGCGAAAAAGAAACGGCATGTCACAGGATGGATTACGCGGTCTTGCAGGTATGGCGCGCACGCATTTAACCATGATAGAAAACGACACAATATACGCCAATATAGAAACCGTATGGAAGATTGCCGATGCTCTGGATTTGCGTCCGAGCGAGTTGTCTGCAAGGGTCAAAGAAACGATACCAAACGATGGAATGGGGGCTGTTACAGCCCCCATTCTTTTTTATATAGGCATAGTTTGGTCCATAAGCGAAGAGAAGATCAAGGAGCGGGCTTGGAATGTGCGCTGCAGTTTCCGCCGCAGGCGCCGCAGTCTCCGCCGCAAATGTGCTTGCCTTGCTTTCGGTTATGATGCAGCCGCACAAGAATGGCTGCTACAGCGCCGGCAAGCAATGCGCTGATAAAAATGGTACTTGCCATAGAAAGCACACCTTCCTTCGTCAAGAATGCGAAACTGCCCTTGGCTGATACTGGCGGGATTCCAGCCGCGTGGATTCCTTGTAGGGCCGGAACAGCATATAAAGGAGGGCAATCAGCAGGGCAAAGGCAACAATTGTACCGATCACGTTGCCGTTGCCGGTAAACAGGCAGCCCAGCTGGTAAACGATGAGGGAGATGACATAGGCAAATCCGCACTGATAACCGATGGCAAACCATGTCCATTTTGCGTTGTTCATTTCCCGGCGAATTGCACCGATGGCGGCAAAGCAGGGAGCGCACAGCAGATTGAAAATCATAAAGCTGTAAGCGGCAAGGGGCGGAAAGGCCGCGGCGACCTGCGACCAGATTTCGTCGCCGTTTTCGGAAAGCTCGCCGGCAAAGTCGAAGAGCTGACCGAAGGTTGCCACCACATTTTCCTTTGCCACAAGACCGGTAACAGTTGCCACTGCGGATTTCCAGTTGCCCCAGCCGAGGGGGGCGAAAATCCAGGCAATGCCGTTGCCAATGGCGGCCAGAATGGAATGATCAATGTCCTCCACCATGCCGAACGCATTGTTTTCGACACCGAAGTTCAGAAGGAACCAGATCACAATCGTAGAAAGCAGGATGATAGTACCCGCTTTTTTGATAAAGCTCCAGCCGCGCTCCCACATGGAACGCAGCACGTTGCCTGCGGTGGGCCAGTGGTATGCGGGCAGCTCCATAACAAACGGAGCAGGATCCCCGGAGAACATTTTGGTCTTTTTCAGCATGATGCCGGACATCACAATGGCTGCGACACCAATGAAGTAGGCAGATACGGCGACATAGCCGGAATTGTTGAAAATAGCACCGGCAATCAGGCCGATGATAGGAAGCTTTGCGCCGCAAGGGATAAAGGTTGTGGTCATAACGGTCATTCTGCGGTCGCGGTCATTTTCGATGGTTCGAGATGCCATTACCCCCGGAATACCGCAGCCAGTACCAATGAGCATCGGGATAAAGCTTTTGCCGGAAAGACCGAATTTTCGGAAGATACGGTCCATAACAAAGGCGATGCGCGCCATATAACCGCAGGACTCCAGGAAAGCCAGAAAAATAAACAGTACCAGCATCTGGGGAACAAAACCCAGGACCGCGCCAACGCCGCTGATGATGCCGTCGACCAAAAGGCCGGTCAGCCAGCCGGCGCAGCCGGCGCTTTCCAGAGCTGCCTGGGCGCCGGGGATTACCCATTCTCCGAAAAAGACATCGTTTACCCAGTCGGTGGCCCAGGAACCGACGGTGGAGATGGAAACATAATACACCACAAACATCACGGCGGCGAAAATTGGCAGAGCCAACACGCGGTTTGTGACAACCCGGTCAATTTTATCGGAAACAGATAGTCCCTGCCGGTGCTTTTTGTAGCACAATTGAATGATTCTTCCGATGTATTCATACCGTTCTCCGGTGATAATGCTTTCCGCATCGTCATCAAATTCCTGCTCGCAGGACAAGATATCCTGTTCGATGTGGGTTACCACATCCCGGGGAAGGGTCAGTTTTTCAATGACTTTGTCATCCCGTTCAAACAGCTTGATGGCGTACCAGCGCTGCTGCTCTTCCGGGATGGTATGTAAAGCGGCTTCTTCAATGTGCGCCAGCGCATGCTCCACAGAGCCGCTGAACGTATGCTGCGGAATGGTGGGTACGGCCTGCCGCGCGGCCTCCACTGCCTTTTCCACCGCAGCGGGAATCCCGTCGCCTTTCAGGGCGGAAATTTCCACGACCGGGCATCCCAATTCTCTGGAGAGCTTGGCGATATCAATTTTATCGCCGTTTTTCCGTACAACGTCCATCATATTCACGGCCACAACCACCGGAATGCCAAGTTCCGTTAGTTGTGTGGTGAGATACAGGTTGCGTTCCAGATTGGTGCCGTCGATAATGTTCAGCACCGCGTCCGGACGCTCGTCAATCAAATAGTTTCGGGCGACCACTTCCTCCAGGGTGTAGGGAGAAAGGGAGTAGATGCCGGGAAGGTCCGTGATAATAATGCCCTTCTGGCCGCGGAGCCGGCCTTCTTTTTTTTCTACGGTTACGCCGGGCCAGTTGCCGACAAATTGATTGGAACCTGTCAGGGCGTTAAAAAGCGTGGTTTTACCGCTGTTTGGATTGCCTGCCAGGGCAATGCGAATGTCCATTTGTTTGTCCCTCTTTCTAAAAACATAATATTAGCTCGAACTAACAACGATGCCGGCGTATGCAAAAAAACACGCCGCAGTCCATGCTACATCACTTCAATGAGTTCCGCATCTGCTTTGCGGATGGAAAGTTCATATCCCCGCACGGTGATTTCCACCGGGTCGCCCAAAGGAGCGACCTTGCGCACATGGACCTCCGTCCCCTTGGTAATGCCCATGTCCATAATCCGGCGTTTTACGGCGCCTTCTCCATGGAGTTTTTTGACAGTGGCATTTGCTCCGCAGGGGACCTGCTTCAGAGACTTCATAGCATTTCCTCCTAAATCATTATTTTTGCTGCCATTTCGCAGCTGACTGCGACGCGGGATTCCTTGATAACCACAATGACGTTGCCGCCGATTTTGGAAACAACGGTAACGGCGGCGCCGGCGACAAAACCAAGACTCGCAAGAAATTTTCGGGTTTCTGTTTTGCCGCCAATTCGTTTGATGGTGTTTTCTTCCCCTTGGGAAGCCATTGTTAAAGGCATCATAGAAAATCGTCCCCCCACAGTAAAGTTAGTAAAAGCGAACCAAACAAGTCAATCAATAGTTAGACTCCACTAACTGATAGTATGTTAGCAGATACTAACCCTGATGTCAATAGATGGATGGAAAAAAAGAAAAAATTTAATGGGTGCGATAAAACCGGTATTTTCTGCATTCTATAAATATAGGAGATATTCACGAAGCGAAAGGGAGCTGCGGAACAGAAGGCAGTTGTCTGTACTGGGCTGGAAAGCGAACGGAACGGTCTTGACGGCGGCGGATGGTTTGTCGTATCATTTCCTATAGAAGGAACTGTTTTTTGGAAGGAGGGGGAAGCTGTGCTGCTGTTTTCTGCACTTGAAGGAAATTCGGCGCGGTACCGTGAGGTATCGGTGGACGAACAGTTGATATGGCGCATGGGGCAGGATGATGCGGAAGCGTTTCGCCAGTTTTATGAGGCGACTTCTGTCGCTGTGTATGCATATCTCCTTTCGCTGACGCAGAATCCCCATGATGCGGAGGATTTGATGCAGGAAACCTATCTCAAGATCCGGGCGGCGGCAGGGGTATATGTGCCCCAGGGGAAGCCGATGGCCTGGGTGTTTACCATTGCGAAGAATCTAAACCGAATGCGGCTGCGGCAGCAGGAACGGATCTGCACCTCCTCGTCCCAGGCCTTACAGGAACGAAGTGCCTTTGCGGTCTGCGAAATAGACGCGGAGGATCGAATTATTCTGTCAACGCTGCTGGACGCTCTGCCGGAAACAGAACGTTCCATTATTCTGCTGCATCTTGTTTCCGGATATAAGCACAGAGAAATTGCAAAGGATATGGGACTGCCGCTGTCCACGGTGCTTTCCAAATACCATCGGGGGCTGAAAAAGTTAAAAAGCGCTTTGGATGGAAAGGAGGGGGTTTGATGCGCCAGGAAAAAGAAATCCGCAAATCGCTGGAGAAGACGGTCAGGGCTTTGACACCGGATTTGTATCAAAAGGTTGCCTCGGCGCCGGTGGAAAAACTCTCCCAGCCGGATTTGGTGGTTTGGCAGGCGCCGGTGCGCCGGTCGGCCGGAAAAAGGCGGAAACTCCTTTTTGCGGCATGCTGCGCGGCAGTGTTGCTTGTCATCGGAGGAACGGCTTCGTTTGTCCGGCCGGACTGCTACGTTACGATGGATATCAATCCCAGCATAGAACTGACAGTAAACCGGGCCGGAAGAGTGACAGACTGTACGGCAGTCAATGGCGACGGAGCCGACGTGCTCCGGGATGGGAGCATCCGATACGAAACGGCGGAAGACGCAGTGGAGGAAATTTTGGAGATTTGTGAGGAAAAGGGCTATCTGACGGAGGATGGCGCCCTTCTTATCACCGTACGGGGCAAAAATTATGACCGGGCGAACGCTTTGCGGGAAGCGGTGATTCGGGAAACAAAAGACACCTTGGAGGATGCGGAAGTCCGGTTCCACAGTGCGGTTCTCGCGGCGGACCGATACGAGGAGCTTGCGGCGGTGCATAAAGTTTCTTATGGCCGTTGTTATCTGGTGGAATATGTGAAAGAATATGGGAATTCAGTACCGGCGGACGATGTGCTTTGGGAACTGTCGGTGGGACAGCTCTTGTCATTGCTGGAGGAGGGATCTGAAACGGAGGCATCCGGGGCGCTGCCGCAGAACGCAGAGCCGGGCAACTCGGCCCCTGGAAAATGGCAGGCCTCTCCGGCACCGGCTGACGATGATAATGACAACGACAACGACGGCGATGACGATGACAATGACGAAGACAATGACGAAGACAATGACGAAGACAATGACGAAGACAATGACGATGATAATGACGGCAATGGCGACGGCGAGGATGACGATTAACACAAAAAGAAAGGCCCTTCTTTCAAGGAAGAAGGGCCTTTCTGCACCGAAAGTTACAAATGAAAAAAACGTTCCAGTTCGGATTTTGACGCCGCACCCTTGTAAAAAAAGATGCCGATCAGAAATATGAGACAAAATACCGAGCTGATAATGGGAAAAATAGAGAAAGCAATCACCTGGGACAACATCACAATCATAGGGACAACGCCAATAAGACAGATCAGAAACAGAAAAATAAACAATTTTTCCGTGTCCTTTTTCCAGGCGGCGGCCACGACAAGGCAGAGAATGATATTGATAACAGCATAAAACGGCAATTCTACTGTAAAAAACCAGCCATGAAAACCAGTAAAGATATCAAAAAATAAATAAAACAAACTGGTGAGAACAAACTGCGTGAATACGTTGTTCAGGATATTTCGGCCGAAATAAATGCCGGACGCGATGGAGAGCCAGATAAAGAAGGTGTTTACAGAAAAAATAATTGTCCAGAAGCGATACTCCGGCAGCAGGAGAAAAAATAACAGGGCGGCGACAATCAGCGACAGCCCGGCATAATTTGTCATGCGGAAAAAGGAATATTTTGCCCGTTTTTTTGCCGTGATGGGAGGGAATACGTTTTCCGTTACCGCCTCCTGGTCGGATAACAGCTTGTGGCACAGCGGACACTCGTATTTGTTGCCGGAAATATGTACCCGGCACCGCTTACAATACATGCAGATCGTCCCTCCTTATGACTTCCGGCTTATCGCACATATTACTGTTGATGGTAATGTCCAGATCGAAATCCGACAGGATCTGAAAGAAATTGCGAATCACCGCAGTATTCATCAGCGCAGAGCTGAAGCAGATCGTAAGATTGTTTTCAAAGGAACAGCAGGCGATTTGTGTGGAAATGGTTGAAGAAATCAGACCAAAATTGCTGATGTATGGATCCAGAATATCAGAAATCGTGATACGGCCCATATTGGACAGAGCACTTGTGGTATGCAGTTTGGTAAAAAAGTTACAAAACCGCAGCCCCTGGCTTTTCAAAAACAAAGGAATGATACGCATTGGCAGGTTGGTTTCAAAAAAACGAAGGGAGTTAATCTGGTTGGAAAGCACCTCCCGGTTGATTCGTCCTTTTGCCTGCTGGGAAACAAAAGAAACAATTTCCTCGAGAGGAGGATTTTGGTCTTTGTTCTGATAGGAAATTCTGGCGATGGAGAAGAAATTTCGTGCGGTATGGGATTCAAAATAATTGCGCAAATTCACCGGTACGCCGATGACGATGTGTTTGGAACGGTTGGGCCATTTCAGCGTCATATGGATGGACTTGATTAAAACGGCGATTAAAAATTCTGTCAGCGTTGCGGAGGATTGATGGGCAAGAGCCAAAAGATCCTGTACCGGCATCACGCCTTCGATGACGTTCAGTTCCTGAAACGGACGTCGTTTTCCGCGCAGGATATAGGTATTGAGTTTGACACGGTCCAGCCGGGGATTTTGCTTGGAAGAATATTGCGTGAAAGGATCGGCCAGGGTTTCTTCCTGCTGGGGCGTAATTTTTTCCGGAATGGCCTGTTTGGGAAGATGGTGTTTTAAAGAAAGATACGTCGCGACGATTACCTTTAAAAAGGCCAGGGCGCCTGCTCCATCGGTCAGGACATGGAAAATCTCCAGATTAATTCTTTTTTTATAGTAGGTCACGGAAAACAGCAGAGTTTTGCGTTCAGAATTATAAATCCTGCTGCAGGGCGTTTCATGTTCCTGGTGCACCACTGGGGTCAGCGAGGTGCGCTCCAGATAATACCAGAACATACCGCGGCACAGCACCAGCCGAAAATATGGGAAGTCTTCCAGAGCAAGTTCCACTGCGTTTTGCAGGATTTGCGGCTCGACAGGTTCCTTTAATTCGCAATAAAAACGAAATACCCGGCTTTCGGATTTTTCCACAGTAGAAGGGAAAACCTTGGCGGCGGTATCCAGTTTATACCAGTTTTTCATACATTCAGATCCCTCTTTAAAAAACCGAAAAAATGATGGTAAGACTTCTTTTTATGATACAACAACCGATGGCAATAGTCAATGCAATTCCATAGCGCGGCACATAATTTCATCGATAAATATTGACTTCATTTTTAAATAACGGTATAATTAAATTTATGTAAAATTGGGGAAAGAATATAAAACCCCAGTTTGTGTGCAATTTTGTTCAAGAACCGGGAGGAGTAGGAAAGTGAAGAAAAGTATCATATCCTTTGTGGCTGTGATTGCGATAATCGCTGTGTTATGCACCGTAGCCATTACGGGATTGAATCTGGGATTTGCGAAGATCCCAAGCGTTTTTGACGCGGAAAACGGTATCCGCCGGGGCCTTGACCTTGTAGGCGGCTCGGTTATTACGTTTGAGGCGGATTTGCCGGAAGATTACGATATGGCAAACCTGGAAGACGACCTCGTCAGGGCACAGTCGCTTCTGCGGTCCCGGCTGGACTATTTAGGATATACAGAGGCAACGGTTGCCAAAGCGGGAGACGCCCGGATCCGGGTGGAAATCCCGGCCATTAAAAATCCGGAAGAGGCGGTTTCTGTCCTCGGCGCTACCGCACAGCTGCAGTTTCTGGAC
This sequence comes from uncultured Eubacteriales bacterium, assembly GCA_934395135.1. GTDB lineage: Bacteria > Bacillota > Clostridia > Oscillospirales > Butyricicoccaceae > CAKRRK01. Next base: position 198,254 of record CAKRRK010000001.1, on the reverse strand, counting down.
GCGGACGGCAATACGGTGCTTACCGGCAGCGATATTGTAAAGGCGGAGGCAGCCTACGGAAAAGTATCTCAGACCTCCCTTGCCTCAGAGCATTATGTCGCGGTGCAGTTTACATCCGACGCCCAGGCGAAATTTGCCGAGGCGACGCGAAATGCTGCAACCCGCACGGCGGACAAGACCAATTTTATCGCCATTGTGCTGGATGATGCCATTTTGAGCACACCGTTTGTGGATCAGGAGATCAACAGCGACAGCTGCGTGATTTCCGGCAGCTTTACGGAAGAGAGTGCGCAGCTCCTGGCAAGCCAGATCAACATTGGGCAGCTGCCCTTTAATCTGGAGCAGGTGGAATTGCGGTCCGTCGGTCCGCAGTTGGGAGAGAAGGCCTTGTCCACCAGCGTGATGGCGGCGCTCATCGGCGTTTTGCTGGTTGCGATTTTTATGATTGTAATTTACCGTATGCCGGGCGTCGTTTCGGTCATTGCCCTGGTGTTTTACATTGCGTTGGTAGCGATTATTCTGTCGGTAGGAAGAATCAATCTGTCCCTGCCGGGCATCGCGGGAATTATTTTGTCCATCGGTATGGCGGTGGATGCCAATGTTATTATTTTTGAACGTGTTAAGGACGAGCTTCGGAACGGGAAGTCGATTCGGTCGTCCATTGATGCCGGGTTCCACCGGGCGTTTGCCGCGATTTTGGACTCTAACATCACAACACTGATCGCAGCCGCTGTGCTTGCATGGAAGGGAACCGGCACCATTGTCGGCTTTGCTACAACGCTTGCCATCGGCGTCATTGTCTCTATGTTCACGGCGATTGTGGTTACACGGTTCCTCCTCAAAAGAATGGTGGACTTCAATGTGAAGAGCACCAAAGCGTACGGCGTATAGGAAAGGGGGAATCCATTTATGAACGCAAAATTTTCAATTGTAAAACATTTTAAAGTTTTTGGGATTATTTCCATCGTTCTTGTGGCGGTTGGACTTATTGGATTGATTCTCCTTCCTTTTGGAAACAATCTGTTTCAACTGGATATCGACTTTGCCGGCGGCACCAGCATGCAGTTTAACGTAAAACAGCAGGTTACGCCGGAACTGAACGATGAGATTGCCGGCCTGTTCCAGGAGGCGACTGGAATCGGTGCCTCCAGCGTGCAGCAGAGCGGCGACGGCACCAATGTAGAAATTCGTTCGGTGGACATTGATACCGAGCAGCGGGCGGCGGTTATCGACGCGATGAAAGCGCAATATTCCATTACGGATGACGATGTGCTGGCCATTGACAACATTAACGAAGCAGTAGGCAAGGATCTGCAGCAGGCGGCGCTTACGGCAGCCTTGCTTGCGGCTGTGCTGATGCTTGTTTACATCACCATTCGGTTTGAATTTACTTCGGGACTTGCGGCAGTGACTTGTCTGGTCCACGACCTTCTGGTAATGCTCAGTTTTTATATCATTTTCCAAATCCCTCTGAATACCAACTTCATTGCAGCGGCGCTTACGATCCTGGGATATTCCATCAACGCATCCATCATTGTGTTTGACCGCGTTCGGGAGAATCGAAAGCTCGCCCGCAAGGAATCGTTTGAGGATATTTGTGAAAAGAGCATCTGGCAGACGCTGACGCGAAGCATCAACACGACGGTAACGACGCTCATTATGGTGGTCTTGATTTTCATCTTGGGCGTGCCGTCTATCCGGAACTTCACGTTGCCGATTATCGTCGGGCTGATCAGCGGCACGTATTCCTCCGTATTTTTGGCGGCGCCGCTGTGGAGCAAATACAAAAAGATTTTTTCCAGAAAGAAGCGAGTTTAGTACAGAAAAAGAGGACATTTTTGTCCTCTTTTTTTCTTCCAAATCCTTGCGTTTGTGGTATTCTATTAGAAGAGGAAACTGGAGGTGGAGTGAATGGACCTTGGAATTTCAACGGCATGCTTTTACCCGCTGCCGATTGAACAGGGCATTGAAAAAATTGCGGAGCTGGGATTTCGGCAGATTGAGATTTTTGTCAACACGGAAAGTGAGTTTTCCAAGGAATATATCGCCGGTCTGCGCCGTCAGACCAGCGCGCTGGGGCTTACCGTGGTATCGGTACATCCATATACGTCTGCCATCGAGGGTCTATTGCTGTTTACCGAATATGCACGCCGAACGCAGGATGCTCTGTCCATGTATCATCGCTACTTTGAACAGGCGGCCAGTCTGGGTGCGCGGTATATGACCTTTCATGGGGAACGGGCCGTCAGTCTCAACGGTATGAAAAGCCAGACGGGGCAGCACAAAATTGAAATTTACGGCAGGCTGTGCGATCTTGCAAAGCAGTATGATATGGTGCTGGCGCAGGAAAATGTCGCATGGTGCAAATCCAGAGACCCTGCGTATCTCAGGGAACTGCATGATAAAGTGCCGGATCTTGGATTTACTCTGGATTTGAAACAGGCCCGCCGGGCGGATACGCCATGGGAAGATTATCTGGATGCCGTGGAGGGAAAACTGGTAAATCTTCATATCAACGACTATAATGCAGAGCAAACATGCCTGCTGCCGGGACGGGGTGTCGTAGATTATGCGGCACTGTTCCGCGCGTTGCAGCAGGCGGGGTATCACCGGCAGGCCATCCTGGAAGTGTACTCCGGCGATTATACAGACTATAAGGAGCTAAAAGAAAGCGGGGCGTATTTAAAAAAATTCCTGCCATTGTAATTTGCTTTGTCTACAAGATGTGGTATAATGTTTTTGTCAGACGGCGTACATAAGTCGCTTTGTGGCGGGCAGGTTTGGCGCATCGGTTCTGACGTGAAACATGGAATCTTTTGAGGTGGAGAAAAAAGTTATGAAATGTCCTTATTGCTCGCATATTGACAGTAAAGTCATTGATTCGCGCCCGACAGAAGAAGGCGCCAGCATTCGGCGGCGCCGGGAATGCCTGGCCTGCAAAAAGCGGTTTACCACATATGAAACGGTGGAATCGGTTCCTCTCATTGTGGTCAAGCGGGATGGTTCCCGCCAGACCTTCGACCGGCAAAAGCTGCTGAACGGTTTGGTAAAATCCTGCGAAAAACGGCCGGTGGCGGCAGACCAGCTCTACAATGTGGTGGACGAGATAGAGCTTCAGCTGCGGGGTTCCCTGGACAAAGAGGTGTCCTCTACCGAGATTGGGGAACTTGTGATGGAAAAACTCCGCGGCATTGACGAGGTGTCCTATGTGCGCTTTGCGTCGGTGTACCGGCAGTTTAAGGACATTAATACCTTTATGGCGGAGCTTGCCAAGCTGCTGGAAAAATAGCAGATTTGTTAGCGTCTCACCCAATTCGCACCCCCCATCCCCTTTTTTTTGACATGTTTGGAGTCTGAGGAATCCCTTGGACTCCATTCTTTTTTTGCTTTTTTATGGAGTGTTTGCGGGATTTTTGAGAAAATTGAGATAAAACGGAGTGAAAATCGTTGCCGGATCCAGTTTTGAGAATGGAAAGTTTGAGTGAGACAAGAGGACGATTTTAAATGAGAGTGTAACACAGACAAAACGGAATCACAAGAGGTGCAAAACAAACGCCCGAACCGGCCGGTTCGGGCGCTTGTTTTGCGGTAAACTTATGGCTCTATTCGGTTTCTCCGGCGATTTCTCCGCGGAATGTGGAGGATAAACAGGCGGCCTCCTCTTCCGTCATAGAAGGAATTTGGGAAATATCGTCCCAGGGGCAGCAGACGGCGGCTTGATTTACCGCATCAAAAAAGCCGGAAGGAAAGATGACGTCGGAACTGCAGGCAGCGCTGCTGCGATAGAAGGAAACGAAACTGGAATAATATTCGCTGAAGGTTTCCGGCGAAGCGTTGTTTGCTGCGTATACATTGCCGTAATCACCGCTTACGCCATAACACAGACCTTTGCCGAAATCCACATAATACAAAGGCTCGGAGGGTACGGTTTGGGAAAGAGGAACGAATTGGATCCGTCCTGCTTTCAGGGGTTTCAGGATCGACTGGATGGTATCCGGATCGGTGATGCGGTAACGGCGGGTCTGGTTTTGCGACCGGGGTTCATAGATGGTGATGCAGTCGGTATCCAGCATTTCCGCCGTGTCCGCGGCAGGCAAAAGGCCGGTCTGGGTCAGGAGAAAATAGGTATAGGGATAAGATTCCTGCATAAATTCCGGCGAATTGAGGGTGGTTAGGTAAACAGCATGGTTGCGCAGGGCATCATACCATTCCTGTCCGTTGCTGGAAACGCTTTTGATGTCTTCGCCGCCAAGAATGCCGCGGCAGACTGCCGCCATCAAATGGCCGGAAAGATCCGTCTGCCCGCCTGCCTCAAACTGTTCGCAGCAATAGGCCAGGGTGTCCAAATCATAGGAAATCAGCTGCTGGTACGTTTCCGGGTGTGCGTCGATGCAGGTTTGAGGCGAAGAATCCGGGGAGGGATCCGCTGCAAGTGTGTCAAACAGCGCCGCGATGGTCTGGTGAGAAACCTTTGTTGTGACGGAGGCAGGGCCGTCTGCGCCGCCGACAGAGGAAACGGAAGCGGTACCTGGAGCTTCCCGGGAACCGTCCGGCATTTCTGCGCCGGTAAAGGTACAGCCTGCGGCAAGAAGCAACGCGGCCGCCAAGGGAAGCAGGGTTTTCCAGGTGCGCCGGGGCGCTTTGGCAATCATTTGGATACGCCTTGCAATGGCTTTTTTGCCGGTGAGCATAGACATTGCAGGATACAAGGGAACATCCCGGCCGCGTTCCGCCAGCCGGATCAGCGCCGCGCCGTAAGCTTTGCGGCGGGATTCCCCAAGGCTGGCTATGGCAGACGCGTCGCAGCACAGTTCGCAGTCCTGGCGGGCGGCAAAGGCAGCAACCCAGACCAGGGGATGAAACCAATAGACCGCGCACAAGGTGTTGCGGAGAAAGGTCCAAAAAGGATCTCCATGCCGCCGGTGCGATAATTCATGCGCCAGGATGTATGGAAGATCTTCCGGATCGGTGGTTTCCGGAAGATAAATTTTGCCGAAAAATAGACAGGGAGAAGGGAGTGCAGGTACGGTATATACCGGCACGGGGCAGTCCGCACCGGATAGCCGGTTTCTTCGCCGGCGAAAAAGCCGATAGAGGCGGAGATTCCCGACGCATTGTACAAAAAGAATGCCGGCGGTGCCGGCGATCCACAGCGCCGTCCAAGCCTGTTCCGTGCTCTCAGAAACAGAGGGGGATCCTGCCTGCCAGTGGTTTTCCTTTTCCGGGAAAACCGGATGGGTGTTTGCCAGAGGGAGTGGAGCGACTCGGACCGGAGGTTCGCCGGAAGATATTTCCGCCGCAGCGGATGCCGCTGCGGCCGCGTCCCGGGTGGAAACGTTTAAAACGCTGAACGGACTTTCCGGCAGGGGAAACGGTAGCAGCAGACGTGCCGCCACAACCAGCCAAAGGGCATATTGCAGCTGAGGCGGGATGCGTCCCCAAAATCCCCGGCGAATTGTCAAAAAGAGGACGATGAGGACGGAGGAGGCGATAAAAAATTCAGTCATGGTATACCTGCTTTCTTACGATTGCTCCAAAATATGGTGCAGTTCCTGCAGTTCTTCCGGCGTCAGAGCCTCCTGCTCTATCATCGTGTTCAGCATCAAACCGATGTTTCCCTGGAATACCTTGTTTAAAAACGCGGTGCTTTCCGAGAGAGATGCCTGCTGCCGGTCGATGCAGGGATAATACAGTTTGGCGCGTCCGCCGTCTTTATGCCGGATGGTTCCTTTTTCCTCCATCCGCTTTAAAAAAGTCATAACGGTGTGCTTGGTCCAGCCGGTTTCTGGATGCAGAGCGGCCGTGATCTGCGTCATAGTCTGCGGCGCCTGCTCCCACAGGAACGCCATGATTTTCCACTCAGAATCTGTCAGGGAAAGTTTCATAAAAAATCCTCCGAAGGTAGTAATTTGTCTACCTTGATGCTATCATAAAGGTAGACAAATGTCAACCATATTTTTGAAGATACCATTTTCCAGGGAAAAGGGAGGCTATTGTATAAAAATAGATTGCGTGCTATACTAATTTTATGGAAAAGGAGGACGGATTCTATGAAATTATCATTTTTTGGCGCGGCATATGCAGTGACGGGAAGCTGCCATTGCCTGGATGCCTGCGGCAAACGGATTCTGATTGACTGCGGATTGCAGCAGGGAAGAGACGAAGAGGACAATTCCAGGCTGCCGTTTGTGCCGGGCGAAGTGGATTATGTCCTCGTAACCCATGCGCATATTGACCATTCCGGCCGTCTGCCCCTGCTTCGCAAGTGCGGGTTCCGGGGCGATATTATCACAACCAGGCTGACGGCGGAGCTGCTTGCCATTATGCTGCGGGACAGCGCTCACATTCAGGAGAGCGACGCGGCATGGAAAAACCAAAAGGGGAAACGGGCCGGCAAGGCGGCGGAGGAACCGCTGTATACCCTGCAGGACGTGGAAGATACGCTGCCGCTGATATCCCAAAAGGATTATAACGAAGTGTTTGATCTTTGCGACGGTATTCGGGTAAGGTTTGTGGACGCAGGGCATCTTTTGGGGTCTGCGATGATAGAAATTTGGATCCATGAAAATGGAAAAGAGAGAAAGCTGGTATTTTCCGGGGATATCGGCAACAAAAACCAGCCCATCATTTGTGATCCGAGCTTTATCGAGAATGCGGACTATGTGGTGATGGAAAGCACCTATGGAGACCGAAACCATGACACGGAAACCGGGTCGTATACCAAAGAACTGGCGAAAATTATTGACGAAACCCTGGGAAAGGGCGGAAATGTGGTCATCCCGTCTTTCGCGGTAGGCAGGACGCAGGAACTTTTGTATTTCATCCGGCAAATGAAAGAAGAAGGCCTGGTCACCGCAAACCCGGATTTTCCAGTTTATGTGGACAGCCCTCTGGCAGAAGAAGCCACCCGGATATTTTCTGGAGATTTGACAGGTTATCTGGACGAGGAAGCCATTGCGTTGGTAAAAACAGGGATCGGCATGCTGTCGTTCCCCGGCCTGAATTTGTGCAAAACTACGGAAGAATCCAAGCGCCTCAATGAAGATGGCATACCAAAGGTGATTATTTCCGCCAGCGGCATGTGTGATGCAGGTCGGATTCGTCATCATCTGAAGCATAATTTATGGCGGCGGGAGTGCACGGTGGTGTTCGTCGGTTTCCAGGCGGTGGGAAGCCTTGGCCGCCATTTGCTGGACGGGGCGTCCTCTGTAAAAATGTTTGGAGAGGAAATCGCGGTGAACGCAAGCATTGTGAATTTTAAGGGCTTATCCTCCCATGCGGATATGACGGCGCTGACAGAATGGATTTGCGCCTTTTCTCCCCGGCCGAAGCATGTCTTTGTCGTACATGGAGACGCGGACGTAATTCCCCGTTTTGTCAACCGGCTTCAGGAGATTGGCATTTCCGCCCATGGGCCGAATTGGATGGAAGAATATGACCTTGTGAAGGGGATTACCGTTCGGGAGGGCGTGAAACCCAAGGAAAAAAGGCATGTGCAGCCTGGAATGTCTCCTGCCTATGCCAAGCTGCTGGACACGGAAAAGCAGCTGCTTTCTGTTATTCAGAAAAACAGCGGTCTGCCCAACAAGGATTTGGCAAAGTTTACCGATCAGCTGCGGGCGATTATTTACAAGTGGGAAAGGTGACCAAAGGGCGAAAACCGGACGAAGGGGACATAGGGCTCTGGTGCGGTAAGCGATGGGCACTGCAGTTTGGTAATGCCGCAAAATTTTTGCGGGCGCTGGAAAAAACCTTCCACAGGGCGCACAAAAAGCGAGGGATGTTCGTTCCCTCGCTTTTTGTGTTTAAAAATGTTGACCGCCTTTAAATGGCGCAGTAAAGAAGCGCTTCCAGTTCGCCGGCGGCTTCCCCGCCGCAGCGTCGGATAAGGGCAGGGAAAGCAAGATCGTCAGAAACCCCCAGGGCATAGAGGGAAACCGGTGCGCCCAAAGAAAGGAGCCACTCCCGCAGACAGTCCACGCCGAGCCGGGCGAGAGACTGCTCGGTTTTGCCCAAGGGGGAAATGCCCCAGACCTGTTCTGCAAGCCGGGCAAATTTGGCAGGATGCAGACGTACCTGCCGGCTGCAATAGGCGCCGGAAATGGCGGAAAAGCAAAAGCCTACCGGCGCGGCATAGCAATGGGACAGGGCGCCGGCGAGCCGTATGACAGGAGTCTGGGCGATGGCTTCCGGCCATGCGGGCGGCGTTTGAAGCCGGGGCCCGTCCGGGCCGGCGGAAACCAGAGAACGCAACTGCGAAAGGCAGGATTGTTCAGACAGACCAGCGGCCTGGTTTGTGTGAAGATATTGAGAAAGCAGGCCGCCGAGGGCGGCGCAGATGTCAGCTGCCGCGTTACAATGGGAGATCGGTTGGAATGATTTCATAGCAGATAAACTCCTTTGTATTCGAATGATCAATTGCTATGTCAATTATAGCTCGGATTTTAGCGGTGTCAAGATACGGCGGCACGGCAGAAAAAAGAAATGCCGGAAACATAGGGATTCTATGGAGCCATATCCGTCGGAGCTTTATGGTTTGGAGTTCCATAATGTTCCGCCCGATACGAGAGATGGCGGTGTGCGGCGGGGGTGGAAGTTGCGGTTTTTAAAACAAAGAATGGACGGTTATCCGAAAAGAATCCAAAAAATAGAAACATTTGTTTGCATATTGAAAACAAATGTGGTACAGTATAGGTAACGGTTGTGGAGAAAAGGGGTGCGTTATGAAAAAAATTTCTGCAAAGCAGCAAAAGATACTGGAATTTATCGGCGCGTTTACAGAGGAACAGGGATATCCCCCGTCTGTCCGGGAGATTGGCGAGGCTATGGGGCTTCGCTCTCCATCCACCGTGCATGCTCATTTAAAACGCCTCAGCGAGCTGGGGTATATTGAGAAAAACGATAGGAAAACCCGTGCGATCACCATTCCCGGCGGAGTGCATCCGGCGGGCCGGGTACCGCTTCTGGGAACCGTAACTGCAGGGGTTCCTATCCTTGCGGTGGAAAATATTGAGGGCTACATTCCGTTTGATACCGAACGCCGGTACGGGGAGCATTTTGCTTTGAAAATCCGCGGCGAGTCTATGATGAACGCGGGAATTTTAGACGGAGACGTTATCATTGTGCGCAGGCAGGAAACCGCCCGCAACGGTCAGATCGTGGTGGCGCTTCTGGAGGATGAGGCTACCTGCAAAACCTATCATATGGAAAAGGGGCATCTTTGGCTGCTGCCGGAAAATCCTGCCTTTGAACCCATTGACGGCGGCAACGCATCCATTTTGGGCGTTGTTGCGGCGGTGCATCGGGAATATCATGTGTAAAGCGGCGGGAACCGGCGGGAACCTTTCGGACGACATTCGTCTGGTTCGTGGAATTGGCCCGAAAAAAGCACAATTATTTTATAAATTGGGCGTCTTTACCCTGAAAGATGCCCTTTCTTATTATCCTGTCGGCTATGAAGACCGAACCGAAGTGCACAGCATTTCCCAAGCGGCGGAAGGGGGAAAAATGCTGTTTTTCGCTGCAGTAGGCACTACCCCCAAAACGGTGCGTATCCGGAAGGGGATGGAGATCACATCATTTCGTATTTTTGACGGTACGGGTGTCCTCCCGGTAACGTTCTATAACAACAAATACGCTGCCCGCCGCGTGACACAGGGGGCGTCCTATTATTTTTATGGCGGCGTTGCAGGAAACGGCGGAAAGCGGACGCTGGTCAATCCGGAAATCGAAGCACCGTCCCAGGAGGGCCGCCGCACCAGACGGATTTTGCCGGTATATCCTCTGACAAACGGGCTGCGGGAGGGAGATGTTTCTGCCGTCGTCGCGGCAGCGCTTGCCTGCCTCCCGGAGAGCCTGCCGGATGTCTTGCCCCAAAGCATACGGCAGGAAAGAAAGCTTTTGACAGGTGTTGACGGATTGCGGCGGATCCATCGGCCGGAGACCCGGGAGGATATTGCCGCGGCGCGAGAACGACTGATTTATGAAGAACTGTTTCTGCTGTCCGTGGGCCTGCGCCTGTTAAAAAAACGCCGGGAGAAAGTCCCGGGCCTGCAGTTTTCGGCATGTGACAGCGAAACGTTTCTGCAAGCGCTTCCCTACGCGCTGACAAATGCCCAGAGACGGGTGGTGGCGGAATGCGCAGCGGATTTGGCCGGGGAAAAGCCTATGAACCGCCTGGTGCAGGGGGATGTGGGTTCCGGCAAAACAGCCATAGCCGCGGCGGCCTGTTTTTTTGCCGCCAGCAGCGGGTTTCAGGCGGCGGTTATGGCGCCGACGGAAATTTTGGCCCACCAGCATGCGGCGGCGCTGGAACCGGTATTTCGTGCGCTGGGTGTCACAGCTTGTGTGCTGACGGCAGGGATGAAAACAAAGGAAAAACAGGAGATGGAGGCACGCATTGCGGCGGGCCGGGTGCAGGTGGTTATCGGCACGCATGCGCTCATCCAGGAACGGATTCGCTTTTATCGGCTGGGGCTCGCCGTCATTGACGAACAGCACCGGTTTGGCGTGGCGCAGCGGGCGGCCCTTGCTGAGAAGGGCGCGGCAGTGAACCTTCTTGTTATGTCTGCAACGCCCATTCCCCGGAGTCTTGCGCTGTTGCTCTATGGCGATCTGGATTTGTCAGTCCTTGATGAATTGCCGCCGGGCCGAAAACCTGTGGAAACCTACGCAGTGACGGAAAAGCTGCGGCGGCGGATTTATGCGTTTATGGAAAAACAAATGGAAGCCGGCGGGCAGATCTATGTGGTCTGCCCTGCGGTAGAAGAAGGAGAACTTTCGGTAAAAGACGTCCGATCCCATGCCGGAGCTCTGCAAAAAGTCTTTCCTCACCGGCGCATTGGAATGCTTTATGGCAAGATGAAGCCGGCGGAAAAAGAGGCGGCGATGCAGGCGTTTGCCCGGGGTGAGACCGATATTTTGGTTGCCACCACGGTGATTGAGGTGGGTGTCAACGTTCCCAACGCTTCGCTGATGGTCGTGGAGGATGCGGACCGGTTCGGCCTCTCTCAGCTGCACCAGCTGCGGGGCAGGGTGGGCAGAGGCCGGCGGCAGTCCTATGCGGTGCTGTTTGGCGCGGACAAGGGGGAAAAGGCGGCGGAACGGCTGAAAATTTTGTGCAAAAGCGCCGATGGATTTGAAATTGCTCAAGCAGATCTGGTCCAGCGGGGACCAGGCGAATTTTTCGGCGCACGGCAATCCGGCCTTCCTCCCCTGAAACTGGCCGATTTTGCACGGGATATGGAGCTGTTAAACAGTGCGGCTTTGGATGCGGAGACAATTGTTCAGCAGGATGGCGCGCTAAAAAAATATCCGCTTTTGCAAGAACGGATCGCCCAATTGTTCTCCAAAGCGGATGGTGCGGTATTCAATTGAGTTATCAGCGATATTCCAGGGCAGCCACGGCATATTGAGCAGATTTTAAAATCTGCTCCTTCTTTTTTTCTGGCGCTGCTTCATACATTTGCTTATAGAGGCGGGTAGTTTCTCCCAAAAGGCCGGCCTCTGCAAGATGCGTCCATACGTCGGAAAAAGCGACGGATTTGTCGCGGAAAACATAGTGAAAAAAGCGTTCTCCAAGGGTGTGGGCAAGCGCTGCGCCGTCGTAGGAAAATTGTCTTGCCCCGGTAAACGTGAGCCGAAGGCATACGTTTCCGGTGGCTTGGGGCAGACTGTTCCGGAGTTCGTCGCACAGCTGAAGGTTCTGGAAACATTGCGAAATGTCTATGGAATGGTCCAGAATCCAAAGGCCGCCGGAGGTTACAAAGGACAGCGCGCAGCGGTCTTTGCCGATTTCGCCTGCCAGATAGCCTCGTTTGCCGGTTTCGTTGGCCGCCAGGGCACAAAAGGATCCGGTGTTTGCAAAAAAGGTTCCGCCGGTCTTTTTCAGCCCGAGAAAGCTGTGATTGTGACCGGCCGCAATGTAATCAAAGCCGCAGGCCCGGACCTCCTCCAGCGGCAAGGGGTTGTAGCCGCTTTGCGCCGCGAGATCGCTGTGCAGCAGTAAAATGTTGATCTTTTCCCGGTCTGCCGGCGGAGTCAGGCGAATGGAGGCGCTGGTATTTTCAAAGGCGGCGCCGTATACCACGATTTCGCTGCCAATGGAATGGGGCGTCAGCGCCCGGCTTTGAAATACGGTAACGTTTCCGGGCAGAGTTTGGGAAAGGTAGGGACTGCCGGGGCACAAGTGATCGTGGTTTCCCGGAGAAATCAGCACGGGGCAAAGACATTTGCTCAGCGTATCGAATACGCGCCGCGAAAGCCCATGGTCCGGAAGGGGACTGTCAAACAGATCGCCGGCAAGCAGCACAACGTCCGCCTGGCTGTCGTTTGCAAAATTTATCAACTCCTCCAGTGCGGAATGCTGCATTGAAATCGCGTCTCGTTGCTTTTCTACGGGTAAAAAATCAAATTTTGCCCCAAAATGCAGATCAGAGGCATGGACGATATTTGCCATATGTGTCGTCTCCTTTCCAAAATCTCCGATGTTTCTGGCGGGATCGGGCTTTTTATTATTATAGCATAAAGTCCGGGACCTGCGCCATAGAAACCGCTTCTTGACGTTTGAACGCCGGTCCGTCCGCTGGAAACACATCCTGTGCCGGAAAAACGTTGCAAAACCAAAAAACCGTTCTCCAAGAGAACGGTTTTTCAGACAAAATTTTTTGAAGAGGGGGTAAATGAATCAATCACTTTACGAGTTTTATTATACTGCAAAGAAAATAAAATGTGTGAACAATTGATGAATAAGCTGTAAAGAAAAAAATAATTTACTTTGTATTTTTTTTTAACAGACGGATATCGTCGCCGAAAAAACGGAGAAGGACAAAATCCCCGTTAATGCGTGACGCGATTGCGGGGGAGTAGCGCTTTTCCAAATCCGCCGGAGAGAGGTTGGTGTTCAAAATCATAGGCTTTTTTTGCAGGATGCGGCTGTTGATCAAATGATACAAGGCGGAAATAGTAAAGGAAGTGGTAAGCTCCGTGCCCAAGTCGTCGATAATCAGCAGATCGCAGTCAAAATAGCGGTCGATGCCGGCGGAGACCAGCTTGCCGCCATCCCGGAATTTGCAGCGTTCAAAATTGTCCAGAAGATTGATCGCCGTGTCATAACAGACAAAATAACCGCGTTCCGTCACGGTTTTTGCAATGCAGGAAGAAAGGAAGGTTTTCCCCAGACCGGAAGCACCGAACAGCAGAAGGTTTTTGCTGGCGGGGTGAAAGGAGACGGCGTAATCCCTGCAGAAGGCAAGATTGTGCCGCATATTTTCCCGCGGGGACATCGGCAGTCGCCCATCCGGAACCGGGGAGTAATACTCCAGCGTGAATGTTTCAAAGTTTTCTTCCTGCAGGGGAAGTACCTGAGACAGCGCCTCGGCCATGTATTGGGAATATCGCGTTTTGACACAGCTGCAAAGCTTGTCTTCGACATAGCCCGTGTCTTTGCACAGAGGGCAGGCATAGGGCAGAGTCAGATAATCCGCGGGATAGCCTGCCTGCTCCAGCAGATCGCGGCGGCGCTGCTGCAAGGCAAGGTTTTCCGTTTTCAGCCGCCGGATCGCGTCTTCCGGGTCTTCGTTCCGGGCCAGGGCGGCCGTCACAACCGCGGACGCAGTAGAACGGAGTTTCCGGTCAATGTTCCAAATTTCCGGAATTGTCTGATGGATTTCCTCCGTTCGTTGTTCCAGCAAGCGCTGGTTTTCCGCCCGGAGCAGTTCCTTTTCTTTTTTTACCTTGTGGAGAAGGCTGCGGTCAAAGGCCATAGTGTTACCTCGTATTATTTCGTTATGGGGTTTGGTGTTTTAGTTCGCGGAGCCACTGCATTTCCCAGTCGGCGAGCTGGCCTTCCGGCGTAGGCTGGTGGATATAATTTTTTTCCGCTGCGGTTTTTCTGGCTGTTTTGGCAGGTTCCAGGCCGTTGATTTCGCTGACGGTATGCACCCCTGCCTGATGCCATTTGTTTAAAATTCCGTTTAAATATTTCCAGCTGAATTTGCCGATGGCGTCCTCCATGCGCTGTTTGGCCAGGGCCAGGGCTTCCGGCGGGAATCCTTTTTGCAGAAAGTCTGCAAGATAGCGCTCTTCGGCGGCGGTGACCGGACGGTCCGGCAGACCGAGGGCTTCCAGCATGCCGGCGGCGGCAGGACGGAGCGCCTCCTGTTTGTTCAGGTAGTCCATCGCTTTGGATAAAGAATCAATGCCCATATCCGCCCACAAAAACGCCGCGTCTGTCAGAGCCTTTTTGGTGAAACGCTTCTTTTTTTCTTTCAGATCCGTTAACAGGAGGATAATGACATCTGCCGGCAGGCCCAGATAATCATAGGCCAGAAACAGGGCCCGCAGAAGGCTTTCGCTGAGAGTCCGGCCGAACACGCTTTCTGCCGTCTGGCACACAGCGGAAAATTTGTGATCCGACCCCCGGGCTTCCCGCAGGGTTTCCGGCGCGTATTCCGGCAGAGTGGGCGCTGCCGCGTCCGGCATGGTTTTGACAATTTCCAGGCTGGAAAGAGTAAATGCCGCCCGGGCAAACCGTTCGTCGGAGAAATGCAGCGCATTTTTTGCCGCCGTTTCCTCGAAAGCACTGCCCTGCTGCAGGATATAAAGATACAGAAGGGCGCTGTCTCCGTCCGCACAGCGGATAATTTTATCCGCAACGCGGCGCTCCGCCAGCAAAAAGTCGTTTCCTGGAGCGGATAAAAAATCAAGCGACATGGCAAAGGCCCTCCTTTTCCGGCAAAATGAAATCTATGCTTTTCATTATACCCTGCGGATTTTATTTGTGCAATACAGTTGAGGTACAAAGAAAAAGAGAAAAATTGTTGTTTTTGTGGATGATTTTTTTCAGTTTGTATAGTATAATAGCAATGTGTTACGTTGAAAAAAGGAGAGAAGACCATGTTTTCTATCAATACAGTCCTTATCGATAACCATGCGGCCGATAGTCCGTTTGCCAAAGAGATCTTGTTTACGCCGACGGCCAGCATTATGATAGAGACCCTGCTCAAGGTGGCAGGGAATAAAATTTTTTCATTCAGTGCCGCAAATTCGGAAAATACCGTATATGACGGTGCGGAAAATTTCAGTTACGAAGGCTCTATGAAAGATATTTTCAGAGCGGAGCTGGACGCAGAGCATGTTTTGGTAATGTCGGCCGCGATGCCGACGCTGACGAAACAAAATTATGAGGCGCTGCTGCGGTTCCATATGCAGAACAACGCGGATATCACCATCCTTGGAGACAACGACGGCATCGACAACTTTATAGTTTCTTTAGACGGCGCTTATGTCTTTCCCTGCGCTGTTTTCAAAAAAGATGTATTAAAGCTTTGCGAGAACAGCGGCGGTGTAATAAGCGCTGTCTCCCAATGTCTGAAGGAAAATGCCCGTGTATATTCGTTTAAGGTAAAAGACGCCTTTGAAATTCGGGACAATTACGATGTATATATCGCGCAGAAGAGCATTATGGAGCAGGTGAACAAGCGATGGATGAAAAACGGCGTACATATTGTTTCGCCGGAGACGACTTACATTGCGCCGGACGCGGTCATTGGCCGGGGCGCTTCCATTTTGCCCAACACGATGATAAAAACCTGCTGCGTCATTGGCGAAAATGCGGTCATCGGACCGAACACCGTCATTGAAATGAGCAGCATCGGTGACGGGAGCCGGGTGAACGCCTCCCAGGTGTTTGAAAGCTCTGTAGGCAGAAATACCACGGTCGGACCGTTTGCCTATATCCGTCCGCTGTGCAGCATCGGCGACGGCGTGCGCATCGGCGACTTTGTTGAAGTGAAAAAATCCAAAATCGGAAACGGCACCAAAGTATCCCACCTTACTTATATCGGCGATGCGGTTGTGGGGGAACGGGTCAACTTTGGCTGCGGCACAGTGGTTGTGAACTATGACGGCTACGATAAGCATACAACGGTCATTGGCGACGACGCTTTCATTGGCTGCAATACTAATCTGGTTTCTCCGGTAACGGTGGGCAGCCGGGCCTTTACTGCGGCGGGCGCCACGATAACAACCGATGTGCCGGACGGAGCGCTGGCAGTATCCCGGGTACGTCAGGAAAACAAAGAGGGCTGGAATGACAGACGGAGAAAGCTCAAATCAAAATAAAAGATGAGTCTGAAATATAAGGATTTGTAAACACAGGGGGCTAATTATGATATCTCACGGTAAAAACATCAAAATTTTGTCTGGAAACTCACATCCCGCGCTTGCAATGCAGATTGCGTCCGCTTTGGGGCTTCCTTTGGGAAAGGCCAGTGTGGGCAGGTTTTCCGACGGGGAAACTTCCGTCAGCATTTCAGAAACCGTGCGCGGATCGGATGTGTTCATTGTGCAGTCCACATCAGATCCGGTAAACGATCATTTAATGGAACTGTTGATTATGATCGATGCCTGCAAGCGGGCGTCCGCCGGGCGAATCACCGCGGTCATTCCGTATTTCGGCTATGCCCGGCAGGACCGCAAAAACAAGGCGAGGGATCCGATTTCCGCCAAGTTGGTAGCGGATCTCATTGAAAAAGCCGGCGCGGACCGGGTACTTACTATGGACCTGCATGCGTCCCAGATCCAGGGCTTTTTTAACATCCCGGTGGACAATATGCTGGGAACTTCCATCCTTATCCCCCACATCGCGGGGAAATATGGCTGCGGAAGAGAGGATGTCGTCGTGGTTTCGCCGGATCTTGGCTCTGTAAACCGGGCAAGAAAATATACGGAACGGCTGGAGTTTCCGCTTGCCATCATCGACAAACGAAGACCCCGGGCCAATGTGTCGGAGGTTATGAACATTATCGGCGATGTAAAGGGAAAGACTGTGGTGCTGGTAGATGATCTCATCGACACGGCGGGCACGCTGGTGCATGCGGCGTCCGCGCTGATGGAAAAGGGCGGCGCCAAGGAAATTTATGCCTGCGCGACGCATGGCGTGCTTTCCGGTCCGGCGATTGAACGGATCCAGAACAGCCCCATTAAGGATCTGACGCTGCTGGACACCATCGCCATCCCGGAAACAAAGCTCATTGACAAAATCCATGTGTTGAATGTAGCCCCTGTTTTTACGGAAGCCATTGCAAGAATTTATGACGAGGTGGCAATTTCTCCGCTGTTTGATTAAAGTCCGGTATCATACATAAAAAAATGGACGGCAATACATTGCCGTCCATCCTTGTTTTTGCAGGAGGTACGATGAGAATTTTAGCAGTAGGCGATGTGGTATCAAAGCCAGGCCTCGCGCTGCTGGAGCGCAGGCTCCGGCAGATACAAAAGGAATGGGCCGCGGACTTCACCATCGTCAATGGGGAAAATGCGGCGGGCACAGGCATCACGCCGAAGCAGGCGGAGGCGATTTTTTCTGCCGGGGCGGATGTGATTACCTTGGGAAATCATGCCTTCCGCAAGCAACAGATTGCGGAATACTTGGAGGAGTGCGGATATATCCTCCGTCCCCAGAATTTAGCGCCGCAGCTGCCGGGAAGGGGATATGGAATTTATCCCTGCGGCAAGACCCGGATCCTGGTTATGAACCTTTTGGGCCGGTGTGAAATGCAGTTTGGACCGGATAATCCGTTTCTCGCAGCGGACAAAGTGCTGCGGGAGGCGGCAGGGCAATATGATGTGGCGGTCTGTGAAATCCATGGCGCGGCGACGAGTGAAAAAATTGCAATGGGATTTTATCTGGACGGAAGAGCGTGCGCGGTGTATGGTACGCATACCCATGTCCAGACGGCGGACGAGAGGGTCAACCCAAAGGGCGCCGGATATATTACGGACATTGGGATGACAGGTCCCCTGTGGTCGGTGCTGGGAGTAAAAATTGAGCAGTCCGTTGCCATGTTTCGCGGAGATCTTACGTCTTATTTTGAAGCGGCAGAAGGCCCCTGCGCTTTGTCCGCCGCTTTGTTTGACATTGCTGACAGCGGAATCTGTACCAGCGTGCAGCGTATTTTTTTCAAGGACTAAAAAATATTTTTTACAATGGGCATTTCATTGTCCGGCAGACGCAGTATCATACAATTCAGTTCCCGGGAAGCGACAAGATACTCGGATAGCGCTTCATTTTTGGCATATTGCACGGCGTTGGAAAACAGTCGGTCAATCTCGTTTAAATCTTCATGGGAGATATAGGTGCCAAGGATCGCGGCGGAAACTTCCCAGCGGTTGTGCAGGGATAAAACGGCATCATAGCAGCGATTAAAGTCGTCTTGATAGGCATAGGCATCTACTTCCAGCAGTTCCTCCGAGTATGCGTGTGCTGTGCGGAACAAATACCCGTACGCCGTGGAGCATAAGACGACCAGCAAAACAAAAATTACAATGGCGTAAACAAAGCGGCGCATAGACTATCCCTCCTTTGGCTGCAAAAACAAATTGCCGGAGTCGTCCAGCGTCATAACAAATACATCCTCTACCCGGGGGATGTTTTGTTTTTTGACAAGGTTTGCAATCTGCGTGTTGGTTTTGCCCAGTTTGCGGATGTTTTCTTCCAACAGTTTTCCGTCGCAGATTACCAGAAACGGAATCCCGGTGTCCGGCGGCTGCAGCGACATCAAATTGGCGGTAGGCGGTTTTGCCGGGTTGTTCAGCACATAACTCAGCTGTCCGTTGGTCTCGATGATGCCATATTTGACGTCAGATACGCTGTCAATGTTATGAATGCGCAGTTCCTGTAAGATTTCATCCGCCGTCACCCGCATATCCTGCAGCATTTTTCGGTCAAGCTTTCCGTTTTTTATCACAATGCACGGCCTGCCGCTGACGAGCCGGCGCAGCCGCATGCTTTTCAGACAGAAAAACGACAGGAAAATTTCTACGCATACCAGCGTTGCGATGGGAACAAGTCCGGCGGAAAGGGGAATGCCGGTATCCTGCATCGGCACGGCGGCAAGATCGGAAATGAGAATGGTCACCACAAGTTCTGTGGGTTCCAGCTCACCGATTTGCCGTTTGCCGGTAAGGCGCAGGGCAATAATAACAGCAATATATAAAATCAGCGTCCGGATCAGTGAAACAGCCAAGCATGCATCCTTCTTTCTGTGTTTTTATTCTTATTTTGCGGCAGAAAAGAAAAAAATATTCCCGTGAGGAAAAAAACCTTGACAGCTATTTTAAAATGCGTTATAATTCCTTAATAATAGGACAATTTTATAAAATCAAATGCAATGATAGAGGAAAGTAGTTTTCCGCAAGTTTTCAGAGAGGCGCCGGCTGGTGAAAGGCGTCAGCAGAGGAAACCGAAACATCACCTCAGGAGCAGCCGGTTGAAATTGGAGTAGACTGGGTCGGTGGACTTACGTTATAAAGTCGGGCATTAATGGATGCTTTCGAGGTGGCCGTCCAGGGCGGCAAAAAGAGTGGTACCGCAGAGTTTAGTCTTTGTCTCTTGTTTGAGAGATAAAGGCTTTTTTTAATGGTTTGAAGCGGAAAAATCAGCATGTGAAACGGAAAAAGGGGGAACGGCAGTGAAATTAAACGGATCTCAAATATTGATGGAAGTATTGGCAGAGCAGGGCGTGGATACGATCTTCGGCTATCCGGGCGGCGCGGTGCTGAACATTTACGACGCATTGTATGAAAACCGGGACAGGATCAAACACATCACAACGGCCCATGAGCAGGGAGCGGCCCATGCGGCGGACGGGTATGCCAGGGCGACGGGGAAGACCGGCGTCTGTCTTGCAACCTCCGGCCCCGGGGCGACAAACCTTGTCACCGGCATCGCCACGGCCTATATGGATTCTGTGCCGATGGTGGCCATCACCGGCAACGTAAGCACGGATCTCATCGGGAGGGACAGCTTTCAGGAGGTATACATCGCAGGCATCACAATGCCCATCACCAAGCATAATTTTGTGGTATACGATGTGCATGACTTGGCGGACACCCTGCGGGACGCCTTCCGCATTGCCCAAAGCGGCCGGCCGGGACCGGTGCTGGTGGACATTCCCAAGGATGTGACCGCCGCCGTGTGCGATTTTGCAGCACAACCTGCTGTAACGCCGGTGAAGCGGCAATTTGCGGATCAAGGAGATAAGCTGTCGGAGGTTGCGGATCTGATCAACCGAAGCGAAAACCCGTTGGTATATTATGGCGGCGGGGTGGTAGCCTCCCAGGCGTTTGACGAGGTACGGGAACTGATTCATAAGGCGGATATCCCGGCATGCCATACCATTATGGCGGCAGGTGTGCTGGACTGTGAGGACCCGCTGAACCTTGGCATGGTAGGAATGCACGGGAATTTCTCCAGTTCAGAAGCGGCGGACAACGCCGACGTGCTCATTGCCATCGGTGCCCGGTTTTCCGACCGTGTGGCCACCAAAAAAGGATATTTTGCAACCAAAGCAAAAATTATCCACATTGATATTGACAAATCGGAACTGAATAAAAATGTGGTGAACGATTTGAATGTCATCGGCGATGTGAAAGAGGTTCTGACAAAACTCCTTCCAATGGTAAAAAAAGCGAACCATTCCCCATGGCGAAAAAAAATCGAGGGATGGAAGCAGATGGACTATCAGCCGGAAACATCGGACGTTGCACTGAAGCCGTATAATGTGATCCGAACCATTGCCGACGCCATCGGCAAAGACGGCATCTTTACCACCGACGTAGGGCAGCACCAGATGTGGGCGGCGCAGTACTGCGGAAGAACCCGGCCAAGAAGCTTTATTTCTTCCGGCGGTTTGGGGACGATGGGCTTCGGCTACGGCGCCGCGATCGGCGCGAAGACGGCATGTCCGGACCGGCCGGTGGTGCATATTACCGGCGACGGGAGCTTTCATATGAATTTGAACGAACTGTGCACCACGGTTTCTTATGGCCTGCCGGTGATTACCGTGCTGCTGAACAACCAGGTGCTTGGCATGGTGCGGCAGTGGCAGACCACGTTTTACGGCAAGCGGTATTCCTGCACTACACTGGAACGGAAAACCGATTACGTAAAACTGGCGGAAGCTTTTGGGGCGGCGGGCTGCCGCTGCACAACGCCAGAGGAACTGCGGCAGGCGATGCAGGCGGCACTGACAAGAAGCGGGCCGACGGTGATTGAATGCGTTATCGACCGGGATGAACGGGTGCTGCCTATGATTCCGGCCGGACAAACGGTAAACGACATTATTTTAAAATAGGAAGGAGCGCTGGATGGTATGAAAAAATATATTCTTTATTTTCTTGTAAAGGACAACGCGGGTGTGCTTGCCAGAGTTTCCGCGCTGTTTGGCCGAAGAAACTATAATATTGAAGGCATTACGGCTTCTCCCACCAACCGAAAGGGCATCACCCGCATTACGATTGTGGTGCGGGGCGACGAATACATCCTTCCTCAGGTTATGAGTCAGATCGAAAAATTGGAAGAAACTCTGGAAGTGCATTATATTCCGGCGACCAAAGCCTACTGCAAAGAAGTTCTGTTTGTAAAAGTAAAGGTGGACGAGGACGCGGAGGTCAACGTGCGGGTGGTGGCGGCGCTGTACAACGCCCGCATTATCGAAGAGAAAACAGGGCACATCACCTTTGAACTGACGGATACGCCGGTGCGGACGGATGGATTTTTAAATGCTATGAACAAATATGAAATTTTGGAAATGTGCAGATCCGGCATCACAGCCATCTCCCATGGCTATGATGAAGACGAAGAAGAACAGTAAATTGGAGGAAAGAAAAGATGGCAAAGATGTATTATGAAAGTGATTGCAATTTAAGTTTGCTGGATGGAAAAACAGTGGCAATCATAGGATTTGGATCACAGGGACATGCACACGCGATGAATTTGAACGAAAGCGGGGTAAAAGTAGTGGTAGGCCTGCGGGAAGGATCGCGGCATACGGAAAAAGCAAAAGCAGCAGGATTGACGGTACTGCCGGTGGCAGAAGCAGCGGCAGCAGGGGATTTTGTGATGATACTGGCGCCGGATGAACTGCAGGCGGATATCTATAAAAATGAAATAGAAAAGAATTTGCAGGAAGGAAATGTGCTGATGTTTGCGCATGGATTTAATATCCATTACAACCAGATTAAAGCACCGTCGAACTGCGATGTGGTAATGGTGGCACCAAAAGGACCGGGACATACCGTAAGAAGTCAGTATGTGGCAGGAAGAGGCGTGCCGTCATTAGTGGCAGTGGCTCAGGATTACAGCGGAAAAGCAAGAGAGTATGCAATGGCATATGCGGCAGGGATCGGCGCAGGACGAGCAGGGATCATGGAAACAACGTTTAAAGAAGAAACGGAAACGGATTTGTTTGGAGAACAGGCAGTATTGTGCGGCGGCGTGACCGAATTGATGAAAGCAGGATTTGACACGCTGGTAGAAGCAGGCTATGCGCCGGAGATGGCATATTTTGAATGCATCCATGAGATGAAGCTGATTGTAGACCTGATCAACGAAGGTGGCTTTGCAAAGATGCGGTATTCGATATCAGACACGGCGGAATACGGGGATTACAGAACAGGCCGCAGAGTGGTAACGGAAGAGACCCGAAAAGAGATGAAAAAAGTATTGCGGGAAATACAGGACGGGACATTTGCATCGGAATGGATTTCCGAAAACAGAGCAGGGAAACGAGCAAGATTCCTGGCGACCAGAAGAATGGAAGCGGAACATCCGCTGGAGAAAGTTGGCGGCGAACTTCGTAAGATGATGAGCTGGCTCAAAAAGTAAAAAGACTGCAGAGTACATAGGAGAGAAAATATGATTGAAATTCGCTGGCATGGCAGAGGCGGGCAGGGGGCCAAAACAGCCTCCCTGTTATTGGCGGACGTGGCGTTTTCCACCGGATTGTATGTTCAGGGTTTTCCGGAATACGGCCCGGAGAGAATGGGCGCTCCCATCACCGCCTACAATCGACTGAGCCAAGAAAAAATTTCCATTTATTCCAATATTTATAATCCGAACATTGTGGTGGTGGTAGACGAATCTCTGGTAGGGCCGGTGGACGTTACCGCCGGTGCACAGGATGCGATTATTGTAAACACCCATCGTTCTCCGGCCGAGGTCAAAGCCCTTCTCGGCGGGTTTGACGGCGATATTTATACCATTGATGCCGGCGCGGTCTCTTTGAAGCACATCGGCAGAAATGTGCCGAATACGCCGCTGCTTGCGGCGGTGGTGAAGGTGTCGGGCATCATGGACGAAGCCACATTTTTTGAAAATATGCATGGATCCTTTGCCCATAAGTTCGCAAGCAAGCCGGAGGTCATCGAAGGCAACCTGAACGCTATTCGGGAAGCATGGAAGGAGGTTCGGAAACTGTAATGAAGAATAAAAATTTAATGGAAGGAATTGATATCCATTCCCCCTGGCAGGATATTACAGACGGCGGCGAAATTTATGGTTCCGGCAATTCCGTTTATTTTAACACAGGGGATTGGCGCACCGAAACGCCGGTATGGGATCCGCAGAAGTGCAGGCAGTGCCTGCTGTGCTTCCCGGTATGTCCTGACGGTTCCATTCCGGTGCAGGAGAGCAAACGGCAGGATTTTGATTATGGTCACTGCAAAGGCTGCGGCATTTGCGCAGAAGTCTGCCCGTTTGGCGCCATTGCCTTTCCGGGCGTAACGAAAAAGGGGGAATAAGCAGATGAGCAAAAAAGACAGACTTTCCGGCAACGAAGCGGCGGCGGTTGCCATTCGTCAGATTGACCCGGACGTAATTGCGGCGTTCCCCATTACCCCGTCTACCGAAATTCCTCAGTATGTCTCCTCGTTTAAGGCAGAAGGAAAGCTGACGTCAGAATTTATCACGGTGGAATCCGAGCACAGTGCGATTTCCGCCTGTGTCGGCGCACAGGCAGCCGGCGTGCGCGCGATGACCGCCACGAGTTCCTGCGGCCTTGCTCTGATGTATGAAATTTTATATGTGGCGGCGTCCGACCGCCTTCCTATTGTGCTGGCGGCGGTAAACCGGGCGCTCACAGGTCCCATCAACATCAACAACGACCACAGCGACACCATGGGCGCAAGGGATACCGGCTGGCTGCAGCTGTACAGTGAAAACGCCCAGGAAGCCTATGACAATCTGCTGATGGCGCACCGCATTGCCGAAGATCCGTCGGTGCGGCTGCCTATTATGGTGTGCCAGGACGGGTTTATCACAAGCCATGCCGTGCAGAACATTGAATTGGAAGACGACGCGTTCGTCAAGGAATTTATCGGCGAATACAAGCCGGAAAAATACCTTCTGAATCCGGAAGAATCTTTGTCTGTAGGACCTTATGGGAT
This sequence comes from uncultured Eubacteriales bacterium, assembly GCA_934395135.1. Classification (GTDB taxonomy): domain Bacteria; phylum Bacillota; class Clostridia; order Oscillospirales; family Butyricicoccaceae; genus CAKRRK01. Next base: position 174,026 of record CAKRRK010000001.1, on the reverse strand, counting down.
TTCTCCGTTCTATATGGAAATGAAACGAAAGCAGCATCAGGCAATGGTGAACGCAGAAGCGGTGATTGAACGGGTATCCAGAGAATTCGGCGAAAAAACCGGCAGACAGTACGGCTTGATTGAAGAATATCGTATGGAGGACGCGGACTATGCGGTCATCCTGCTGAGCTCCTCTGCCGGCACTGGCCGGGCAGCAGTGGATGTGCTCCGCGAAAAGGGTGTAAAGGCGGGATTGGTAAAAATCCGCGCGTTCCGGCCGTTCCCGGCAAATGCCATTCGAAATGCCCTGAAACATGTGAAGGCGCTGGGGATTATGGACAAAAGCGACGGGTTTTCTGCCTGCGGCGGCCCGTTGGGCGCGGAGGTGCGTTCGGCCATGTATGGTAAGGCTGACGGCGTGAAAACCGTCAACTATATTTACGGCCTTGGCGGCAGAGATGTGCGGGTAGACGATTTCTATGAGATTTTCGACGAACTGCAAAGCGGCAGAGAGTTGCCGGACTGCCGCTATATCGGCGTACGCGGTTAAGGGGGGAACAAACGATGGCTTATAATTTAAAAGAAGTTGCAAACCGTCCGGAACGCTTTGCGGCAGGACACAGGATGTGTGCCGGCTGCGGCAGCCCGATTACCATCCGTGCGGTTTTGCGGGCGCTGAAACCAGAGGATAAAGCCGTGATCACCGGCGCCACAAGCTGTATGGAGGTATCCACCTGTATTTATCCGTATACTTCCTGGAACGACTCGTTTATTCACAACGCGTTTGAAAACGCGGCCGCGACCTGCAGCGGAACAGAAGCCGCATACCGCGCGCTGAAGAAAAAAGGCAAGCTTCAGGACAACTACAAATTCATTACCTTCGGCGGTGACGGCGGTACTTACGACATCGGATTCCAGTCCCTGTCCGGCGCGATGGAACGGGGCACGGATATGGTTTATGTGTGTTATGACAACGAAGCCTACATGAACACTGGCATTCAGCGCTCTTCTTCCACCCCGCAATATGCGGATACCACCACAACGGCAGTAGGCCGCGAAAGTGACGGCAAGGTGCAGAAGAAAAAGGATCTGACCAAAATTATGGCGGAGCATCACATTCCATATGTAGCCCAGTCCACATTCGTCGGCAACTTTAAGGATTTGCATGAAAAAGCGGAACGGGCGATCTATACCAAGGGACCCGCGTTTTTAAATGTGATGTCTCCGTGCCCCCGGGGCTGGCGGTATGAGGCCAAAGATATGATGAAGATCTGCAAAGCGGCGGTGGAAACATGTGTGTGGCCGTTGTTTGAAGTCGTGGAGGGAGAGTGGAAACTGTCCTATGAACCCAGGCAGAAACTTCCGGTGGAGGAATATTTAAAGCTCCAGGGCAGATTCAAGCATCTGTTCCAAAAGGAAAATGAGGCCCTTATTTATCATATTCAGCAGGATGTGGATCAAAGATGGGAAGAATTATTGCGGCTTTGTAAATAACATAAAACAGGCAGACGGCGGAAAAGCCGTCTGCTTTTTTTAGAAAAGGTGCAAAATGCAGGAAACGGCTCTTGCGGAAACCGCATTCTTTGTGTATGATGAGAAAGGATTTACGATATATTAACAGGAGGAACGGAAATGAACGCATCAGCCAAATGGGTCACTCGTACCGCGGCGCTGCTTGCCATTTTGCTTGTTGTCCAGGTGGTGACAAAATCCGGAGGTCAGCTTTTCACAGGAAGCTGTGTGAATTTAATTCTAACGGTGGCTGTACTGGCCTGCGGCCGTTGGAGTGGTATCGTCCTTGCGGTGGTTTCGCCGTTTTTTGCGTTTTTATTGGGAATCGGTACGCCGGTGTTTCCCATTGTGCCGGTCATTGCCTGCGGCAACCTGGCGTTTGTATTGCTGCTGTGTGCGTTGTTTCAAAGGATCCGGATTGGCAGGGGAATACCGGCCGCCGCAGTGGCTGCCGCCGGAAAGGCATTCGTGCTCTATCTTCTGGTGGTTCGTGTGCTGCTGCCGGTTTTGGCGTTGCCGGAACAACAGGCTGCCGCTCTCAGCGCATCTTTTTCGTCTGTGCAGCTCATTACCGCGCTGATCGGCGGCATCTTGGGTGTTCTTATTGTACCGATCATCCGGCGGGCGCTGTACGGCTCGAAAGCATAGGAGGAAAACGAAGATGAGAGGAATCCATTCGACAGTCAACGATATTCGGAAAAAGGTATTTACCGAGGTGGCGCGGCTTGCCTATGAGGGCGGCGATTACAGCCGTATGGAAACACTGCCTTATAAAATTGTGCCGGGAGAAGTGGCAAATTACCGGGAATCTATCTTTCTGGAGCGGGCTATCGCAGGCGAGCGGGTGCGTCTTGCGATGGGAATGTCCCTGCGGCCGGTAAATGAGCATACTTTGTTGTCAAAAGGGGTCGATGAGAGCGCCATCGGAGAAAAGTATTATACCCCGCCCCTTATCAACATCATCAGCTATGCCTGCCATGCCTGCCCGTCTACCCAATATAAAGTGACGGAATACTGCCAGGGGTGTCTTTCCCATCCGTGCCGCGTGGTCTGTCCCCGTGACGCGATCCGGGTTGTCCATGGAAAATCGGAGATTGATCCGGAAAAGTGCATCAACTGCGGGCAGTGCAAAGGCGCCTGTCCCTATAATGCGATTATTAAGCTGGAGCAGCCATGCGCTGCTGCCTGCGGGATGGATGCCATCACAAGAGACGAACAGGGCCGGGCCAAAATTGATCAGGATAAATGCGTGTCCTGCGGGATGTGTCTGGTAAATTGTCCGTTTGGCGCCATTGTGGACAAAGGACAGATTTTCCAGCTCATTCATGCCATCAAAAGCGGGAAACGTGTGGTTGCCATTATTGCCCCGGCGTTTTTGGGCCAGTTTGGACCGGAGGCAACGCCGGAAAAACTGACGGTGGCTATGCGGATTCTGGGATTTGACAGTGTGGCGGAGGTGGCGGTAGGCGCCGATCTTTGCACCATTGAAGAGGCCAAAGATTTTATGGCGGAAGTGCCGGAAAAACAACCGTTTATGGCGACTTCCTGCTGCCCCGCCTGGTCGGTTATGGCCAAAAAGCTGTTTCCGGAATTTGCGGGGTATATCTCTATGGCGCTGACGCCTATGGTACTGACCGCCCGGCTGGAAAAGAAAAAGGATCCGGACTGCAAAGTGGCGTTTATCGGGCCATGTGCGGCAAAAAAGCTGGAGGCCAGTCGGAGAAGTATCCGCAGCGATGTGGATTTTGTACTGACCTTTGAAGAATTGCAGGGGATGTTTGAGGCAAAGGGCGTGGATTTCAGCCAGATTTCCCAGACCGTGCCGCTGAAGGAGGGAACCGGCGCAGGACGGGGATTTGCGGTAACCGGCGGCGTTGCAAACGCTGTGGTAGACGCGATCCACCGGATGGATCCCCAGCGGGAAGTGAAGGTCGCGTCGGCGGAAGGGCTGCGGGAATGCCGAAAAATGCTGATGCTGGCGAAGGCCGGAAAATACAACGGTTATCTGCTGGAAGGCATGGCATGCCCCGGCGGCTGCATTGCCGGCGCCGGCACCATTCAGCCCATCAACAAATCTGCCGCGGCCATTGCCCGTTATAAGAAGGAAGCGGAAGTTTCCAGTTCCGTAGATTCCAAATATGCGGAGCATCTGGAACTTCTGCATGAATGACCGGTGCAAAAAAAGCAACCTTTGGGGTGAAAAATATCAGAAAAGCCGCTGGAATCGGCGGCTTTTCTTGTGCAATAAATATCAAAATTATAGTTGACTTTTGCAGAAGGCAAGGCTATAATAAATACAAATAGAGAAATGCTATGAAGGGAAGCAGTACCTTTTCCCGCTGTTTTCAGAGAACTGCCGGCTGGTGGAAGGCAGTAATACGGAAAAGAGAACGTAGTCCCGGAGCAGTTTGGCTGAAGACGGTGCACAACGTTGAGTAAGCCGGGTCGTATGCCTGCGTTAAAGGCAGAGTATTGTACGATACTTGGGTAGAGTGGCCGTCCAGGGCGGCAAAAAGAGTGGTACCGCAGAGTTTAGTCTTTGTCTCTTGGTTGAGATAGAGGCTTTTTTTATTGCTTTACCTGGTATGAAACAGCGTGATGAAATAGGGGGAGCATACTTTGAAATTAAACGGAGCGCAAATTTTAGTCCAGTCGCTGATGGAGCAGGGCGTGGATACGATCTTCGGCTATCCGGGCGGCGCGGTGCTGAACATTTACGACGCATTGTATGAAAAGCAGGATGCAATACAGCATATATTGACCTCCCATGAGCAGGGAGCGGCCCATGCGGCGGACGGGTTTTCCCGGGCGACGGGAAAGACCGGCGTCTGTCTTGCGACCTCCGGCCCCGGGGCGACAAACCTTGTCACCGGCATCGCCACGGCGTTTATGGATTCCATCCCGATGGTGGCCATCACCGGTAACGTAAGCAGGGATCTCATCGGGAGGGACAGCTTTCAGGAGGTATACATCGCAGGCATCACGATGCCCATCACCAAGCATAATTTTGTGGTGCGGGATGTGACAAAAATTAGCGAAACGATCCGCCGGGCTTTTGAAATTGCAAATTCTGACCGGCCGGGACCGGTGCTGGTGGACATCCCCAAGGATGTGACCACTGCTGTGTGCGAATACCATCCGGCGGGACGCTTTCAAAAGCGGCCGTCCGTGGCGTTGGAAAAAGCCGGACTTGCCACCGCGGCAAAACTTATCGGAGAAAGTCAGCGGCCGGTGCTGTACTTCGGCGGCGGGATTATTGCCTCGGATGCCTCCGAAATTTTAAAAAAATTTCTGCAAAAAACCAACATTCCGTTTTGTCATTCAGTAATGGGCATCGGCGTTATGGAAAGCGGTCACCCGCAAAGCCTTGGCATGGTTGGAATGCACGGCACGGTGACCAGCGCTGTGGCGATCGAACACAGTGATTTGCTGCTTGCGGTGGGCGCCCGGTTTTCCGATCGTGTGGCGACGAAAATCGGACATTTTGCTCCAAGTGCAAAAATTATCCATATGGATATTGATCCAGCGGAAATTGATAAGAACATTGCTATAAATTATGGTATAATAGGAGATGCCAGGGAAGCCTTGACGTATCTCTACGATAAAGTGGAAGGAAAGGCCTATGACGGCTGGTATGCGCAGATTGCGGCTTGGCGGCAGAAATACCGTCTGCAGCCGGCAGTCACGGAAAACGCGCTCAAGCCTCATCAGATTATGGAGGTGATAAACCGCCATATTCAACCGGAAGATTTTGTTGTAACCGACGTAGGGCAGCACCAGATGTGGGCGGCGCAGTTTATCAAACGTTCGGTTCCGCGGACGTTTATCACATCCGGCGGTCTGGGGACGATGGGCTTCGGCTACGGCGCCGCGATGGGTGCGAAACTGGGCAATCCGGAGAAAACAGTGGTGCATATTACCGGCGACGGGAGTTTTCAGATGAATCTGAACGAAATTGTCACCTCGGTTTCCTATGGCCTGCCGGTGATTACCGTGCTGCTGAACAACAGCGTCCTCGGCATGGTGCGGCAGCAGCAAAGAGCGTTTTGCGGCAAGCGGTATATTGCGACAGAGGTAGTAAAAAAAGTGGATTATGTCCAGATGGCCCAGTCTTTCGGCGCTTTGGGGTATCGCTGTGAAAATGTGGACGAGTTGGAACAAGCTTTTTCCGAGGCGGTACAGGCAGGGCGCACCGCGGTGTTGGAATGCGTCATTGACAAGGAAGAATTTGTGCTGCCTATGATGCCGTCCGGCGGTACGGTGGATAATATCATCACCGCCGCGCCATAGAAGAAGGAGAGGTCAAATGGAAAAGTACATTTTGTCTGTTGTGGTAGAGAATAACGCAGGCGTTTTGGCACGTATTTCCAGCCTGTTTGGCAGGCGGGGGTTTAACATTGAATCCCTTACGGTTTCTCCCACGACGGATCCGGCGATTTCCCGCATTACCATTGTGGTGACCGGGGATGAATATATTTTGGGACAGATCATCAAGCAGGTCAATAAGCTGGAGGAAACCATTAAAATCGTTCATTTGGACGAGAAAAGGTCCTATTGCAAGGAGTTGGTGTTTGCCAAGCTGTGCGCACAGGATAAGATGACCGCGGATCGGATCCGCGAGGTGTGCGAGGTGTATGGCGCCCGCATTGATGACGTGGATGAGGAAGGCCGTATCATTGTGGTGGAATTGACGGACATACCCAGCCGGATCGACGGGTTTCTCAATGTGATCAGCAACTTTGAAGTGGTGGAAATCTGCCGGACCGGAGTCACGGCTCTGGAAAAAGGGGATACAAGAAAGCAATAAAATGATTTTATAAAACCAAATATTTTTATTATTGGAGGAAAGAAAAGATGGCAAAGATGTATTATGAAAGTGATTGCAATTTAAGTTTGCTGGATGGAAAAACAGTGGCAATCATAGGATTTGGATCACAGGGACATGCACACGCGATGAATTTGAACGAAAGCGGGGTAAAAGTAGTGGTAGGCCTGCGGGAAGGATCGCGGCATACGGAAAAAGCAAAAGCAGCAGGATTGACGGTACTGCCGGTGGCAGAAGCAGCGGCAGCAGGGGATTTTGTGATGATACTGGCGCCGGATGAACTGCAGGCGGATATCTATAAAAATGAAATAGAAAAGAATTTGCAGGAAGGAAATGTGCTGATGTTTGCGCATGGATTTAATATCCATTACAACCAGATTAAAGCACCGTCGAACTGCGATGTGGTAATGGTGGCACCAAAAGGACCGGGACATACCGTAAGAAGTCAGTATGTGGCAGGAAGAGGCGTGCCGTCATTAGTGGCAGTGGCTCAGGATTACAGCGGAAAAGCAAGAGAGTATGCAATGGCATATGCGGCAGGGATCGGCGCAGGACGAGCAGGGATCATGGAAACAACGTTTAAAGAAGAAACGGAAACGGATTTGTTTGGAGAACAGGCAGTATTGTGCGGCGGCGTGACCGAATTGATGAAAGCAGGATTTGACACGCTGGTAGAAGCAGGCTATGCGCCGGAGATGGCATATTTTGAATGCATCCATGAGATGAAGCTGATTGTAGACCTGATCAACGAAGGTGGCTTTGCAAAGATGCGGTATTCGATATCAGACACGGCGGAATACGGGGATTACAGAACAGGCCGCAGAGTGGTAACGGAAGAGACCCGAAAAGAGATGAAAAAAGTATTGCGGGAAATACAGGACGGGACATTTGCATCGGAATGGATTTCCGAAAACAGAGCAGGGAAACGAGCAAGATTCCTGGCGACCAGAAGAATGGAAGCGGAACATCCGCTGGAGAAAGTTGGCGGCGAACTTCGTAAGATGATGAGCTGGCTCAAAAAGTAAAAAGACAAACGAAATGGGCGGGATGAAAAACCCCGCCCATCGGTTCCATAGGAGAACGATATGAAACTTCGAAGCCATAATATAACAAAGGGTGCGGAAACCGCGCCGCAGCGTTCCTTGCTCCGGGCCTGCGGGTTCACAGAGGAAGAAATGCACCGGCCGCTGATTGGCATCGTATCTGCGCACAGTGATATTGTTCCAGGACATATCAATCTGGATAAAGTGGTGCAGGCTGTGAAAACAGGTGTGTCTATGGCGGGCGGGACACCCATTATGGTGCCGGCCATCGGCGTGTGCGATGGGATTGCCATGGGGCATATTGGGATGAAATATTCTCTTCCTTCCCGGGAACTGATTGCCGACAGCGTGGAAACTATGGCCAATGCACATTGTTTCGACGGCTTGGTGCTGGTGCCGAACTGCGACAAAATTGTACCGGGGATGCTGATGGGCGCTCTCCGCCTGAACATCCCGACGGTGGTGGTATCCGGCGGTCCGATGCTGGCAGGACGCTATGACGGCAAGGAAGTCAGCCTGTCCAAAATGTTTGAGGCCGTAGGCGCGAGAAAAGCGAATCTTATCAACGATGAACAGCTCTTCCAGTATGAGACCGATACTTGCCCCGGCTGCGGCTCCTGTGCGGGAATGTATACGGCGAACTCTATGAACTGCCTGTGCGAAGCCATTGGCATTGCACTGCCGGGAAACGGCACCATTCCGGCTGTATATTCCAGAAGAATGCATCTTGCAAAGCATGCCGGGATGAAAATTATGGAGCTTGTAGAACGGGATATTAAGGCCAGAGATATTGTTACGGCGGAAGCGTTAAAAAACGCCCTGACATGCGAAATGGCTCTGGGATGTTCTACCAACTCCGTGCTGCATCTTTTGGCTTTGGCCAATGAGGCAGAGGTGCCGCTCAGTTTGGAACTCATTAACGAACTGAGCCAAACGGTACCAAATTTGTGCCATCTTGCCCCGGCAGGCGATACACATATGCAGGATCTTGACAGAGCAGGCGGTATTTACGGCGTCATGTCCGAATTGAAAAAAAGAGACCTGCTTAATTTGAGCCTGATTACCGCAACTGGAAAGACGGTAGGCGAAAATCTGGAGCATGCCAGAAACTTGGATGAAACCACCATCCGTCCAATCGAACAGCCCTATAGCGCTACCGGCGGTATCGCGGTGATGTGGGGCAATATCGCGCGCGATGGCTGCGTGGTCAAGCGTTCCGCTGTGGCGCCGGAAATGCTGGTGCATTCCGGGCCTGCACGGGTATTTGATGACGAGGAATTTGCAATTCGTGCCATTTACAACGGAGAAATCCACAAAGGCGACGTGGTGGTCATCCGGTATGAAGGTCCGCGGGGCGGTCCGGGTATGCGGGAAATGCTCAATCCCACCTCGGCGCTGGCTGGAATGAAGCTGGATAAGGATGTGGCGCTGATTACGGATGGGCGGTTCAGCGGTGCGTCACGGGGTGCGTCCATTGGCCATGTGTCGCCGGAAGCAGCGGACGGCGGGGAAATCGGCTTGCTGTGCGAAGGTGATATCATTGACATTAACATTCCGGAAAGCAAAATTGACGCCAGAGTGTCTGACGCAGAATTTGCAAAGCGGCGGGCAGCGTATGTTGCGCCGGCGCCAAAGGTAAAAACCGGCTGGCTTGCGCGGTATGCAAAGCTTGTAACCTCTTCCAACACCGGCGCGGTGTTGCGCAAACCAGAATAAAACCAATGAGACGGCAGTTTGAAAAAAAACTGCCGTCTTTCTTTTTATCTTCTTGAAAATGCAGCATCCTATAAAAGGAAAGAGAGCCGGGATGTGTAAAAAAATAAGGTCGGCTTTTGCGGACCCTATGATCTGAATGGCATCCCGGCACAGCCGCCGCTGTTTGCAGAAATCCGCCGGTTTCAAAGCGTGCTGGCAGCCTATCATATTTGGGAATACATAGAACAAGCTGGATTATACTCCGGCGTTGAGACAATATGAAAGTTTTTTTCTGCATAGCAGAAAGAAGAAGGTATGGAGTTTTGCCGTACAGGACCGTATTCGGTGAACAATCGTCCGCCGGCTTGCGGCATATGGGTCTGCTGCCAGGGAAAGGAAAGAGAAGACTGCCGGGTTTGTTCGGAATATCTGAAATGCCCGCATATTGCGGCGATGCTGCTGCGCCATTCGGACATGCAGTACAGTTTGAAAGGGCTGCGCCTGCATAGGACGGAAGGATTTGCAGCGGTTCGCGGAAAGAAATAAAAAAACACCTGAGAAAACAGGACTGTTTCCCCGGGCGTTTCTATTTGTCAGGATAAAAATGATCCGAAATAGGCGGCCAGCTCCTCCGGAAGCGGTCGCAGCACCGTTTCGTAAGATGGCTGTTCACCGTGCATTGTTACTGTGCTGGAAAGGATGAGATAAACGCCATACTGGGTTTTGAGGAGTTCGCTCTGGTTGTTTTTCATCAGGCCGTCCTGGCTGATCAGGCAGACAAAAACCGAATGTTCCGTGGCTGTGGGGCTGTCGGAGACAATGTCCTTCTCCGGCAGGGCAAGCCCATAGTTTCCCAGCTTTTTGCACATGCTCTCATCCATTGGTACCAGATCGTCGCCCTTCAGGAAATAGTTATAATTGGAAAGGTCGGTATAATAGGCGACCGCAGCGTCCAGTTGATCCACCCGGCAGTACAGAGAGTTTTCACCGTCGCTTACAAGACCGCTGACCGCAGCATTTTCAACCGGATACAGAAGTGCGGTATTTTTATGGCCCAGAATGTGATGGACAATTTGCAGATCGTTCTCCGACGGCTCCAGATTGGCCAGCGGTTCCCCAAAAACAGCAGCATTTTCCATGGGAAGAAAGCCTTCTGCCATCTCCGTGTCATACAGGATCGATCGCAGGTCGGCGTAATAGTCATCTGCATAGTAAATACCATTGAGCTGTACGCCGTTGTCCAGCGAAAAGGAGGTATATTGGGCCCTGTGCCCGGTGTCTACATAGTCCCCATAAAGGGAGGCGTTCATAGAACGGACGACTCCGATATAAAGCAGAGGACCGGCCGCGATGACCGCGCCGGCGCACAAGACGGCCATCGACCGGCGAACTTGTTTTTTGTCCAGGGAGTTTTCACGCTTTTTGGCAGCTATAAGGGAAGTGATGTTTACTGCAATGGTGATAAGGCCTGCCAAAGCAATGGCAAGCAGCAGAACAATCCATAATATCCCTCTCATAAACTGCACCTCTTTCTTTGTATGGGGTATCGTTCCCGCCGCCGGGGTTACATAGAATTGTTTTTGTATATGTCCGTGTAGGAATCCGCGTCAATGTTGTACAATGTGCAGACATCCTCCGTCTCGGCAGGGAAATATGCAAGGTAAAGGCCAAGTTCGGTATCGTTGTCCTGCGCATACAGAGCGAGGCAGTAACAGTCGTAGAGATCGGAAGGAAACGCCTCATTATAAATAAAATCATATTCCTCCGGATCATACCAGAAATCGTAATAATAGCCGGAAAGAAATACACCGTCTACTGCGCCGCTGAATTCCCCGTTCGCCGTCAGCTCCAGCGAAAAGTTACCGTCGTCCGAGGACCAGATTCCGGAAAAGATGGAGGAAGGTTCAGCGGAGGCGTCCACAGCCGGCGCTTCCGTTCCCGGGGCGGTGGCCGCAGGGGCGTATTCCGGGATGGCGGTTTGGATGTCTTCCAAGAAAAGGGGAACTATGTTAATGCAAACAACGGCAAGGATCACAACCATGGCAACCACAAATCCTGCGGTTGAGGACCGTCCGGTGTTTTTTCGGCGATTCGGCAATGAGCCGCTGGCGGAAAGTGTCCCGGCCGGTGGCTGCCGATGAGGATTTGCCGGGGCTTTTGGAATGGGCCGGGGCGTGCCGTCTATGTCCTCTGTAATGATATTGGACGCAGTTTTTTTGTTAAAGATAGAAAGATTTCCACAAATGGGGCAGGATTTGTCGCTGTCATCGTAATGAATGCCGCATTTGGTACACTTCATAACACCACCTCTTTTTTTTATTATATAATAAAGGAATGGTTTTTGCAATTTCTCCTTGACAATGTAAAAAACTTCCGTCCACACGGTGAAAAAAGTTTCAGGCGGTTGCAAAGGAAAGGCCTTTCCATTTGGGAAGATTTCTGTTAAAATGATACTGTATATTATTTTGGGGTATAGGGTGGAACATATGAAAATTAACAGATTAAACGCCATAGAACAATACATTATCAATCAGGAAACAGTTTCTATTGATGAACTATGTGCCGTGTTTGAGGTTTCCAAAAATACCATCCGACGGGATTTGAACGAGCTGGAGGCCAGGGGGCATATCTCCAAGGTCTATGGCGGCGTTACCGTGGCAAAAGACAGTGATGTTGTGCCTTTGCTCGTGCGAAACAGCATAAACCAGGACGGCAAAGAGCGCATTGGAAAAATTGCCTCCCGGGAAGTCGCAGACGGGGATACCATTTTTGTAGATTCCGGCAGTACCACGCCCTGTATTTTGAAGCATTTAAAAAACAAGAAAAAGATTACGGTGGTGACGCACAGCCTTACCGCAATGCAGGAAGCTGCCAAATATGAAAACTTAAACCTTATCTCTCTGGGCGGCGTCTACAATCCGTCCACCGGCTCGTTTCTCGGTCTGTCTACGCTGAACAGCCTGGGAGAATTAAAAATCAAGAAAGCCTTTATGGCGGCGACCGGCGTTTCCATCAACGGCGGCATGTCCAATATGACGTTTTTAGAGGGAGAACTGAAGCGGGGTGTGGTAGAGCGATCCAGCAGTATTTATCTGATGGCGGACACCTCTAAAATTGGCCGGGACGCCACGGTTTCCTATTGCCGGCTCAAGGATATTACGGCGTTTATTACAGAAGCCTGTCCCCCGGAAATGTATCTGGAGTTTTTCCGGAATCATGGCATACAGGTCGCTTGGGAATAATCGTTTGGGAGGATGTTACACAATGACAAAAAAAGAAGAAGCGCTGCATGCGCATAAGATATGGCAGGGAAAGATTGAAGTGGTGGCAAGATGCCCGGTTTCGACGAGGGAAGAACTGGCAGTGGCCTATACACCCGGGGTGGCGGAACCCTGTCTTGCCATTCAGAAAGATGTCAACCTGAGCTACGCCTACACCCGGCGGCACAATCTGGTGGCAGTGGTGACGGACGGCAGCGCGGTCCTTGGTCTGGGTGATATTGGACCGGAGGCCGGTATGCCGGTAATGGAAGGAAAATGCGCCTTGTTCAAGGCGTTTGCTGATGTGGATGCATTTCCGATTTGCGTGCGAACGAAGGATGTGGATGAAATAGTCCGCACCATCAGCCTCATCGCCGGCTCGTTCGGCGGCATTAATCTGGAGGATATCGCGGCGCCCCGTTGTTTTGAGATTGAGCGAAAGCTGAAAGAAGTCTGTGACATTCCGATCTTTCATGACGATCAGCATGGTACGGCCGTCATCTGCGGCGCAGCGCTGATCAACGCCTGCAAAATTGCCGGTAAAAAGATAGAGAATCTGAAGCTTGCGGTCAACGGCGCGGGCGCCGCAGCCATTGCGGTAACCAAGCTGGTCATGCGTCTTGGTGTAAAAGACGTGATTATGTGCAACAGCCGGGGGATTTTATGGGAAGGCAGGGAAGGCCTGAACCCAGAACAGGCATATATGGCGTCGATTACAAACCGGGAGAAACGAAAGGGGACGTTGGCAGACGCGGTGCAAGGGGCGGATGTGTTTTTTGGCCTGTCTGCGCCGGGCGTGCTGACGGCGGAGATGGTAAAAACTATGGGGCCAGATCCCTTTATTTTTGCGATGGCAAATCCAGTGCCGGAGATCCTGCCGGAGGAAGCCTATCGGGGCGGCGCTGCTATTGTAGGAACAGGACGATCGGATTATCCCAACCAGATTAACAATGTGCTGGCGTTTCCCGGTATTTTCCGAGGCGCTTTGGATGTACGGGCGACGGACATCAATGAAGAGATGAAGATGGCGGCGGCGTATGCGATTGCCGACACATTGACGGAAAAGGAACTTTCCCCGGATTGTATTTTGCCGATGGCATTTGACAAACGGGTGACGCAAAACGTGGCGCAGGCTGTGGCGGCGGCGGCGGTGAAAACTGGAGTGGCAAGAATCCAAAAATAAAAAATCAGGCAGAGTGATCTCTGCCTGATTTTTTTCGACTCGTAGGAAAAGACGCGTCAGGAAGCCGCGTATTTCGCAAGGTGGGAAAGAAACGGCTGCGCCTGCTCTTCCGTGGCAAAAATGTCAACGCGGATGGGCTTGCTGAAATCCAGGCTGATGATCCCCAGCAGGGATTTTGCGTCGACAATGTAGACGCCGGATACCATATCAATGTCAAACGGCATTTTCGTGGCAGCGGCAACAACGTCTTTTACATCGTCCATGCCCTTTAAAAATATAGTTTTACTAATCATAATCGTTCTCCTGTTGTGCTCGATTGGAAAATACAGTATAATAATGACATTGTAGTATATTTTGCGGAAAAAGTCAATGAAGCGGTGAAACGATGAAATTTTGGTTTTATACATTGGGCTGCAAAGTCAATCAGTTCGAAACGCAGGCCTTGATGCAGCTGGCCAGGGAGCGTGGGCACAAGATTTCCCGGCAGAACGCAGATGCCGTGATTATCAACACCTGTACGGTGACCTCGGCCAGCGATCACAAAAATCTCCGGGCTATTCATAAAATCCGGCGGGAGCACCCGCAGGCTATTCTTGCTGCCTGCGGATGCTTTGCTCAGCTTTCTCCGGCATTGCTGCAGGAGACCGGAGAGGTAGACATTATCTGCGGCACAACATGCCGGGCGGACGTGATTTCTCTGTGTGAAAACTGGTCCGGCTCCGGACCGGTCTGTGCAGAAAGCAGGCTGGCATCCCCTTCGTTTGAACGGCTGCCTGCCGGAGTGCTGGAAGGCCGCACCCGAGGACTTCTGAAAATTGAAGACGGCTGTGATAACTTCTGCGCTTACTGCATTATTCCCTATGCCCGGGGGCGGGTGCGCTCTATGCCGTCTGCCGAGGCGGTTTCCCAGGCAAAGGCCCTGGCGGCGGCCGGAGTCCGGGAAATTATGATAACCGGAATCGAAATTTCCTCCTATGGCAAGGATTTGCCGGAGAAAGAAACGCTTGGTTCTCTGACAGAGACATTGCTCCGCACTGTGCCGGAAGTGCGTTTCCGGCTTGGATCCCTGGAACCAAGGATCATTGACGAAGTCTTTTGCCAGCGTCTTGCAGACTGCCCCAACCTTGCCCGGCATTTTCACCTGTCGCTGCAGAGCGGCTGCGACCGGACGTTAAAGACGATGGGAAGGCGGTATACCACAGGTACGGTGTATGAAAATATCTGCCTGCTCCGCCGGTATTTCCCCGGCTGTTCTGTTACCGGCGACCTTATTGTAGGCTTCCCCGGGGAAACCAAAGCGGATTTTGAAGAAACGATGGAATTTATCAAAGCATGCGGGTTTGCGTCCCTTCATGTGTTCCCCTATTCCATTCGGCAGGGAACCCGGGCTGCCGGGCTGCCGGGACAGGTAGAAGAGCGCTGCAAGGCGGCCCGGGCCGCCCAGGCAAAAGCGGCGGCGCAGGCGATGTCCTTTGTGTTTCTGCAGGGCTTTGTGGGAAAGACCATAGACGTTCTGCTGGAAAGTCCCAAACCAGGGTATACGCCGGGACACAGCAGCTGGCATTTTCCGGTGAAGGTGCTGCAGGCGGCCCATGGAAAAAACGAGGACATTGCCGTGCGCGTTACCGGGGTGGATGGGGAGTGCCTGACAGGGATTCCCGCCGAAGCACAGCAATAAAAAAAGATGGCGTTTGCCATCTTTTTTGATGTTTGTTTTTTTAACTTGGGAAGGATGCTTAAACGCCAGGGGAAAAATGTTTGGCAGACCTTTACTGGCTGTGCTTGATATGAACCAGTGCCGTCTGGAAAATTTCCAGCACATGCATATCATCCAGAGAATAATAAATATTTTTTCCGCTTTTTCGGGATTTGACCAGACGGACGTCTTTCAGCATTTTCAGCTGATGGGATACGGCGGATTTGGTCATATTCAAGACAACGGCAATGTCGTTGACGCATAATTCATTGTGGAACAGGGCAGAAAGGATTTTTAGCCGAGTTTTTTCCGACATGATTTTAAAAACGCCGCTCATTTTCGAAAGCTCGTCCTCGGAAAGCATTTTATTTTTCGCAGCTTTTACGGCGCCTTCGTTTACCGGAAGGCAGTCGGCTGTTTGTACCGGGCTCATATGCACAGTCCTCCTTGCAGTCTCTAAATCTTATTATAGGAGAAATGGCAAGAAGTTGCAAGAGCCTTTTCCACCGAAATCCGGATGAAAAGGACTTGCCTCGGCGGCGGAACGCCGCCCCAAAGCAATTGGCGATTTTTGCACAAAAAAACGCTGAAAGGCAATAACCTTTCAGCGAAAAAAGCTTATTTTTTGCTGTTTTTCTTCATGCGAAGTTGATTGGACAAAATCTTTTTCCGCATCCGCATGGTGTTCGGTGTGATCTCGATCAGTTCGTCGTCGGCAATAAATTCCATGGCCTCCTCAATGCTCATAAGTTTAGGAGGAATAAGACGCAGTGCGTCGTCGCTGCCTGCGGCTCGCATGTTGGTGAGCTGCTTTTTTTTGCACACGTTTACCGCCATATCCTCCGCCTTTGGAGACTGGCCGACGATCATGCCTTCATACACCTCCGTGCCGGCGCCGATGAACAGGGTTCCTCGCTCCTGCGCGTTGAACAGACCGTAGCCGACCGCGGTGCCGGTCTCAAAAGCGATAAGAGAGCCGGTGGTTCGCTTGGAAATGTCGCCTTTGTAGGGCTGGTAACTGTGAAATACTGAGCTTAGAATGCCCTCGCCTTTGGTGTCGGTTAGGAACTGATTGCGGTATCCGAACAGACCTCTGGCGGGCACGAGAAATTCTACCCGCATTCGGTCGCCCTGGGGCGTCATCTGCACCAATTCTCCTTTGCGCCGGCCCATTTTTTCCATCACAGAGCCGACTGCATCCACCGGGACGTCCGCCACCATGCGTTCGATGGGCTCACAGGTTTTTCCGTCAATTTCACGGAGCAGCACTCTGGGCGCGCCCACTTGAAATTCAAAGCCCTCCCGGCGCAGCGTTTCAATCAGAATGGACAGGTGCATCTCACCCCGTCCTGCCACGAGAAAGCTTTCTGTGGTTTCTGTTTCGGAAACCCGCAGGGATACATCTTTTAACAGTTCTTTAAACAGCCTGTCCCGCAAATGCCGGGAGGTAACGTATTTGCCATCCCGGCCGGCAAAAGGACTGTCGTTGACGGAAAAGGTCATTTCAATGGTTGGCTCAGAAATTTTTACAAAGGGAAGCGGTTCCACCGCGGAAGGATCGCAGATGGTTTCTCCGATGGTAATGTTTTCAATGCCGGACAGGCAGAGAATGTCCCCGGCCATACAGGTTTCGATGGGTACGCGGCCCAGGCTGTCAATGGAATAGAGGGAGACCACCTTGGATTTGTATGGCTTAATGCGTTGGTGGTAATCGCATACCATCACTTCCTGCCCAACGCGGATGCTGCCCCGCTCCAGCCGGCCGATGGCGATCCGCCCCACATAATCGCTATAGTCAATGGAGGATACCAGCATCTGCATCGGGCCTTCCGTGTTGACGCTGGGTGCCGGAATGTGCGAAAGAATGGTGTCAAACAGCGGGATAAGATCGCTGCCTTCTGTGTTGGGGGAATAGGAAGCGGTGCCGTCCCGGCCGGAGCAGTAGAGAATGGGACTGTCAATCTGTTCGTCGTTGGCATTCAGGGTGAGAAGCAGTTCCAGCACCTCGTCGCCAATTTCAGAAAGCCGGGCATCCGGCCGGTCAATCTTGTTGACGACAATAATGATTTTGTGACCGAATTCCAGCGCCTTCTGCAAAACGAACCGGGTTTGCGGCATGGGCCCCTCCGCCGCGTCCACCAGCAGGAGCACGCCGTCCACCATTTTTAGAATGCGTTCCACCTCGCCGGAAAAATCGGCATGTCCTGGTGTGTCCACAATATTTATTTTCGTATCTTTGTAATGAACCGATGTGTTTTTGGCAAGAATAGTAATGCCGCGTTCCCGTTCCAGGTCATTGCTGTCCATCACACGGTCCTGTACCACCTGGTTCTCCCGAAATGCGCCGGCCTGCTTCAGCATTTGATCCACAAGGGTGGTTTTGCCATGGTCGACATGCGCGATAATCGCAATGTTTCTCAAATCATTTCTTACCATAAAGGTCCTCCTGCCAGTTTCTTTATATTTTTCTCTAAGTTAGTATTATATACCTTTATGCTGCGTTTGGCTATGCCATTTTAGTCAAATTTTTCAAGAGCTGTCAAGGAATTTTCGTGATTATCCCTTGACAATTTTTCACAATATAGTATAATAATCATTGTTCTTGCTATTGCCGGATTGTGTAAGGGTAGCACGACAGACTCTGACTCTGTTTGTCTGGGTTCGAATCCTAGTCCGGCAGCCAATATCGCCGCAGGCGTTTTGCCTGCGGCGTTTTTTTATTTCTTCGGGTTTTTGTCCGCTCCAATTTGGAATAACTCCTTTTGCCGGAGAATATGTTAGGAAAAAAGGGGTGTTCTATGTGAAAAAGCTGATATCGATCGGGTTGCTTCTGGCAATGCTGACCATCAACGCCGGGGCAGTAGCCGATCCTCCGGCTGTCCGGGCAAAATCTGCAGCGCTGTACGACAGCGGCGGGAATCTGTTGTATGAATACAACGGGGAGGAACAACTGCCGCCGGCGAGCGTAACAAAAATTATGACTATGCTGCTTGTGATGGAGGCTGTGGACAGCGGACAGGTAAGTTTTGACGATATGGTGACAGGCAGCGCGTATGCCGCCAGTATGGGCGGCACCCAGATATGGCTCAAAGAAGGGGAGCAGCTTAGTCTGCGGGATATGCTGAAAGCCATCGCTGTGGCCTCCGCCAACGACTGCGCGGTTGCTGTAGCGGAATTTCTGGCAGGCAGCGAAGATGCGTTTGTTCAGAAAATGAACCAGCGGGCCAAGGAACTTGGCATGAAAAATACAACGTTTGTCAATGCCAACGGTTTGGATCGGGAGGGTACGCAAACAATAACGTCTGCGAAAGATATTGGCATTATGTCGGCGGAACTCCTGAAGCATCCGACGATTAAAGAATTTACCACTATTTGGATGGATACCATACGAAATGGTGAATTTACACTGGCAAATACCAATAAAATGCTGAAGAAATACCAGGGGTTAAACGGTCTGAAAACCGGATTTACCACAGAGGCGATGTACTGCATTTCCGCCACGGCGGAAAAGGAGGGCAGCGAATTTATCGCGGTGCTCATGGGAGAACCAACCAAGGAGGAACGGAACGAGGACGTGGCCGCGCTTTTGAATTATGCCTTTGCCAATTATCAGACGATTACGCCGGACAGTAGCCAGCAGATTCCGCCGGTGCCGGTTACTATGGGTACGGAGTCCGTGGTTTACGGCAATATGGAAAAGGCCGGAAAAATTACCATCCCCAAGGAGCAGGCGGAAACCGTTACGGAAAGCCTGGAACTGGAAGAGAGCGTGGACGCGCCGGTGGTGCCGGGACAGCGGCTGGGCAGCTATGTTCTGCGGTCCGGAGATACCGTGCTTGCGGAGATTCCCATTGTCGCGGCGCAGGGGGTAGAACGGATTGATTTTTTGGGTATTTATAAACATTTGCTGCAAGGCCTGTTTTCAGAGGCGAATGAAAGTTGATAGGCAGATCGGAACGGCTGTGCCGGGATTTCCTGCAGGGCATAAAAATTGTTCATTATTATTTCATAAAAACGCATTGAAATTCAATGTGTATTATGTTAAAATTTAATCAACCTCAAAGGTTGGGAGGAGTTAAACTATGATCAATATTATTATGGGCCTGAAGGGATCCGGCAAGACAAAGAAGATTATTGACCTCGTTAAGGCTGCAGCAAACGAAGAAAAGGGAAATGTGGTATGCATTGCCAAGGGAAACTGCCTGAACTTTGACATACCGTACAAGGTTCGGCTGATTAACGTAGACGATTATGTAGTGGATGGTTATGACGGCCTGTTTGGCTTTGTGTCCGGCCTGCATGCGGGGAACTATGATATTTCATATATATTCATTGATGGTCTTTATAAAATTGTCAATGACAGCAACGTTCAGGATGCGGATAAATTTGTTGCGGCTCTGGCAAAGTTTTCGGAAAAACACAGCGTGAAATTCACAATGACTATTTCAGAAGATATGGCAAACGCAACGGAAAACATGAAAAAATACATCTGACATCCAATGGTTCCGATACGATAAAATATTTATGGCAGAAAAAGACAGCGCCGTTTTTTCGGCGCTGTCTTTTTCTGCGGTTTGCGGTATACTGCAGTCAGTCGGTTTCCACAGAATAGGTTTCGCTGATTTTTCGCAAAAACCATGCGGCGGCAATGCCGGCGGCCAGCGCGGCAAAGGCAGACGCAGCCTGTGCGCCGTTTTGAAATCGCAGGGGAATGGTGGGCAGTGTGGTGGCGGCGACAACGCCCATAATTATGTGGAATACCATGCTGTAATGCTGGTCGAACAAACGGCTGATACCGCGGGACAACAGGGCGATGGCTGCCAAAGCGCCGGCCGCCAGAGGAAGGAGCGATTCCAGCGCAAAGGTATTGACAGCGTTCAGCATAGGCTCATACAGGCCCAGAAAGATAAGAATGGACGAAGCGCTCATGCCAGGCAGAATGATACCGACGCCAAGAACTACCCCGCAGAAGATATACCATTTCCAGTCCGGAACAATCGAGAGGGAGGGGACATGATGGAGATACAAAAAGAAGAAAAAAACAACGCAAAACGCCACGGCCATGAAAACAAGCGAGGCATTGGTCCGGCCTTTTTTGCCAGCCTCCTTCCAAAGGGAAGGAAACATGCCAAGGATAAGCCCGGCAAACAGGGCGGCCGCAACGGAACGGTTGGCTTGAAAGAGCCATTCCAGCAGCCGGGTAAGACCGAAAAATCCGCCGGCGATGCCGATGCCCACGGGGAGCAGCAGGCGGAAGTGCTGTTTGATGCCGCGGATGGGATTTGCAAGAAGTTCCATCAGCGGCCTGTATAGGCCAAACATCACGCACAAAATGCCCCCGCTGACGCCGGGGAGAATCCCGCCGGCGCCGATTATGGCTCCTTCGAAAAGGCGAACGGCAAAGCCGGGATCCCGCTTCGCGGTATGAAGTTGTCGTCCCTTGTGTTTCATTCGCGGTTACCACCGTTCAACATAGAATCGCATCTATCATACCACCTGCCGGTACAGAGATAAACAGGAAATTTGTAAAGGTTTTAAAATTAACGAAATTTTTACAACGCAGCGGGGCCAAAGCCCGGATTTTGGGCGGTGAACGGCGGAAAGCGCAGAAAAAGCTTCCGAAAAAACGGAAGCTTTTGTTCTACATAGATTGATGGAATGTGCGGGAGATTACCTCCAGCTGCTGTTCCCGGGTAAGACGATGAAAGTTTACCGCATAGCCGGAAACCCGGATGGTAAGGGTGGGATACTGCTCCGGATGCTCCATCGCGTCCAATAGAGTTCTGCAGTTTAAAACGTTTACATTTAAGTGGTGAGCGCCCTGGGCAAAATAACCGTCCAGAATGGATACCAGGTTGCATTTTTGCTGCGCCGTATCCCGGCCAAGGGCGTCCGGCACAATGGAAAACGTATTGGATACACCATCTTGGCAGATGTCCCGGTAAGGAATTTTCGCCACGGAATTCAAAGAGGCGAGAGCGCCGGAAATATCCCGCCCATGCATAGGATTCGCACCGGGCGCCAACGGGTCGCCGGCGCGGCGGCCGTCCGGTGTGGATCCGGTTTTTTTACCGTACATTACATTGCTCGTAATTGTGAGGGCGGAAAGCGTATGAACAGCGCCGCGATACAGGGGATGACGCTTCAGTTCACGGCTGAAGACCGTCACAATGTCTACCGCAAGGTCATCTGCCCGGTCGTCGTCGTTTCCGTATTTTGGAAAGTCTCCCGTAATGGCAAAGTCTACGGCGACACCCTGCTGGTTTCGCACTGGTTTTACCACGGCATAGCGGATGGCGGAAAGGCTGTCGGCCGCTACGGATAACCCAGCGACACCAAAGGCCATAAGCCGTTCCACTTTTGTGTCATGCAGCGCCATTTGGCTGGCTTCATACGCATATTTATCATGCATAAAGTGAATGATGTTGTTGGCGTCCACATACAGCTGCGCCACATAGGCCAACACTTTTTGATAATTTTCCCAGACCGTGTCGTAACACAGGACGTCGCCTGGGACAGGGGCGATGCCAGGAACAATGCACTCGCCGGATTTTTCGTCGATCCCGCCGTTTATCGCATACAGCAGAGATTTGGCGAGATTGCACCGGGCGCCGAAAAACTGCATCTGTTTTCCCACTGCCATAGCGGAAACGCAGCAGGAAATAGCATAATCATCGCCGTAAACCGGGCGCATAATGTCGTCATTTTCGTACTGTATGGAGTCGGTTTGGATGGAGATTTCCGCGCAATATTCCTTAAACGGCTGAGGAAGGCGCTCGCTCCAAAGAACCGTAAGGTTCGGTTCCGGCGCATTGCCCAAATTTTCCAGAGTATGGAGATAACGGAAGGAATTTTTTGTTACAAGAGGAGTGCCGTTTCTGGAAACGCCGCCGATGGCTTCTGTGATCCAGGTAGGGTCTCCGCCAAAAAGTTCGTTGTATTCCGGCGTGCGGAGGTGCCGGACAAGCCTTAGCTTGATAATGAATTGATCAATAAGCTCCTGGGCAGTCTCTTCGGTCAAAAGACCGTTGGCAAGATCCCGCTGGATATAAATGTCAAGGAAGGTGGAAGTACGGCCCAAGGAGGTTGCGGCGCCGTTGTTTTCTTTGACTCCGGCAAGGTAACCGAAATACACGGCCTGCACCGCCTCCTTTGCCGTGGCGGCGGGCTGGGATACATCCAGCCCGTACTGTTCCGCAAGGGCAGCGATCTGCGCAAGGGCGCGGATCTGCATATGGATTTCCTCACTCAGGCGAATGCGCTCCTCGTCCATAGGGCCGTCCAGCGCCTCAAAATCCCGCTGTTTCTGCGCAATCAGGTAGTCTGTGCCATAAAGCGCCACACGGCGGTAGTCGCCGATGATGCGACCCCGGCCGTAAGCATCCGGCAGGCCGGTAAGCAGGCCGGCATGCCTTGCCCGGCGCACTCGCTTGGGATAGGCGTCAAAAACACCTTGGTTATGGGTCTTGCGGTAGCTTGCGAAATGCTGTTCAATGTCCGGATTTAACTGATAGCCATAGGAAGCAAGGCTTTGCTGCGCCATCCGCATCCCGCCGTATAAGTTGACCATGCGTTTTAGCGGCTTGTCCGTTTGCAGCCCCACGATAATTTCATTTTCTCGGTCGATATAGCCGGGAGCAAAATTCAGGATGCCGGAAATTTTTTCTGTTTCCACATCCAGAACGCCGCCTTTTTTCAGTTCTTCCGTCAGCAGAGAAGTGCATGTGCTCCAAAGGGCCTGCGTCCGGGCAGTGGGCGGCGCGAGAAAACTGCCGTCGCCGGTATAAGGGGTATAGTTTTTCTGAATAAATCCCCGAACATCCAGTTCGGTTTCCCAGTTCCCTCCGCGGAAACCAGTCCAGGCGGTTTGTGTCATAGCAGCGTCCTCCATTCATCGGAAAAATAAGTTTGCTGATATTGTTGGATCGTATGGTGGTCCATAGGCGGAACGCCCGCCAATGGATATGGGATGCCAAGGGCTTTGTATTTGTTTTCGCCCAGAAGGTGATATGGCAGCAGTTCAACGGATTGCACGTTTGGAAGACTGTCCCGGACAAACCGGCGAAGCGCCTTCATAGCGTCGTCGCTGTCCGACCTGCCCGGCACCACAACAAAGCGCACCCGCATAGGAACGGCGGTGTTGGCAACCGCGGTTAGAAAACGGCAGGTTTCCTCCCAGGAAGCGCCGGTTACAGCGGTATATTCTTCTTTGGTTACCGCCTTCACGTCATACAGCAGCAAATCCGTAGCGTCCAGGATTTCCTCGTATTGCCCGATGCCGCAGCCTGCGGTATCCACACAGGTATGGATGCCGGCACGCTTGCACAACCGCAGGGTTTCTGCCAAAAAAGCGGGCTGGAGCAGCGGCTCCCCGCCGGAGAACGTCACCCCGCCTCCGCTGCGGTCAAAATAAGGCCGGTAACGAAGCAGACGGCTGACCAGGGCCTCCGGTGTCATTTGCGTGCCGCCGTCCCGGCTCCAGGTGTCCGGATTGTGGCAGAAATTGCAGCGCAGGCGGCAGCCCTGCAGAAAAACCACCGTGCGGATGCCCGGCCCGTCCACCAGCCCCATACTCTCAATGGAATGGATTTGTCCATATGTCATAGCCTGCTCCCTTCACAAAATAAAAAAGCGCCGTTCGTCCAGTGCAATTGCCCAGACGGTCGGCGTTTCCAATCATACTCCATGTGGTTTTTCCACTTCCGTCAGTCGTATGATCCAGCATGTTCAGTTTATCGCACCTGACCTGGATTGTCAACGGGCTGCATTCTGTTTCGACAAAAATTGGCGATTTCCACAGAAAAATGAAAAATAATGGTGCAACATTCATACATAAAACCACAATATATTCATTGGAGTTTTTGAAAGTATACAATTTATTGGGGATTTCCGCTGACTTGCAGAAAGACAGGGCAATGCTTCTCACAGCAGAGCGGCCAACTCTTCCGGAGATGCGGCGAGAAATTTGGCGCCGGCCTGCCACAATTCCGCGTCACTGCCATAACCGTATAATACACCTACGGCATCCAGTTGATTTGCCGCTGCGCCGACGATATCATGCGCCCGGTCACCGACCATTACCGCGTCCTGCGGAGGGATAGAATTTGCCTGCAGGACATAGGCGATGACGTCCGCTTTTTTCACACGGGAGCTGTCCAGCGTGCTGCCGCCGACAAATGTGAAAGGCTGGCGCAGGGAAAAATGATCCAGAATGGTGCGGGCAAACGGCTCGGGCTTGGAAGTGGCAATATACAGTCGTTTTCCTGCCTGAACCAGGCGGGAGAGAAGCTGCGGTATGCCCGCATAGACAACGTTTTCAAACATGCCCTGGGGAACAAAGTATAGTCCCGGTAATACGTTACCGCTTTTTCGGCATCCCGGGCAGAAAAGCCATAAAATTGCTGAAAGGATTCCCGCAGAGGCGGCCCGATGAACGAATAGAGACTGGTGCGGTCGGAAACCGTGATGCCGAATTTGGATAGGGCATAGGCAACGGAGTTTGTGATACCTTCGCCGGGATCGGTCAGCGTACCGTCCAGATCAAATAAAATATGGTTTGCCTGCATAAAAAGTTACCTCCCGGTGGGCTGGGCAGATAGGGTTGGCTGCCTTAAAAATTTTTACGAAAAACTGTCAAAATGGAGAGAATAGCCGCATGGAAAACTTCCGTTTGCCTTTTGTCTATGCTGCGGAAAACTCATTTTTGAAATACTTCGCTAAAATAGCCAAGCGGCAGTTCCCCAGGCTTTGGGACCGTTCCAGTGAATCGGGAATGATCAGTTCTTTATCATAACATAGTTTATGAGTAAAATTCCTTGTCTCTCTACTTGCTGTTTTTTGATTGTTTTGTAACCTCTTTTTTCAAAAAATGGTCTTGCTGTAATCGATGCATAAGTAATAATATTTCCTTGTATAAATTTTTCCAACCGATTGCATATAGCAGTAGCAATGCCTTTTCCTTGATAATTGGCATGAACAAACAGGCGGTTAAGGCAACCGGTTTCATCTATGTCCCCAAAACCTACAATGGTTTTATTTTCAACAGCGACTACGCTGTAATGTTTTTGAAGTGATTGGTTCCAGTTTTCCAAATCCAATTGTCCGCCTGCCCATGCATCCAGTTGCTCTTTGGTATAATCTTTTGCATTTATTGTGTGAACAGTAGTATAAAATAGTTCGGTTACCTCTTTGCAGTCTGTGTGTTGGTATTTTCTAATAACCATTGCCACGTCCTCTCCTTCAAACACCGGTTTGTTCCTCTGAATTATATCGCAGATAACCCGGTGCTTCAACCTGAAATTAGGGAAATCGGCGGAGTTTAATCTCGGCGCATCTAAAGGTGAAAGGGCGCTTGAAAATTGACACTTGACTTTTGCGAAGATGTAAGATATAATAAAATTTGTTTGCAAATAAAAAGATTTCGAGACGTAGCTCAGTTTGGTAGAGTGCCTGCTTTGGGAGCAGGATGCCGCAGGTTCAAATCCTGTCGTCTCGACCAGAAGAAGCACACATTTTAAGGGGTTTATATCCCTGAAATGTGTGCTTTTATTGCAGTTATAAATCTTTTTGCTGCATTCCATAAAGTTACACAGATTTATCGAGGGCGATCGAAAAAACAATAGGAAAGTAGGACGCTTGCTTTGGGGCGCAGACCCGATCCATAACCCGCAAGTCCTTGGAACACGGGCGAAAGCGGGATTTCTATCTGCTGGAAAATCAGGTCAAAAAGCGGCTTTGACCACAGACAGAAAAATAGGTCAATCGCACAAGTTTCGTGCTATAATAGTCTAAAATCAAATATCCGGGTATAGCGCAGTTGGTAGCGCGCCACATTTGGGAGTGCCGTGGCTGTATCCGGGTCGGTGAATGGTGAAACGCCGGAAAGCCTTGCGACACCTGCGTTTGTTGGATTTACCTCGTCGGTCAAATCGGGCAGGAAAACCGCTTTGACCACAGACAGAAAAATATTTCAATCGCACAAGTTTCGTGCTATAATAGTTCAAAATCAAATATCCGGGTGTAGTTCAGTTGATAGAACGCGCGGTTTGGGACCGCGAGGCTCGTGCGTTCGAGTCGCACTACTCGGACCATAACCCCTCTGAAATCGGCTGATTTCAGAGGTTTTTTCTTATTCCTTGTTTATTGCGGCGCAGAATTTGAAAAGACTTATTAATTTATAGCGCCAAAAGCGAAACCACAATATATGGCGTTATTGATATATAATGAATTGAAAATATGGTGCCGGTGTGATATAATTAATTGAAATATGGGAGGTGTAGTAGATGTCAGAAATTAGTCTTTCCGAGTTGTATTCTAATATGCAAGCTGAAATGCTACAGACTCTTCGTACTGGCGCAGCTGCATTTACACATCCAGGAACTAAAGGTGACAACACTGAGATTAACTGGATTAACTGGTTTGGTAAATATCTACCCTCCCGATATGCAGTTGACAAAGCTGTTATCATAGATGCTACCGGGAAATGTAGCAATCAAATCGATTTGGTGATTTATGATGCACAGTATTCCTATTTGGTATTTCACCATCAAAATAGCAAAATTATCCCTGCTGAAAGTGTGTATGCAGTATTTGAAGTCAAGCAGAATCTTAACAAAGATCACATGGAGTATGCGCAAGAAAAAGCCGAAAGTGTTCGTACTTTAGTTCGTTCATCAGCGCCAATTCAGCATGCAGGGGGTCAATATGATCCTAAACCATTGCACGAAATTCTTGCGGGTGTATTGACCACAAAAAGTGACTGGACGGCACCAATAGCACCGAATGTTGTCAAATATATTAATGCAGCTGACCATAACAAACGTTTGGACTTTGTGTGTTCTATTTCTGACAACACATTTGTTGTCGATAACAACATATTTGCAAACCAATATGATGCAACTAAAACTCCTACAATCCGATTCTGTGAAAACGGTGATTCCCTTGTCTTTTTGCTTCTTAACCTTTTGAAGCGATTGCAGGATATAGGCACAGTTCCAGCTATCGATTACGCAAAATATGCAAGTATAATCAATAGCAAGATCTACAAAAATACGTAAAGGAGAATTATGGCTAAACAA
Organism: uncultured Eubacteriales bacterium; assembly: GCA_934395135.1. Taxonomy (GTDB): domain Bacteria; phylum Bacillota; class Clostridia; order Oscillospirales; family Butyricicoccaceae; genus CAKRRK01. The sequence goes on along the minus strand of CAKRRK010000001.1, from coordinate 146,756 downwards.
GCAGATTTTGATGCTTTTTTGAAAAACATCGAGCCGAGTGTAACAACGGTTTCATATATTAGTAGCGTCCAAAACAATTTGCGAACCTATCTAAAGAATCATGAAAGCTACAAGAATATCCATGCCGATACATTCTTGTCAGGGTCTTATGCTAAACATACTTCAATTCGCCCTGTTGCAGGAGATAAAAAGCGTGATGTCGATATTATTGTTGTAACCACATATTCTTCGGATAAAAGTTCAATTGATGTACTAAATGAGCTTCGAGATATTTTGGCTCAAAAAAGTGACTACTCCTCAGCCAAAGTCCAACACCACTCTGTAGGTGTCGATATGAGTGGAATTAGTGTTGATGTTGTTCCAGTAATCATAGACGAAAATGATAGTCAACTCTATTATATAGGTGACTCTGAAGCTGGCGATTGGACTGTGAGTGACCCTAAAGGGCATAAAGCGTGGTCTACCGAAGTAAACAAAAACAATGATAGCGAGTATAAACCGCTTGTAAAAATTTTCAAATGGTGGAGACGTGTTAATTGCCCTGATGATAAAAAATATCCCAAAGGGATCACACTCGAAAAAATCGTAGCAGATAATCTCGGAGACAGCACTCTTTCTACAGAAGACTTTTTTGTAGGCACTATGCAAAACATTATTTCTGCATACAAAGAAGACTATGTGGATTTAGAAATTAATCCCACAATCGACGATCCTTCTGACAAAATCATCGGAAATGATTTATTATCAGGCTATTCCGTAGATGATTTTTCGTCGTTTATAAAAAAGCTCGAAGAACATGCGGGTTTGCTAAATGCAGAAGGGACTACAAATGATGCGTGGCGCAAAATTCTTGGTACAGAATTTCCGAAAGGGGATTCTACCAATAGTTTAGCACTGTCTAATTATCAATTGTGTATTAATGCCCCGCATCGACAGCGACCGATTTGGCCCGTTCAACGCGGAGGAGCTGCCTTTATTTCTGCTCGTGTGGTCAACTCTAACGGTGTGGAAATAGAATATGCAAACAATGGAGCGCCTTTAGAAAAAAATTGCGCTTTGCTCTTCAGAGCATTAACAGGTGTCAAACCTCCGTATACTGTAAAATGGCAAATTGTGAATACTGGTTTTGAGGCTCAGAACGCAAACTGCCTTCGTGGCTATTTTGAAAACTCCGACGTGGGTACTAACGGAAAAAGAGAGTCAACATCATATTCTGGTGCACACTCTGTTCAGTGTTTTATAATCAAACGAGGCATCTGTGTCGCAAAAAGCAAAGAATTCATAATCAATATTCAATGATATTAAGAACGATGCACCTTTTCGAGGATGCAGTTTTAATTAGGACGTACCCTCTCCGCAACGCCGAGATACTCTATATGCTAACAAAAGCCGCCGCCCTGGGTACCGATTACTCGGCACCCAGGGTGGCACTTCTTTTACTTCTTCTTCCCCCGCTTACCCTTCTTCCCCTCTGGGGGCGCTCCATTTCCTTCTCCCAAATCCTTCAGCCGTTGTGCTTCCGCAATTTCGGCCTTCATCTCTACGATGAGCTGCTTCAGCTTCTCCTCGCATTCCTCGCGGGTGTGGGCGTAGACGTTGCGGGAGTGCTTTTTGCCGTCGGGCCATTTGGGCGAGTAGCGACCTTCAAACAGATGGTCGTTGATCTCGGTGACACATCCGGTACCGGGCTTGCGCTTGCGGCCCACATAGGGCTTGAAATCGGTTATCCTCGGCTTTTCCGTTTTGGCTGGGGCAGGTTCCTGCCCCAGCGCCGAGACGGCCTCCTGCGGCGCCGCCTTGTCGCTGCCTCGGTCGATGTCGGCGGCGGTGTATTTGCGGATGGACGCATCCCCTTTTTTCTGTATACTCAGGAAATGACTTCCCGCAGCCGCTCCATAAACACCTTGACCGCCGGGGAGAAGGGCTGATATTTCTTGGTCACTGCCACGATGTCTACCTCAATGGGCGGGTCGAAGGGCCGGAAGGTCAGGTTGCGGTGCTCTGCGTCCACCAGGCCGTCCAGGCAGAAGGCGTAGCCCAATCCCTGCTCCACCAGGTGGGTGGCGTTGTAGATCAGGTTGTAGGTGGCCACAATGCGGAAACGGTCATACTGCCGGCCGAACCACTCGGTCCGGGCGATGCCGTGGTGGGTCTGCTGAGAGACCAGGAGCGGGAGGGAAGACAATTCCTCCCTGGATACGGTGGGCCGGGCGGCTAGGGGACAGTCCTTGGGCATGAGCAGGCCGAAGGCGTCCTTCAGAGGGAGCGGCAGGTAGTCGAAGCGGTCGTAGACGGCGGGGCCCAGCATGATCCCCACATCCAGCAGGCCCTTGTCCAGCTTTTCAAAGACCGTCTCTGCGTCCCCGCTGAAGATGTGGAACTGGACGGCCGGATAGTCGGCGTGGACGGAGCGAAAGACCCGGGTGATCTGCTCCATGGCCTTTGTTTCGGCACAGCCCAGATAGATGTCGCCCCCCACAATGTCCGCCCCGGCGGCAAAGGCCGACTCGGTCTTGTCGATCAGCTCCATAATCTCCTGGGCCTGTTTGCGGAGAAACTGGCCCTCCTCGGTGAGGGATACCTTTCGCTTACCCCGGATCAAAAGCTGCTTGCCCAGCTGGTCCTCCAGCTCCATCATCTGCTTGGACAGAGTGGACTGGGTCACATGAAGCAGCTCCGCCGCCCGGGTGATATTCTGCTCTCTGGCGATGGCCAGGAAATAACGGAGCAGTCTGGTCTCGATCATCGCTGCAGCCCCCTTTCAGTCTCTATTTTAATGTCCATTATCATTCCTGTCAACGATGATAAACCATTCTAAATAACTGTTTGCCATTTCTTGTTCATACGGATATAATACAGGCAGAAGGGAGGGGATCCAATGATGGATGCAAAGGAGGCGCTTGCAAGCTGCCTGCGGGACTGCGGCGTCCGCCCGGAAATACTGGAGCAGATCGTAGCCTGCGGTTGCTGCCGGAGCCGACAGCTCTGCCTGCTGGGCAGAGAGCGGGCCTCTCTTTTGGAGGATCTGCACCAGGCCCAGCGGCGGCTGGACCTGATGGACCTGCTCATGGACTCCCTGAAACAAGAAAATAAGGAGTGATAACGCATGAAAAACGTATTGATCCTCTCCACCAGCCTGCGAAAACACAGCAATTCCGATCTCCTGGCCCAACAGTTTGCCGAAGGCGCCCGGGAGGCAGGCAACCAGGTGGAGGTCATTTCCCTCCGGGGCAAGGACATCAGGTTCTGCACCGGCTGTATGGCCTGTCTGAGAGCGCCGGTCTGCGCCCAGAAGGACGACGCCAACGCCATCGTGGAGAAGATGGGCAGAGCCGATGTGATCTGCTTTGCTACCCCGGTGTACTACTATGAGATGGCCGGACAGATGAAGACCTTGCTGGACCGGGGAAATCCCCTGTTCTCTCAGGACTATTCCTTCCGGGACATCTACCTGCTCACTGCCTCCGCCGAGGCGGAGGACAGTGCCGCCGACGGCCCTATCCACGGTCTGAAAGGCTGGATCGCCTGCTTCCCCAAGGCCCGGCTGGCCGGCGTGGTCCGGGGCGGCGGAGCAGATGCCCCCGGCGCGATGGCGCGTTTGACCGGTAAACTCACCGCCGCCTATGAAATGGGCAGAACTGTCTGAGGAGGGACCACGATGCAATCGAACTACAACGGCTATTCCTTTCCTCCGGAGGATTCCGTCACCCGCCGGAAGGTCCAGTTCCGCAACCGCTACGGCATCTCCCTGACCGGAGATCTGTATCTGCCCAAAAACGCCGCGGGGAGGCTGTCCGCTGTGGCGGTGGCAGGCCCCTTCGGGGCGGTAAAGGAGCAGGCGGCGGGGCTGTACGCCCAGGAACTGGCGGTTCGGGGCTTTGCCGCGCTGGCCTTCGACCCCTCTTTCATCGGGGAGAGCGGCGGGGAAGTGCGGAACGTAGCCTCTCCGGACATCAACACCGAGGATTTTTCCGCCGCGGTGGACTTCCTCTCCACCCGGGACTTCATCGACCCGGAGCGGGTGGGTATTCTCGGCATCTGCGGCTTCGGCGGCATGGCCCTGAACGCCGCCGCTATGGATACCCGCATTAAGGCCACGGTGACCTCCACCATGTACGATATGACCCGGGTAAACGCCAGGGGATATTTTGACGCCGACGACAGCGCCGACGCCCGGTATGAGACGAAAAAGGCCCTGAACGTCCAGCGGACGGCGGACTACAAAACGGGCGCGTATGCCCGGGCAGGCGGCGTGGCGGATCCGCTGCCGACGGACGCCCCCTTCTTTGTGAAGGACTATCACGACTACTACAAGACGGAGCGGGGCTACACCGAACGGTCCCTCAACTCCAACGAAGGCTGGAATACTACCTCCGCACTGTCCTTCCTCAATATGCCCATTCTCCGGTACAGCGGCGAGATCCGCTCCGCCGTGCTCATGCTCCATGGGGAGCGCGCTCACTCCTGCTACTTCAGCCGGGACGCTTATGGGGATATGGTGAAAGACAGTCCCTGGACCGATAACAAAGAGCTGTTTCTCATTCCCGGTGCAGTTCACACCGACCTGTACGACCGGAAGGACATCATCCCCTTTGACAAGATTGAGGGATTTTTCAAGGAGTATCTGAAATGAAAACAACAGATCAGGCTCAGTTTGAGCAGATGAACCTCTTTGGGACCGGTGCGCCCAACGACGGCTATGCCCGGTATTTTGTGGGCAGATCCTTTCTGAACCCTCTGACGGAGCCCGGGAAGTGTCCGGTGTTCCTGGCCAACGTGACCTTTGAGCCGGGGTGCCGGAACAACTGGCACATCCACCACGCCAGATCCGGCGGCGGCCAGATCCTTCTCTGTACCGCCGGGGAGGGCTGGTACCAGGAGTGGGGCAAGCCCGCCGTCAGCCTGACGTCGGGGAGCGTCGTCACCATCCCGCCGGAAGTGAAGCACTGGCACGGTGCCAAGGCAGACAGCTGGTTCTCCCACATCGCCGTGGAGGTCCCCGGCGAGGAGACGAGCAACGAATGGTGTGAGGCGGTAGATGGGACCGACTATAACAGATTGGAGGATTAAACCATGGCGGTAAAACAGACTGCGGGACGGGATCAATTGGGGGACTTCGCCCCGAAATTTGCCGAACTGAACGACGACGTGCTGTTCGGCGAGGTTTGGAGCCGGGAAGATAAACTGTCCCTCCGGGACCGCTCCCTGGTGACGGTGGTAGCCCTGATGGCCCAGGGACTCATCGACAGCTCTTTCCGATTCCACCTGGAGAGCGCGAAGAACAATGGGATCGCCAGAGAAGAAATTGCCGAAATTCTCACCCACGCCGCCTTCTACACCGGCTGGCCAAAGGCCTGGGCGGCCTTCCGCATAGCCAGGGAGGTGTGGGGATGAAAAGACGCGTCGCAGCGCTTGTCCTGACTTTGGCGGCCTTCTGCCTGACGCCCCTCTCCGCCTGTGCCGCCGCGCCTCAGCCGGCGGCATCGCAGGAAACCCTCGCTGGCCCACCAGTGGAAAGGGCGAACGCATTTACCGATGTCCCCACCGATGCCTGGTACGCGGACGCGGTCCAATCCTGCTGCGAGGCCGGCGTGATGAGGGGTACCTCCGCTGATACCTTCTCCCCGGAGGGCAGCCTGACCCGCGCCCAGCTGGCAGTGGTGCTCTATCGGATGGAGAACACCCCTGCGGCCGCGGGTTCTTCCGCTTTTTCCGATGCGCCCGACGGGATGTGGTATTCCGCTGCCGTAGCCTGGGCCGCGGAGCAGGGACTCTTCCAAGGGTATGGGGATGGGCGTTTTGGGCCCAATGATCCGGTGACCCGGGAACAGCTGTTCATCGTCCTGGAGCGGTATGGCGGAAAAGGCGCCGGTGCCGGCGTCGATCTGACGGCCCCCAAGGAGTACGCCAGTCGGGCGGAGGTGGCCGTGGCCCTCCATACCTATCGGATCCAAACGGAAGCCGGCGCGGACAGCCGCGTTCTGGTGGCCTACTTTTCCGCCACCGGCACCACGGAAGGCATAGCCCGGCAAATCGCCGACGCCACCGGCGGCGATCTCGCAGCGATCGTTCCGGCGACGCCCTATACCGCCGCGGATTTGAATTACACGGACAGCAGCTGCCGGGCCAACCGGGAGCAGAACGATCCCGCCGCCCGCCCCGCGATCTCCGGCGGCACGGAAGATCTGGAGCAATACGATGTGGTATTCCTGGGCTATCCCATCTGGCACGGGCAGCCGCCCCGGATCGTCAGCACCTTTCTGGAAGACGGTGATTTTGACGGAAAAACCATCGTGCCCTTCTGCACCAGCGGCGGAAGCGGCTTCAGCAGTTCCGGCCTGCCGGAATTGGCCAATGGCGCCACCTGGCTGGAGGGACGGCGGTTTTCAGCAAATGCCACGCGGGAGGACATTGAGGAATGGATCGGGGGACTTGCTCTGCCTGATCCTACGAGGGAGGCCTCACAACTCACAGTTTCCTTCCGGGGCCACACCTACACCGCCACGCTGGAGAGCAACAGCACCGCAGACGCGTTTGTTCAGCAGATTCGGGACCATGGCGGCTCCATCACGCTGCGAGCCAGTGACTATGGCTCCTTTGAAAAGTCGGCGTCCCTTGGAACTGCCCTCCCTGCAAACGACACGCAGACCGCGGTCAATCCCGGCGATTTCGTGCTGTACAGCGACAGCCAGATCGTCCTGTTCTATGGTACGAATTCCTGGAGTTATACCCGTCTGGGAAAACTGGACGGGGACCTCACAGATTTGAAGGCTCACTTGGGCGAGGGGGATGTGGAGATTACCTATGCGCTGCTGCCATAGATGGCATTTCCGGGCAGGAAGTGTTCGTTTGGTTTATGGGTGCAGAATTTGGGCTTTGCGGGTATGCTCTCACCCTGCTTTTCGGCGGACAATTTAGGGTGTCAGAGGTACACGGACAACGATGAAAGGCCTTCTCCGCGGAAACCACCGCGGAGGAGGCCTTTTGCCCCATAGGCTGGTCCACAACACCGAAAGAAACCAACGGAAACAGTGGACAGCAGATGTTGGGCGGACGGGAGTTTTGCTGGCTTCGCCGACAAAAAAAGTTGTCATTTCAGCGGTTTCGGTAATTGCGGATTGAAAATATTACCGGTTGGGGGTATACTTAATTAACGGCAGGCCTTGCGCCTGCAGCGCCGGCCGTGTAGGATTTCCTATGCGGTTGTTTTTATGCAAAGAGAGACAGGGGTTATACGGGAATTAATTAAAAATACCCGGAAGGGGGTTAATTCCTGGCGTTCGTTTTGGCGTCGCCGCGGGTTTCGTATCCTTCGCTTCCGGCCAGGCCGAAAACGCATGCATTCCATCGCTCCTTCTTTTTCCAAAGAACCGCTGTGCTGGACTTCTTGGGAATCCAGCGGTTTATCTGGCGGAGAGGGGTGGAACCAGTTTTGAGAGGAGGTGCAGGATGCACTACAGGGCAGTCAAAGGAATCCTGTCTGCCAGCAATGGCATCAACCTGTACCGTGGTTGTCAGCACGGCTGCATCTACTGCGATTCCCGGAGCGCCTGCTACCACATGGAGCACGACTTTGAGGACATCGAGGTCAAGGAAAACGCCATCCCACTATTGGAGGATGCGCTGCGCCGGAAGCGCAAGCCCTGCATAATCGGCATGGGCGCTATGACCGACCCGTACATCCCGCTGGAGGAGCAGCTTTGCCACACCCGGCAGGCGCTGGAACTCATCGAGCGGTATGGCTTCGGCGCGACCCTTATTACGAAATCTGCCCGGGTTCTGCGGGATATTGACCTATTGAAGAGAATCAATGAGCAGACCAAGTGCGTCATCCAGATGACGATGACCACCTATGACGAGACCCTCTGCCGCAAGGTGGAGCCCAATGTCAGCACCACATGGGAGCGGTTCGAGGCGCTGAAAACGCTGCGGGATGCCGGAATTCCTACGGTGGTCTGGCTGTGCCCGATTTTGCCGTCCCTCAATGACACGCCAGAGAATGTGGATGGCATCCTGGACTACTGTGTGGAGGCGGGCGTAAAGGGAATCATCTGTTTCGGCATGGGCCTGACACTCCGGGCGGGCAGCCGGGAATACTTTTACAAACAGCTGGATCGGCGCTTTCCCGGCCTGAAGGAGCAGTATATCCGAAAATACGGGAACGCCTATCTGCTGGACAGTCCCCATGGCCGGGAACTGATGCGGCTGTTTCGCCGTCGCTGTGGAGAGGCCGGAATTATGCACAACAACGAGCAGATCTTCCAATATCTCAGGAAATTTGAAGACAAGCGGCAGGAGCAGCTGAGCTTGTTTTGAGATGGAAAAGGAAGCGGCATCGTGGCCGCTCCCTTACGGTTAACCCGGCTGTCCGGGCAGTATCCGTTTTTCCTTAATTTCTTTATCGACCATTACGACCATCCTATCATCGAGTGCGGGGTTCAGCTGGCGGATATGGTCTATTGGAAAAAGGAGCCGGACTGACAGGATAAAAGGCTTTAAACCAAAAAAATCAACTGCTTTCCCGCTGTGGCCTGAGCCATATGATTCTGGGCGGGAGCTGCGGCGGAGAGAACCTTTTACAGCGGCTGGATGAAGAATCCAGATCCGCTATGCGCTTCTGCAGTGCAGCGGCGGGTTTTACCCGGTGCGTTTTCTGGCAGAGGCTCCGAGAATGCGGAATAGGAGAAAATGTTTATGTTTGGACCAAACCCTAACGCCATTCACCCCAATGAAACGATCCCCAGCGTCTGCTATATCAAAAATGTCATCACCCGTCCCAACATTCAGGTGGGTGACTATACCTACTACGATGACGACACCGGCTCGGAGGATTTCGAGCGCCATGTGACGCACCACTATGAATTCCTCGGCGACAAGCTTATTATCGGCAAATTCTGCGCCATCGGCAAGGGGGTGGAGTTCATCATGAACGGCGCCAACCACCGGATGAGTTCCGTCACCACCTATCCCTTTAACCTCTTCGGCCACGGCTGGGAGAACTGCGCGCCGACCTTGGAGGAACTGCCCCTTAAGGGCGATACGGTGCTGGGGAACGACGTGTGGCTGGGCCAGAATGTCACCGTTCTGCCGGGCGTCCGCATCGGGGACGGCGCGGTCATCGGTGCGGGGTCCGTGGTGGCTGGGGACATCCCGCCTTATACCATCGCCGCCGGAAATCCCTGCAAGGTGATCCGCCATCGCTTTGACCAGGAGTTGACGGACTATCTCCTGGAACTGAAGTGGTGGAACTGGGATGAGGCAAAGATCTTCCGCAATTTGGAGGCCCTATGCAGCGGCGATTTGGAACGCATTCGGAACATCGAGTGAGAAGGTGAATTTATGAGGGAAGCAATCATCAACCGAATCTCCCGGCGGAACTACCAGCGGACGCCTATCGCGGCGGAGCTGCGGGAGAAGATCTGTGGGTCGATCGACGCGTTGAACCGGGAGTCTGGTCTGGCCTTCGCCTTTGTGGAAGATGCCGGGGCGGCGTTCCACTCCATGCGAAAGTCTTACGGCCTGTTTTCCGGTGTGCGCTCCGTGATCGTCCTGAAGGGGACGGCGGACATAGCGGACTTTGCCGAAAAAATAGGCTGGTACGGCGAGCGTCTGATGCTGGACCTCACCGACATGAGCCTTGGCACCTGCTGGGTGGGCGGCACCTTTGACCGCAAACAGTTTGAGGTTCCCAATGGGGAAGCTATGCTGTGTGTGATGCCGGTGGGCTATGCGGCAGGGCAGTCCCTGAAAGAAAAGTTCCTCCGCAGTACGTTCAGCCGCAAGCGAAAGCCAGTGTCCCGGCGGTTAAATGGATATGAAACTGCGCCCGAGTGGGTACTCGCGGCGATGGAGGCCGTCCGGCTGGCACCCAGCGCAGTGAACAGCCAGAAGCCGGTCTTTACCTATGCCGGCGGCGTGGTCACGGCGGCGGTGGATGCAGTCCGGGAGATGGACTGGATCGACCTGGGTATCGCCAAGCTGCACTTCGCCCAGGCGGCGGGCGGCCGTTTCGAGTTCGGGCAAAATGGAAGATTTGTAAAGGAGTAACGGGATGTTTGAAAATCATGTGGCCGTCGTCACCGGCGGGGCCAGGGGCATCGGCAAGACCATCGCCGAAGAGTTTCGCAAGGCAGGCGCCTATGTGTGCGTCATCGACCGGTTGCCGGGCGACCATTTTGTGGGCGATCTGACGGACAAGGCCGTCCTGGAGGCCTTTGCGGAAAAGGTCATCCAGGACCATGGCAGGGTGAACTTCCTCGTTCACAACGCGCTGCCGCCGAGGAAAGGACTGGATGACTGCACCTATGAGGAGTTTAATTACGCCCTGCGGGTGGGCGTTACCGCACCCTTTTACCTGACCAAGCTGCTGGCGCCCCATTTTGCCTCCGGCGCGTCGGTGGTCAACATCTCTTCCAGCCGGGATCGTATGAGCCAGCCCCAGACCGAAAGTTACACGGCCGCCAAGGGCGGCATCTCCGCCCTGACCCACGCCCTGGCGGTGAGCCTGGCCGGGAAGGCGAGGGTCAACTCCATCTCTCCCGGATGGATCGACACGGACTTTGCCCGATACGACGGCCCGGACGCGGATCAGCACCCCGCCGGCCGGGTGGGCAACCCGCTGGATGTCGCCAATATGGTGCTGTACCTCTGCTCCGACAAGGCGGGATTTCTCACCGGCGAAAACATCTGCATTGACGGCGGCATGACCCGGCAGATGATCTATCACAATGACTATGGCTGGACACTGAACGGAGGCAGCTTATGATCGGTCATTTCACTGGAACCGGCGACAGCCGGTACTGCGCGCAAATGCTGGCGGACAAGCGGGGCAAAGCGGTGGAGAGTCTGCCCGGGTTCGACAAGATGCCTCTGTCCGGATGCAAGTATGGATATGATACGACAATTTTACCTCAGTGACCTGGAGCGAGTCATGCAGCTTTGGCTGGAGGGCAATCTGGACGCCCACGATTTTGTGCCGGCGGGTTATTGGATATCAAATGCCCCTGTGGTACGGGAGCAGCTGCTGCGGGCGGAACTTACTGTGTGCGAGCTGAATGGGGCCGTCCAGGGCTTCGCCGGGATGCAGGGAAATTACCTTGCAGGCATTTTCGTGGATAAAAACCACCGATCTGTGGGCATCGGCAAAGAACTTCTGGAGCATATTAAGAAGGGCCATCCCACATTCACACTGCATGTCTATCGGCGCAACCGGCAGGCTGTGGCGTTTTATCGCAGAGAGGGCCTTTCGGTGGTAGAGGAGAGTGTGGACGAGGACACCGGAGAGATGGACTATATGATGAAGTGGAAGGGCTGACGATGGCGCAGCACATTGTTGCCACGGAATATTCTCCGGCCTGGAACGCGGGATTTGAGAGAGAATCGGCGTTTATCAGGGGGATTTTAGGCACAAACTGCATCGCTCTGCACCACATCGGCAGCACCTCGATGCCGGGACTGAAAGCCAAGCCTGCCATCGACATGATGCCGGTGGCGGCGGATCTTTCCGCAGGGAACAACCTGGCGGTGTTTGAGAAGTTTGGCTATGACAATTCCGGGGAATTCGGAATTCCCGGCCGCCGGAATCTCCGCAAAGGCGGGCACGAGCGGGACCCACCAGATCCATATTTTTGAGGCATCCAAGCAAATGGATATTGCCCAACCGCTGATGTGGAACCAACCTTATCCGCCGGTATGGCAGTTCCATCCTTCCGGCCATTCTGGGCGGCGGGGTTCACCGGTTTGACTGGTTGGAACAGAAGCGGAAGCTGCGGCTGCTGGAGACCCGGAGCGGCAACGGGGATAGGAAATTGATCTGCGAGCGCAGAGAATGGAACCGGCATTGGCGCGGATGACCCCGCATCAATGCCGGTTTTTTTGTTCTCTGCCGCTCAGGATAATCTGTCGACATCTCATAAATACGCAGAATCCATGCCCGCCAATCCATCCGCGGGCAGGTCGTTTTTAGTGAACGGCGCCAGAAAAGCAGAAGGCCAGTTTAATGCGTCGACACCGGAACACGTTTCTCCTCTTTTTTCTGCTGCTGTGCCAGAATGGCTTGAAACAAGGACAAAGGATCAATTTCCAAGGCTACAATCAGATTAATGGCTAGACAAAAGCCAGGCAATCGTCTGCCTTTTTCAATCAGTTGAATCCAGCGGACAGAAGCCTGAACCTGCTCTGCCAGTTCCTGTTGAGTCAGTCCCTTTTCATTGCGGGCGGTAACAACGTAGAGGGAGAAAACATATCGAATCGCAGCTTTTGTAATAAAAAGATGTTTCATAGCATAAACCTCCTTGTAGGAAACTTATACCAATCAAGGAAGAAGTACGATGTACCTATTGTTCGCTTTATGGAATTTGCCGTATTTTAACGGGATAAATTCGGCGTTTTACAGCAGATAGGACAAAAAGAGGGAGATGCTGGTTTTATGTTACCAGAGCGAAAAGAAAAAATACTGTGCTTTTTTGTCGAAAACAGAAAAATTTTTTAGAAAATGGGATAAATTGTTTGGTGTCCAACGGTTTCAATCGAATTACAAAATCCGCGGGCATTTTGCGGGCTGCCCCAGCGGAAAGGTTTTGCGCTGGAGAAGAATGGGGAGGGCTTAGGCGGTTGCCGGGGCGCTGACATCCGGGCAGCGGCATGGTTTTTGTTGCCGCCGGCATAAAAACCATCCGTTTTAGGGATTTGCCGAGAACAGAACTCGCTGTCTATTGAAAACAAAGAGAGATTGGTATATAATAACTCTATCTGCTTGGAAGCAGAATGATTTTTTGGCGCACATAAGCCATATGTGCCGGAAGGAGAAACTATGAAGAACGCAGAGAAGAGCATGGAAAAGATCGTAACGCTTTGCAAAGGCAGAGGGTTTGTGTATGCTGGCAGTGAAATTTACGGCGGGCTGGCAAACACATGGGATTACGGTCCTTTAGGTGTGGAATTCAAAAACAATGTAAAAAACGCATGGAGAAAGAAATTCATCCAGGAATCCAAATATAATGTAGGGTTAGACAGTGCGATTCTGATGAATCCGCAGGTTTGGGTTGCCTCTGGCCATGTGGGAGGATTTTCCGATCCTCTGATGGACTGCAAGGACTGCAAAACCCGGCACCGGGCGGACAAGCTCATTGAGGACGCTACCGGCCTTGCGCCCAACGGCTGGAGCGACCAGCAGATGATGGAGTATATTACAGAGCAGGGAATTTGCTGCCCGTCTTGCGGCGGAAAAAACTTTACCGATATCCGCAAATTCAATCTGATGTTTAAGACCTTTCAGGGCGTGACAGAGGATGCCAAAAATGAGATTTATCTCCGTCCGGAAACTGCCCAGGGCATTTTTGTCAATTTTAAAAATGTGCAGCGGACAACGAGAAAGAAGATTCCCTTTGGCGTAGCGCAGATTGGCAAATCGTTCCGGAATGAAATTACACCCGGTAATTTTACCTTCCGCACCAGAGAATTTGAACAGATGGAACTGGAGTTTTTCTGCAAGCCGGGAACCGATCTGGAATGGTTCCGGTATTGGAAGGATTATTGCAAGAATTTTCTGCTTTCTCTTGGCATCCGGGAGGAAAACCTCAAACTTCGGGATCATGAGACCGAGGAGCTTTCTCACTATTCCAATGCCACGACGGACATTGAGTTCTTGTTCCCCTTTGGATGGGGCGAGCTTTGGGGTATTGCAGACCGGACGGATTTTGATCTGACTCAGCACCAGAACCATTCCGGAGAATCGATGGAATACTTCGATCCGGACGCCAATGAAAAATATGTGCCCTATGTGATTGAACCGTCCCTGGGGGCGGACCGCGTGGCGCTGGCCTTTTTGGTGGAGGCTTATGACGAGGAAAATGTAGGAACGGAAGAAAAACCGGATGTGCGCACCGTGCTCCGACTGCATCCGGCGCTGGCGCCGTTTAAATGCGCTGTTCTGCCGCTTTCCAAAAAGCTGTCGGAAAAGGCGGCGCCGGTGTATGAGGCCTTGTCGAAAAAATTCAATGTGGATTATGACGAGGCAGGTTCCATCGGAAAGCGGTACCGCAGAGAAGATGAAATTGGCACGCCGTACTGCGTCACCGTGGATTTTGAAACGGAGAACGACGGCTGCGTGACAGTCCGTGACCGGGATACGATGGAACAGGTGCGCATACCGATTTCCCAGCTGGAGTCGTATCTGGAGGAAAAAATACAGTTTTAATATTTTACCTTAAGAAAGAACCCCTGTGGGACAATATGCAGTCCCGCAGGGGTTTCGTTGCAAGGGGTATTGGAATGCGGCGCGGCTGCCCTGTCCCCGGATTTCAATTCAGCGGTATGTTTCTCACCAAGACCGTTATGAAGAGAAATATATCCTATAAATCGGCAAAGCCAAACATACAGAGATGGGCAAGGTGGGGTTGTAAAAAAGGAATTGACGCAGGGAGCAGAGTGCGGATGCCTGTCGCAGGAAACGCAGAAAAGATGGTCTGGCGTGAAAGCAAGTCGGCGAAGACAACCATGGAAATTTGAATATAGCAACGGAATCAGGTCTCATTCTTTTGGATGGAGCCTGATTCCGTTGCTATGTAATGAGACCTACCCCGGGTTTGCATCCAGGGACAGGGGTAAAGTTTTTAAAATCTGAAATTTATAGGCGTTTCCACATTGGATTTTTGAAATGGACGCTGGAAGCGCAAAGGAACATTGGGACATTACCAAAAGTGAAACGCATCGAACTGGAAAGCGGAATGCTGTGTCGCCAGGACGCGGCCGGCTTCCACCAGGGCGGGAAGCATATAGTCACGATTATACCGGGTGACCGGAATCCGATCCAGCGCCCGCAGTCCCATATGCCCGAGGGTGGTTTCCATCCGGTCCAGACAAGTGGTGACGCCCAGGCCATAGCCGCCGGCGCATGCCACGGCAACATACCGCTTTTCTTTTAAATAGCCGTTTTTGGAGGTTTCACACCGGCGAAGCCTGTCCAGAAATGATTTAAAATTTTCCGACATGTCATGCCAGTAAACCGGAGACACAAAAACAAGAGCTTCCGCGCTGCAGCATGCGTCATACAGCTGGGAAAAATCATCGTTTAAAATACAACGCCCTTCCGAACGACAGACGCCGTAACCGCCTTTGCCGCAGGCAAGGCAGGCTTTTATATTTTTTCGGTTCAGATGAATTTCAATTGCGGTCCCGCCGGCAGACTGGATTCCTGTGAGAATCGAACGCTTGGCGCTGGCGGTCAGCCCGTCTGTGTCGGGGCTTGCCCAGAGTATAGTGATTGCCATAGAGCACCTCCTTGGTGTGAAAAAATTGGAGAACGCAGCGAAACCGTGCCGCAGGCTCTGGGAACAAAGAAAATACGGGACTTAGTTGGCAAAATGGCCGGAAAACAGCGGCAGATCCACCGTCCGGTCATAAGCATATTCCTGCAAGACAGGATACTCCCGCTGGTCTTCTGTGTAAATGGCAGAAACGAGAAGGTTTCCAATATAACTGGTTTTGCCCTGTAAAAAAGCGGCGTAAACCAGTTCAGTCTGATCGTCCAGGGTGACGTCCACAAGATACCAAGCGCTGTCCAGACATACATAATTCCAGGCATGGGAAATCCCAAAGGCTTCCCCTCCCACGACAACGCAGGGGATATTCACCGCATCGCAAAGATATTTCATCGCTTTGGCATAGCCCTCGCACACTGCTTTGCCATGAAGAAAGAAACCAGTGATATGAAACAGATGACTGTTGTCCGGCAAAGGGGTTCGGTCTTTGGCAAAGGCACTGTCGTATTCGGTATTTAGAATAATCACATCGTGGAAATATTGCAGTGCTTCGTAGGGATCCGCCGGGGCGGCGGACACAATGCGGTCCAGCTTGGTTTGGATGCAGTTTTGACCGGAAGCGATGGAAGCGGGGGACTCGGTATATAAAAATTCCACTTTTACGCAGACATACTCCCCTTGGACTGCGATCCAGGTGAGGGTATATCCGCCGGGGGCCACCCAAAATACAGCAGGGTGGTCGTATAGCACGCAGGTAACGGTTTGCTGCAGGACATCGGAAAAACGGCGCTTTCCCTCCTCAGAGAGGGGATACCGGAAGCGGATATTAAAACTGTCATCCAGGTCGCAAAAAGCGGCGTAAACCGCCGCCTGAAAGGAACCGCTGTAATCCGTAGCGGCCGGAATTTCATAGTCGCAGGCAATGGAAGGATCGATATAGGAAAATCTGTCGTCTGCGATGTCGTCCAAACGATAAATCTGGGGAAGAGGCACGTCTCCTTCCTGGGGCTCCCGGGGCAAGGATGGGTTTTCGGTTTTGGGAAATGCCGATGCGGCAGGCTGGGATTCCGGCAGAGCAGGCTGCACGGCCGGCTGGCCGTCTCCGCAGCCCGACGGTATGAGAAACAGCGGCAAAAAGATCAGAGCGATCCATTTCGGCAGTGACATAACAGCAAATCCCTTCCTGTGAAAAGAAAAAGGCTATGCAACATAACCTTTTTTAATAACATTATATTTCCTCCGGGAGAAAAAATGTTTTTAATTTTTTCAGAATGGAAGAGAGAATCTCCGTTTCATTTTCCGTCAGGCCGTCCAGGATGGTACGGACCATGTTTTCATGAAATTCCAAATGATACTGATAAGCGACAATCCCTTTGGGAGACAGGGAAAGATTGACGACGCGCTTGTCTTTTTCGCCGCGGTTTCGTTCAATCAGACCCTTGGACTCCAATTTATCACAGGCCACTGTCAGCGTAGCGAGTGTAACGCCTACTGCCTTGGCGATGTCCGACATCCGAGCGGCGCCAAAATCTCCGATTTTGGAAAGAATGTGGATTTCCGTAATGGAAACATCCAAATCCAGGCCGGCCGCCAGGGTTCGCTCTTCATATTTATTGATGCGGTTGAAAATATTCACCAAAAAATCATTCACCTGTTCCGATGCCGACATAAAACCACCTTACATAACCGTTATTTTTCCATAGGTTTTTCCGTTTCCGGGGCGCTGTCCGCGCTTTGCGGCGCGCCGCCGCGCTTTTTGGCATGCCGCAGACTCTTGCAGTCCTTGCAGCAGAAGCATTTGACCGTATCGGAATCTTCCAGCTTGACCTGGCAGGTTCCCTTGAGCATAGTAGCGCTCACTACAACGCCGGTGCCTTCCGGCGTTTTCACCAAGGTGTCCGGCTTTGGCGTGACTTTGGACAACTCCTCATATACTTCATGCTCATACTTGAGACAACACATCAGCCGGCCGCAGGTGCCGGAGATTTTTGTGGGGTTCAGGGAAAGGCTCTGCTCTTTGGCCATGTTGATGGAAACCGGCTGAAAATCGTCCAAAAATTGGGCACAGCACAAAGGCCGGCCGCAAATGCCCAATCCGCCGAGCATTTTGGCTTCGTCCCGCACGCCGATCTGACGCAGTTCAATGCGGGTGTGGAAGACAGAGGCGAGGTCCTTGACCAGTTCCCGAAAGTCCACCCGGCCTTCGGATGTGAAATAAAAAAGCACTTTATTCAAATCAAAGGTATATTCTACGGAAACCAATTTCATATCCAACTTGTGTTCTGCAATTTTCTTTTCGCAGATGCGAAAGGCTTCTTTGGCTTTTTCCGCATTTTTTGCGACGGCAGCATGGTCTTTTTCTGTGGCGATGCGGATGAGCTTTTTCAAAGGCTTTACGACATGATCGTCCTTTATCTCCCGGTTAGGGATGACTGTCTCCCCAAATTCAACGCCTCTTGCCGTTTCGACAATGACATTCTGGCCTACCGCGACGTCAAGGCCACAGGGATCAAAATAATAGATTTTTCCGACTTTTTTAAAGCGGACACCAATAACTTCCAAATAGATCCTCCTAATTCCGATGACAGATTTCATAGACTCCGGCGCAAAACGCCGAGAACAGCAAAGAAAGGTTAATGTTCAAAGGCAGCGTCTCCTCCAGCGAGCAGGAAAAATCATATGCCTGCAGCAAACGGGAGAGAGAGACGCGTCGGGAAAGGGCTGTTTTTTCCCCGGGAAAAGCGGAGTCAGGCCATACGCCGCTGGAAAGCAGCATAGCGTCCCGCAGTTCCGCCTGGAACGCTGAAAAGAATGGAGTGCATTTCTGCCGGGACAGCTTCTCCAGAGCGGCCACGGTTTCATACATAGCCAGTTCGTTGTCTTCCGCCAATGCCTGGCAAAAGGCCGCAGCGGTGCCGGAAAGCCCCGATGGGTCTGAGAGCAGCGAAACGGCGGCCCCAAGGATGCCGGCGGACTGTGCCGCCGCGGTCGCAAGCTCCGAGGGAGAGGCCTGCGGAAACTGCCGTTTTAAAAAAGGCAGAAGTTCCTCGGAAGAAAGCGGAGAAAGGGCATAGGCAATGGCACGGGAACGGATGGTGGGCAGAAGGGAGGCCTCGTTTTCCACCGTCAAAATAAAAAAGGCATGACCGGGCGGTTCCTCCAGGCTTTTGAGCAGCACGTTCTGTGCCGGTATGTTTAAATTTTGGCTGTGCCGGATAATGTATACCTTCCGCTTGGATTCGTTGGGCAGAATATGACAATCCTGCCGGATCAAGCGGGCAGTGTCGATTTTGATATCGGAGAGACCAAAGTCGATTACCATAACATCCGGATGAATCCCCCGCTCCACCTTGCGGCAGGTGCCGCAAACGCCGCAGGGGGCGCCCTGCTGTGTACACAGTAGGGCGGATGCTATGAGTTTTGCCAAGGTTAGTTTGCCGACGCCTGCCGGACCGGACAATAAAATGACCTGGGGAAACCGATGGGCGAGGGCGGTTTTTAGATTGTGCAATAATTCGGCATTGCCGATAAAGTTGGAAAAGTTCATAATCGTCTTCCTGATCTTGAGTAGCGGGAAAATGGGAATAATTGTGAAAAATAACCAGTTATTCCGGCAGAACCTGCACTTCTCCCGCTAAATTATAACAGAAATTGCGAATATATTCAATGTGTTTTGTCAGAAACTTTTCGCCGGGATAAAGGAGTGGCACGCCGGGGGGATAAGGCACCACCGGGCGGGCGCAGATGCGGCCGCAGGCGGCTGTATACGGGATGGATACAGAAGGAGAAAAAAGCGCCTGCCGTATCGTAGTAAAAAATGTGCTGCCAAGCTCTTTTGCCGCGGGCAGAGGGCAAAGCGGCAGAGGTGCCGGGGCGGGATGAATGGCGGAAAGAGCGGAAAAAAGCCGGTGCAGTTCGGATGGCGTGTGCATGCATGTTATGATAAACACCGTATGCAGGGCGTCCGCCATTTCACAGGCGATGCCGTGGGCGTGGTACAGAGTGTCCGCCAGAGCATAGCCGGTAAGGTTCGTGCCGGCGGCAGAAACCGTCAGCCTGCAGGGATCCAGCGGCAGGGTTTCCGATGGCAAAAGCGGCGTAAACGGCGTGTGTTGGACGATGCGTTCCCGCAGTTGCGGGACGGCGTCCGCGGTACAGCGGTAGGTCTGTCCGCCTTCTCCGCACAGAAATGCCCTGGCTCGGTCCAGGGAGGCCAGCAGGACATAGGACGGACTGGAGGTCTGGAACATCGCAAGATAGCGCAGGATGGTACCGGCCGGGATACGGCCGTTGGACAGAAGGAAAGCCGACTGTCCAAGCGCCGGCATAGTTTTGTGGGCGGAAACCACCGCAAGGTCCGCCCCCTGCTGCATCGCGTTTGGAACCCCCACCGCAGGAAAATGCGCGCCATGGGCTTCGTCCACCACAAGCAGCTTGCCATA
Organism: uncultured Eubacteriales bacterium; assembly: GCA_934395135.1. GTDB lineage: Bacteria > Bacillota > Clostridia > Oscillospirales > Butyricicoccaceae > CAKRRK01. The sequence continues at coordinate 127,054 of CAKRRK010000001.1, read as the reverse complement.
CCGCCTGCAAATCCGGGCGATGGCAGCCACATCCTGCAGTACACCGTAATAATTTGGGCTGGTCAGAAAAACGCCCTTGGCGTGGGGCGCTGCGGCCAGCGCCGCGTCAATTTCTTCCGGGCACAGGCGGCCGCTGACCGTTTGATGCATAGCAGGATAAACAAACCGGGGCTGAATATCCAGCAGGGCAAGCCCGGTGCACAGCGCCTGATGGCAGCAGCGATCCACAATAATTTCGCCGCCGGTGCCAAAGGCGGCCGCAAGAGCGGCAAGAATGCCGCCGGTGCTGCCGTTTGTCATAAAAAAGCATTCCTTCGCGCCAAAGTAGGCCGCAGCCTCCTGTTCCGCAGAAAGAATCGGTTCATTGTTTTGGTACAGATTTCCGGTGCCGTAAGTTTCAGTGAAATCCAAGGAAAACGGATCGGAAAAACCAGAAAAGGGCGTTTTTCCCATGTGTCCCGGCATGTGAAACCGCAGCACAGGCTCCCGGGCTTTGGAAGCGAGGGCATCGTAAAGCGGCGCGTTATTCATAGATTTTCTGGATTTCCGGGTTGACATAAAGGGGAGATATGTCCAAGGTGACCTCGTCGCCGATGGTAACGCCAAGTCCGGTGACATCCACGGTGGTATGGCACAAACCGATGTGCCCCAGCACCCGGACGCGTTTGCCGCCGATGGTGGCATACAGACGCCGTCGTTTCAAAAAGTCCCGCAGACTGCCGGCAGCATAGCGAACGCAGTCGCGGAACCGGAAGATATCGTTGGCTTTGGAGACTCCGAAACCGTCGCCGTATCCGACGGGGACAACGGCGATCTGCATTGGCTTTTTGGTGATAAACCCTGCGCCATAACCCACGGAATGACCTTTGGGAAGCCAGCGGATTTCGATGACGCGGCTTTTTAAAACGCAGACTTTTTGCAGGCCGGTATTGCCCTTTATCGGCAGGCGGCCGGTGAAAGCCGAGCCGATGCGCACCGCGTCCAGAATGGTTTCAGGATAAAGAAACAGGGCGGAAGAGTTTGCCGCGTGAACAAGACCGGTTTCAATGCCCTGTTCTGTCAGGGCGGAAACCACGCCTTTCAGCGCATCCAGCTGGGCCATTGTTGCTTCCCGGGAGGCAAATGCAGAATGAAAATGGGTATAGATGCCGGAGATGTTGATGTTCTCCAAGCAGGTGTAAACGTTTATGATTTTGTCCAGCTCCGACGGGAGAAAGCCATAACGCCCCATACCCGTGTCCAGCTTGACATGGGCGTCTGCCACCGCACCGTCTTTTTCCGCTATGCCGTTGAGTTTGATGGCGGCGTCGTAGGAACCCACCGTGGCCGTGGCGCCTGCTTCAAGGATAGTTTGCAGCTCGCTGTCAATGGAGGTGGAACGCATCACAAGAATTTCCTGGTCCGTAAAGCCGTAAGTGCGCAGCTGCAGCGCGTCGTTCGGTTCCGTTACGGCAAATTTGTCAATGCCGTTTTGTGCCAGCGCCTCCGCCAGCTGCAGCAGGCCCAGACCATAGCCGTCCGCCTTGAGCACGCCGAAGATCGGCACGCCTGCTTTCTTTTTTACAAGGTCAATGTTTTGTCTTAACCGTTTTTTGTCCACAATCAGGGATTTCATCGTTTAAACCATCCTATCTGTTATTCGGCGGTATTGTCGTTTGTATGATCTCCGGTGAGATTTTTTGGCTTGGACGTATCCAGTTCCGCGTTTTTTCGAAGGAATTTTTTTCGACGCAGGGTTCGGTAGGTTTTTTCTCCCTTTGTGACAAGGGAATTGACAAAAGGCTTGAATACATAGTCGAATTCGCCGACAAACTGACAGAAATCACCCTGAAAGCCTTTTTTAAAGCGATACAGGCCATATAGGGGATTGCTTTCGGAAATGTCGCCGGAAACGCCGCGGAAATCATAAATACGGCATTTCTTTTCCAGTGCCCATTGGATCATAGACCATTGCAGAAGATAGTTCGGCATAACGTTGCGGTATTCGTTTGCAGATGCGCCGTACAGATACCACACTTTGTCCCCGCAGTGCACCGCCAGGGTGCCGGCAATGGGCTTGTCCTCGTAAAATGCCATATACAGACGGGCATGCTCGCCCAATTTGTCCAAAAGATTTTCAAAATAACTTTGGGGCCGGGTGACAAATCCGTCCCGCAGGCCGGTTTCCAGCATGATTTTGGAGAACACAGGCAGCTGCTCCTTGCCGCAGACCTTTACCGTGACGCCTTTGCGGGCGGCATAGCGGATGTTATAGCGGGTCTTGGAATGAAAGTGGTTCATGGCGGCTTCTTCGTCCATGCCGGACACATTCAGCCGGAACACAAAATTTGGCTGGATGCCCTCAAAATTTTTACCGGTGGAAGCGGAGCGAAACCCCAGGGACAACAGATCCCGGGTAAAGACCGTATCCTCGACCAGTACGTCCGGGTCCAGTTTGAATACATAGGAGTTGTACTTTCGCCCCAGTTCCTTGGCGCCATGGAACAACTCCGTCAGGGTTTTTGTGTCATGGGGATCACAGACGGGGCCGCGGCAGCCATACATCAGAGTGTAGGGCAGCTTTGGCAGTTTGCGGAGAAGGACGGCAAGGGAACCTTTGATTTCTCCGCTGATGTTGTCCCGGCATACAATGCCCTCCCAGTGCCATTCATGTTTGACATAACCCCAGGCTCTGGACTGCATAAAATGGCCGTAAGGATGGGAGGCGTTGAACGCTTCATATTCCGGCAAATTCTTTTCTGTCACAAATTCTATCACAATGATACCTCCAAGGCTTGCATGGTTTTTACAAATAGTTACATATATTATAGCAGTTTGTCCTCTTTCAAACAAGCGGAAACGAAAAAAACGCCTGCAAAGCAGGCGTTTCCCGGTTTAACTGAGCGAATGGACGGAAAAATCCCTCTCCGAAATCTCGGAAATGGCTTTGGAAACCTCCATATCAAACCCATGGCTTAAGGCGATATCCCCCAAAGCCAGCATGCCGACCAGGGAATTGTTCTGCACCACAGGCATTCGGCGGATTTTTTCTTTTGCCATAATGGTTGCAGCGTCCCGGACGCTGGTTTCCGGGGAAACAGTTACAACGCCGGTGGTCATAATGGAATCCACCGTGCATTTGGCGGTATTCATATCGTAGGATACGCCGCGGGTAATAATGTCCCGGTCGGTAAGAATGCCGCAAAGGCTTCCCTTTTCGTCGCATACCGGCAGCGCGCCGACGCTGTGCTGCCGCAGGAGCCGCGCCGCGCAGCTCAAGCTGTCGCTTGGCAGAACGGAAACGATATCGGTCTTCATAAGATTGGAAACGGTCATAAGCGATCCCCCGTAAACTGTATTTATAAGAAGGATGCCCAAATCGGCCTGCTTTTATACCGCCGGCGGACCGTTTGAGGAAGAATGCAAAACCCAGGGGGAAACCAGTGCAAACACCGGAAAAGTGACGGAGACTTCCAAACATCCCGGATTTTTTCAACGATATGCAGAATGGGATAGGATTTTCAAAAGAGTATCAAAAGAACAGGGCGAAAAAGCGAAAAAGATATGCAATTAAACTATTGCCAAAGAAGACTGGACAACGGTATAATAAAGGGTATGAATATTTTGACGAATGTGTGTGATTGGAAAGGGGTATTATCAAAATGGCTGAGAAAAGAATTTACAATTTTTCTGCGGGGCCCGCAATGATGCCAGTGTCCGTTTTGGAAACTGCGGCGAAGGAGATGCTGAATTATCATGGGTCCGGCATGTCGGTTATGGAGATGAGCCACCGTTCAAAAGTATATGACGCGCTGATCCAAAATGTGGAGGCGTCTCTGCGGCGCATTCTTGGCGTTCCGGACCATTACAAGGTGTTGTTTTTGCAGGGGGGTGCGACGCAGCAGTTTTCTTCCGTGCCGATAAACCTGATGAAAACCGGCCTTGCAGATTATATCGTAACCGGTCATTTTGCCAAGAAAGCGGCACAGGAAGCGGAAAAATTCGGAGAAGTGCACATTGCGGCCACTTCGGAGCCGGACAGTTTCTGCTATATTCCAAAGCAGGAACAGCTGAAGCTCTCTCCGGAGGCGGATTATGTTTATATCTGTGCAAATAATACCATATATGGCACAGAATGGCACTATGTGCCGGATACAAAGGGCGTAACGCTGGTTGCGGATATGTCCTCCAATATCATTTCCAAGCCGGTGGAGGTGACGGACTTCGGCCTGATTTTTGCAGGCGCGCAGAAGAATATGGGGCCTGCCGGCGTAACGCTGGTGATTGTGCGGGAGGATCTGTTGGGCCATTGCCGGGAAAATATGCCGGTGCTGATGGATTATAAGCGGATGGCGGACAAAAGATCTATGTACAACACTCCGCCGACTTACGGCATTTACATTCTGGGCCTGGTGCTGGATTGGATTGATCAAATCGGCGGCCTGACGGAAATGCAGAAAATCAATGAAAAGAAAGCGAAAATGCTCTACGACTGTCTGGATGGATCCAGCCTGTTCCACGGCTTGGCGAAGAAGGAAGACCGCAGCGTTATGAACGTAACTTTCCGTACGGACCGTCCGGAACTGGACGCCAAATTTGTGGCGCAGGCCGCGGAAAACGGTATGTCCAATCTGAAAGGACATCGGGTGCTGGGCGGCATGCGCGCGTCGATTTACAACGCAATGCCGGTGGAAGGCGTGGAAAAGCTCATAGCCTTTATGGAAGCGTTTGAAAAAGAAAACAGATAGTTTGAAAGCGATGAGAGAGGGGTTTGTGTTGTGCGAAACATCAAGTTATTCAATAAAATTTCCCGGGCGGGGCTGGATCTTTTGGACCGGGAAAACTATTATGTGAGCGAGAACCTGGAAGATTATGAGGCGGTGCTGGTACGTTCCGCAAACCTTCACGAGGTGGAATTTCCGGAAGGGCTGAAGTGCATTGCACGGGCCGGCGCGGGGGTAAATAACATCCCCCTGGAAAAATGTGCGGAAAAGGGAATTGTAGTATTCAACACCCCGGGCGCCAACGCAAACGCAGTAAAGGAACTGGTGATCTGTGCGCTGCTGATGTCCTCCCGGCGGATCATCGACGGCATTAACTGGACCAAAACCCTGGCGGGAAACGGGGAGGAAATCCCCAAAATGGTGGAAAAAGGCAAATCTTCGTTTGTGGGACCGGAAGTGGAAGGCAAAAAATTGGGTATTATCGGCCTGGGCGCCATCGGGGTGATGGTGGCGAACGCCGCGGTAGGCCTTGGAATGAAGGTATATGGCTATGATCCGTATCTTTCTGTGGGCGCTGCGCTTAAGATGACAAGGAGCGTACACCATGTGGTGGACTTAAAGGAAATATTCACCGAATGCGACTATATTACAATGCATGTGCCGCTGAACAAAACCACCGACAAAATGATTAACGCGGAAAGCATCGCTATGATGAAACAGGGCGTGCGCATTATGAACTTTGCGCGCAAGGAACTGGTGGATGAAGCGGCAATGATTGACGCACTGGATCGGGCGAAGGTGGCCTGTTATGTGACGGACTTCGCTTCAGAAAACCTGATCGGGGCCGAGGGAACCATTGTGCTGCCGCACCTTGGCGCCTCTACGCCGGAAAGTGAAGACAACTGTGCGAAAATGGCGGTTTCGGAGATCATCGGCTATCTGGAAGAGGGAAATATTAAAAACTCCGTGAATTTCCCGATGGTGGTGATTCCCAAGGAGGCCAAGACAAGAATTTGCATTATGAACAAAAATATTCCCAATGTGGTGGGGGCAATTTCCACCTTGCTTGCCGAGCATGGCGTGAACATTGAGCATATGGCGAACCGTGCCAAAGGCAATTGGGCGTATACCATCGTAGACACAGAGGAGGATGTGCCAGACGGCATTGTAGAGAAAATCCGGACTGTAGAAGGCGTGATTTCGGTAAGGGTTATCCAGTAAACTTGAAAAAGCAAAAGACGGCAGGGCGGAAGCGTCCGCCGCCTTTTCTTTGTATGGAGGACAGGAAAAGGACGATGACAAAAGCAAAAAAGGGCAATCTGATGCTGTTGGCCGCCGCATTGATTTGGGGTTGTGCATTTGTGGCGCAAAGCGTGGGGATGGATTATGTGGGACCGTTTACGTTTCTTGGCATTCGGTTTCTGCTCGCCGGGGCGGCGTTGGTGCCGGTGATAAAGGGGATGGACCGAAAGAAAGCGAAGGCGGGCTGCCCGGTTATCCTTTCGCCCAAGGAACGGACTACAACGCTGGCGGCGGGTGTGTTGTGCGGTGTCGCGCTGTTTGCCGGTTCTGCGTTTCAGCAGGTGGGTATTCTGTATACGACCGTGGGGAAGGCAGGGTTTGTGACAGCGCTGTATATCTTTTTTGTTCCCATCCTTGGCCTGTTGTTCAAGCGGAAGGTGCCGCTTAAAATTTGGGGCTGCGTCGCGGTGGCGGTGGCAGGTCTGTATCTTCTTTGTATGCAGGAGGGATTCTACCTGTCCCGGGGAGATTCGTTGGTGTTTTTGTGTGCTATAGGCTTTGCCTGCCAGATTATGCTGGTGGATCGGTATGTTTCCCGGGTGGATGGCGTGCGGCTGTCCTGCATTCAGTTTTTTACCACCGGCGTATTGGGCTGCATTTTCATGGTTGTCCTGGAGCAGCCTAAAATAGAAGCGGTGCTGGCCGCCGGCGGGCCGATTTTGTATGCGGCGCTGTTGTCCAGCGCTGTGGGGTATACCCTCCAGACGCTGGGGCAGCGGTACACCCATCCCACCGTGGCGTCTCTGCTGATGAGTCTGGAGTCGGTTTTTGCGGTGCTGGCGGGGGTTGTGGTGCTGCGGGAAACCCCGACTCTGCGGGAGGGAATGGGCTGTGCGCTGATGTTTGCGGCGATTGTGCTGGCGCAGCTTCCGTCCCGAAGCAAGGGGACTGCCAGCCCGGAATTCCAGGAAGGAATCCAGGCCGAAACACGGGGCTGAGGAGAACGATATTTTTAAAAAGCCGGCCGCAAAACCGGGAGACGGAACGCTGCTCCGTCTCTCGGTTTTGCGGCCGAAAAGGGGGTTTCTGTATGCCGGTCGGAGAAAGCCGACCGGCATACAGAAACCCCCTTTATTTTTTATGGACTTGTTATATAATGGAGATAAGGCATTATACTATGGATAATACGAAAAAGAGGTTAGGCAGATGAAATACAGAGAAGAATACGAGGCATGGCTTGACAGCGGGTGTCTGACCCGGGAGGAAACAGAGGAGCTTTTGGCGGTGCGGGAAGAGGAGGACCAGGTGGAAAGCCGGTTTTATGCGCCGCTGTCCTTTGGCACGGCAGGACTTCGGGGAATTATGGGAATGGGTACAAACCGGATGAATCGCTTTACGGTCGGACAGGCGACACAGGGTATGGCGAATTTGATTTTAAAGAGCGGCCATGCGGAAAAAGGCGTGGCGGTTTGCTTTGACTGCCGCCAAAACAGCCGCGAATTTGCCAGACTGGCGGCATCTATTCTGGCGGAAAACGGAATCCGTGTGTTCCTTTTTGATTCCCTGCGGCCAACGCCGGAACTGTCGTTTGCCATCCGGCACTATGGCTGCATTGCGGGAATCAACATCACGGCAAGCCATAATCCCAAGGAATACAATGGCTATAAGGTTTATTGGGAGGATGGCGCCCAGCTTCCGCCCAGGGAAGCGGCGGCCGCCGCAGAGGAAATTGGGAAAACGGATATTTTTACCGGGGTAAAAACGGGGGATTTTGACGAGTATGTAAAAAAAGGTGTTATCCGGTTGTTGGGGCAGGAAACGGATGAAGCATATCTTTCCGAAGTGCTGCGCATGTCGGTGCGGCAGGACTGCGTCCGGCAGGCGGCAGAAACCCTTCGTCTGGTGTATACGCCGTTTCACGGTGCAGGTTATCGTCTGGTGCCGGAAGTACTTCGGCGGCTGGGATACCGGCATATTTTGTGTGTGCCGGAACAAATGGAGATTGACGGGACGTTTCCCACGGTGAAAAGCCCGAATCCGGAGGAAAAGGAGGGGTTTCGCCTGGCCATTGCCCTTGCCAAACAAAATCAGGTGGATTTGATCATTGGAACGGATCCGGATGCAGACCGGGTTGGTATTGTGCTGCGCAACGGAATGGGTGATTATGTGACGCTTTCCGGTAATCAGGTGGGGGTGCTTCTCATTGACTATCTTATCCGCAGCAAACGGGAAATGGGCACAATGCCGGCGCATCCGGCGGTGATCAAAACCATTGTAACGACAGAAATGGCGCGAAAAGTCTGCGAGGAGAACGGTGTTCCCTGTTTTGATACGTTTACCGGCTTTAAATATATGGCAGAGCGGGTAAAGGAATTTGAAAGAGAGGGTTCCTACCAGTATATTTTTGCCTATGAAGAATCCTATGGCTATATGTGCGGCGACTATGTGCGGGACAAAGATGCGGTGACTGCCTCTATGCTCATTGCGGAAATGGCGGCGTATTATAAAATGCAGGGAAAAACCCTGTATGAAGCGATGGAATCTCTGTATGCCGTTTATGGCAATTATCGGGAACATACCATCAATGTTGTAAAACCCGGGGTTGACGGAATGGAAGCGATGGCGACGATTATGAAAACCCTGCGGCAATCCCCGCTGGAAGATGCGGCGGGGACAAAGGTGCTGCGGACGCGGGATTACCAGTCCGGCGTTGTCTATGATACGGCAGGCAATCCGGTCGGAAATACAGAAATATCCGGTTCCAATGTGCTGTATTTTGAGCTTGCAGACGGGACGGCGCTCATTGTACGCCCTTCCGGGACAGAACCGAAGATCAAAGTCTATATTTTGACCAGGGGGGATACGGAGGCAGAGGCTTCCCAACGGGTGGAACGATACACCGCGTTTGCAAAGCAGCTGATGGGGGAAGACAGAAAATCATAAAAGAAAACATAGCCGGCGGAACACCATATGGGTTCCGCCGGTTGTTTTTTTGGATGAAACCGGTAAAAGAGCACCATGCAGCCAGGCGAAAAAAGAGGCGGTATGAAAGAAAAAGCCAGTTATGTAACCATTGTGTAAAAAATCGCAAAAAAGATAGAATTATGGAAGAAAAAATGGTAATATAGAACTGTTAGCCAGAATGGAAAGGGATTGAAAGAGGAACACTATGAAAGCAGCAAGAAATATTGTAAAACTGGTCTTTGTCTGCGCCATTGTGCTGTGTGTGCTGTGCGCCAGCGCTTTTGCCGCGGACATCACGGCAAACCCAAATGCTTCGGCGGTGTATGTAAACGGCGAGCAAGTGCGGCTGGAGGCGTATACCATTGAGCAGAACAATTATTTTAAACTGCGGGATTTGGCCTATGTGCTAAGCGGTACGGAAGCGCAGTTTGACGTAACATGGGATCAGCAAAAGTTCGCCATCAATCTTCTGTCCGGTGAGCCCTATACCATCGTTGGGGGAGAAATGAATGCGGCGGGCGGTACGGGAAACGCATCGGCGGTTTTATCCGCTTCCGCCATATATTTGGATGAGGAAGCGGTAACCCTGAAAGCCTATACCCTTCGCCAAAATAACTATTTCAAACTGCGGGATCTGGGAGAAGCCCTGGATTTTGGCGTTTCCTGGGATCAGCAGGCAAATGCGATTTATGTGGATACCACCAAAGGCTATGGGGAAGAGGAAGAACCAGAGGACCCGGCGGACGACGGCCCTGTTAAAATCGTACTGGACGCAGGACATGGCGGCAAGGATGTGGGCGCGGTCGGCACAGTATACCAAACGGACGAAGCGGGAAATCCGACAGAAGTTTATGAAACCTATTATGAGAAAGACGCAGCCCTTGCCATTACACACAAGCTGGGGCAGCTGCTGGAAGGCATGGGGATGGAAGTGGTGTACACCAGGGAAGAGGACACGTATCCTTCCTTGGCGGAACGGGTGGAAACCGCCAATGACTGTGAAGCAGACTATTACATCAGCATCCATTTAAATTCTGTAGCAAATAGCCCGGAGGTCAGCGGAACGGAAACCCTGATTTACGGCACTGGCGGTGAAGCGGAAAAACTGGCGGAACGAATCCAGGCGCAGATTGTCGAAGATACCGGTTCCAGAAACCGCGGCGTGAAAGTTCGGTCCGGCTTGTATGTTCTCAAACATACAGATATGCCGGCAGTGCTGGTGGAAACCGGATTTATCAGCAACGAGGAGGAATGCCTCAGGTTATTTGATGAAACGTATCAAATGACGATGGCGCAGGCGATAGCCGACGCGGTGGGCGTTTACCTGGGGGTTTAGCAATTTTTTTCATAATGTCCGAAAAGTTTTTTGGATTTCTATTTACAAATAAAAGTTTTGATTGTATAATATTATAGCCCATAGCTTAGGGACAGGATAAAGAAACCGTTTTACCGGTTCCATCACCGAACCTTCTCCTCAGCTGCCGGGTAAATCAATGTTTGAGGTGAATGACTTATGATCCGTAAGGAAAACAAAACCAAGGTAATCGAAGAAAACAGAACGCATCCAACCGACACCGGTTCGCCGGAAGTACAGGTGGCGATTCTAACCGCCCGCATTGCGGAACTTACCGAGCATCTGAAGGTGCACAAGCATGACAACCATTCCCGCACCGGACTTTTAAAAATGGTTGGCCGCCGCCGCAGCCTTTTGAACTATCTGCAAAAAAAGGATATTGAACGGTACAGAGCGCTGATCAAGAAGCTCGGCATCCGTAAATAAGTTTTGAAACAAAGGGGGGAGCTTTACCGCTCCCCTTTTCACCATGAAAGGAAAAGGGACAAGCTTGACTTTAGCAGTTGAAGGACAGGCCGAACCGTTTCGGCAGGCGCTTCAAGTGCTAAAGGTTTTTTCCCCCTTTCCTTTCATAAACCACAAGAAAAGTATGGAGGAAAATTATGACTGTTATCAACCATGCGTCGTTCGACGCTCACCGAACCTTTGAAACCACCTATGCCGGCCGCCCGCTGGTCATTGAAACCGGAAAGCTGGCGCAGCTTGCCAACGGCGCCTGTCTGGTGCGCTATGGGGAGACCATTGTGCTGGTGACGGCGACCGCGTCCGCAAAGCCGCGGGACGGCATTGACTTTTTCCCGCTTTCTGTGGATTTTGAGGAAAAGCTTTACGCAGTGGGCAGGATTCCGGGAAGCTATATGCGCCGGGAGGGCCGGCCGTCGGAAAAGGCGATTCTTGCCTCCCGCCAGATCGACCGCCCAATGCGGCCGCTGTTTCCGAAAGATCTGCGCAACGATGTTTCCATTGTCTGCACTCTTCTGGAAAACGACGGAGACAACGAACCGGAGGTTGCGTCCATCATTGGCGCGTCGGTGGCGATTTCCATATCCGATATTCCCTTTGATTATGTGGTCGGCGGCGCGGCTGTCGGCATTGTGGACGGGGAAGTGGTCATTAACCCGGTCCGGGAGCAGCGGGACAAGTCGGATATGTATGTGACAGTGTGCGCTACGGCGGACAAAATTGTTATGATTGAAGCCGGCGCCAAGGAGGTGCCGGAGGAGCAGATGTTTGACGCGCTGATGAAGGCGCATGAGGAAATCAAAGGCCTTTGTGCGTTTATTTCCGATATTAAGGCGCAGATTGGCAAGGAAAAATTTGCATATGAGGCGCATGACATAGATCATGCCCTGTTTGACCGAATTGAAACCTCCTATGGCAGCGAACTGGAATATTGCCTGGATACCGATGACAAAACCGTGCGGGACGCCAGAATCCAGACGGTCCGTGACCGGTTTGAAGCGGAGCTTGGGGAAGAAGAGGCAGCTGAAAAAGCCGGAGAAATTTCCGAATGCTTTGACAAATTACAGAAAAAGATTGTGCGCCGCTGGCTGACAGAGGGCAAGCGTGTGGACGGACGCGGTATGGAAGAGGTACGGCCGCTGGCGGCGGAAGTCGGCGTTTTGCCAAGGGCGCATGGTTCCGGCTTGTTTACGAGAGGCCAAACGCAGGTGCTGTCCATCGCGACGCTGGGGACTATGTCCGACGCGCAGGAGCTGGATACGGTGTTTGACGATACGGAAAAGCGTTATATGCATCATTATAATTTCCCATCGTTCTCCGTGGGAGAAACCAGACCGTCCAGAGGACCCGGTCGCCGGGAAATCGGCCATGGCGCACTGGCGGAAAAGTCTCTGATTCCTGTGCTGCCGACAAAGGATGAGTTTCCTTATGCCATTCGTGTAGTATCGGAAGTATTGTCCTCCAACGGTTCCACTTCGCAGGGTTCCGTGTGCGGCTCCACGCTTGCGCTGATGGATGCCGGCGTCCCCATTAAAGCGCCGGTTGCGGGAATTTCCTGCGGTCTTATTACAGACGGCGGACAGGAAACCACGTTTACGGATATCCAGGGATTGGAAGATTTTTACGGCGATATGGACTTTAAGGTGGCCGGCACGAAAAAGGGGATTACAAGCATCCAGGTGGATATTAAGGTCGATGGCCTTTCCCCGGCGGTGATTCAGGAAGCATTGCGGAAATGCCGGGACGCGAGATATAAAATTTTGGATGAGATCATGCTGAAGGCCATTGCGGCGCCGCGCCCGGATGTATCTCCATGGGCGCCTAAGATGATTCAGATGAAGATTGATCCTGAAAAAATCCGTGAGGTCATTGGCAAGGGCGGCTGCGTGATCCAAAATATCACAGCCGAGTCCGGCGCCAAGGTGGACATTGAAGACGATGGCACCATCTGCATCGCGGCGGTAAATACTGCTGACGCGGAGAAGGCGCAGCGGATGATCAACGCCATTGTAAAAGAGCCGGAGGTAGGCGAGGTTTATTATGGCAAAGTTGTGAAGATTATGCCCTTTGGCGCGTTTGTGCAGCTGACCTCGTCCAAGGATGGTATGTGCCATATCTCCAAGCTGGAAAAGCATCGGGTGGAAAAAGTGGAAGACGTTCTGAAGGAAGGGGATATGACCTGGGTTAAGGTTATGGAAATCGACGACAAAGGAAGGATCAACCTTTCCCGTAAGGACGTGAAAGACGAAGAAAAAGTACTCTTATAACAATTGACGCAGGCGGACGGGAAAACCGTCCGCCGTTTTTGCAGTTCAAAGACGACAGAGTTCCTTGGCCGGCTTTTATTTATGCTTTTTCAGCATTTCGGAAAACCGGACCAAGACGAAACGCAATGCGGCAAAACAAAAAGAGAGTTCCTAGAAAGGAACTCTCTTTTTCTATGGAAAATGCTGCAGGCAGAAAACCCGAACCATCCGCTGCTATGCGTTGTCCGCGGCGCAGCAGGGCAAATCCGGCACTTCCGGCCGATTTAAAAATGTTTTCAAAGAATGGACAATCAGCTGATGGTCGTCCAGATGGGGCAGAGCGGACACACAAAGCACGCCAACCTGCCCGACGCCCCGGATGCACAAAGGAAAACTGCCGCCGCAGTCGGTATATTCAAAGGCGTCCAGGCCGCGGTCTGCAAGGGTTTCTCCGCCTGCCAGGAGAAAATATCGGTGACAGAGGGAGGACATCCCGGTCAACGCAGTTACATTTCGTTTCCGATCCATCCACCGAAGATTGTCTATGGTTGTGCCTTCGGGCAGAAAACTGAATACGGTGGCGTTATAAAGCTGGATGGTGATGCCGGCGCCCCGGCCATAAAGAGCGTTGGCTGTCTGATGGATCAAAAGGCCGAGGTTTAATGCATCCTCCCGGGAAAACCGGTCAAACCAAAGCCCTTCTTCTTGGGCTTTGCAGATGCGAAGCATTTCTTCCGGCGCATAGCCGTTGTCTGTACATACCAATGGAAGACACCTCCTGTTTCGTTATGGCAGGATTTTTACCGCGGTACCATAGGCAATGATTTCCGCGGCGCCCTGCATGATGGCGGAAGAAGCGTAACGGATGTTGACAATGGCATCGGCGCCCATGGCTTCTGCTTCCTGGACCATGCGTTTGGTGGCGATGGCACGGGCTTCGTTCATCATATCTGTATAAGCTTTGAGTTCACCGCCTACCAGGGTTTTAAAGCTTTGGGTAATGTCCCGGCCAATGTTTTTGCACTGTACCGTGCTGCCACGGACAAGGCCGAGAGTGGAAAGTTCTTTGCCGGAGATATAATCAGTATTGACTAAGATCATCTTCTTCACCGCTCCTTATTTCTTGAATACGCTCTGCGAGCACATAAATACTCAGGCAGATACAGGCTGCCGGGATAAGAATCAGCAGTACCTTTGCCCATACAGGAAGGGGCACATAGAGATACAGAAGTCCGAAGCCGATAAAATAGGTCACAAGAACTGCTGTAATCACAATCGGCGCCGCTGATTTTTTTCCATGCCTGGAACTGGTTGGTTTCATAAAAACACGCCCTTACGATGCAAAGTAAGAATATGAAAGCATAGGTACCGTCCAGCTTTTCAGGACGCCGGTCATATCCCGTGCGATAGCTTTTGCGCCCTCCAAGTCATGCTCCAGATAATTTCCGCATTCTGAGGCCGCAGCACCGGGAATTTCGCCCGCAAAGCCGGCAATAAAGCCGAATGTTTCCTGCAGCAGGGCGATTACGTCCGCCGGCGCAATGCTGCGGCAGAGAAAGTAAAAGCCTGTGCGGCATCCCATAGGGCCGACATAAATCACTTCGCTGGCGAACCGTGAATTGCGCACATAAGTGGCAAATAGATGTTCCAGGGTGTGCATTGCCGCAGTTTCCAAAAAAGGAGGATGATTGGGACGCACCATGCGAACATCATAGGTGGTGACATCGCCGTCTATACGGGAAGTATACAGCCCCTTCTGCAGAATGTCATGGTTGACGGTAAAGCTTGCGATTTTTTTCATAGAAACTCAAACTCCTGATGGTTTATTTATAAATCCAGTTTATAACACAATGCTGGTAAAATCAATAGCAAAGCGGCAATGTATTAGCAAAAACTCCTAAAAAACCTCCGGCGATTTTAGGAAATACGGTATTCAAATGATTGGAAATATGCTATAATAAACGCAGATTCGCCGGCGAAACGCCGGCACAGAGAAAAACCAGCGACGCGGCGGCTTCGAAACGGTATGGTAATGCGGGTTGGAAAAACCGGCTGCCGCCCCGCGATAGCTATGGTATGAACCAGGATGGGTTGCTTTGGAGGCAAAATGAAAAAAATTATTCTTATTATCTCCGTTTTGCTGATTGCTATGACATGTTCCGGCTGTTTGCTGAAAACAGGCGACGAGCTGCTCCAGCTGCCAAAACCCACAGAGGATTATGTGGCGCTGCAGAATCAGCTGGACAAAATATTGGAAACCGGCGCCGTTTATACCGCGCCGGAAGGCGGGCAGAACCGAAGCACGGTACAGCTTGTAGATGTGGACGGAGACGGAGAAGAAGAAGCGGTTTCTTTTTTTAAGGAAGGAGCGGCCGGCGGAAAATTTACCGTTTATGTGCACAAGAAAATCGGAACGGAATATATTTTAATGGGATCGGTTGCCGGTACGGGGACCGATATCCTGTCCGTAGAGTATCCGGTGATTGCAGAAGGTGTGAACGGCATCGCCGTGTGCTGGCAGCTGGGAAAGGATATGGGAAAAGGAATTACCATATGTTCGTTTGAGAACGGCCGGCTGAAAACGATTTTGGATACATCATACAGCGAATATATCTGTACCGATTTAAACCATGACGAGGTACAGGAACTGGTTACCTTTGTGCTGGACAAGCAGGGAAGAAAGACTGCAAGACTGTATGCCTATCTGGATGGGAAAATGGAGCTTGCCTCGGAGGTGTCTCTGAGCCGGGAGGTTGCATCCATTTCCAAAATAAAGGTTGGCGCCATCCGAGGAGGGCGGCAGGCTCTTTATGTAGAGGAAAAGAATGAATCCGGCATTGGGCTTTCTACCGATATTCTCATCATAAAGAACCGTGAGCTTGTAAACCTTGCCGCGGAAACTCAGCAGACCACGGATGTGGGGACGTATCGGGCGGTATCGGTGTATGCAAGGGATATTAACAACGACGGCGTTACAGAGGTGCCCAGCACAGTTACGATGCCGGGATATGAAAACCGGACGTCCGGGGAAACGGTATGGCTGTTGGATTGGTATGTATACAGCAGCACGGCCAAGCCGGAGAAGGTGGAGCGTACCTTTTACAACACCTCGGAAGACTGGATGCTGAAGGTGCCGGAAAGTTGGTTGGATGTGGTCTGCGCCACGAAAAAAACCGACGAAACCGGCAATGCGTATACATCGTTCAACGTGGTGTCAAACGGGTTGGAGGGCGAACAGATTCTGCGGATTTACGCCTTTACCGGCGACGACGCCCGCTATCTTGGCAGCGAATTTATTCCCCTTGGCCTGCGGGACGAGGTAACGTTTGCAGCGCAGATACCCCAGGGGGAATACGCTTTGAATGAAGCGCAGCTGAGCGATTTGTTTAAACTCATTACACAGGACTGGATGTCCTGAAACCGATAAAAGCAGGGAATGGAGAACATGATGAAACACAAAGTGCTGGTTTTGGAAGACGAGGAAAATATCAGAAGTTTTGTAGTGCTGAATTTGCTGCGGGCGGGCTATGAAGTGATAGAAGCAGGCACCGGGGAAGAAGCTCTGGAGCAATACAGCCGACAGCGGGATATCAGCGTTGCCATTTTGGATGTTATGCTGCCGGGGATCGACGGCTATGAGGTCTGCCGGCGGATGCGGGCGGACGGCTACGAGGCCGGAATCATTATGCTGACGGCAAAAGCCCAGGAAACCGATAAGGTCAACGGTTTGATGAATGGGGCGGATGATTATGTTACCAAGCCCTTTTCCGCGGTAGAGCTTGTGGCACGGGTGGACGCTTTGCAGCGTCGGGTCGGCGGCAAAAAGACGGACGACGAGTCCATTGAAAGCGGCCCGTTTGTTTTGAATCTGCGAAGCCATGAACTCCGGAAAAACGGTGTGCGCATTGAACTGACGCAGGTAGAATTCACCTTTATGAAGGTGTTTTTGCAAAATCCGGGAAAGGCGATGTCCCGGGAAGAACTGCTCAACTATGTGTGGGGGCGGGGCTTCTCCGGCGATTATAAAATTGTGGATGTCAATATCCGCCGGCTGCGGATTAAAATTGAAAAAAATCCGGCGGTGCCCGCCCATATCAAAACGGTAAGGGGCTACGGATATATTTGGGAAGGTTGACGGTTCATTGGAAAAATCTGGGAAAAAACCACGGAAACATATGAGAAAGATCCGGGTACAGAAACGCCGAAAGGGGTTTCTGCGCTGGCGGCATACCAAGAACGACGGCATCAAAGCCAGGTGGATCCGGAACAGTTTGAGCCTTGTGCTGGGAATTTTATGCGCCATTGTTATGGTAGTCGCTATTATGATTACCAATTATTACTATAACAACATCAACGAAAATCTTTCCAAACGGGCGACGATGACAGCGGCTTTTTTTAACAGCTATCTGACCAAAAACTACGACCAGTATTATCTCAATGCGGAGAAATATGTGAACGAATTCGGATTGAAAGATAGATTGGAACTGCAGATACTGGACAGCAACGGCAGGGTGCTTTTGTCATCCTCCGGCTTTTCCGCCAAAACGATACCGGCGACCGGCGATGTGACCATGGCGTTTTATGACCAAAAGACCGCCTCCTGGTTTGGAAAGGATGCGTCCACAAAGGAACATGTGATGTCTGTCACAAGTCCGCTGTTTTACAACAGCAACGTGATCGGCGCGGTTCGGTATGTTACGTCCCTCAGTCTTGCGACAAAGCAGATTGCAATGATTGTATGGGGAGCGGTGCTGCTTTGTGCAATCTTCTTTTTGCTCATTCTGGTATCCAGCCAGTATTTTATGAAATCCATTATTGAACCGGTAAAAAAAATCAATACCATTGCCAGGGAGATTGCCCAGGGCCGGTATGGGATGCGGCTGGAAAAGGTATACGATGACGAGATTGGCGAACTGTGCGATACCATAAACTATATGTCGGATGAGATACGAAAAGCAGAGGATGTGAAAAACGATTTTATTTCTTCCGTGTCGCATGAACTTCGCACTCCCCTCACGGCCATCGGCGGATGGAGCGAGACGCTGCTTGCCTGCGGGGCGGAAAACACGGACCAAATGATCCGCGGTTTGGAGATCATTCATAAGGAAAGCGACCGCCTTACCCAGATGGTGGAAGAATTGCTGGACTTCACCCGGATCGAGCGAGGCGAACTGAAGCTGAATGTGGAGACGTTTGATCTTGCCCGGGAACTTTATGAAGCAGTCTATATGTATGCCAATCTCCTGCGGCGGGATGGTCTGGAACTGAAATTCCGCCCCTGCGAAGACAGCTTATTTATGATGGGGGACCGGCACAGGATGAAACAGGTCTTTTTAAACGTCATTGATAACGCCGCAAAATATGGGAAAAGCGGCGGAGAAATCGAGGTGTCCAGCAAAAAGACAGAAGATACCATTGAAGTGCGGGTTCGGGATTATGGACCGGGCATACCGGAAAACGAGCTGCCCTTTGTAAAACAAAAGTTTTATAAAGGCAGTTCCAAGCAGCGGGGCAGCGGCATCGGCCTTGCAGTGACGGACGAAATCATTAAAATGCACGGCGGAACGCTGGATATACAGAGTCGGGTAGGCGCGGGCACGCTGGTCATCATTCAGCTGCCGGCCCTTGTCAAGCAGGACGCCACAGAAGAGGATTAAGAGAAGTATGAGCAGAAAAAATCATAAAACCAGCATTGGCGGCCAGGCAATCCTGGAAGGAATTGTGATGAAAGGCCCCAGAAAAATATGCACCGTTGTAAGAAAGTCGGATGGCGAACTGGAAATTCAGGAAAAGCCGCAAAAACCCCTCGGGGAACGGAACATTTTTTTCCGGATTCCCATTATCCGGGGAACGGTAAATCTTGTAGCCACGCTGATCGAGGGGATGCAGGCCATTAATTATTCCGCGCAGTTTATTGACGATTTTGAGGAAGAGCCGTCCAAGTTTGAGATATGGCTGGAAAAACACATCGGCAGCGAAAAAATGGAAAAACTGATTTTTGGCGCAGCCCTTGTCCTTGGGATGATTATCCCCATTCTGCTGTTTATGCTGATGCCCACTGTGGTGGCGGGGCTGCTGTCTGATATGCTGCCGCGGGTCGCTCTGAATCTGATAGAAGGCGCGATTCGCATTGCTGCATTTTTGGTTTTTATGTATGCGGTGTCGAAAATGAAGGATATCAAGCGAACGTTCCGCTACCATGGGGCGGAACATAAAACGATTTTCTGCTATGAAGCCGGTCTGCCCCTGACCGTGGAAAACGTCAGGCCGCAGAAACGGCAGCACCCAAGATGCGGGACAAGCTTTTTGTTTGTGGTAATGATCATCAGTATTCTGGTGTTTTCCTTGGTGACATGGTCTGGTCCGCTGGAGCGTATGCTGCTCCGCATCGCCCTGCTGCCGGTGGTCATTGGCATCAGCTATGAAATCAACCGCTATGTAGGGCGGTATGACAATGTTCTGACCAGAATTTTAACGGCGCCGGGACTTGCGCTGCAGAATATCACTGTGCTGGAGCCGGATGACGCTATGATCGAGGTTGCCATTGCGGCGATGGAACGAGTCATTCCGGAAAACCAGGAGGAGGACGCCTGGTAAGAATCCTTTCCAAAAAGGAGTGATTGGATTGGCAATGACGGCAAACGAATTGTATTTAAACATTCGGAAGCGGCTGAAAGAGGCAGACATTGCGGCATATGAGCTGGAGGCGAAAGAGCTTTGCGCATTTGCCTGCGGGCTGGAAAAACGGCATTATCTGGAATGGGGTTATATTTTCATCGCCCAGGAAACCGAACGAAAAGCCTGGGAACTGGTACGGGAACGCCTGATGGGAAAACCCATCGCCTATATCATTGGGGAATGGGATTTTTATGGCTATACCTTCCAGATTACGCCGGATGTTCTGGTGCCCCGTAGCGATACAGAAAGCCTTTGCCGGCTGGCGGTGGAACGGGCAAAGGACATTCTAAACCCGAGGGTGCTGGATGTCTGCACCGGCAGCGGCTGCATTGGGATTGCCATTGCGCGGGAAGTGGAGGATGCGAAGGTGACCGGCGTGGACGTTTCGGAGGCGGCCCTGGCTGTCGCCAGGGAAAATGCCCGGCGAAACCGAGTGGAGTCCCGGTTTATCGCCTTGCAGGATAATGCCCTGGGACCGTATAACGAAAGACTGGGACAGTTTCACATTTTGGTGTCCAACCCGCCTTACATATCCAAGGAAGAAATGGTCACACTGGACACGGATGTGATAAAATATGAACCGCATCTTGCCCTTTATGGCGGAGAAGACGGTCTGGACTTTTACCGAAGCATTGCCGGAAACTGGAAAGACGCCCTGCTTTACAGCGGAATGCTGCTGTTGGAGTGCGGTTATCGGCAGGCGACGCAGGTGGCGGCAATCCTGGAGGAAAATGCGTATCACAACATTCAAATCCTTGAGGATTTGTCCGGTGTGCCCCGCATTGTGACCGGAATGTCTCTGTAGTGAGGGTGGATGACGGTAAATTTTCGAACATTTGTTGCATGTTTTTGGAAATTGTAGTAGAATAGTCTCAATGGAAAAACAGGGGGTAACAGAAAATATGGCAGCATCAAAAAAACCAATCGAGCCGGTCGTTGTGGCGACGGATAAAAAGAAAGCGCTGGAAATGGCCATCGCCCAAATTGAAAAACAATGCGGCAAAGGCTCCATTATGCGCCTGGGGCAGGAAAGCTCTCTGAATGTTGGACACATTCCCACCGGTTCCCTCGGCCTGGATCTGGCGCTTGGGATCGGCGGGTTTCCCAAGGGCAGGATCATTGAGATTTACGGGCCGGAGTCTTCCGGCAAAACCACCGTTGCGCTGCATGCCATTGCAGAGGCGCAAAAGCTGGGCGGAGAAGCGGCGTTTATCGACGCAGAGCATGCCTTGGATCCAGTGTATGCCCAGGCTCTTGGTGTGGATATTGACAGCCTGCTGGTGTCCCAGCCGGATACCGGGGAGCAGGGGCTGGAGATTACCGAAGCGCTGGTGCGCAGCGGCGCGGTGGATATTGTCGTCATCGACTCGGTGGCTGCGCTTGTGCCGCGGTCGGAAATTGAGGGGGATATGGGCGATGCGTTTGTGGGGCTGCATGCCCGAATGATGAGCCAGGCGATGCGAAAGCTTGCGGGTGCCATTGCAAAATCCAACTGTGTGGCGATCTTTATCAACCAGCTTCGGGAAAAGGTGGGCGTGATGTATGGCAGTCCGGAGGTAACAACCGGCGGTCGGGCGCTGAAATTTTACGCCAGCGTCCGGGTGGATGTCCGCCGAATCGAACATATTAAAAACGGCACAGAGCTGCTGGGCAGCAGAACCCGCTGCAAAGTGGTGAAAAACAAAATTGCGCCGCCGTTTAAGGAAGCGGAATTTGATATTATGTACGGCGAAGGGATTTCCCAAACCGGGGAGCTGGTGGATATGGGACTGAAGTTCGGTCTTGTACAGCGCTCCGGCGCCTGGTATTCGATGGGAGACGAACGCATTGGCCAGGGCAGGGATAACGCCAAACAGTTTTTAAAAGACCATCCGGATCGGGCAGAGGCTTTGCACCAGGAGATTGTTGCCGCGGTGGCAAAAGCAAAAGAAGAGGCTATGGCACAGAAAGCAGAGAAGCGTGCCGCGGTAAAGCCGGCGCCTGTCAGCAGACCGGAACCGGCCAAATCGGTGAAATCCATCACCATTGATGCGGATGATTTTGACGATGGGGTTGATTTTTAATTGGAAGCGGAGGCACAATATAAAAAGGCGCTTCACAGCGCGGCGGGTATGTTGTCCCGCCGTGCTATGACACAGCGACAGCTGATGGAAAAACTGCAGAAAAAAGAATTTTCTCCAGAGGCCGTCGAGTATGCTGTGACAAGACTTGTTCAGCTTCGGTTGCTGGATGACGCGCAATATGCGCAAAACGCGGTGCGTTCTCTGCAAAATCGGGGCTACGGCGCGCTGCGGATTCAATATGAACTGCGACGGCGAGGCGTGGACAAAGAAACCGCAGAAGAAGCGCTGCAGGACTTTCAGACGGATGAGGATCTTGTGCATCGACTGCTGGAGAAAAAACTCCATGGAGAATGCGAGGACCGGAATGCGCTGAAAAAGGCGGCAGATTCTCTCTGCCGCAAAGGATATACTTGGGAGGAAGTGCGTTTGGCCATCGAACGGTATCGAGCCGGATGCAATGGAGTATGATAAAATTAAAATTAATTTCACTTGGTTGCGCCAAAAATCTTGTGGACGGGGAGCGTATGCTGTCCGCGCTGAAACAGGCGGGCATCTGTCTTACGGAAGCGCTGGAAGAGGCGGAGGTAGCGGTGGTTAATACCTGCGGCTTTATTGAATCGGCCAAACAGGAGGCCATTGAAACGATACTGGAGACAGCGCAATATAAGAAAACCGGCAGGCTGAAAGCGCTGATTGCCACGGGATGTCTGACCCAGCGGTATCGGGAGGAATTTCAGAAGGAGTTGCCGGAAGTAGACGGCGTGCTTGGCACTGGCAGTTATGAAAGCATTGTGGACGCGGTGCGGGAAACCCTGGCGGGACGGCGGTATGCCGCATTTGGAGATAAAGACTGCGCGCCGCTGGAGGGCGGCCGTATCCTTTCGACACCGCCTTATACGGCCTATCTGAAAATTGCCGAGGGATGCGACAATCACTGCGCATACTGTGTGATTCCCAGTCTGCGGGGAAGATATCGGAGCCGCAGGTTGGAGGATATTCTGGAAGAGGCGCGCGGCTTGTGCGCCGCCGGCGTGCGGGAACTGATTGTCGTCGCGCAGGATATTACGCGGTATGGAACTGACCGGTATCAGAAGCCGATGCTGCCAGAATTGCTGCGGGAACTGTGCCGGCTGGATGTGCACTGGGTGCGGCTGCACTACCTGTATCCAGATGAAATTGACGACGCACTGGTCTCTGTGATTGCAGAGGAGCCGAAAATCGTAAACTATCTGGACATTCCCATCCAGCATATCAGTGACAGACTGCTGCGCCGCATGCACAGGCGGGGCGGCAAGGCGGAGATTACGCAGTTGTTCCGCACACTGCGGGAACGTATCCCGGGGCTGGTGCTGCGCACCAGCCTGATTGTGGGCCTTCCCGGCGAAACAGAGGAAGAATTTGCGGAACTGTGCGGCTTTTTGCAGGAAGCGTCGGTGGAGCGCGCCGGCGTGTTCTGCTATTCGGCAGAGGAAGGAACCGAGGCTGCGGAAATGCCGGGGCAGGTGGAGGAAGAGACAAAACGCCGCCGGCGGTTTATCGCAGAGGAAATTCAGACGGCAGTGATCGACGAATACAATCTTTCCTGCATGCATAAAGTTTTTGAAGTGCTGTGTGAAGGGTACGACAGCGAGGAGCAAGCCTATGTGGGCAGAACCTATGCGGACTCCCCGGAGATTGACGGCAAGGTTTATTTTCAGAGTGACAGAGAGCATGCGCCGGGAGAATTTGTAATGGTGCGCATAGATGACAGCGCGGGAGTCGATCTGCTTGGCGCCGCGCTTTGTGAAACAGAAAGGGGAACAGTATGACAACGGCGAACAAAATCACCATAACGCGCATTGCGATGATTCCGTTTTTCATTGTGTTTGCCTTGTTGGGAACAAAAACAGGGAACATCGTTGCGTTGATCCTGTTCATCACCGCCAGTGCGACGGATTTTTTAGATGGATATATTGCAAGAAAGTACAACCAGATTACAGATTTTGGAAAATTTGTGGATCCTCTGGCGGACAAACTGCTGGTAACGGCGGCGCTGCTTGTTTTTGTAGGAGACGGATATTTGGCGTCGTATATGGTGTTTATCATTCTGGCGCGGGAATTTATCATTACTTCCCTGCGGAATGTAGCGGCGGCAAAAGGGCAGGTGATTGCGGCGGCTTGGTCCGGAAAGGTGAAAACCTGCGTTCAGATCGCCGGCGTTGTGATCATTTTCCTCTTGATTATCCTGGAAAAGAATACACCGGAACATCAGATGATTTATATGGTGATCGGTTGGGTGATGACGGCGGTCACAATCTATTCCGGCGTGGAATATATGGCGAAAAACTGGTCCGTTGTGGCAGAAGGCGCTTCCCGGCCGAAATAAGAGGTGCACTTTCGGCGGGAGAATGCCGGAAGGAGCCAGAGGCTTGACATATGGCCCGAATATGATATACTTTTTATAATTTAAGAAGGATGGCTGTGAACGGAAAGAGTAACGCGGCGCGCCGCACACAGAGAGGGACTGAACGGGTGGAACAGTCTCGGCGGCTCTGCGGGAACGTGCGTCCGTGAGCTCCGGGGTAACGCCCGGCGGCAGGCTCCGTTATAGGCCGATCAAGATAAAATCAGAGTGGAACCGCGACCGATTGTGCCGCCTCTTGCAGACAGAGGCGGCATTTTTTTATGTTGAAATTATTGAAATTAGGAGGGATGCTGTATGAAGCTTTATAATTCGATGACCCGCCAAAAGGAAGAATTCGTTCCGATCGAACCTGGCAAGGTAAAAATGTATTCCTGCGGCCCCACGGTGTACAATTATTTTCATATTGGCAACGCAAGGCCGTTTATTATGTTCGATATTTTGCGCCGTTATCTGGAATATCGGGGATATCAGGTGGATTTTGTGCAGAATTTTACGGATATTGACGACAAAGTGATTCGCAAGGCCAACGAGGAAGGCGTTTCCTTTCAGGAGATTGCAGAGCGCTATATTCGGGAATACTTCGTGGACGCTGAGGGACTCGGCATCCACCGGGCAACGGTGCATCCGCGGGCAACGGAATGCATGGATGCGATTATCCGGCTGGTTCAGACATTGATAGACAAAGGGTATGCCTATGTATCCAACGGAGACGTATATTTCCGCACAAAAAAGTTTCAGGATTATGGAAAGTTGTCTCATCAGCCCCTGGATGACCTGGAAGCCGGGGCGCGCATCAATGTCAACGAGCAAAAAGAGGACCCTATGGACTTTGCGCTGTGGAAGCAGGCAAAGCCGGGAGAACCCAGCTGGGAAACGCCATGGGGCTGCGGCCGGCCGGGGTGGCATATTGAATGTTCCGCGATGGCCAATCGATATCTTGGAAAAACCATTGACATTCATTCCGGCGGCCTGGATTTGACGTTTCCCCACCATGAGAACGAGATTGCCCAATCGGAAGCGGCCAATGGCTGTGAATTTGCCCATTATTGGCTGCACAACGGTTTTTTGACCATAGACAATGAGAAGATGTCCAAATCCAAGGGGAATTTCTTTATGGTGCGGGACGCGGCAAAGATATATGGCTACGAAACCATCCGTATGTTTATGCTGTCCGCCCATTACCGGACCCCGCTGAACTATTCAGAAGAATCTCTGAAAATGAACAAGGCGTCTTTGGAACGGCTGTATTCTGCCAAGGAAAATCTGGAATTTTTGTGCTCCAAAAAAAGCGGCTCTCTTTCCGGCGAGGAAGCGGAGGAACTGCAGCGCCTCGGCCAGTACCGGGAGAAATTCATTGCAGCCATGGAGGACGATATGAATACCGCGGATGCTCTGGCGGCGATTTTTGAGCTGGTGCGGGATGTGAATATTTACACCAAGGAGCATGCGGCGGTATCCGGGGCATACTGCGAGGGTGCTCTTGCGTTGATGCAGGAGCTGTGCGGCGTGCTGGGGATTGCCCAGGGCGAAAAAAAGGGGATTGACAGCGAGATCGAACAGCTCATTGCCGCCCGCACAGCGGCAAAGAAAAACAGAGATTTTGCAGAGGCAGACCGGATACGGGAGTATCTTTTGACCGAAAGAGGCATTGTTTTGAAGGACACCCGGGAAGGGGTGCAGTGGTCTTATGCAGAAAAATAAGCAAAAAAACGGCGGTAAGTATACCGCCGTTTTTATTTGCTTGGCCAGAACTGAGGAAAGAGCGGGATTCCTCTCACTGCGGCAAATCAGAGCAGTTGTTCCAGATAGGGCTGCACCAGAAACATCACCGCCCAAGCTGCCAGCAGCAGCAGAACCGGCTGCGCGCGGGCGCTGGATGCGGAGGAAAAGCATCGCCGGAACAGCGGCAGCCGCCGCATCAACCGGAACAACAGAAAACCAAGAAACGCGCCAAGGGTGTTCATCAGCACATCGTCCAGATCGGTAGAACGGTAGCAGAACAGCTGGGATGTCTCAATGGCGCAGGAAAAAACAGCACCGAACAAAACTGTGCGCCATGTCCGGCGGAAAGGGATCCAGAGTGTGGGCAGCAGGAAACCAAGCGGAAGAAACAGCAGAATGTTTTGAACATATTGGATGGTATTGTTGCCAATGTCATAAAAGGGGACGAAAGCAGTCACCGGATGAAAGCGCAGGAAGGGAAGGCCTGGTACGCCGGTGACGGATAAAACCGCAGTCACAACAATGGCATAGAGCAGTGCGCCGACGGTATGAAGTGGGGTAGGGGCGCTATGGCGAAAAACGCGGGAAAGAATGGCAGCGACAGCCAAAATCAGAATAACGCCCGGAACCATGCCGGACAGCATCGATAAAATATGGGACATACGGTTTCTCCTTGGACTGTTGCGGCAAGACATTGCAGAAAAGGGGCAGTGCGCCAAGCCGCATATCTTGCAACCATAGTAACACGGTAAGGCGCGGGAATGCTAGGAAGAAACCCTTAAGATTTTCTTAAATTTCACCAAACAGCCCGGACAAAATGTCCGGGCTGTTTGGTGGATGCACACTGCCCAAGAGATTAAGCAGCAAACATCCTGCAATAATCAAAACAATGCCAACACCGCCGGGCAGGCTGACGCCCTGCCGGAACGCAATAGCGGAAATAATGAATGTAGCGGGGATGCCAACACCGATACAGGCAGCATAGGCCACGCCAAGATTGATTCTGAGAAGTGCTTTGGAAAAAAGAAAAAGCACAATGTATGCACGGCAATGCAGAAAATAGAGGGCAGGGTCCTGGAAAAGCCATCCGAAAGTTTGGGCAGCGTGGTTGCGACAATTTCAAGGCCGATTGCCGCGCCAGGCAGCAGATATAGGGACCGCCTCCTTGTACCATAGCCGTATGGAATAAAATAGTGCAGTAAGAAATAAGGGAAAAACGCGCTGGAGCACGGCAGATTCCGCCGGAAAGGCATCGGGCAGTGCCGGCAAAAACAGGCGGCGGAAAAGAACGAAACACCGCGGCAATCAATAAAACAGGGCAGAGAAACATTCTCTGCCCTGCTGGCTATTTTTGAAATTATGGAACCAGACGAGACATATCCCGGGGGAACATGGACGCTTCCCGCACATTATTCTGGCCCAAAAGCTGCATCGTGAGGCGCTCCAACCCGATGCCCAGGCCGCCATGGGGCGGTGCACCGTATTTGTGGAGCATCAGGAAACTTTCAAACAGCTCCGGATTCATGTTGCGGGCAATCAGCTTGTCATACTGTTGCTGATAGTCATTGATACGCTGGCCGCCGGTGGTGATTTCCAAACCGCGGAAGAGAAGGTCAAAGCTCAGGGCATATTTGGGATCTTCCTGGTCATCCATCGCATAAAAAGGACGTTTGGAGGAAGGAAAATGGGTGACAAAAATGAAGTCGCTCTGAAATTCCTTTTTGGCATAATCGCACAGCATTTTCTCCTCGTTAGGATCGAGATCATAGCGGTTTTTGGATTTATGGCCAAAATGCTCCAGCATAATCTCCTTTGCCTCCATAAAACGGACGGAAGGGATAGTATGGATCACAGGAAGGTCGGCCTTTACAAGGGAAAGCTCTTCTGGGAAATGCGCTTTGAGATACTCCATCACATACCGAAGCATACCGGTTTCCATTTCCATAACGTCATACATGGAGTCAATATAGGCCATTTCAAAATCCAGTCCGATGTATTCGTTCAAGTGGCGGGAGGTGCTGTGGCGCTCCGCGCGGTAAACACTGCCCACTTCAAAGGCCCGTCCGAAAATGCAGGCGGTGTATTGCTTGTAAAACTGGGGGGACTGTGCGAGGTACGCTTCCTGTCCGAAATAATCCAGTTTAAAAATGTTTGCGCCGCCTTCCGCACCGGCGGAGACAAGTTTCGGAGAGTGGATGTGGGTAAACCCCTGGGAAAGCATATATTCGCAAAAGCCGTCCGCAATGCCGCCCTGGATGCGGAAAATCGCCTGCTTTACCGGGTGGCGCAGGGAAATGGGGCGGTAAGGCAGATCCACGTCCAGAGAAAGCCCCATATATTTTTTACCAAGAGGGATAGGAAGCGGCTCATAAGGACGGGCGAGAATGGAAGCTTCCGAAAGCACAACTTCAAAGCCATGCTCGGCGCGGTTTTCTTCCCGCACGGTGCCCCGGACACAGAGCACAACGGCGTCCTTCACGTCGGACTTTGCGACGCCCTGTATGGTATCGTCCAAAACACATTGCACAAGGCCGCGGTTTACACGGAGGATGACAAAGGAAAAATCCCCCATATCCCGCACCCTGTGTACGGTACCTTTAAAAGATACTTCCTTGCCGACGCTTTGGGAAAGCATCTGGACGGTATCAACATACTGTTCCGGTGTTTTGATTTGTTCCATAATAAAAAACCTCTGATTTGATATTGATATGATTCTATTATTATAGTATTTTCCAGCAATATTATCAAGTTTAAAATAAAAGCCTGCCAAGATTTTTTCCAAAATATACGGCGGCGAGGCACAAAAAAACACTGAGAAGGACATAAAGGACGCCGGCGAGGATGCGTCCCTGGGAGAAAAGTCCGGCGCTTTCCAGCGAGAATGTGGAGAATGTGGTGAAACCGCCGCATACGCCAACCTTTAAAAACAGCAAAAGACGGGGATTGGCCCCGGCGCCGTCCGGAAACAAACCGGACAGGATACCGATGAAAACAGCGCCCAGAATATTAATCAGCAGAGTGTTTGCGGGAAACTGTCCAGACTGCCCCAGGGGAATGCGCCCAAACAGATACCGCAGCGCGGCGCCGGCGAAACCGCCCAGCCCCGCAAACAGACAATTCAGCATGGAAAGACCTCCTCTTGGTATATTTGATATACTGGAGTTTAGTATAACAGCAATGCGCCGCTGCTGCAACGCCGCAGGGCAGATATCCCTTTTACCTTTTGTGTTGATGGATATAACTCCGTCTATTTCACTAAAAGCATTGCAAATATGAACCAATCTGGAGTAAGTACTCACACTATGTGGGCACCTTAGAAAGCACAAATTGAAAACAACCTCCGAGTATGGTATGCTACAGTCAAAGTCATAGAATGTTTGGAGGTTATTTTATTATGGATTTAACGCCATTAAAGACAGTAGATTTGGTATCTCTCTACAGTTCAGTTATTAAAGAGTTGAAAAATAGATCTGTTATTCGAACAAATAATGTCATTGGTGATTTGGGCGAATATTTGGCCATTGAGTATTACAATAACACTGCTGGTCTACCTACATTGGCAGTCGCTCCAGTCGGCACAGAAAATATTGATGCTATTAGTCGGAAAGGAGATCGCTATAGTATCAAGTCCACGAGCGGTAATGTTACGGGTGTGTTTTATGGATTAGAGCCAAAAGGTTCGACCACACCAAATAAACAGAAGTTTGAATATGTCATCATATGTAAATTCAATAATGACTACGAATTGGAAGAAATACTTGAAATGGACTGGGAAACATTTTTGAAACACAAGCGATGGCACAGTAGAATGAATGCATGGAATCTGTCCATAACAAAGGAAGTCTACTATGATTGTAAAGTAATCTTCCATAAATAATTTGAACTAATAAGGAACCATCTGGTCGGATGGTTCCTTTCTTATGCTTGTAATTCCGTCGAATCGACGAAAGGGTTGGCGGATGAGCCTATATCAACACAAAAGGTAAAAGGGAGGGCAGATTTGCGGAGGGAAAGGGAGCGGCGATTGCAGGAAAATCAGCGCTTTTCAAGGGAATGGAAACATAGTATAATAGAGAAAACTGCACAAGGAGAATGGGAATGAACGTCTTAGTGTTGATGGGCGGCGGCGACGTCGGCGGTGCCAAAACCCATATTATGAGTTTGAATAAGGAACTGTCCCGAAACCACAGGATTAAACTGATCAGTTTTCGGGAGGGACCGTTTCCTGCGGAAGCCAGGGCCGAGGGAATTGATGTGGAAGTAATCGCCACCCAAAACATCTGGAAAGCCCGCCGCCGACTGGTTGCCATCGCGGACGAAATGCGGCCGGATATCATCCACTGTCATGGAGCAAAGGCCAATATGATGGGAATTCTGCTCCGGGCAAAGCGGCGGATCCCCGTTATGACCACTGTACATTCGGATTATCGTCTGGATTACCTGGGAAGCCCCATTAAGCAGTTTAGTTTTGGCACGGTCAATTCCATCGCGCTGCGGTTTATGGATTTTTACCAGCCGGTTGCGGATCGAATGGCAAGGACGCTGGTGGAACGGGGGTTTGACCCGGAACGGATGTGCACCATCTACAACGGAATGGATTTGAACGAACCGGTAAAAAAATTTGACCGCACGGCATATTGCAGGGAACGATATAATTTTTCGGTGACGGACGATATGGTGCTTTGCGGCATCGCCGCCCGTCTGACTGCTGTGAAAGATATTACGACAACCCTCCGCGCGTTTGCAATTGCGGTAAAAAAGCAGCCGAGGCTGCGCCTGTTCGTGGCGGGGGAAGGCGAGGACAAAGCAAATCTGGAGAAAATGGCCCGGGAACTTGGCATCAGCGAGCAGGTCTGCTTTTGCGGCTGGGTATCCCCTATCAATGAGTTCTTCGCTGCAATGGATGTGACGCTTCTCAGCTCCATTTCCGAAACATTCCCTTATTCCATTCTGGAAGGCATTGGGGAAGGCTGTGTTTCCATCTGTTCGGATGTAGGCGGTATGAGCGAGCTGATCGACAGCGGGGAAAACGGATTTATCTTTCAGCCGAAAGACTATGTCACTCTGGCGAAGCAACTGGAACGGATTGCATCGGACGATGAATTGCGCCGCACGTTTGCGGAACGCCTGCTGGAAAAAACCAAGCGGGAATTCTCTCTGCAGAAGATGTGCCAGACACAGGTAGAAAACTATCAGATGGTGCTGGACAAGTTCCGCCGGTTTGAAAAGCCAAGGGATGGGGTTGTGATTTGCGGCGCCTATGGAAAAGGGAACGCCGGCGATGACGCCATTTTAAAGGCCATTGTGCAGGAGGTGCGGGAGATGGATGAAACCATGCCTATTTGGGTGATGTCCCGCCGGCCGGAGGAAACCCGTGTTCAGCACAGAGTCAATTCCATGTATACGTTTAACATTGTGAAAGTACTGCGGCGGTTTCAAAAGTCCAGCATCTATATTAACGGCGGCGGCAGCCTGATTCAGGACGTGACTTCCACCCGATCCCTCATTTATTATCTTTATACCATTCGATTTGCCAAAGCCCTCGGCTGCAAGGTGGTGATGTACGGCTGCGGAATTGGACCGGTGCATAAAAAAATGAACCGAAAAATCACGGGAAAAGTCATTAACGAAAATGCGGATATCATTACTTTGCGGGATGATAACTCTTTAAACGAATTGAATCGGCTGCAGGTGACAAAGCCGCAAATCCGTCTGTCCGCAGACCCGGCTTTGATTTTGCCGGCCGCCCCTTCTGCGCGCATTGACGATTTGCTGGACCAGCAGGGAATTCCAAAAGACGGAAACTACATCTGTTTTGCCTTGCGGAAGTGGAAGGAATTTGATGCGGCAGCGGCAGAAATCGCCCGGGCGGCGGAGTACGCTTATGAAACCTTTGGTCTTACGCCGCTGTTTCTGCCCATTGAATACCCCAGCGATCTGGAGCCGGCGGACCGAGTGACGGAACTGCTGCGGTGCCCTTACTACAAAGTGACGGAACGGTTTCCCATTGACGTTACCATCGGTGTTTTGGCGCGGATGAAAACGGTAGTGGGAATGCGGCTGCATTCCCTGATGTTCGCGGCGGGCAAAGGCGTTCCGGTGGTGGGGATATCCTATGATGTCAAGGTGGATAATTTTCTGAAATATATTGCATCCAGCAACTGCATCCCCCTGACTGCCCTTACGGCGGAACTTCTGATTCCAGCCATTGGCGACTGCGCAACGGGCAGATACGACGCCGATGTACGGCGCACCGCGGAGATGCTGTTGACACGGGAAGCGGAAAATATCCGGGCAGTTCGGGCGCTGATGTAGTTTTTTTCACAAAAATCCCGGCAGGTCCGGCAGTAAATTATCATATTTGGAAAAACTTTTGGAAATCTCTCTTTTTTACTTGAAACAGGGAGGATTGTAGTATAAAATTATTATATTATGAATGCTGTGCATAAGGATGTGGGTTTGTTGAATCGGTGCCGTATTGCATCTTTGCGGAAACAGAGAATCGCTGCGACGGCATACGTGCACCCACAGATATGGGGCAATCGTGCATTCTTTCCAGAAATCAATAGCATGCAGTGGAAATAAAAGGGACATACCAGAAGTGTATGTCCTTGTCTTTTTTGGGAGGTAGCAATGAAAAGGGTATGTATTGTGATGGGGTCGGACAGCGACCTTAAAGTGATGGCAGGCGCTGCGACTCGGCTCAAAGCATTGGGAATTCCTTTTGATGTGCGGGTGATCTCTGCCCACAGGACCCCCCGTGCAGCGGAGGAACTGGCGGCGGGCGCACAAGAGAAGGGCTATGGCGTCATTATCGCGGCGGCCGGCAAGGCGGCGCATTTGGGCGGCGTGATCGCGGCATATACGACGCTGCCTGTCATCGGCGTGCCCATCAAATCGTCCACGATGGACGGCTTGGACAGCCTGCTGTCAATGGTACAGATGCCAAAGGGCGTTCCGGTGGCAACTGTCGCGATCGACGGAGCGGACAACGCGGCGATCCTTGCGGCACAGATCCTGGCGCTGTCCGATGAGGCGCTTGGTAAAAAACTTGCGGAATTTAAACGGCAGATGGAGGAAGAAGTGCTGGAAAAGGATGCAAAGATTTCCCGGCAATACGAATAAACTGGATGTATTTTAGTTTCATATAGTTGAGATGGAGGAGAAACGCAATGGAAAAGAAAACTATGATCTATGAAGGGAAGGCCAAAAAGGTTTTTGCGACGGAAAACCCGGATTTGGTAATCGTCTCCTATAAAGACGACGCGACAGCGTTTAACGGCTTGAAAAAAGGGCAGATTGCGGGAAAAGGCGTGATTAATAACACGATGACAAACCATATGTTCCAGCTTTTGGAGGCAAAGGGCGTGCCCACCCATTATGTGGAGCAGCTGAATGAACGGGACACGGTGGTAAAAAAGGTATCCATTGTTCCGCTGGAGGTCATTATCCGCAACATTGCGGCGGGCAGTTTTTCCAAACGGTACGGCGTGGAGGAAGGCGTAGCATTTGACGCACCCACCATTGAATTCAGCTACAAAAACGACGAGTTGGGCGATCCCCTCATAAACGAATACCATGCCCTGGCGCTGAAACTTGCCACAAAGGAAGAAATTGAAACCATCAAAGCCATGGCGTTCCAAATCAATGAGGTGATGAAGGAATATTTTGACAAGCTGAACGTTATTCTGGTGGACTTTAAGTTGGAGTTTGGGAGATTTCATGACGGAATTATTCTGGCGGATGAAATTTCTCCGGATACCTGCCGCCTTTGGGACAAAGATACCAAAGAAAAGCTGGACAAGGACCGGTTCCGCCGGGATCTTGGCGGGGTGGAAGACGCTTACAATGAAATT
The DNA here is from genome assembly GCA_934395135.1 of uncultured Eubacteriales bacterium. Classification (GTDB taxonomy): domain Bacteria; phylum Bacillota; class Clostridia; order Oscillospirales; family Butyricicoccaceae; genus CAKRRK01. The sequence continues at coordinate 93,360 of CAKRRK010000001.1, read as the reverse complement.
ATGCGCAGATTGATGGGTGAAAACAAAGAATGAAGTATACAATGAAAAAAACGGACTCCGCATGGTCTGACAAAGTGCATGAAGAATGCGGCGTGTTCGGCATTTATGTGAACGAAAAAGATAATTATAGCCCGGCGCACTGTGCCTATTCTGCGCTGTTTGCCTTGCAGCACAGAGGGCAGGAGGCATGCGGCATTGCGGTTAACGACAACGGCGTGATCAGCTGCCATAAAGACACGGGGCTTGTCAATGATGTGTTTGACCAGCAGCGGCTGGATAGGATGCCGGGAAATATGGCGATTGGCCATGTGCGGTATTCTACAACGGGGGAACCTGTACGGGAAAACGCACAGCCCATTAACATTACACACGTTAAGGGGAATATGGCGGTGGCGCACAACGGCAACCTCGTAAACGCGATGGAACTTCGCCGGGAAGTGGAACTTGCCGGGGGGATTTTTCGCTCCAGCAGCGATACCGAAGTACTTACCTATATCATTGTGCGGGAACGGCTGAAAAGCCGGAGCATTGAAGAAGCCGTGCTGCAGGCGATGCATGTCATTAAAGGAGCGTATTCTCTGGTGATTATGTCTCCGCGAAAGCTCATTGCGGCAAGAGATCCCAAGGGCTTTCGTCCTTTGTGCCTTGGCAAGCTGGACAACTCCTATGTATTTGCATCGGAAAGCTGTGCCTTGGACGCCATTGGCGCAGCGTTTATTCGGGACATCGCGCCCGGAGAAGTTTGCGTGGTGGAAAACGGGGAATTGCGGAGTATGCACTGCGGCATTCAGACAGAGCCAGCCCCCTGCATATTTGAATATATCTACTTTGCAAGGCCGGACAGCGTAATCGACGGCGCATCCGTGGAAATGGCCCGGCAGGAAGCGGGGCGGTACCTTGCGATGGAGCATGCCGTGGAAGCGGACATTGTCATCGGTGTGCCGGATTCCGGCATTCCCGCCGCCATCGGTTATGCGAAACACTCCGGCATTCCTTATGGGGTAGGCTTGATAAAAAACCGCTATATTGGAAGAACCTTTATTCAGCCGGGACAGAAGAAGCGGGAGTCTTCCGTCAAAATTAAGCTCAATGCCCTGAAAGACGCGGTAGATGGCAAGCGGGTGATTATGGTGGACGATTCCATTGTGCGGGGCACTACCTGTGCGCGAATTGTAAATCTTCTGCGGGAGGCGGGCGCCAAAGAGGTCCATATGCGGATTTCCGCGCCGCCGTTTCGCCATCCCTGCTTTTTCGGCACAGACATTCCGGACCGGGGACAGCTTCTGGCGCATAACCGGACGGTGGAAGAGATGCAGCAGATTATCGGCGTGGATTCGCTGGGCTTTTTGTCCTTAGAAGCGACGGAAAAAATTGCCGTTGGCGCAAACTGCGGTTTTTGCAGCGGCTGTTTCAGCGGAAAATATCCAATTCCGGTTCCGGAACGTGTGGAAAAAAATATGTTTGAAAGTAGGATTGTAAAATAATGAGTAAAAGTTTTTCGGAAAGTTACAAAGCAGCCGGCGTGGATGTAACCGCAGGGTATGAGGCAGTAAAGCTGATGAAACCCTATGTGGAAAGCACCTTTACCAAAGGAGTGCTTGGTTCTTTGGGCGGCTTTGGCGGCCTGTTTGCCCCACCGGTACAGGGTATGAAAGAGCCTGTCCTGGTTTCCGGCACCGACGGCGTCGGGACAAAGCTGAAGCTTGCCTTCCTGTTGGACAAACATGATACCATTGGAATCGACTGCGTGGCGATGTGCGTCAACGACGTGATTTGCTGCGGCGCTTCCCCGATGTTCTTTCTGGATTATATTGCGGTAGGGAAAAACCAGCCGGAAAAAATCGCCAAAATGGTGATTGGAATTGCCCAGGGCTGCCGGCAGGCGGAGTGTGCTCTCATTGGCGGCGAGACAGCGGAAATGCCTGGATTTTATCCGGTGGATGAATACGATATGGCGGGCTTTACCGTGGGCATCGTGGACAAGGAAAAAATGATTACCGGGGAAAGGCTTGCGGCAGGAGATGTGCTCATTGGCATTGCTTCCTCCGGGGTGCATTCCAACGGGTATTCCCTGGTGCGTAAAGTGTTCGGCATCAACGAAAAGTCGGTCCGGATGTATATTGACGAGTTTTCCAAAACCCTTGGAGAGGAACTGCTGACGCCGACCAGGATTTATGTAAAAACGGTAAAGAAACTGCTGGAGGAAAAGGTGGACATCAAAGCCGTCAGCCATATTACCGGCGGCGGGTTTTATGAAAACATCCCACGGATGCTGAAAGATGGCGTCGGCGCTTCGATTGAGAAAAAGGCTATGCCGGTGCTGCCGATTTTTGATCTGATTGCAAAGACCGGTAACATTCCGGAACGGGATATGTACAATACCTTTAACATGGGTGCCGGTATGATTTTGGCCGTTTCCAGGGACGATGCGGACCGGGCGGTGGAACTTATTTGCGGCTGCGGGGAAAAAGCCTATATCATCGGCGAATGCGTGGCCGGCGAGAAGGAAGTCAAATTATGGTAAATATCGCGGTTTTGGTGTCCGGCGGCGGCACAAACCTGCAGGCGCTTCTGGACGCGCAGGCGGCGGGTGCCATTGAAAATGGGCGCATCACGCTGGTGGTTTCTTCCAGAGAAGATGCATATGCTCTGAACCGCGCCCGCCGGGCAGGCGTATCCTCCCGGGTTGTCCGCAAGAAGGATTTTGCAGACAGCAGCCAATACGACGCGGCGCTCATTCAGCTGCTTCGGGAAAACGGAATTGGCCTTGTGGTGCTTGCAGGGTTTATGACCGTGTTGTCTGCGGAATTTTGCAAGGCTTTTGAAAACAAAATTATCAATGTCCACCCATCTCTGATACCGGCGTTTTGCGGGGATGGATATTACGGGCTGCGCGTGCATGAGGCGGCGCTGAAAAAAGGCGTGAAGGTGACGGGTGCTACGGTGCATTTTGTCAACGAAATTACGGACGGCGGTGCGATTATTGCGCAAAAAGCGGTGGATGTGCGGAACGGCGATACGCCGGAAACCTTGCAGAAGCGGGTGATGCAGGAGGCGGAGCATGTGTTGCTGCCCTATGTTACTTCTATGTTCTGCCAGGGGAAAATAATTTGCCGGGACGGCGCTGTACAGATGGAACAATAGGGGGCATTATGGAACTACGAAATATTGCAGAAGAACTGAACCAAAATCCCTATCCGGGCAGAGGTATTATTTTAGGCCGGAGCGAGGATGGCAATTATGCGGTAATGGCATATTTTATTATGGGACGGTCGGAAAACAGCCGGAACCGGGTTTTCACCAAAACCGAGGATGGTATAAAAACCGAGGCGTTTGACCCGTCCAAGCTGACCGATCCTTCGCTGATCATTTATCACCCGCTGCGGGTGTATGGGACGACCACCATCATTACAAACGGCGACCAGACGGATACCGTGCGGGACGCTTTGGCAGCAGGAAAGAGTTATATGGATGCGCTGCGGACCCGGGAATTTGAGCCGGATGCGCCCAACTACACGCCCAGAATTTCCGGCGTGCTGGCCGCGGACGGATCGTATGCATTGTCTATTTTAAAGAGTTTTGAGGGAAATCCCTCCTGCTGTAAACGCTTTTTCTATGAATATGACAGGCCGGTAAACGGCTTGGGCCATTTTATCCACACATATCGGTGTGACGGCGATCCGCTGCCTTCGTTTGAAGGGGAACCGAAAACCATTCGCGTGGAGGGGGATGCGGCGGAATTTGCCCAGACCCTTTGGGACAATTTGAATGCGGACAACAAAGTCTCGCTGATGGTACGGTTTATCCACCTTGCCACAGGAAAAGTGACGGACGTTATTCGCAACAAGCATCAGTAAGGAGGCGATGGGTTTGAAAGAATTTGCGTTAAAATATGGGTGCAACCCCAACCAGAAGCCGTCCCGCATTTTCATGAAGCAGGGCGAGCTTCCTTTGGAGGTGCTCAACGGAACGCCGGGTTACATTAACTTTATGGACGCGCTCAACAGCTGGCAGCTGGTAAAGGCGCTGAAAAAAGCCACGGGTCTGCCGGCAGCGGCTTCGTTTAAGCATGTTTCTCCTGCCGGCGCCGCGGTAGGAATGCCGCTGACTGCGCTGGAAAAGCAGATGTATTTTGTGGACGAAACGGCGGCTCTTTCTCCCATTGCCTGCGCCTATATCCGGGCGAGGGGCGCGGACCGTCTTTGCTCCTATGGCGACTGGGCCGCGCTGTCCGATGTGTGCGACGCTGCGACGGCGGAGTATCTAAAGTACGAAGTGTCCGACGGCGTGATCGCCCCGGGCTATACGGAAGCGGCGCTGGAAATTTTAAAGACCAAGAAAAAAGGCAACTATAACGTAGTGCGGATTCATTCGGACTATGTACCGGCGCCGGTGGAGTGCAAGGATGTATTCGGTGTCACGTTCGAACAGGGGTATAATGATTTTGAAATCAACGAGGCGCTGCTGGAAAATATTGTGACAAAAAACAGGGATTTGCCGGAACAGGCGAAAATTGACATGATGATCGCGCTGATCACCTTGAAATATACCCAGTCCAATTCCGTTTGCTATGTAAAAAACGGCATGACGATTGGCGTGGGTGCAGGACAGCAGTCCAGAATTCATTGTACGCGGCTCGCCGGCAGCAAAGCGGATACCTGGTATCTGCGGCAGAACCCGAAAGTGCTGGGACTGCAGTTTGTGGACGGCATTCGCCGCCCGGACCGGGACAACACCATTGACATTTATACCTCCGACGAGTATGAGGATATTTTGGCGGAGGGAGTTTGGCAGCAGACGTTTCGGGTAAAGCCGGATCCGCTGACCGCCGCAGAAAAGAAAGCATGGATTGCGACGCAGACCGGCGTTACGGTGGGGTCCGACGCCTTTTTCCCCTTCGGCGACAATGTGGAGCGGGCGAGAAAGTCCGGCGTGCAGTATATTGCGGAGCCGGGCGGCTCGATTCGGGATGACCATGTGATTCAGACGGCGGATAAGTATGGAATTACGATGTGCTTTACCGGCATGCGCCTGTTCCATCATTAAAATTGCTGGGAGAAACAGCGGGAACGGCCAGACAGCGCCGTTCCCGGTTGTTTTCGGAGACAGAAAGGAATATAGTATGAAAGTGTTAGTAATCGGCGGCGGCGGACGGGAGCATGCGATTTGCGCGGCGTTGTCCAAAAGCCCGAAAGTAGATAAAATCTGGTGTGCGCCAGGCAACGGCGGCATTGCGTCCGTTGCCCAATGCGTGGACATCCAGGCAACCGACATTGACGGAGTCGTAGCGTTTTCCAAAGAGATGCGGCCGGATCTGGTTGTGGTTGCACCAGACGATCCGCTGGCCCTTGGCATGGTGGATGCGCTGGAATCCGACGGGTTCCGGGCGTTTGGTCCCCGGAAAAACGCGGCGGTTTTGGAAGGCTCCAAATCCTTCGCCAAAGAACTGATGAAAAAATACCACATTCCTACAGCGGGCTATGCCGTGTTTGAAAACAGCGGGGAAGCGGTGGATTATATCCGGCAGCATGGGGCGCCCATCGTTATTAAGGCAGACGGGCTTGCTTTGGGCAAGGGCGTAACCGTTGCCCAGACGGAAGAACAGGCGATTGCCGCCGTGCGGGACGCCATTGACGGCGGCGCATTTGGCGGCGCCGGCGCCCGGGTGGTCATCGAGGAATGCCTTTGTGGACCGGAAGTTTCCGTCCTGGCCTTTGTAGACGGCGAGCATTTTGTCACTATGCCCTCTGCGCAGGATCATAAGCGTGCGTATGACCGGGATGAAGGTCCAAATACCGGCGGTATGGGCGCTTTTTCCCCTTCCCGTTATTATACCGACGCGGTAGCGGAAGAATGCGCGAGAACCATTTTTGCTCCAACGGTGGCCGCTATGAAAGCGGAAGGACGGCCGTTCCGCGGCGTCCTGTATTTCGGTCTGATGCTGACAGAACAGGGACCGAAAGTCATCGAATACAATGCCCGGTTTGGCGATCCGGAGACGCAGGCGGTGCTGCTGCGCCTGGAAAGCGACCTGTTCGATATTATGAATGCTACCATTGACGGCACATTGCAGAAAATGGACATCCAATGGTCCGGGGACGCCGCCTGCTGTGTGGTAATGGCCTCCGGTGGCTATCCGCTGCAGTACGAAAAGGGAAAAGAGATTTCCGGGCTGGAACATGTGAAGAATTCTGTGGTGTTCCATGCCGGCACCGCGAAAAAGGACGGAAAAATCGTCACAGCTGGCGGCCGCGTGCTGGGAGTGACCGCTGTGGGGAAAACCCTGGAAGAGGCCATTGAAAAGGCATATCAGGACGTGGCGGTAATTCACTTTGAAAAAGCGCATTTCCGGCATGACATCGGTGTGAAGTAAAGGGGCGGCTTATGGAAGAAAAATTGCTGTTATGCCTGCGGGATATTTTAAAGGAAAATCAGTTTGAGACGGAACTTCTGGAAGCAAAAGAGGGACAAAACCCTATGATCCTGCGGATAGAAAGCAAACGAAACGGCAAGGTGATGCAGGACGTGCTGTATGAACTGTGCTTTATCCCATTAAAACTCCCCAGAGAAAATACGGCGCTGCTGCAGTTTTATGTCACGCTGTTCACCGGCCTGATGGACAATTATTTTTATGAAGTGTCCAAAGCCTGCGATTATTGCAACAGCTTCAGCGCCATCGGCAGTTTTGGCTTGTTCCGTCCGGCGGGACAGTTGTATTTAAAACAGAACGTCGTTCTGGATCTTACGGATTCTCTGGAAAAACTGGCGAACCAGGCGGTGGACAATCTCTCCCTTTTGATGGCGAGCGTGGCCAAATTCATCGATCCCCTGGCGGCGATTGGCAACGGGGCAACTACCCTGGAGCTTGCAAAGGAATCGGATATGCTGCCGCAGATGTAATTCGAGAGAGCAGAAAAAAGGTTCTGTCCTATGGGACAGAACCTTTTTGCGCCGATGGAACCTTTTTCAGGCGTATGTTCAAAGGCGGCGCGGGGATGCAGTCTTACGATTTGCCGCATTTGGCGATCGGTTATTTGCCGCATTTCTTTTCACAGCCGCCGCAGCCGGAAGGACACGGGGATTGATACTTTGCGTAGGAGCCTTCCGTCAGACGGGAGAGCTTGTCAATGCGTTCGTTGACCATATCCCAAAAGCAGTAGGGCAGATGATCCCGGTGCCCCCGATGGATCTGCACGCATTCAAAGCAGTTGCCATGGTGCGGGCAGCTTTCGGGACATGGACAGTGATCCTCGCCGCTGGCAAGAATCTCGTCAATCCATTCCCGCTGCATGGTAAAGCATTCCGCCATATTGCCGGCCAGCGCCGTTTCAAATGCGCGGCGTTCCTTTTCGCTGTTGTCGATTTTCATAATCGTTTCTCCTCCAATTATTTTAAATTCAAAAAAACTGTGCTATAATGAACAAAAACCGCCCGAGGGGCGGCCTGGGCTTGGGAACAACGCCTGTGACTCTATTATACAAAAAAAATCGACAAAAAGAAGAGGACATGATGAACAAGAAGTTGCAAATGTTATTGTGTATAATCATCATAATTTGCGGGTTTATTGCAGGGTTTGCTGCAATAGACCGGCACAATCAAAATCTTCTTGCCGCCCAGCAGCAGCCGGAGCCGCCGGAAAACCTGGAGGAGATTGTTCCGGAAACAGAGGACGGAACCGCGAACCGGACAGAGGGTGCGTATGGAACCGATACATACACAGACGACAATGGAGTGACGGTGCTGATGGTGGAATATCGGTTTCCGGATTTGTTCGATAGTGTTTCAGCGGAAGCGCTGGGAAATATCCGGCAGTATTACGACAATCTTGCTGCGGAAAAAAAGGCGTTTTGGGAAGGGGAACTGTATAACGCGTCCCTGGAAGAAAGCACGGGGACGGGCTTTCTTCCCTATTCCGTTGCGGAGGATTATGCGGTGGCGGCGGATACGAACGCTTATGTGTCAGTGCGGCGGCTGACTACCCAGATGACAGGCGGCGTTCATGAAGACCAGCGGATAGAAGGCGAGACCTTTTTAAAATCCAATGGGGCGCTGCTGCTGCTTTCCGATGTGTTTTCCGTCGCGCCGGAAACTTACAGAAACACGTTGCTGGAAAACATTTACAGGCAGATGGAGGAACGGTCCGCGGCATACTTTGAGAACGCCAGAGAAAGCGCAGACTCTTTGCTTGACGAGGCAGAATTTTATGTAACGGATACGGCCCTCTGCATCTGTTATCAGACCTATGACCTTGCGCCGTATTCGGAGGGATATCAGATATTTGAAATTCCTTTTGCGGAAATCCAGGATATGTTAGGAGAAGCATTCAGGACTTATGACATTGGAGAAGAATAAGACCTATCCGGCAGAAATCACAGATTACACGGCCGACGGGACCGGGGTGTGCCGTATCGGCGGCATGGTGGTATTTGTGCCAAACAGTGCGGCTGGAGATGTCTGCACTGTAAAAATTATAAAAGTGAACAAGACGGTGGCATATGGCAGGATGGAAGAGATCCTTCGCCCTTCCCCGGACCGGATATCCTCAGCTTGTCCAGTGAGCGCAGTGTGCGGCGGGTGTTGTTATCAGCATATTTCGTATGCGGCAGAGCTTCGGATCAAACAAAAAAAGGTACAGGATGCCCTGCGGCGCATTGCCGGACTGGAACTGGAGGTTTCGGGCATTGTAGGCAGTAAACAGACTGCCGGCTACCGCAACAAGGGGCAGTATCCGGTAGGACAGGGAGAACAGGGCGTCTATACCGGCTTTTACCGGCGGCACAGTCACCAAATAATTCCCGTTTCACGGTGCGCCATTCAGACCGAAGCTGCGGACCGCCTTGCCGGGCTGGTATGCGAATGGATGCAGGCATGGGGGATCCCTGCCTATGATGAACAAAAGGAAACCGGCCTTGTGCGGCACGTTTATGTGCGTACCGGGATGGAAACCGGAGAAGTCCTTTTGTGTCTTGTGACAACAAAGCGGGAGGTGCCGGGGCTGGAGGATTTGGCGCAAAAGGCGGCAGCGGCCGTTCCAGGTCTTTGCGGCCTGGTGTTGAACCTTCAGCCGAAGCCCGGCAATAAAGTGCTGGGCGAACGGAACATCACGGTGTTTGGCCGGGGCGAACTGGAGGATGTGCTGTGCGGCAATCGGTTTTCCATTTCTCCGCTGGCCTTTTATCAGGTGCACCATGATCAGGCGGAAAACTTATATGCATGCGCGATGGAGTTTGCCGCTTTTTCCGGCACGGAACGGGTACTGGATTTGTACTGCGGCGCGGGAACCATTACCTTGTGTGCCGCAAGACAGGCGGCTTTTGTCACCGGAGTCGAAATCGTTCCCGCCGCGGTAGACAATGCCAGGGAAAACGCCCGGCGGAACGGTTTGCATCATGTGGAATTTTTGTGCATGGACGCGGGGCAGGCGGCGGCTCGCTTTGCACAGACAGGTGAAAAAATAGACGTCGTCTTAGTGGATCCGCCGAGAAAAGGGCTGGACAGCGGAGCGGTCGAGGCGATTTTGCGCATAGCGCCGGAACGGGTGGTGTATATTTCCTGCGATCCGGCCACGATGGCGCGGGATGTGAAACGGCTCGGCGTACGGTATGAAGCGACAGTATGCCGGGCGTTTGACCTGTTTCCCAGAACGCACCATGTGGAGTGTGTGGTAAAACTGACCAAACGGAAGGGATAGCTGCGGCTCAAATGAGTTTGGAACGTATGAAAGGCGATTTTTAGGAAACCCTTTGGCGCAGCAGACCTTTACAACATGCGACGCGCCGGAAGAAAAAGGAGGCAGGAATGCGCCGAGAGGAAATTTTGGCCTGGGCAAAAAAGACCTATGGGACGGAGCCGGAATACCTTTGGAAGCGATTTCCAGGGTATGCGGTGCTTCGCCGCAGCGACAATCGAAAATGGTATGGGATTTTAATGAACGTGCCAAAAAACAGGTTGGGATTGGAAGGGAATGCATACGTGGACGTGCTGAATCTCAAGGCGGATCCGCTGATGGCAGGCTCTCTTTTGATGCAGGAGGGCATTTTTCCGGGTTATCATATGCAGAAGGGAACCTGGATTACCCTTTTGCTGGACGGGACTGTGCCGAAAGAAGAGCTGCTGTCTTTGCTGCAGGAGAGTTATGCGCTGACCGGCCGCCGAAACCGGCCTCACCGGCGGCCGGTTTGCAGCACAGAATGGATTGTTCCGGCAAATCCCCGCTATTACGATGTAGAGGCGGCGGTGACGGGAAAAAAGGGCCATAGGTTCCGCTGGAAACAAAGCAGCAGCGTCGCGGTGGGCGACACGGTTTATTTGTATGTGACGGCGCCGTTTTCCGCCATCCGGTACCAGTGCAGGGCAGTGGAGGTTGATATTCCATGCCGCCGGGATACAGAGCATATTCATATGGAAAGAGCAATGATCCTTCAGCTGCTCCAGTGCTATGACAAAACACCGGTGGATTTGAATTTTTTGCGGTCGTATGGCGTGGATACCGTGCGGGGGCCAAGGCGGATGCCGCACAGTTTGGCCTGCGCGCTGCGGAAGTTGTATCCAGCGGAACCGGCAGAAAAAAACAAGGATGTGACAAAGTGACCAAGGAGACAACGGGCTGTCGGATTTGCCCCAGGGAATGCGGGGCGGACCGGGCAAACGGAGAAACCGGGCGCTGCGGCGTCAAGGGAATGGGCATTTACCTTGCCAGGGCGGCGCTGCACCGGTGGGAGGAGCCTTGCATTTCCGGAACGCGGGGCGCGGGAACGGTATTTTTTACTGGCTGTCCCCTGCAATGTGTCTATTGTCAGAACCGGACTGTTTCCAGCGGCGAGGTGGGAAAAGAGGTGTCCCGGGAAGAACTCTGCGGGATTTTTCTACGGCTGCAGGAAGAAGGGGCAGAAAATATCAACCTTGTCACACCAACCCACTATACACCGCAGATTATCCGGGCGGTAATGGAAAGCCGGAGACAGGGTCTGCGTCTGCCCATTGTGTATAATTGCGGCGGATATGAAAAAGTAGAAACGCTGAAACGTTTGCAGGGGATTGTAGACATTTATTTAACGGACTTTAAATATTGGGATGCGGAGGCGGCGGGGCGGTATTCCGCCGCGCCGGATTATCCCTGTGTGGCCAGCGCCGCGCTGCAGGAAATGGTGCGCCAGCAGAGCGCGCCGGTATTTGGGCGGGACGGCAGCATGAAGCGGGGCGTGGTGGTTCGCCATCTGCTGCTGCCGGGGCGGCTTGCAGATGCCAAGGCTGTCGTTCGGCATGTATACAACACCTATGGCAACCGGGTTTATCTCAGCCTGATGCGGCAGTATACGCCGCTTCCCTGGGTAAAGCGATGGCCGGAGCTGGACCGTCGGGTGACAAAACGGGAATACGAGCGATGGATTGACGACGCCATTTCTCTGGGAGTGGAAACGGCGTTTGTACAGGAAGGGCGTGCCGCTGCAGAACGCTTTATCCCGAAATTTGATTATGAAGGACTGTAGCTGTGTCCAATGGAAAGCACAGGAATCGGAAAACAAACCAAGGTTTGTTTTCCGATTTTTTTGCAAGAAAATTTGCCGCCGGAATTTTTATGGTTATGAAGGGGAAGGTCGGCGAATACTATAAAAAAACCGGCGAAGGAGGAGTGCAAATGGAAGCGTATTACATCGGAGTGGATGTAGGCGGCACGAAAACAGCCTATGGCCTGTTTGACGAAAAAAGGAGACTTTTAAAGCAGTGGAAGGCACCCTCCGATCCGTCGCTTTCTCCGGAAGCCTTTTTTGACGGTATTTGCGGCAGAATAAAGGGTATCAGAGAGGACCGGGGGATCACCCCGGGCGGATTGGCTGGTATAGGGGTTTGCCTGCCGTCCTGCATCCGGCATCCGGAAGGCTATGTGCAAAAAACCTCCAATCTGAGAAATCTGCGGGACTTTCCGGCAAAATCCTATTTACAGGAAAAATTTGGAGCGATTCCAATCGCTTTGGGCAATGACGCCCAGGCGGCCGCCCTTGCGGAATTTCGGCATGGCGCAGGCAGAGGCTTTCGGCATATGGTATACTGCCCGGTGAGCACCGGCATCGCGTCCGGCATCATTATTGACGGCAAATTGTTTCGGGGCAGCTACGGCTGGGCTGGAGAAAGCGGGCATATGCTGGCGTCCTTGTCGGCCGGTCTGTCCTGCGGTTGCGGAAACCGAGGCTGTTTTGAGTCGTATTGCGGAGGCAGAGGAATTGTGCGGCATATACAGGAGCAAATCCGTGCCGGGACGGCTACGTTGATGACCGGGCTTGCCGGAAATCCTGCACACATCACGGCAGCCCACTTGCTGACCGCCTATGACCAGGGGGATGCGCTGGCTGCGCAGGCAGTGGAGCAGATGGCGCAGTATATGGGAATGTGGCTGTATAATTTGTATGTGGTGCTGAATATTAACTGCTATGTGTTTGGCGGCGGTTTGCTGCATTTTGGAAACCGGCTGTTTGGAAAAGTAAGGCGGGTATTCCGGCAGTATCAAAACGATGGTATGCCGGTATATTTTCTGGAGGCGTTGCTGGGGCAGACCGCCTGCCTTGCCGGCGCCGTGGAGCTGCTGGCGGAATAAAACGGCAGATCCGCAGGCATACTAAAACAAAAAACGAGGAGAAACGATGAAACAAAGCAAAAAGCAGATCTATGATCTGATTGTGCTAGGCGGCGGCTGCGCAGGGCTGACCGCGGGCATTTATGCGGGCCGCGCCAAGCTGAACACCATCATCTTGGAACAGCAGCAGATTGGAGGACAGGCGGCGATCACGGCGGAAGTCGCCAATTACCCGGGAATTGAGAGCGTAGCCGGACCGGAACTGATGGATCGGATGCTGGAACAGGCGAAACGGTTCGGAACAGAGCTGGTTCTGCGGCAGGTGACGGAAATGCGCCTTGCCGGCGGATGGAAGGAACTGGAAACAGACGGCGGTGTGTACCAGGGACGCAGCGTTATTTTGGCTTCGGGCGCTTCCCCAAAGCAGCTTGGGTTTGCCGGCGAGACAGAGTTTCGCGGAAAGGGCGTAAGCTATTGTGCTACCTGCGATGGCTTTTTCTTCCGGGAGAAAGATATTTTTGTGATTGGCGGCGGCAACAGCGCCGCGGAAGAGGCGCTGTTTTTGACCCGCTTTGGAAAAACGGTGACGATGATTGTGCGAAAAGACCGGCTCCGGTGCGAGGCCTATCTCCAAGAACGTGTGCTGTCCCATCCCAAAATTCAGGTGCGGTATCATACGGAATTGGTCCGGGCGTATGGAGATACGGTGCTGCGGGGGGCGGAATTTCGCAACAACGAAACTGGAGAGCAAACGGAGTACCGGGCTGCCGACGGGGAAACCTTTGGTATTTTTGTGTTTGTGGGCTATGAACCCAACACCGGCCTGTTTGCCGCCCAGGTGCGGACAGACGACCTGGGATATGTGACGACGGATGAAAAAATGCGCACCAGCCTTCCAGGGGTGTTTGCCGCCGGCGATTTGCGGGCAAAGCCCCTGCGGCAGCTGGTTACCGCGGCGGCGGATGGAGCGGTGGCCGCGATGGAGGCGGAGCGCTATATCGCAAAACAAAAGGAAATGTAAAATTTTACATTTCCTTTTTTGTGAATTATCTGCAAGGCAGAGAAAAATTGGTGGAATCCGGGAAGGAAGACGCGAAAAAGCGGAGATGTGCTATAATGGACATAGACGGCCGCGGTATGCCGCAAAATGCCGGGGAGCTGCTTTTGAAAAATTTATAGAAGATAATGAAAAAATTTAGTATTTTGTGGTATAATTTATAAAAGGTCGGCATTGGCAGGCCGCGGCTTGCAGCGTGCGCCGTCTGAAGTCGGAAAAGGGCGGCGCCTGGAAAATCATAAGCTGCGTCTTGGAGAGGGGAACGAATGAAACTATTATTTAAACAGCGTCTTTTTTCGTGGCTGGACAGTTACGATATTTATGATGCGGCGGGCAATACCGTATATACGGTGGAAGGAAAACTGTCCTGGGGCCATAAACTGGTGATTTTGGATAAGACAGGCAATTCCATCGGCATGGTAAAAGAAGAGGTGCTGACGTTTCTGCCGCGGTTTACGATTCATCTGGGGGAACGGGAAGTCGGACAGATTCAAAAAGAATTTACGTTGTTTCATCCCTCATTCCGTGTGGACTGCATGAACTGGAACGTCCAGGGGGATTTTTTTCAGTGGGATTATACCATCACAGACCGTGGAGGAAACTGCATTGCAGTTATTTCAAAAGAATTTCTGAACTGGACGGATACATATGTGCTGGATATTCAGGATCCGCAGCATGCGGTTTATGTGCTGATGGTAGCACTGGCAATTGACGCGGCAAAGTGTTCGGCAAACCGATAGAAAACAACAGGCCGCGGGCTGCAGCCTTGCAATGAACAATCACAATAAAATACGACGACAGGGAAAAACTATGGCAAAAAATATTGGTGTAAACAACAATAGTCTGAAACAACAAAACAGAGGGCTGATTTTAAAACTTATCGCTACCGGTGAATGCGCGTCCCGCATTGAGCTGGCAAAGCGGACCGGGCTTTCCAAAATGTCTATCACAAACATTATCAATGAATTTATGGCGATGGAAATTGTCGAGGAACAGGACGTCCAGCAGAGTAAGGGACAGCAGGGGCGTCATCCTATCTGTCTTTCCATTGGCGCGAAGGCGCCAAAAATAATCGGGTTGCTGGTACATAGGGACGAGTGTGTGGCGGTGCGGTGCGATTTGCGGCTGCAGGTGCTCAAACGCTCCGGTATCCCTATGGCCGCGGCGGAAAGCGGACGGTTATCGGATCGGCTCTGCGGTTTGATTGATGATGTGATGCCGTCCGCGAAAGAGGAACGGGTGTGGGGAATTGGCATCGGGTCGATTGGGCCGGTGGATATCAAACAGGGAATGTTGTTAAATCCGCCCAATTTTTTCGGTATCCGCGATTTTGAAATTGTGGCGCGGCTGCGGGAACGGTACGGCCTCCCGGTGAGTCTGGACAGCCAGTATAATTGTGCGGCCCTGGCAGAAAAATATTTTGGCATTGGGAAACAGTATCATGATTTTATTTTTGTGGGAATTATGAACGGCATTGGCTCGGGAATTATTTCGGACGAACGCATTTTCCGCAATTCTAACGGGCTTACCAGCGAATTGGGGCATATCAGCGTGGACTGGCAGGGCAATGCGTGTAGCTGCGGCAACCGCGGCTGTCTGGAAACATATACCGGCACCAAGGTGATGGAACAAAAACTCCGGATGGCGACGGGAGAAGACCTGGACTTTCGGACGTTTTGCGAGAAAGCCGGAAGGGAAGAGGATCCGGTGGTGGACGCCATTTTTTTGGATGCTGCGGAAAAAATGGCATGTGCTTTGACCAGCATGGTGAATTTGCTCAACCCTCAAGCGATTATCATTGGACATGAGGGCGTCTGTATACCGGAAAAATATCTGCGGTATATGGAAGAACGCATTAATCGGCAAAAGCTTTCCGGTCAGTACCGGCAAATTGCGGTCAAGAAATCTTCGTTTGGGGAGGAGGCGCATCTGCAGGGCTGCGCCTGCGGTATTTTAAACCGGGTCTTTGAAGGCGAACGGACTTTTTGGGAGAAATAGCAGGATATGTCTCGTGGTCAGGACGGAGAGACGCTTTTGACCATGAGACTTTTGACTTTTTACATAGAAATAGAGGGTACATCTTGATCAATTTGCGCATTGACATTGACGTCCAAGTGTAGTATTATTTTATTAGTAAAAAGAGTTTACTAATAAAACGAAACTTTATAAGGGAGGAACTGGTATGAAACGATCAGAAATCAACGCGATTATCCGCTACATGGAAAAGCTCATTGCGGACAAGGGATTTTGTCTGCCGCCGTTCTGCGGCTGGACACCGGAAGACTGGGAGACCAAGGGACATGAGTACGATGAGATTCGGGATAATATGCTGGGCTGGGATGTTTCCGACTGCGGACTTGGCGACTGGGAAAAGGTGGCTTTCACGACGATCACCATCCGCAACGGCAACCAGAACAATCCGAAATACAAAAAAGTATATGCGGAAAAATTATTGATGCTGAAAGACGGCCAGCATTCTCCGATGCATTTTCATTGGGTGAAGTCCGAGGATATCATCAATCGGGGCGGCGGAACGCTGATTATTCATATGTATAACGACGATGGCAACGGCGGCTTTGCCGACACCGATGTTCTGGTGAATTCCGACGGACGTTCCTACTATGTGCCGGCCGGCACCGGCGTAGAGCTGCGCCCGGGAGAAAGCGTTACGATCTGGCCGCACCAATACCATGATTTTGACGTGGTACCGGGCACCGGCGACGTGCTCATCGGCGAGGTGTCTATGTGCAACGATGACAATACCGACAACCGGTTTTATGAGGAGATGGGGCGGTTCCCCACCATTGAAGAGGATGAAAAACCCTACCGGTATTTGTGCTTTGAATATCCGCCGGCCAAAGACTGATTCCGGTGGTCTATGGAGGGCGTGAACCGGTTTGCGGCGCACCTTCCGGAATTGGATTTGGAAAGGATGGAATACCATGTATTATACGATTAGCAATGCGTATCTGGACGTGACCATCGCCTCTCTCGGCGCGGAGCTGCAGTCCATCAAAACCAAGGACGGAACAGAATATCTGTGGCAGGGAGACAGCAGCACATGGCCGGATCGGGCAACCAACATTTTCCCATATGTTGCCAGGCTGACAAAGGAAACCTACCAGTATGCGGGCAAAGAATACCAGATGAAAATCCACGGTTTTCTTTCCGCATCCCAGCTGGAAGCGAGACAAGAAGGCAGGGACTGCATCACCTTTTGCCTGCGGGACAATGCGGACACACGGAAATGCTATCCTTTTGCGTTTTGTTACGCGGTGCAGTACCGTCTGGTGGAACGCCGGCTCGAAATTACCTTCCAAGTGGAGAATATGGACCAAACGGCCATGTATTTTGGAATAGGCGGCCATCCTGGTTTCCAAGTGCCTCTGGGAGGGGATGGAAAATTTGAAGATTACCGACTGGAGTTTGCAGAACCGGCGCAGCCGTATCGGATCGGGATGTCAGACACCTGTTTTGTCACAGGCAAGGACGAAGCTTTTTCGCTGCAGGATGGAAAAATTCTGGAGCTGCGTCATAATTTGTTTGATAACGATGCGATTATCCTGCGGGATATGTGTCGGAAAGTAACCCTGCGTTCGGAAAAAAGTACGCGTTTCGTCACAGTAGAATATCCGGAAATGGCATATTTGGGGATTTGGCACTGGCCCCGGGCAGCGGTGGGATATGTGTGCATAGAACCCTGGTCTTCTTTGCCGTCCAGACAGGATGTGATCGAAGATCTCACGCTGCAGAAGGATTTAATCCAGCTTGCTCCCGGCGGCGTTTACCGCAATCAGTGGAGCATTACCATCGGATAGGAAAAGAAAGGCGGAATTGGATGAAAGGCTTTATACGGCAGCAGGCGTTCATTGGCGGCGTACAGGTGCCGGCGCTGGGAATGGGGACCTGGTATTTGGGAGAAAGTCAGGCCGCTTTTGAGAAGGAAAAAGAGGCGGTCGGTGCCGGCATTGCCGCAGGGATCACATTGATCGACACCGCGGAAATGTATGGAGAGGGCGCCGCTGAAGAACTTGTGGGGGAAGCCATTCGTCCATTTGACCGAAAAAGATTATTTCTTGTCTCCAAGGTGTATCCCCACAATGCCGGCAAAAACCGCATCGAGAAAAGCTGTGATCAGAGCCTGAAGCGGCTGAAAACGGAATATCTGGATTTATATCTGCTTCACTGGCGCGGTTCTATCCCTTTGGAGGAGACCATACAGGGAATGGAAACTCTGGTGCGCAAGGGAAAGATCCGGCAATGGGGCGTATCCAATTTTGATGTGGACGATATGGAAGAATTGTGGAGCCTGCCCGGCGGTCGGCGGTGCGCCGTGAATCAGGTGCTGTACCATATCGGTTCCAGAGGCGTGGAATACAGTCTGCTTCCCTGGATGCGGGAACGGGCCGTTGCCATGATGGCATATTGTCCTATGGCACAGGGAAGTCGGGGGAATGCACGGCTGTATGAGCATCCGGTGCTACGGCAGACGGCGGATGCCCACCATACCGGCGTGCCGCAAATTATGCTGGCCTTTCTCCTGGCGCAGAAGGGAGTGATTCCCATTCCCAGGACGGGGAATCCTGCGCATATGCGGAAAAATCGGGGCGCTGCGGAAATCCTTCTGACGGAAGAAGAGCTTGCGGCGTTGGATCGGGCGTTTCCTGCGCCGGATCGGAAAGTGCCGCTGGAGGTTCGATAATCTTACGGTATCCTGGCAAAACAATAAAAGACAGAAAAAATCCCTCGGTCTGGCGGAAGAAACCGCCTGGCCGAGGGATTTTTCTCGCAATCGGATGGCCTGGGAATGCCGCGCTGCTGCTGTCTATGGCAGCAAGGCATTCCAGGGCTTGGAAGTTGTTGATATAATTATGCAAAAAAATGAATATAAAATCAAATGATACGAAAAAAAAGAGAGTGAAGCTGGAGGTTTGTGAGATTGTACAAATTATTGTCCAAAATATATAAGGTTTTCACAAAAAAATTTTTTTATACCGAAAAAGAATTGTAAAAAAATGTGCACCTTATAAAGACAAACATCCTTTTTGCAAAAAAAGGCTTGAAAACTTGCGTTAAGATTTTGTTAATAGATGAAAAAGGGGAATTGACGAAAAAAAATGAAGGTTTTCTATTGTAAAATTGCAAAAAAACGAGGTGGGAAAATAGAGTTTGTTGTGCGGTCTGCTGGAAAAAAGCAGAAAAGCAAGGGGGTAGAAAAGATTGATAAATTATTGACAATGAAATGGACGATAGGTATAATTATAAATAACGAAATCTGAGAAGCGAAAGTAAATATGGATCTGTTGCGTGTGTGGGGACAGAAATCGTATTTATGCGTTGCTAAAGTTTGGGCGCTGGCAATGCATTTTTGTTGTCTAAAAAGGAGATGAGTAGATGGAACATTTAGCTGAAGAACTGATGGCGGAACTAGAGGTGGAAACCGCGTTCACCATACCTGTCTTTGGCGGAATTGAAGTTGCAGAATCCGTAGTGATTACCTGGGTTGTTATGGCCGCGCTGTTTGTGATGTCACTTTTGCTGACAAGGAATCTGAAGGTGAAAGACTGCAGCAAGCGGCAGATAGTGGCGGAATTTCTGGTGACGAAACTGCAGGATATGTTTAAAAACATCATTGGGGAAGAAGGCAAACAGTATGTCCCTTATCTTGTAACGGTCATTCTTTATCTGGGGTTGTCCAATATTATCGGCGTGTTCGGCATTAAGCCTCCCACAAAAGACCTGAACGTTACGGTTGCGCTGGCGGTAATGAGCATTGTGCTGATAGAAATTGCCGGCATCCGGGCAAAGGGACCGAAAAAGTGGGCAAAAAGCTTTACCGAGCCGGTGGCTCTTGTAACGCCGTTCAATATTCTGGAGATCATTATCAAGCCGCTTTCCCTTTGCATGCGGCTGTTTGGTAATATTTTGGGCGCGTTTGTCATTATGGAACTGATCAAACTGGTGATTCCGGTGGGGGTTCCGGTTATCTTTTGTTTTTACTTTGATTTCTTTGACGGGCTGCTGCAGGCATATGTTTTCGTATTCCTCACCTCTTTGTATATCCGGGAAGCGGTAGAAACGCATTCATAACACAAAAAAACATAAAAAATTAGTATAAAAGGAGATATGTAGTATGGAAAGTTTAATTGCAATCGGAGCGGGCATCGCGGTATTGACAGGTATTGGCGCAGGCGTGGGAATCGGTATCGCAACCGGTAAGGCAACAGAAGCGGTGGCAAGACAGCCGGAAGCGGAAGGAAAAATCAGCAAGCTGTTGCTTTTGGGCGCTGCGCTTGCGGAGGCAACCGCGATTTATGGTTTGATCATTGCGATGTTGATTATTATGTTCCTTGGTTAATTGAAAGATAGGGAAAGGTAGGCGATACTATTGCTGAGACTGGACATAAATATTGTGTTCACAATCATAAATCTGCTCATTCTCTATGTCATTTTCAGAGTATTTTTGTTCAAACCGGTTAACAAAATTATAGAAAAAAGAAGGCTGTTGGTTGAGCAGCAGTTTGCAGAGGCGGACGATGCAAAGGCACAGGCGGAACATTTGAAAAGCGAGTATGAGGCGGCCTTGCAGTCGGCGAAAGAAGAGTCGGACCAGATTTTGGTAGAGGCACGAAGCCGTGCGAAAACGGAATACGACCGCATTATGAAGGAAGCCGACGCCGACGCCGGCAAGATGGTGGAAAAGGCGCAGCAGGCCATTGCGGCAGAAAAGGCCAAATCCCTGCGGGAAATGGAAGCGGAGATTACCGGCCTTGTTATGAGCGCCGCCACCAAAGTAGTTTCCGAACAGAGCAGCGACGCTGTGAACAGCAAGCTTCTTGACGAGTTTTTAACAGAAGTAGGTGATGAGAAGTGACGCAGACAGCCATGGATTACGCGAAAATGCTGCGGAATTTGTCAGTCCCGAACGAAGTGATAACCCAAACCAGGGAACTCATCAGCGTGTTGCCCCAACTCGTTACCCAGCTGTCGGATCCAGCGGTAGAACTTCCGCGTCGGCATGAGGTGATTGAGAAGGTGTTTCCTTCCGAAATTCGGAATTTCCTCAAGATCCTGTGCGACAACGACGATATTCCCCTGCTGAGAGATGTATTTACAGCCTATAAGGAAACGGCGGAAGACCGCAAGGATGTACTGGCGGTTACCATTACTTATGTGACAAAGCCTACGGAAGAGCAGCTTTCCCGCATCCGGGCGTTTGTTGCCAAAAAGTTTCGTACGGAAAACCTGGACATTGAGCTGGTGGAGGATAAGGATATCCTGGGCGGCTTTATTATCCGGGCGGACAACCAGGAATACGACTGGAGTATGCGGGGACGACTGCATCAAATCCAGGATAAGATGACCGGAACTGCTGCAAATCTGAGCAGTTCGGAAGAAATTATCACCATTTTAAAAACCAGCATCGAGGCATCTGAATTTGAAAAGAATGGCCGGGAAGTGGGAAATGTCAAATGGATCGGCGACGGCATTGTTACCATCAATGGCATTGACCATGCGATGTACGGTGAGATTGTGATTTTTGACACTGGCGTTAAGGGTATGGTGCAGGATATTCGGAAGAACGAAATCGGCTGCATCCTATTCGGTTCGGATACCGGGCTGCGGGAGGGCACCCGGGTGATCCGCACTGGCCGCCGGGCAGGCGTGCCGGTAGGAAACGGCTACCTTGGCCGGGTTGTAGACGCGCTGGGCGCGCCGATTGACGGAAAAGGCGAAATTCAGGCGGACGGCTACCGTCCGGTGGAAAGCGAGGCGCCGGGCATTGTAGAACGAAAATCGGTCAGCGTACCCCTTGCCACAGGCATTTTGGCAATTGACTCGATGTTTCCCATTGGCCGCGGTCAGCGCGAACTTATCATCGGTGACCGTCAGACGGGAAAAACCTCCATTGCGATGGATACCATTATCAACCAGAAGGGCCAGGATGTCTTTTGTATTTATGTAGCGATTGGGCAGAAAGCGTCTACCATTGCCAAGCTGCAGCATACTTTGGAAAGCCATGGCGCCATGGAATATACCACCATTGTGTCGGCAACGGCCAGCGATCCTGCGTCCTTGCAGT
Organism: uncultured Eubacteriales bacterium; assembly: GCA_934395135.1. Classification (GTDB taxonomy): domain Bacteria; phylum Bacillota; class Clostridia; order Oscillospirales; family Butyricicoccaceae; genus CAKRRK01. Next base: position 71,649 of record CAKRRK010000001.1, on the reverse strand, counting down.
ACATCGCCCCGTATTCCGGCACTGCACTGGCGGAATACTTTATGCACCAGGGAAAAGATGTTCTCATTGTTTATGACGATTTGTCAAAGCATGCCGTAGCATATCGTGCGCTGTCTCTGCTTTTGGAACGTTCCCCGGGCCGCGAGGCGTATCCGGGCGACGTGTTTTACCTCCATTCCAGACTGCTGGAACGCTCCAGCCGGCTAGCGCCGGAATACGGCGGCGGCTCTATTACTGCGCTGCCGATCATTGAGACCCAGGCGGGGGATGTGTCAGCGTATATTCCGACCAACGTAATTTCCATTACAGACGGTCAGATTTTCCTGGAAAGCAACCTGTTTTTCGCAGGTCAGCGGCCGGCAGTCAATGTCGGGCTGTCGGTATCCCGCGTCGGCGGTGCGGCACAGACCAAGGCGATGAAAAAAGCGGCTGGGTCCATTCGTATCGACCTTGCCCAGTATCGTGAAATGGAAGTATTCACTCAGTTTAGTTCCGATTTGGACGAAGCGACCAGGGAACAGCTGGATTACGGCCGCGGCTTAATGGAACTGCTCAAGCAGCCTCTGGGCCGTCCCTTGAGCATGGCGGAGCAGGTGATTTCCCTTTGCGCCGCCACAAATCGCGTGTTTAAAAATATCCCGGTGGAAGACATAAAACAGCATCAGATGCTGCTGCTGGAGTATTTCCAGCTGCATCACCCGGAGGTGTTGCAGGAATTGACGGAAAAGAAAGCCCTGACCGACGAGTTGAAGGAGACCATCCTGACGATTGCGGCGGAATGCGAGGGCAGGTGGTAATATGGCCAATTCAAGGGAAATTTTAGGCAGGATCGGCAGTATCAAAGATACGATGAAAATCACAAACGCGATGTATATGATTTCATCCGCCAAACTGAAAAAGGCAAAAAAGAACCTTGAAAATATCGAACCCCACTTCCTTGCAGTACAGGATGCCATCGACAACGTGCTGTTTCAGTCACCGGATATCGAGCATGTATTTTTTGGCCGGGGATCCCAGGCGAACCAGCCGCGAAAAGCCGGTTATATTGTGATCACCGCGGACAAAGGATTGGCGGGGGCGTACAATCATAATGTCATTAAAACGGCAATGGAGGAATTGGACAAAGGCGGGGAGCCGCTGTTGTTTGTGGTGGGTAACGTCGCCTATAACTACTTTTCCAAAAAGGGCATTCCGGTGGATACGCAGGTACGGCTCACAGTGCAAAATCCCACGGTGCGCCGGGCGCGCAGCATTACCGGTGCGGTAATTGAAAAATTCAGAAGCGGCGCCATTGACGAGGTTTCTATCGTGTTCACGAAAATGATAAATGCTATGGAAAGCCGCACGTTTGTGCAGAAATTGCTGCCTTTGGAAAAGGAGGCGTCTTTTGAACGCAATAAAACCAGAGAAGGCGACGGCGCCATCACCTATATTCCGTCCCATGAAACCGTATTGGACAGCGTGGTGCCGAACATCATCACAGGCTATGTTTACGGCGCGCTGGTAGAGGCGTATTCCAGCGAGCAGAATGCCAGAATGATAGCGATGGAATCGGCCACCAAAAACGCGCAGGATATGCTCAAGGAATTGTCCATTGCATACAACCGGGCGCGGCAGGCTGCGATTACGCAGGAAATTACAGAGGTAATCAGTGGTGCGAAAGCACAGAAAAGGAAGAAAATATGAATAAAGGAAAAATTGTTCAGGTTTTAGGTCCAGTTGTGGACGTTGAATTTGAAGACGGAAATCTTCCCTTTATCAAAGATGCTCTTGTTGTGCAAAACGGCGATAAAAAAAGCGTTATGGAAGTTGCGCAGCACATGGGAAAAAACACGGTGCGATGCATTATGCTTGCATCCAGCGACGGGCTTTGCAGGGATATGGAAGTAACGGCAACCGGCTCGGGTATTCAGGTTCCCGTGGGAAAACAGACATTAGGAAGATTGTTTAATGTGGTCGGCGAGGCGATCGACAACGGCGCGCCTTTGCCGGAAGACGGAGAAAAGTGGGTGATCCACCGGAAACCGCCCTCTTTTGCGGACCAGAGCCCGGTGGTGGAAATCCTGGAAACCGGCATTAAGGTCATCGATCTTCTTGCCCCCTATGCCAAAGGCGGGAAAATCGGCCTGTTTGGTGGCGCCGGCGTAGGGAAAACAGTTCTTATCCAGGAGCTTATCCGCAACATTGCCACAGAACATGGCGGCTACTCGATTTTTTCCGGTGTTGGTGAACGTTCCAGAGAAGGAAATGACCTTTGGGTGGAAATGACGGAGTCCGGCGTTATTGAAAAAACTGCTCTGGTATTCGGACAGATGAACGAACCGCCTGGAGCGCGTATGCGGGTAGCAGAAACCGGGCTTACGATGGCAGAATATTTCCGTGACGTAGAAAAGCAGGACGTTTTGCTCTTTATCGATAATATTTTCCGTTTTGTGCAGGCGGGTTCGGAAGTATCGGCTCTTCTTGGCCGTATGCCGTCCGCAGTGGGCTATCAGCCGACGCTTGCCACGGAAATGGGAGAACTGGAAGAACGGATCGCCTCTACCAAAGAAGGTTCTGTTACTTCTGTTCAGGCAGTTTATGTGCCGGCGGACGACTTGACCGACCCAGCGCCGGCAACCACATTTGCGCATTTGGACGCTACTACCGTGCTTTCCAGAAAGATTGTGGAGCAGGGCATTTATCCCGCGGTCGATCCGCTGGAATCCACCTCCCGGATTTTGGAAGAGGATGTTGTAGGCGAAGCCCATTATCGCACGGCGAGAACCGTGCAGAAAATCCTGCAGAAGTATAAAGAACTGCAGGATATCATAGCCATCCTCGGTATGGAGGAATTGTCTCCGGAGGATAAGCTTACCGTTGCAAGGGCACGAAAAATCCAGAGATTTTTGTCGCAGCCGTTCTATGTGGCAGAAAACTTCACCGGAACGCCGGGCAAATATGTGCCCCTTTCAGAGACGATCCGCGGCTTCCAAAAAATCATCAACGGGGAAATGGACGATTATCCGGAATGGGCGTTCTTTAATGTTGGCACGATTGATGAGGTCATAGAAAAAGCCAAGCAGAAGTAGCGGCAAGAGGTGATAATATGGAGACCTTTGACTTAAGCGTGGTTGCCATTGATAAAAATTTTTTCAACGGTGCCTGCCGGCAGTTGATTGTGCCGGCGCCTGACGGACGGATGGGGATTCTGCCTCACCATGAAGACGCGGTGGTGGCCGTCGTCAGCGGAGAATTGAAGCTGCAAAAAGAAGACGGCGAATGGATTGTTGCCGTCACGGGAGACGGTTTCTTGAACATTGTGCGAAACGAAATGCGCCTTGTGGTGGACACAGTGGAACGGCCGGAGGAAATTGACGTGGAGCGCGCGGAGCTTGCCAAAGAGGAAGCGGAAGAAGAACTGCGTCAATACGGCAGCGTGTACGAATACCATATGGCAAAGGCAAAACTTGCCCGCGCTGTCGCGCGCATCAATGTGGCAAGCCGGTACCACAGACATTAAGCAGCAAAAAGACAGAAGAACGATGCTCTTCTGTCTTTTTCTATCCAAAACCGCCGGAATCCGGCGAAACGGGAGGAAGAACCGAAGAAACGATGCTGTATTCTCGAACAAAGGGGGAAGGCGTACCAATGGAAACAAATACCTATGAGCGGATTTATGAGGTGGTGCGAAACATCCCGAAAGGGACGGTGCTGACCTATGGACAGGTGGCGGCGCTTGCGGGCAATCCAAGATGGGCCAGGGTTGTAGGGTATGCGCTGCATCGGAATCCAGATCCGAAGCATATCCCATGCCACCGGGTGGTGAACCGGCTCGGACGGTTAGCGCCTGCGTTTGCCTTTGGCGGAAAAAACCGGCAGAAGGAATTGCTGCTGGCAGAAGGCATAGAATTTTGCGGGGATCTGGTGGACATGGAACGATACAATTTGATCCGGCAATTTTCTGCCGATGAAGAAAAATTTAAAAAATAGAAACTTTTTTTCACAGCGGTTGTGCTATAATAAAAGCAAGAATCCCAGGCATATTGCCTGGGAGCAAAGAGGGAGGCGCAGGGTATGATTATTACCATAGGAAGACAATTTGGAAGCGGTGGCCATGAAATCGGAGCGAAGCTTGCCAAAACGCTGAACTTTGATTTTTTTGACAAGGAAATTATTTCCGAGACGTCAAAGCTCAGCGGTTTCAGCCGGAAATTTGTGGAGAGCTATGACGAAAAGCGCACAGGCAGCCTGCTGTATTCTTTGGTTATGGGCAACAATTCCTATGGGCAATTACCCATCGGGGTGCAGGCAAACCTGACCCAGTTTGATGCGATGAAGAAGCTGGCGGAGGGAAAAAACTGCATTATTGTGGGCCGATGTGCTGATTATGTGTTTCGGAATGCGGAGGATTTGGTCAACATTTTCATCCATGCCGGGATGGACTGGCGCACGGAGCGCGTTTCGAAACTATATGGCATTACGGAAAACAAGGCGCGGGAAATGATTCAGAAAAATGATAAAAGTCGGAAAAGTTACTACAATTACTATACGGATAAGATGTGGGGCGAGGCGGCAAATTATCATATCGCCATCGACAGCGGCGCCATCGGTGTGGAACATGCCGTGAAGTTTATCGAAAAATATGTCCGTCTGAAGGCACAGATATAACATAGGAAAGGATCGTTATTGCATGCGGGAAAAGTTTATGCGAATGATGTACGGCAGATATGGTATGGATCCGTACGCAAGGTTTTTGTCTGTCCTTACATGGATTCTTCTGATTGTGGCGATTGTCACGAGACGGTCTGTGGGACCGTATTTTATCCTGGCGGCGTTCGCCTTGATTTTATACAATTATTTTCGGATTTTTTCCAAAAACATCTATAAGAGAAGCCAGGAAAACACAAAGTATCTCCAGCTGAAACAACGGGTGAAAACCAGTTGGACCGGCTTGCGGAACCGGATTCGGCAGCGAAAGGAATATGCGTTTTTCCGCTGCCCAAACTGTAAAATCCTGACAAGGGTGCCAAGGGGGCGGGGGAAAATTGAAATCACCTGTCCGAAGTGCCATACGCAGTTTATCCGGAAGACGTAGCGGTTTTTGAAACAAATATCAAAATCCGCCGGCGGCATCAGACGTTTTCGGTCTATGCCCGCTGACGGGTGTTTTTCCAGCGAATAAAACTTAGTTCCCGTCTCTATGGGAAATTTTCCGGATAGCAGGAGAAAACAGGCAATCGCGCATTGCCTGTTTTTTGTCTGACAGAAGAAAGAAAAACAGGTTTCAGATTGTAAAATATCGGAAATGAGCCGGAAAATTCTGCTGCAGAACTGGATTTTTTTGATGGACTTTTCTATATGACAGTATGGAGGCATAAATATAGTATTGCAGGGATATTGATTGCATTTTTGGGAAGAAATGCAAAAAATGGGGTGAAAAATAAATTGAAACCTGTTATACTAATTACATGTGGAAAAGAAAATCTGTCGTCCTACGAATGCTTTGTGCAGCGCACGTTTTATGCGGAATGCATCCTGCAAAGCGGCGGTATTCCCGTTTTATATACCGGCGGCGCACACAAGACTCTGGGCGAACGGTGCCAGGGGCTGCTGTTGTCCGGCGGTGGAGATATTGCGCCGGACTTTTTTTATGAAGGGCAGCTCGTGGGCAATTTGTCCATTGATCGGGAACGGGACAAAGAAGAGATGCAGCTGATTCGGCTGTTTCGGGGAGAGCACAAGCCGGTGCTGGGGATTTGCCGTGGCATGCAGGTCCTAAACGTCTATTTTGGCGGTACATTGTTTCAGGATATCCTGGCACAGATGGGCGTCCGTCACAAAGAAGGCGTTCATCCGGTGGTAACGGCGGAGGACAGTATGCTGCGGCAGCTGTTTGGAAAACATATCCGCACCAACAGTTTCCATCATCAGGCGGTTAAGACCGTGGGAAAGGGACTGCGTGTTTCCGCCGTGTGCGAATCCGTCGGCATTATTGAAGGCCTTGAGAGTGAAGACGGCCAGGTGCTTGGTGTGCAGTGGCATCCCGAACGGATGACCCGTGGCGTCCGGAGCGATGGCGGGACGGATATGCGGGCGCTTTTCCAGCATTTCATTAAGTTGTGTCAAAAGGAAGTATTATGTTTCGACAAATCAATTTAGAAGACGGCCTTCCCACGGGAGACCAGGCGATGAAACGCCTGCAATACGAGGTGCGAATGGCGCGCCGGCAGCAGATCCGCGTGCTGAAAATCATCCATGGATACGGCTCCAGCGGAAAGGGCGGGAAAATCAGAACACTGGTGCGGCAGGAACTTGCCGGTATGCAGCGGCGAGGGGCGGTAAAGTATTTTATCCTCGGAGAAAATTTGTCAATTTTTGATGAAAATACCAGGAAGGCCATGGACTACTGCCATGACTTTCGCAAAGATGCCGATATCGAACGGCATAATAACGGCATTACAGTGGCAGTGCTGTAAAAATTTTCCGGCGGCTTTTTGTATAACTCCTCCGAATCGGTAAAAACTATAGCAGAGCAATGAAAAGGAGGAATTATCACATGACAAACAATGCAATTAAATGTACAGTACAGCAGTGTCAGTTCAACGACTGCAATGCAAAGCACTGCACCCTTGACTGTATTACAGTCGGCACCCATGAACTGGATCCTACCATGAACCAGTGCACAGACTGTAAGTCTTTCAAGAAAAAGTAACGAAAAAAACCGATGCGGAATTATCCGGCATCGGTTTTTTTATTTTAAAAAACGGTCAATGGCATGATTTAATTCTTCTACCGCTTGTTTATCCCCATGTTCCACTGCGTCAATGAGACAATGGGCAATGTGATCCTGCAAAATGATTTTGCCGGTGTTGTTGATGGCGGCTTTGACAGCCGACAATTGCACCAGCACCTCGCTGCAGTCCCGGCCGGATTCCACCATACGGCGAATGGCCTCCAGATGGCCGATAGCGCGGGACAGGCGGTTTAGTACTGCTTTGGTGTTTTCATGCGGATGGGAATGTGGATGGGCATGCTCGGTTCTATGGATAGGAAGCGCCCCGGTATCTTTTTCAGACATAAGCTTACTCTCCGAATGGTGAAAGGATTACCTTTAGTATACGGGAAAAGGGCGGGAGAATCAACCCGTCCAGGGGGATATTTCTGCGATTATGTGTTAAAATCACCGCTTTTGCATATATACTATATTATTGGATGAAAAGCGGTGAAGGCATGCAGATTGCAAAAAAGAAAAAGAAACGGCTGCGGCCGGTCTGGATCGTGGCGCTGACAGCGGTTTTGCTGCTGGTTGCGGGATATCGGCTTCAAATTGCCATCCAGAACTATACCAAGGATTTTGTAAATTATGTGGTGACAAAGGAAATTAATACCATTGTCTCCAACCGGATTTATGTAGAGAAGGAGAAATATGCCGGCCTTGTTTCGCTGGAGCGGGACAATGAGAACAGTGTAACCGCCCTGACCACAGATATGATTACGCTCAATAATATCAAAACGGAAATCATTAACGCCGTATATGACGGCATTCATTCCCTCGAGGAAAGCAATTACAAAGTGCATATAGGCAATATTATCAGTCCGAATTTTTTGACGGGAGCCGGGCCGGAAATCCCCCTGGGCTTCATTGGACTTGGCTATGTAAAAGGAGAATTTGCAAGCTCTTTTACCAGTGCGGGGATCAATCAAACGCGGCATAATATTATCTTGGAGATGGAAGTGAACGTTACGGTGATGCAGCATTTCGGAAGCTATACTCTGAATGTGGAAAGTTCGTTTCCCGTGACAGATACCATTCTCATTGGCACAGTGCCGGAATCGTATACTTATATTGAGGATACTCGTGAAAATTTGCTGGGAAAAATTAATGATTATAAGGAAAATTGACACTTTCCCTACATAGAGAAATTTGGTATAATAATTTGTATAGTTTTCATAGGAGTAGACCGATGGAGATCAAAGACACGATATTGCAGCTTCGAGAGACAATTTTATATCACAGCAAAAAATATTACGACGAAGACGCGCCGGAAATTTCCGATTATGAATACGATATGCTGCTCCGCCGGCTGGAAACCCTGGAAGAGCAGTATCCGGCATACAAAACGGAAGATTCCCCCACCCGCCGCGTCGGCGGCAGCGCATCGGAAAAATTCCATCCGGTGGTCCATTCCTATCCTATGGAAAGCCTGCAGGATGTGTTTTCCTATGAGGAATTGCAGGAGTTTCTTGACAGAACAAACGATGGAAATGCCCGGTATGCGGTGGAATATAAAATCGACGGCTTGTCCGTTTGCCTGGAATATTTGGAAGGTGTTTTTGTCCGCGGCGCGACCCGGGGAGATGGGACGACCGGCGAAGACATTACAGAAAACTTAAAAACCATCGGCGACATCCCCAAACTGCTCAAAGATGCCCCGCCGCGGCTGATTGTCCGGGGAGAAGTATATATGAGAAAAGCAGTGTTTGAAGAACTGAACGCCCAGCGGGAGCTGTTGGAGCAGCCACTGTTTGCCAATCCACGAAATGCGGCGGCGGGTTCCCTGCGGCAGCTGGACAGCGACGTGACCCGGGCACGAAAACTCTCGATTTTTTGTTTTAATATTCAGAACAGCGAGGAACTGCCCCAACGCACCCATACGCAGTCTCTGGACTATTTGAAAAAGCTGGGGTTTCCGGTCAGCCCCTCCTACCGGACGTTTACCAAGGCGTCCGACATATGGGAGGAAATCTGCGCTATGGGAGAGCGGCGGGGAGAATTGCCGTTTGAGATTGACGGCGCAGTGGTAAAAATTGATGATTTTACCCGGCGTGAGACGCTGGGAAGTACGGCTAAATTCCCCCGGTGGGCGGCAGCCTATAAATATCCGCCGGAAATCCGGGAAACTGTGTTAAAGGACATTGCCGTACAGGTGGGAAGGACCGGTGTGCTCACACCCAATGCGGTGCTGGAGCCGGTGCGTCTCGCAGGTTCCACCGTTAGCCGCGCTACGCTGCACAACCGCGACTTTATCAAGGAAAAGGATGTTCGCGTGGGAGACACCGTATATGTTCGAAAAGCGGGGGATATTATCCCGGAAATTGTGGGGGTGAATCCTGAAAAGCGTCCGTCAGCTGCACAACCGTACCAAATGCCGGAATATTGCCCGGTGTGCGGCGCACCGGTCTTTGACGACCCGGAGGAAGCGGCGGTGCGATGCGTCAACAGCGAATGTCCCGCCCAGCTTCTGCGCAACATTCTCCACTTTGTTTCCCGGGATGCTATGGATATTGAAGGCTGCGGGCAGGCGATTATCGCGATGCTGCTGGAGCAAAAACTGATTGCCTCCGCCGGAGATCTGTATCGTCTGAAGGCGGAAGAGTTGGAACATCTGGAACGGATGGGGAAGAAATCCGCGGAGAATTTGATAAACAATATAGAAAAGTCCAAAGGAAACGATGTATCTCGTTTAATATTTGCCCTTGGCATCCCGCAGGTGGGGCAGAAGGCCGCCAAGGCGCTGGCGCAGCAGTTCGGCAGCCTGGATGAGTTGTTGAAGGCGGAACTTCCGGCGCTGACCGCCACCCCGGACATTGGTCCGGTCACGGCGGAAAATATTGTCCGCTGGCGGGAGACGAAGGGAACCAGACATCTTGTCGAAACCCTGCGGCGCGCCGGTGTGAATTTCCAAAGCAGCTTGAGAAAAAAAGGCGATTTGTTTGCGGGGATGACGTTTGTGCTTACCGGCACGCTGACAGAGTTTACCAGAAAGGAAGCGGCGGAACGGATCGAAAGCCTCGGCGGCAAGACGGCAGGCACCGTATCCAGGAAGACCAGCTGCGTGCTTGCGGGAGAGGCAGCAGGCTCCAAACTGCAAAGGGCGCGGGAGTTTTCTATCCCGGTTATCACAGAACAGGAATTTAAAAAGACCATAGAAGGAGGAAAGATTGTATGGCAGTAACGGTAAAGGAAATTGAGCATATCGCAAAGCTCGCGCGTCTGGACAGCGCCGGCGGAAAGTTTGATAAATTGGCCGCGGATATGCAGGGCTTTGTAGAAATGGTGGACAAGCTGCAGGAACTGGATCTTGGCAGCATTACGGACGCCATCAATACGGAATACAAAAACGCACTGCGGGAGGATACCGTAGTAAACGTATCCGATCCGGATAAGCTGATCCGGGCGAATGCGCCGGAGTTTGAAGCAGGCGGCGTCAGCGTGCCGAAAGTTGTAGAATAAGAGGTGAAAGGCATGGAATTGTATAAAAAGACAGCGGTGGAGCTTTCCGGCATGCTCAAAGCAGGGGAAATCAGCGCAGAGGAAGTGGTGAAGGATGTGCTGCATCGGACGGAGCAGGTGGAAAAAACCGTCGGTGCCTATATCACCCGCACAGAGGATATGGCGCTTTCCAAAGCGCGGGATATTGACAAAAAACGGGCAGCCGGAGAAACGCTGTCTGATCTTGCGGGCATTCCGGTGGCAATTAAGGACAACATCTGTACAGAAGGAGTGCTGACCACATGCGCTTCCAGGATGCTGTATAATTTTGTGCCGCCGTACCAGGCCACGGTGATGGAAAAACTCCATGGCCATGATGTGGTTGTGACCGGCAAAACCAACCTGGATGAGTTTGCGATGGGGTCTTCCTGTGAAAATTCCGCGCTGAAAAAGACTGTCAATCCTCACAATGTCCAGCGAGTCACCGGGGGGTCCTCCGGAGGATCTGCGGCAGTGGTTGCTGCGGGAGAAGTTCCGTTGTCGCTGGGGTCTGACACCGGCGGTTCGATCCGTCAGCCGGCTTCTTTTTGCGGCGTTGTGGGACTAAAGCCTACATACGGCGCCGTATCCCGGTACGGCTTGATTGCCTTTGCCTCCTCTTTGGATCAGATCGGACCGTTTGGCCGGTGCGTGGAGGATGCGGCGATGCTGTTTGACGCGATTTACGGCAAGGATATCCATGATTCCACTTCGGTTGCTTATGATTTTGGCAGCACAAGAAAGCAGCTGAACCCCGAGGTCAAGGGGCTGCGCATCGGTCTGCCCAAAGAATATTTTGACCAGGGCATTTCCCCGGAGGTCAAAGAGCAGGTGCTGAAAGCGGCCAAAACGTATGAACGTTTGGGGGCGGAAGTGTTTGAAATTTCTCTGCCGTTGGTGGAATATGCCATTCCGATTTATTATATTCTGTCCTCCGCAGAGGCGTCTTCCAATCTTGCAAGATTTGACGGGGTAAAATATGGTTACAGAAGTCCTGGCATTGACGACATTGTGGAGCTTTATGTCAAATCCAGAAGCGAAGGATTTGGAGAAGAGGTGCAGCGTCGGATTATGCTGGGCACCTATGTGCTCTCTTCCGGCTATTACGATGCATATTACAAAAAGGCCCGGGCGGCCCAGGTGAAAATTAAGGAAGAATTTGCGGGAGCATTCCGGAAATGCGACGTGATTTTAACTCCCGTAGCTCCTACCACAGCGTATCCCATCGACTCCAAAACCAGCGATCCACTGGAAATGTATGCCGGGGACGTGTGTACGGTTTCCGTAAATATTGCGGGATTGCCGGGCCTGGTACAGCCCTGTGGGTTTGACAGCGAGCATATGCCGGTAGGCGTACAGCTCATTGGACCGCGCTTCGGCGAACAAACCCTCTTAAATACGGCATTTGCCTTTGAGAAGGCAACCGGCCTTACAAACATCATAGCGGAGCTTTAAGGAGGGTATCATTATGAAATATGAAGCGGTCATTGGATTGGAAGTCCATGCAGAGCTTTCGACAGAGTCAAAAATCTTCTGTGGATGCAGCGCAAAATTCGGCGCAGACATTAATACCCATACATGCCCAGTGTGCACCGGCATGCCGGGGGCTCTTCCGGTTCTGAACCGGCAGGTGGTACATTATGCCGCCAAAATGGGGCTTGCTACCGGCTGTACCGTGAACCAGGTGTGCAAGTCTGACCGGAAAAACTATTTTTATCCGGACCTTCCCAAAGCGTATCAGATTTCGCAGTTTGACGTGCCGATTTGTGAAAACGGCGAAGTATTCTTTTATGTGGACGGGGAAAAGCGGTCCTGCCGCCTGGAACGGATTCACTTTGAAGAAGATGCGGGAAAATTGCTGCATGAAGAAGCGGAAGGCACCATTGTGGACTTTAACCGCTGCGGCGTGCCGCTGATTGAAATGGTGACAAGACCGGATCTGCGCTCCAGCGCGGAAGCAAAGGAATTTTTGGAAACCATTAAAACCATTCTTTCCTATTTGGACATCTGCGACTGCAAAATGGAGGAAGGCTCCATCCGGTGCGACATCAACGTGTCCATTCGGCCGGAGGGTTCCAAGGAATTTGGCACCCGGGTGGAGATGAAAAACGTCAACACCTTTTCCGGAGCAGTCCGTGCCATTGATTATGAAATTGCACGGCAGATTGCACTGGTGGAAAAGGGCGGCGAAGTGGAGCAGGAAACCCGCCGCTGGGACGATGTAAAGCTGCGCAATACCGTGATGCGCACCAAGGAAGATGCCCATGATTACCGGTATTTCCCGGATCCGGATCTGATCGCGGTGGAAATCGACGACGCCTGGATGGAGCAGATTGCCTCCGAAATCCCCGAACTGCCCATTTCCCGCTATGAGAGATATGTGGGAGAATTTGGGTTAAAACCAGTAGAGGCGCGGCAGATTACGGATTCTTTCGCCAAAGCGACCCTGCTGGATGAGGCGGTGAAGCTGGAGAAAGTACAGCCCAAGTCTGTCGCAAACTGGATATTGAGCGATATTTCCAAATATTTGAACGATAAGGAAAAAAATCTGGAGGATACCAGGCTGAACGCGGAAAAGCTGACGGATTTGATTGCGCTGATTGACAACGGTACGATTAGCGGAAATGCAGGCAAAAAGGTCCTGATCCGCCTGTTTGAAACAGACGATTCCGCGGAAAAAATTGTGGAGGAACTGGGATTAAAGCAGGTCAGCGACGAGAGCGCCATCCGGAAGCTGGTGGAGGAAGTGCTGCAAAACAATCAAAAATCTGTGGACGACTATAAGAGCGGCAAAAAGAATGTGGTAGGATTTCTGGTCGGCCAGTGTATGAAAGCATCCAAAGGCCAGGGAAATCCTCAAATTATCAACAAAATGCTGACACAATTGCTGGAAAGCATGTAGAAAATTTATAATCATGTAGGAGGAAAACCATGATGAAAAAAACCTCACAAATTACCGTCAATGGGATGATTGCAGCAATGTATACGGTGCTTACCGTGCTGCCGCTGCTGATTCCTTCCGTCGGGCAGTTTCTTTATGGAACCATCCAGTTTCGCATCAGTGAGCTGCTGTGTATTTTGCCGTTTTTTATGCCGTCTTCTGCCTGGGGGCTGTTTGTCGGCTGTGCGGTATCCAATTATATCGGCGTAAGCTTCGGCTTTACCCAGCCGGTCGATATTGTGGTAGGGTCTCTTGCAACCCTGGCCGCCGCTTGGATTGCCGGAAGAATTCGGCATAAATGGCTGGTACCGCTGCCGACGATTTTGGCAAACGGCATCATTGTAGGCCTTATGCTCACGGTGCTCTATCCTCTGGGGGATATGCCGTTTGGCTTGAACGCGCTGCTGTTTGGCGCGCAGGTGGCGCTGGGGGAAGCTGTGGTATGCTATGCCCTTGGCATGCCGCTGCTGCTGCTGTTGGAAAAGAAGGGATTCCGCAAACAGAAAATGCTGGAAAGCATACGGAGATAGGATAATAAAAAACCAGACGATCCTTTTGGGAGGGAACGTCTGGTTTTTTGTTGGACGATGGGTTATAGTTGAAGTTCTGCCAAAACATTTTGCAGTTTTTCGGCGGATTCCAGCAGACTTTTCTTTTCTGCTGGGTCAAGCGGAATATCTAACACTCGTTCCACACCATTCTTTCCGATGATGGAGGGAATACTGAGACAGAGGCCGGAAAGGTCATAGTGACCAGAGATCATAGTAGAAACCGGAAGCACAGAGTGTTCATCCCGGACAATCGCTTCCACAATGCGCAGCACAGCCATACCAATGCCATAGTAAGTTGCGCCTTTTCCGGCGATGATTTCATAGGCCGCGTCGCGGACGTTTTCATAAATACGGTGCAGGGCGGCCGAATCCCATGCTTCTCCCTGCAGCTTGCAAAAATCCATCAAATCCACGCCGGAGATGTTGGCGCTGGACCACACTGCAAGTTCGCTGTCGCCATGTTCTCCGATGATAAACGCATGGACGTTTCGGGTGTCTACCTTTAAATACCGGCCCAACAGATATTTCAGCCGGGCAGTATCCAGCACCGTACCGGTACCAATGACCCGTTCTGGAGGAAAACCGGAAATTTTCAGGGACATATGCGTGAGAATATCCACCGGATTGGAAACCACCAGAAGGATGCAGTCGGGGTTGTGCTGCGAAATGGAATGAATAATGGACTGGAGAATTTTTGCGTTGCGATTTAGCAGATCAATCCGGGTTTCACCAGGCTTTTGATTGGCGCCGGCGGCAATGATGACGATGGCACAGCCTGCAAGATCGGCATAGTCACCGGAAATAACTTTGCATGGCTTGGCAAAGGAGATGCTGTGGCTGATATCCATCGCTTCGCCTTTGGCTTTTTCCACGTTCACGTCCAGGAGCACCATGTCGGAAAAAAGTCCGCTGGTCGCCAGAGTAAAGGCACAGGTTGCGCCGACAAACCCGCAGCCAACAATACCGCATTTTCGATAATTTTCCATTGAAACAAATCCTTTCATCTGCATAGCTTTCTCATAGTATTTCCCGGAGAGGAAAAATTATGTGTCGGAGAGAACATCCTGCGTTTGCAGCCGGAAAAAGAAAAAAGACCCGATTTTTGTCGGGCCTTTGATAACGCGGGCGGCAATTTCCAACAGCTCCGCCGGTGGGCTGGAACAGGCGGGGCGGATCACGGTGCCGGAAAGTGTACGGCAATGGTGGTACCCTGGTCTTCCGTACTTTGGACAGAGATGGTGCCGTTGTGCATGCTGACAGCATGCTTTACAATGGAAAGTCCCAGACCGGTGCCGCCGATGTTTCTGGAGTGGCTTTTGTCCACGCGGTAAAAGCGCTCAAAAATCCGGTCTATATCCTGCGGCGCGATGCCGATGCCGGTGTCGGACACAGAAAGCTCGAAGGACTGTTCTGTTTTTGTGACGGCAACGGTAACGCTGCCGCCCTCCCGGTTATATTTGATGGCATTATCACAAAGGTTATAGAGCATTTCCTCCAAAACCGGGCGAATACCGAAGAAAACCGCAGAACTTCCTGTCAACGAAAGGGAGATATTTTGTTTTTGGGCGGCAGGCTCCAGTCGCTGGAGCACCGAGGATGCAAGACGGTACAGGTCCACGGCTTCCTTTTCTATGGGGATTTCCCCTTCGTCCAGCTGCGAAAGGCGAATAATGTCGTCAATGAGCGCAATGAGGCGGGAAGATTCGTCTTTAATGGATTGGGCAAAGCCGGGGATATCCGCTGGCTTTACAAGGCCGGCAGACAGCATATCGGAAACACCGTAAATCGTTGTAAGGGGCGTTTTCAGTTCATGAGATACATTGGAGGTAAATTCCCGCCGAAGTTTTTCCCGCTGCTCCTTTTCGGTGACGTCCAGAATAAACACAATCACTCCGGTGACCTCCTGCTTTTGCAACACCGGATTGGCGAGGATGTGATAACGCTTCGCACCCAGCGCCAGAGGCTGTTCGTTGCGGCTGCCATGCAGGGCGGTCTCCACTGCATGGAGGAAGGTTTCGTTGCGGTTCAAGGCAAACACGCTTTGATGTTCCGCAACGGAAGAAATGCCCAGCAGGCGAAGCGCGCTTGGATTGCAGGAAAGAAGATCCATTTTGGAATCAATGATCAGAAAGCCCTCCTGCATGTTTTCCGTAATCATCTGAAATTCTTCCTGCTGCCGGCGCAGCTCGTCAAACTGCTGCTGAATGCGCCGGTTCTGCCGTACAATTTCCACGATCAGGGGAGAAAGTTCGTCATAGGTCTGGGCCTGCTCCGGGTGGGAAAGGTTGAGAGAATGGATGGGAAGGACAATTTTGCCTGCAATGGCATAGGAGCAGAACAGAGCGCACAGCAAAATCAGCGCAACGATGAAGATGCCAGGCAGCATAATTTTTTGAGTCAGAGCATAAACCGTGCTTTGTTCACTGGAAATACGAAGCACGGTACCGTCCGGCAAAAGCCGGGCATAATAGATGGTTTGGGTGTCAAGTGTCTGAGAAGCGCGGATAGACTGCCCTTCACCGGTTTGAAACGCCGCGGCAATTTCCTCCCGCTGTCCATGGTTTTCCATAACGGCAGGCTCCGATTTGCTGTCAAACAGCACGCTGCCGTCCGGACCGACCCAAGTGATGCGGTTCTCCAAACCGGACAGACGATCCAAATAAGCGCTGCCGTCGGCTTCTATGCCCTGGACAATGTAGGACGCCTCGTTTTTCAGCTCCTCGACTACCCGGAGTTGTGTAGAATGGTACGAAATCCACATCAGAAGGACAAAACTTGCAACGACTGCGGGAATGGCAACGCCAATGATCCCAATAAAAATTCGCTTTTTCATGGCAGATCCCCAATTTTATATCCGATTCCCCGAATGGTTTCAATGAGTTTGCCGCAGGGACCAAGTTTTGCCCGCAGGGTGCGGATATGTACGTCTACCGTGCGGTTTTCACCGTCAAAGTCATAGCCCCAGATTTTTTGCAGGATTTGTTCCCGGGTGAGTACCGCGCCGGCATTGCGCAGCAACAGGCACAAAAGCTCAAATTCCTTAAAGGTCAGGATGACGTCCCTGTCGGAAACACGGACAGTGTGTCCGGTTACGGAGACAGAAAGATCGCCGACCCGGTACTCTTCTGTCTGGGGGCGGGCCGAACTCCCTGTCCGCCGCAGAAGCGCTTTGACCCGGGACAGAAGTTCCAGCGTGCCGAAGGGCTTTGTGACATAGTCGTCGGCACCGCTGTCAAGGCCTACCACCTTGTCATACTCGGAACTTTTGGCCGTGAGCATCATCACGGGAATTTTGCTGGTTGCTTCCCATTGCCGCAGCTTTTTCAAAATGCTCATACCGTCCTCTTCCGGCAGCATAATATCCAGGAGAATGAGCTGGGGCATCTCTTCCCGCAAAGCGTCCCAAAACAGAGAAGGATGTTCAAAACCTTTGGCTTCCAGGCCGGAATTGTTCAGGGCGTACAGCACGAAATTCCGGATGTTTCCATCGTCTTCCAGCAAATAAATCATGGCAAAAAAACCTCATTCGTCTTTGTGGTGTCCGGTGACCGAAAAGATGACCCATTCTGCAACGTTTACCGCATGGTCGCCGATGCGTTCCAAATACTTGGCGATCATCAGCAGATCCAGATAGTATTCGGCATGCGCGCTATCCTGTCCGATGCGGGAAATCAGGTCTTCTTTCACCTTCACAAAAGAAGCGTCCACCGTATCATCATATAGTATAACACAATTTGCCGCCTGAGTGTCTTTTTTTACAAAAGAATCAATGCTGCCTGTCACCATTTGAATGGTCTGTTCCGCCATGTTTTTAATGTGGCTGTGAGCGGCGAATCCCTGCTCCTGGTTCCTCGTAAAGCGGGTGATTTCCGCGATATCCGAGGCCTGGTCGCCGATGCGCTCCATATCATGAACCATTTTCAAGGCGGAGGAAACCGTGCGGAGATCTTTTGCCACCGGCTGCTGCCGCAGCAGCAGCCGCATGCAAAGGCCTTCAATTTCCCGCTCCATCTGGTCAATTCTTTTGTCAGTGGCAATGGCTTTGGCGCACATTTCGCCGTCGTTTTCCAGCAGGGCTTTGGCGGCACAGGCAATAGCATCCTCGCACAAGGCACCCATTTTTATCATTTCAAGGTTGAGAGTCTCCAATTCTTCATCAAATTTGTTGCGCATTATCCAAACCTCCCGGTAATATAGTCTTCTGTGCGTTTGTCCTGCGGGATGGAAAACAGTTCTTCCGTTTTTCTGCACTCAATTACTTCTCCCAAAAGGAAAAACGCAGTTTTATCGGATATTCTGGCTGCCTGCTGCATGTTATGCGTTACCATCACAATGGTGTATTCATGCTTTAACTCCACTGCCAGGTCCTCTATTTTGGAAGTGGAGATGGGATCCAGGGCAGAGGTTGGTTCATCCATCAGAAGCACCTCCGGCTGCACGGCTAAGGCTCTGGCAATACAAAGGCGCTGCTGCTGGCCGCCGGAAAGCCCCAGGGCAGATTGGTGGAGCCGGTCTTTGACCTCATCCCAAATGGCGGCGTCCCGCAGGGATTTTTCCACAATTTCGTTGAGCATTATCCGGGAACGGATGCCATGGGTGCGGGGGCCGTATGCTACATTGTCGTAAACGCTCATAGGGAAGGGATTGGGTTTTTGAAACACCATGCCAACCCTGCGGCGCAGGAGATTTACGTCCATGTCTCCATAAATATCTTCGTCGTCCAACCGGATTTCTCCAGTGATTTTGCAGCCGTCTATCAGGTCGTTCATCCGGTTCAACGATTTGAGCAAGGTGGATTTCCCACAGCCGGAGGGGCCGATGAAAGCAGTAATTTCATGTTCGGCAATGGCCAGATTCACGGCTTTGAGCGCCTTGAATTCTCCGTAATACAGGTCAAGATTTTTGATGCTGAGTTTTTCCATACGCTGTTACCTCTTGATAAGTTTTTTTGCCGCGGCGGCGGAAAGCGCGTTGATGCCCACAACCAGAGCCAAAAGAACAACCGCTGTGGCATAGGCCTGATCCGTATACAATCCTTCGTTGAGCAGGGCATACATATGAACGGACAGCGTGCGTGCGGAATCAAACACGCTGGAAGGGATTGCGGCATAAGTGCCGGCGGTAAAGATGAGAGCGGCGCTTTCCCCGACGATTCTGCCGATGGACAGAATAATGCCGGATAGGATGCCGGGCACCGCGCTGGGCAATACAATGCTGAAAATAGTGCGCAGCTTGCCTGCTCCGAGGCCAAAACTGCCTTCCCGGAAGGAATCCGGCACTGCCATCAGGGCCTCTTCCGTTGTACGCACAAGGATGGGAAGAATCATAACGGCAAGGGTTACGGCACCGGCCAGCAGGGAATACTGCCAGTGCAGGGCGAGGACAAACAGGATGTAGCCGAACAGGCCGTAGACAATCGAGGGAATGCCCGCCAGCGTTTCCGTAGTCAGGCGAATTATTTTTACTAGGCGATTTCCCCGTTTCGCATATTCTACCAGATAAATGGCGGAAAAAATACCAATGGGTACGGAAAACAACAGGGTAAGCCCGGTCATATAGAGGGTATTGAAAATGGCGGGCGTCATAGAAACGTTTTCGCTGTTATATTCCCAGGCGAAGACCTCCGGCGTAAGATGGGGAATGCCCTGGATTAAAATATATCCAACCAGCCCAACCAAGACCGCAATGGTCACCGCGGCCGCCGCGGTGACAAGAATACGGAGCGCAAAAGAGCCGGGAGTGCGCCGATAAGCCTTGACTTTTTGCCGCAGGGTGATTTTATTGATGGGTTCCATTACGATTGCCTCCTTTTCAGTGCTGAAAAACAAAGGTTGATCAGCAGGATGAAAATAAACAGCACAACGGCGGTAGCAATGAGGGCGTCCCGGTGCAGGCCATCGGCTGCATA
The DNA here is from genome assembly GCA_934395135.1 of uncultured Eubacteriales bacterium. GTDB lineage: Bacteria > Bacillota > Clostridia > Oscillospirales > Butyricicoccaceae > CAKRRK01. The sequence continues at coordinate 52,015 of CAKRRK010000001.1, read as the reverse complement.
GCCCATTTCCATCACAATGTTTGCTGTGAGAGTCCGCACGCCGGAAGTGATTTTTTCCGGCATAATCGTTTGGTTGCCAGCCACCATAACCACTGCCATAGTCTCCCCAATGGCGCGCCCGACGCCCAAAATCACACCGGCAAGAATTCCGGATTTTGCCGCGGGCAGCATTACGCGGAATACACTTTTTTCTTCCGATGCGCCCAGTGCCAGCGAGCCTTCCAAATAGGGGGCGGGCACTGCCCGCAGCGCGGATTCCGCAACTCCGATGATGGTGGGGAGGATCATAATGCCAAGCAGAATCGAAGCAGTCAGCAGGCCTTTGCCGCTGCCTCCAAAAAGATCCTGCATCAGAGGAACTATAACCATAAGACCAAAAAAGCCATAGACAATGGAAGGAATGCCGGCCAGCAGTTCTGTAGCGGGCTTTAACAGTTTATACAGCCTTGGAGGGCAGAAATATGCCATGAAAACGGCGCTGAGAATACCAATAGGGACTCCAACGGCAATCGCGCCCGCAGTCACATAAAGACTGCCGACGATCATAGGGAAGATGCCGAACAGATTCTCCAGCGGCTTCCAGACGCGGCCCAAAAGAAAGTTTGCAGGGCCGATTTCAAAGATTGCCGGCAGACCGCTTGCAAACAAAAAAACACAAATCAGGACGACTGCCAGGGTAGAAACCAATGCGGCCGCGAGGAAAACATAGTTTGCGGCGCGTTCTTTCCAGTTTTTCATAAAACCTACTTTCCCGCAACAGAGAGCCTAAGGATAAAGATCACCCTTAAGCTCTCTGTTTTTTGATTGAAAAAAGTTTTTAGCCAATTTCTGACCAGTTTGTCATTTCGCCGGTGAAGATCTTCATAATCTGCTCGGAGGACAGGTCGTCCACCGGATTGTTGTGATTTACAATCACTGCAATGCCGTCCATTGCGATGGTAGTGGGAGTAAGACCTTCCGCAAGTTCGCTGTCTTTGAGGTCACGGGAGGACATACCGATGTCACAGGCGCCTTCGATTGTGGAAGTGATGCCGGCGCCGGAGCCGGTCTGCTGAATTTCAATGGAAATATCACTGCTGTTCAGCTCTTTATATTTGTCGGCCAGCACTTCCATCACCGGAGCAACGGAGGTAGAGCCTGCCAGCGTGACGGTGCCGGAAAGGTTTGCCGGCGTATAGCTTCCCGCGGCTTCGTCAACGGAGATGTAACCTTCCTCGCTGATAACAGCCTGTCCGTCCGCACTCATAAGGAAAGAGACAAAATCTGCCGCGATATCGGAAAGTTCACCTTTCACAGCGATGTTAAAGGGGCGGGATACAGCATAAGTACCATTTTTGATGTCTTCTACAGAGGCCTCTACGCCGTCAACTTTGACGGCCTTGACATCATCGCTCAAAGAGCCAAGAGAAATGTAGCCGATGGCAGAATCATTGCCTGCAACTGTTTGGATTACCACAGAAGTGCTGTTGGAAACTTCCGCTGAGGGGGTAGTATGATCCACATCGTCGACCATAATGCCCATCAGTTCGGTAAATGCGCTTCTTGTGCCGGAACCGTCTTCACGGGTAATAACGCAAATATCGGTGTCAAGGGCGGTGGCTTGTGTGTCGTTCGCATTATCCGACTGGGTGGAATCGGCGGGGGTGCTGGTGTCCGCCGGCGCATTGGGGGTTCCGCAGCCGGCAAATAGCGTGGCCGCCATCACTGCGGCAAGGATCAGGCTTAACATTTTTTTAGAACATTTCATACTGGATATCTCCTTTGTTTGCTTTTTTAGGATAAGTTTCTTTTCCGGGTATCAGTATAAAAATGCAATGTTCAATCCACAAGCGCAAAATTGTTAAATGTATGTAAAGTCAAAAAAAGAAGCCTTTTAAGTCAGGGGCTACATAAAACGCCCCTGACTTGAAGAAAGTCAGGAGCGTTCAGTTTCGCATAGCGCACATATCTCCAAGAGGGGGTGTGCGCCCTTTGTTCCAAAGGAGTCTTTAAGGCCGGCTCAGATTATTCCTGCAGCTACCAAATCGGCATAATTAAACAACAATCCGCCAGCATACTGCACTCTAATGGTGCGTTCATTGTATATGCAGTTGTATATTACGCCTTTTTCTATTTTGCTTTTCGGTGTGCCGGTAAGAGTATATTTGATGTCTTCGCCATCTTCACCGATTAAAGCCGTTCTCCAAATCCAAACCTCTTCGCCTGCCCAATAAGAAGAAAAATCGTAAATTGATTTTAATTCATCTGCAGAAATCCACTCTGATTCAAATTCCGTTGCTGCATTATCAGAATCATATTTTTACGAAACAAAGTTAGTATTAAAGGTGCCATCACTATTCAACAAACCTACAGTGATTAAATCTTCAGGGTTAAAATACCAATCACCGTTTGATTTCTTGAAGCGTATGTTGCTATAAGTTCCTTCTGCATCATCAGAATTAGCAAAAGTTTCTGGCATGTCATATACATACAATAATTCTTTTGACGCAATTCCTTGCAAATAAAAGCCATATACTAAGTTTCCAACACCGAGAGACCAATCGTGCATAGAACTGGTCATTATACCAAAGCAAAGATCAGGCTCATTGGCAAGTTGCTGTAATTCATATTCACTAATCCAATTCGCTTCCAATTCTTGTTCTGTCCACGCTTCCTCAAAATTAAACAATCCAAAATACATTTCGGGGCACAATCCACCTCTTGGTTCGTAATAGTAAATGCCGCTTTGCATATCTATGTACTTACTCACAACATCTACTGCTTTTAGACTATAAGTTGTGTGACTCAACCAATTGACATAGGTAGAACCGAACATATCCACCATGAACTGCGTGCTACCACCAAGTTCTCCAATAATATGGCGTAGTTTGCTTGTATCAGAAAAAAATTCGTAACACTCAGCAATGGTATTATAATAGGTTTTTCCGTTGTAGTGCCAAGCAACTGTTTTGCTTGTGTCAACATCATGATACACAAGGATATCATTTTTGTCTTTAAAATAAATCTGATACTCATCATCTCGGGGGTAGCCGTGTAAACGGTTATATCCAGCGTAAGTACCCGATCCGGATGTAGTATATAAATCGTACATATCAAATGTGTTTCCATTAAAATGGTCATATCTAAAATTTTCAGATAGATCTGCAACTGCCATTACACTTAAGCCATTGTTGTATTGTTCGTCGGTCAGAGCTCCATCCTTTTTTAACTGTTTAACAAGTGGAACTCCTGCTTTTGTTGGTTGCAATAATGCCCCACAGGATAGCCACACAAGATCTTCACGAAGGAAATTAGTGTTTTGCGAATATTTACTCTCCGTTAAACCAATGCTGTCCGAAAAAGCAAGCGCATTGCTATAAGAGAAATCACCTTTGCTGTCATTATATCCAAGCGAACGAAGCAAAAGAGTAATATACTGCTGAGCGTTAATGTTTTGATTTCCGCTAAATGTGGTGGCGCTTGTTCCGTTTGTTAAGCTATTTTTATATGCATATGCGATATAGCGATCTGCCCAAGAATCAACATCTGTAAACGGATGTGAATATGCGCAATCTAATGCTTCATCTTCTTTCCCGAGCAGACGAATTAACATTACAACCGCCTGCTGACGAGTAGGAGCCGCAGTCAGACCATAAGTAGGTTTACCATTTGAATCAGTCCCTGTTCCCTTGAACAATCCAAATTCGTATAAGGCATCGGCCAATGATACAGTATCATTGCAGGGAGGAGCCGCAAAAGCGGACGTGCAAAACAATCCCAAAATACAGCTAAAAACCATAACAAACGATATAATCCTTTTCATTTTTCAACCTCCATATCCATAAACAATATAATGGGACTTTGATTCTTTCGATGTCTATTATGCACAAAACCTGCGTGCGAATAAATCAATTGCTTCTACGCACAGTTAAGACCATCTATTTTAGGGGTGGTCTTGAAAAAGTCCTATAAGGGCGTAGTACGGCCATTGTAGAATAGTTACCTCGTTTGACTCTCAAAAGGGTTTTCGTATTGTAAGAGTCAAAACTACCGCCGACTTGCGGTAGACTCTCCAATATGAAACAATATCCTTATAACGGAACTGGACGAGCGTAAGCAGGAGCCTGTGAAGCAAATAGTCGAGTTGACGGTGGAAACAATCAGCCAGGAACAGGTAAATCAGATTTCCGGCCACCTCGACACATAGGACAGCGTATCCTTTGACGATAAGCGGTGAGTAGTGGATTTGATGATTGCTACCATAGTTACCAATTTACCATTGGTGCGGTTTTATTAAATTTTTGACCTCACCCGCAGAGCGGATGGCTATTTGTTCTACTTCCACGAAATTCACTACTAAAAGGCTTCTTTTTTATCGTCTTGGACGGTGGCAGTTTGCAGAAAAGAAAGGACGTCAGCGAGACAGGCAGGATCGGTCAAATCACCGCCGTCTCGCAGCGCCGCAAAGATTTTAGCTTCTTTTTCATTCCCCGGCGTCTTGCCGCCTACCGTTTTTGCTACAAATTTGAGAGCCAGCCTGTCAACGCCGCGGAGCTTTTGATAGTCAACACCGCCGGGTAGCGGGAAGACCGGGCAGGAAATGCCGTTTCGTTTGGCAATAGAAGCCGGGGTGCCAGGCATTACACCGACGGCGCATACCCCTTCTACCGGAAAGGCCGCCGCCGCTTTTTTATAACCTTTGACCGCACCGGCGGAAAGCCACCCCAGAAACAGAACCGCGCCTTCCGGTTTCTGGGTTTTCAGCGCTTTTTCCAGGCTGCAGCAGGGGAGGCCTGTTTTTTTCGACAGCATCGCCGCATAGTTTTGCGTGAATCCGGTCTTGGAGCAGTAAACAATAGCAGTTATCATTTGTATCCCTTCCTTTCTAAAACATTTCATATTCTTCGGCTTATGCGGAAAGCAGTTCTTCCAGCTGGGTAATAAGACCGTCAAAAAGAGACAGTGCCGCGTCGATGGGTTTGGTGTCGGACATATCGACCTTGGCGATGTTCAGCAAGCCAATGGGATCGAGGCTGCTGCCGGACGACAGAAATTGCAGGTAATCTTTGACCGCGGGTTCCCCCTCTTTTAAAATGCGCATTGCGATGGCAATGGCGGCGGAAAAGCCGGTAGCATACTGAAACACATAAAAGTTATAGAAAAAGTGAGGGATGCGCGCCCACTCCGATGCAATTTCTGAGTCCAGAACCACGCCGTCTCCATAATAATCCTGATTTAATTTCTGGTATAGGCTGTTTAAAACTTCTGCCGTCAGGGTTTCGCCCTGTTCCGACAGCTGGTTGATGCGCAGCTCAAACTCGGCGAACATAGTTTGCCGGTAAAGCGTGGTGCGGAACTGTTCCAGAAAATAGTTTACAAGGTAAGCCCGTTTCCGGCGATCGTCGGTTGTACGCAGCAGATGCTGCATCAGCAGCACCTCGTTGACCGTGCTTGCCACTTCTGCGACAAAAATAACATAGTCGGAATAGACCACCGGCTGGCGCTGCATAGACAGATAACTATGCATAGCATGCCCCATTTCATGCACCAGGGTAAACGCGCAGTTGAGCGTGTCTTTATGATTGAGCAAAATATAAGGGTGGGGCCGTGCGCCGGAGGAATAAGCGCCGCTGCATTTGCCTTGGTTTTCATAAACATCAATCCAGCGGTTTTCAAAGGCTTGGCGGACGATGGACAAATAGTCCTCCCCAAGGGGGGCAAGCGCGCGCAGAGCAAGTTTCTGCGCGGCTTCATAAGAAATTGTTTCGTCCGCTTCCGCTACCATCGGGACATACAAGTCGTACATATGCAGCTCCGGCAGCCCCAAGAGCTTTTTACGCAGGGCCATATAGCGGTGCATAGGCGCCATATGGCTGCGGACGGAGGCAATCAGATGGTGATACACGGCGGTCGGGATATCGTTTGCCGTGAGGGCAGCTTCCAGGGTGCTGCTGTAGTTTCTTGCCCCGGCAAAAAAGCGAAGCTGCTTTATCTGGGCGTCCAGTATGGCGGCGGTGGTGTTTTCAAACTGACGGAACGTATGATAGAGGGTTTCGAACGCTGATTTCCGAAGCGTTCGGTCCTGGCTTTGCAGCAGAGGGACAAAGGAACCTTGCGTCAGGGGATGCCGGTTGCCGTCCTGGTCTACGGCATCCGGAAATTTTAAATCCGCATTGCGGAACATATTGCCGATAGTGTCCGGACTGTCTGCCATTTCCCCGGCGAGCGCCAGGAGTTTTTCTTCCGGTTCTGACAGGACATGCGGGCGCAGGCGGCGGATTTCCTCCAGCGCCCGGCGATACCGTTCCAGTTTGGGAAACGCTTGATAAAAGCCATCTAGGACAGATTCCGGAATGGCCATAATTTCCGGCCGGGCAAAGCTGACGCTGCCTTGGATTTGAACAAGCAGACTCAGAGCTTTGCCTTTCATCGCCTGGTATTGCTGGTTTGCCGTATCCGTATCGCTCAGGCGGGAGGCGTACACCAGAATCTTTTCCAACAACAGAGAAAGCTCGTCGGAAAAAACAAACCAACGGTAAAGGGCTTCGCCGCTGGTTTGCAGCGTGCCGGAAAACTCTGTGATGGTTTTTGGATAAGTCGCCAGCGTTTTAAGATCCGCTTCAAACGCCTTGGCAGACGGATACAGGTCCTCCAGCGCCCAGGTATATTTATGCTCTATTTGACTGCGCTTTGGAATGGTTTTTTTCATAAAAGTGGCACCTCACAACGATAATAAACTCAATATTGTAGTCTTTCCGGTTTTTTACAAATTATAGCTCCAGCAACGATCCGGCGGCGAGATAAGAAACCTGATCGCCCATACGCTCCCGCAGCAGAGAATAGGCATGAAGGCCGGTGCAGTGCCCGGTGTAGAAACGGGTGGGAAGGCGCGCAGCGTTTCCGCCAGATGGCAAACAAAGTCCGTTGGCGCCGGCACGTCGCCGGTTACATCCAAATGAAAGCCGCCGATCGCAACATCCGGCGCTCGGCCAAACAGGCCGGTGAACCGGTTTAAAATGTTGACGATGCCGCGGTGCGCGCAGCCCGCGATCAAAATCAGCTTGCCGTGCTCTTCTACGGCGAGGTTCTGTTCGTGGAGAAAACGGTCCGGGCGAAAGCCGTTGCTGCCGCCCTCAAACAGCGTTTGGTTCGCCAGGGACAAATGCTGCGCGGTGGTGACGTCCGAAAAAAGGGTCAGTCCAGTGGAAATGGAAAAAACGTTGCCGGTCTGGACGATGCGGGGATGCTGAGCGAGCGCTGGAGAAATCCCAATGTCTTCGTATGCACCATTTTGCCGCAGGGCATAGTGGGGAAGGAGGCCGTACCGGCTGATATACAGCGGGGCACTTTGATTGGCATGTAGAAAAGCGGTAATACCGCCGCCGTGATCGTTGTGGGCATGGGAGAGAACAAAACGGGAGACCTCTGAGATGGATACCCCCATTTTTTCCGCGTTGCGAAGAAACATATCGCCGCGGCCCGTGTCGAACAGAATGCGCTCCCCGCCAGTCTCCAGATACAGGCTTAATCCATGCTCGCATTCCAGCCCGCTGCGGCAAACGGTATTTTCAATCAATGTCTGCAGTTTCATACAGCACACCTGCTTTCCTCAAATATAGAAGGAGCGCCCAGCCGTTTGGACGCCGGCGGATTTTTAAGGGAAATCCGCACCTGGAAGATATTTCTATGCAGATACAATTCTATTATACAAGGTTTTGGGTTTGTTCACAACGTCTGCCGGAAGATTTGAGATGATTTTGGCAGGGAAGAATACGGGGTGGCAGCGAAAACGAGGATTTATCTTGAAGAAACAGGGGTTTTATGGTATATTATCTTTTGTTAGTGTTAAGAAATAGAAACACATTGAAGGAGAATGTATATGACACAAGCAAATATCTGCATTATTTTGACGATCGTTTGCTATCTTATTGTGGTGGTTGCTATTGGGATCAAATATTCCAAGGCCAACGAGACGACTGCCGACTTCTATCTGGGCGGCAGAAAACTTGGCCCGCTGGTGACTGCGATGAGCGCGGAAGCTTCGGATATGTCCAGCTACCTGTTGATGGGATTGCCGGGGCTTGCCTATCTCACCGGCCTTGCGGATGTGGGGTGGACCGTGATCGGCCTTGCAGTAGGCACCTACCTGAACTGGCTGATTGTGGCGAAAAAGCTTCGGCGGTATTCTGAAATCAACCATTCCATTACCATACCCGACTTTTTCTCAAACCGGTATCGGGATAGCAGCAGATCTTTGATGGGGATTTCCGCCCTCATTATCATTGTGTTTTTCATCCCATATACCGCATCGGGGTTTGCGGCTTGCGGCAAGCTTTTTGCCAGCATCTTTGGGGTGGAATATTTTACCGCGATGCTTATCAGCGCGGTGGTAATTGTGGCGTATACCGCCCTTGGCGGCTTTTTGGCAGCCAGCACGACGGATCTTATCCAGAGCATTGTTATGACCATCGCCTTGGTGATTGTGTTGATTTTCGGCGTCACTATGGCGGGCGGATGGAGCGCCGTGGCGGAAAACGCCAGTCAGCTGCCGGGATACCTCAGCTTTAGTGCGACGTATGACCCGGCGACGGGCGCTGCGGCGCCCTACGGACTGTTGTCCAAGGCGTCTATGCTCGCATGGGGGCTTGGTTATTTTGGCATGCCGCATGTCCTGCTTCGGTTTATGGCGATTAAGGACGACCGGAAACTGAAGACATCCAGAAGAATCGCAACGGTCTGGGTTGTAATTTCTATGGCAATTGCAGTGCTGATCGGCATCATCGGCTACAGCCTGTCCAAAAATGGTTCGATTGCGGCGCTGACCGGTTCCGATTCCGAAACGGTGATTATTAAAATTGCCGGATTCCTGAGCCAGTACGGCGTGTTGGCGGCAGTTATGGCAGGCGTTATTCTGGCGGGGATCTTGGCATGCACGATGTCCACGGCGGATTCCCAGCTTCTGGCAGCTTCTTCCAGTGTGTCCAATAACATTCTGCAAAGCGTATTTGGGATTCAGATGTCTGAAAAAAAGCGGATGATAGCGGCCCGCCTCACGGTTATCATCATTGCGGTCATAGCGGTGTTTATTGCACGGGATCCAAACAGCTCGGTTTTTGGCATTGTGTCCTTTGCCTGGGCGGGTTTTGGAGCATCCTTCGGTCCTGTCATGCTGTTGGCGCTGTTCTGGAAGCGATCGAACCGCAATGGCGCGCTGGCAGGCATGATTTCCGGCGGCGCGATGGTCTTCCTCTGGAAGTATGGCATCAGCCAGCTTGGCGGTGTTTTCGGTATTTATGAGTTGCTGCCCGCGTTTTTAACTGCTATTGTGGTAAACGTGCTGGTCAGCCTTGCCACCAAGGAACCATCCAAGGAAATCACAGAGGAGTTTGAAACCGTGAAAAATATGGCATAATCCGAAAATCCCCGCCTGCCGTTCAGGCGGGGATTTTTTCGCCTGCAAAGGGACACCGCCTGCTGCGGCAAATAGACCGGAAACGGCCATATGGGCGTAAAGTCCCCTTGGTTTCCTTTCGCAGCAAAACATTCGGAAAGCGATACTCCTGATTTTGTGCGAACGTTATGTTCTTTTCGGAAGACCGGGAAATGAGAAAAAGAATGGCCCCTGCTTGATGCGGCAGCCCACCGATTGTACCGGCCGTTTGTCCGGCCTTTCCCGGAGAGAGCGGACAGAGGCGCTGTCTTCTGCGCGGGTTTCACCGGAAAAACGTGTGTTATTCCGTGGGAGAGAGGGAAATGCGAATAAGGGCGGACGAAAAGATTCAACAGGATTTGCCCGCAGATTTTGTCACAATTTGGCATGGTTTGTGCTATGATAACAATATAGGATTTGGAAAAGGGAGGGTTCGAACGTATGAACATTTGCGTATACGGCGCGTCCAGCGACGCGATTGATCGGGATTATATAGAACAGGGAGAATGCCTGGGAAAGGAACTGGTACGGCGCGGGCATGGTCTTGTATTCGGCGGCGGCGCTCAGGGGATGATGGGAGCGGTTTGCCGTGGCGCCTTTGCGGAGCGGGGCTATATCCTTGGCATTGCGCCGGGATTTTTCCGGGTGGACGGCGTGCTTTCGGAGGACTGCACGGAGTTTATCACAACAGAAACCATGCGGGATCGGAAAGAATTGATGGAGCGGCGTGCAGACGCGTTTGTGATGACGCCGGGCGGCATTGGGACGTTTGAGGAGTTTTTTGAAATCCTGACACTCAAACAACTGGGAAGACACAATAAGCCCATTGCCATTTTAAATACAAGGGGGTATTTTGATCCCCTGCTGGAGGCGGTGGAACAGGCAATTGGCCAGGGATTTATGAAGACCGCATGCCGGAGTTTGTACCAGGTATCGGAAAGTCCGACAGCGCTGCTGGATTATCTGGAACAGTATCAAGCAGAGAAGCTGGATGTGCGGCACCTAAAAAACATTTAAAAAAGAGGAAAGCATCGCTTTCCTCTTTTTTAATCGCGGCTTATACGTCCGATAAAAGGCGGGATCAGGCGCGTCCGGCAAATTCCCGGGTGAGGGACTTCAGCCAGGTTCCGCGTTTCAGGCGGAACAGGCAGGCGATGGATTTGATCACCTCATCAATTTTCATAAAGAACAGCACCACCGGCACCGGGAAGCCGAACCGCGCCAAAAGAAAGGCGATGGGAATGGCAATGCCCCACAGGCAGATGATTTCTGCCAGAAGGCAGAATCGGGTGTCCCCAGCACCCCGCAGAATGCCGACAATGCTGACCGAGGACACAGAAACAAAGATCGTATTGACCGCAATGACGTTGACCAACTGATTGGTAAGCTGGATGGTCGCCTCCGGCAGATCATACAATCCAAGCACCAGAGGCTTAATCAGCAAAATTACGATGCAGGAGACGACGCCCAAGGCAAAGCTGAGGATTTTTAAGGTGTAGGCGCGCCTTCGCGCCTCAGCATGATCGTTTTCTCCGATGGCCTTTCCCACCATAACCGCGGCGGCAGTGGAAACGCCAAAAATAACGACGCTGACCAGCTGCTGAACAATGCCGGTAATGGTGTTTGCCGCCACTGGATCGCCGGCAGCATAGGTAATATGCCCCAGAATAGAGGCCTGAAAGCTGATCGCTACTGCCCACATCATTTCATTGACCAGCACCGGCGTTCCATAGGACAATAGATCCCTTGCCAGAGTTTTATGAAACAAAAGCAGATGCTTCAGCCGCAGCGCCAGTTTCCGGTCAAAAAAGAATACATAGATAAAAATAATTGCAAATTCCAAAAGCCTGGCGATGAGGGTGGCAATGGCCGCGCCCTTCAAGCCAAGGGCGGGAAATCCAAAGTGTCCAAAAATCAGCGCATAGTTGAAAAATACATTGGTCACAAAGGAAAGACCGTTGACAAGAACGGATATTTTGACAATCTCAATCCCGCGAAGCATGCAAAGCAGGGTATTGCCGACGGCAAAAAACAGATAAGCACAGCCGACAATGCGCAGGTAGGCCGCCCCGTTTTGAATGACAATTCCCTGATTGGAGTACAGCCCCATGACAAATTCCGGAAAAAAGACTGCCATGCCGCCAAAGAAGGCGCCGATGACCGCCGCAACCTTCAGCACCATAGACATTACCGTATGAATACTTTGGAAGTCGCCCTTTCCAAAATATTGCGAATTTAGCACAGAAGCGCCGCCGGACAGGCCAAAGCATACCATCGTCAACACAAAAAACGGCTGGTTTGCAAGGGAGCAGGAAGACAGCAAAACGCCGCCTGCATCCGCTTTTCCGATCATAATGGTGTCCATAATGCTGTTTGCCTGCACCAGAAGGTTTTGCAGCGCGATGGGAACGCTGATGGTCAAAAGATTCCGGTAAAACTGCCGGTTTCGGATAAAATTCGACATAAACTACTTTCTCTCTTTTAAGTTTTTGATATAAAGATAGCATGAAAGTCTCTGGGTTGCAAGTATAAAATATGGTGGGCGGGCAGTTTTTCACCAAATTGGAACCGCGCGGGGTGATATCACTCCGCGCGGTTTTTCGTAGCGTCAGTTTTTTTGTACTTCTGGCCAGATAAAATATAAAAAATTGTCGTAAATGGGGCCGTAAATGTTGGAATTGATTCGATATTCGGTCCCATCGGTTCCGGTCAGTACCCCTGTAAAAACAATGTCCTCCCAGGAGGACGCTTGCGGAAAGGTGCCGGAAAACGGGAAGCTGACCACAGCATCTGTCAGATCGGACCAGGTTTGAGCGCCATCGGGCCCGGCGGCGTCTCCGCCGGCAAAATCCGAGGGGGAAAAGGAGATGGTGTCATACAGTGTTTCGCCGCAATAGATTTCAAGACGGACGGAACGCAGCGCAGTGCTTTGCGGCCGAGAGAGCTGGAATTCAATCTGCCCGTCCAGGGAAACGCCGGTCAGACCGCCGGAAGCATCCCCGGAAAACCGGCCATATCCCGCAGGAACATAGCGGGTGAGAATATCGGCATATATGGTGTCCAGCAGTTGGAGTTCCGTTTGGCCGTCTTTGGTAACAGATACACGGAGTTCGATGCAGTTGTCGTCTTCAAGATCAGAAATCAGCGGGGTTGTGGCGACAAACATATGGCCTTCCGTTTCCACAGCCGGCACGTCCAGCGAAGCTCCATCCGGCCCTTTGGCGAGAAAGGAAACCGCCATGCCCTCTTCATACTGTTTCGGCTGGAACGAAAGCGAAAAGCTTGCCCCATGGCTTGCATAATCCACATCGGCCACGGTGCACTGATAAGAAACGTACAGCGTATCCTGTTCCTGCAGCATAGCGGATACGTTGGAGTGGATGCTGTCAATCCGGGAACTCAAAGCGCCGCTTTGGTTGGAAAGTTGCAGCTGCAGGGATTCCAGCTTCCCCTCTAACGAATGGAGTTTGCTGAGGCATACGATGACGGCAATGGCAAGCAGAAGCAACGCGACGCCGGAGAGGCGGCGAACGGCGCCTGCTTTGGGGGGCGGCGAAGAAGAAGGCGGCGGAACAACGGTCGATTCTTTCGGAACTTCCGATCCGGGCGTGCCGCCCGCTTCGGTAATCGTGGTTTCCGCAAGGCCGAGAAGGGTATCCAGGGAAACATGGTACAGCTTTGCAAGTTCCCGCAGCTTGGAAAGCTCCGGCACGGAAGTTCCAGCCTCCCATTTGCTGACAGCCTGACGGGAGACCCCAAGCTTCTCCGCCAGCTGCTCCTGGCTGAAACCGTTTGTCTTTCGGAGAGCATATAATTTTTTATCAAGCTCCATGCAAGAAAACCTCCTGTTTTTTCATTGTTAAAATTGTAGTGCATTTCCCGAAAGTTTGCCACCAACCGGCGGCTTGCAATGGAGCAACCGTTGGTTGCATGATAACACTCCCCGGAATCCATGGAAAAATGGGAAAACCGCGGCAACTAAAGATGCCGATGAAAGATCCGCGGCCGGCGGCCGACGAGGCATTCACACAAAGAAAACCTGCCGCTGTGGACGACGTATCGTTCACAGCGGCAGCGAGCCGAACAGAATGCGTTAATAAACGGGCGGATGTGCCAAGCGCAGCGTTTCACACAAGAGACAGAGCCGCGGAGCAAACGGTTTTTTATACAAACAAAACTCGGAACGGAGCAAAGTCCGTTCCGAGTTGGTACGCCCGACAGGACTTGAACCCGCAACTTCCAGAACCGGAATCTGGCGTTCTATCCAATTGAACTACGGACGCAGATAACAACATTTATTATAGCAAGCATTTTGCCGTTTGTAAAGACGAAGTTTGAGATATTCTGCAAGATAAATTTTAGGAAACAAGGAATGATTGAAAAGAGGCGGTCATATCTTTGATAATAAAGGGAGTGAAGCGATATGGCAGCAAAAAATAACCGGGATCGCAGAAGGCCGGTCAGAAGAAAAAATGCAAACAAAGCGCGCAAAGGAGACATTGGGCTGCTTGTGTGCGTCATTTTGTTTTTGTGTTTCAGCATTGCCCGGTATTCCGACATTGATGTCGTCGGAGCGGTGAAATCGGGCGTCCAGACCATTGTATCTCAAAAAGACGAGATCTATCAGACGGTCATGTCCATTGGCGAAAAAATCGGCGATGGGGATATCGCGGATGTTTTTTCCGAAGATGTTCTGGACGAACCGGCGGATTCGCAGCCGACAGCGGACGAATCGGGGCCGGCGGACGCGCCGGCTTCCGAAGAAGAAGTCAGCACGACAGTTTCTTATGACAAAGGCGGAGAAGATTTGCCTTTGTCATTTTTTACTCTGGTAAAGGAACAGGATATGCCGGGAGAATTAAAGTATGAAACGACGGACTTTACCGGAAAACTGGATTTTCCCTACCAGATGGTCACGGAAGGGCTGCGGACCTGCAAATTTGGAATGCGCATTCACCCCATTACCAAGAAGCCTTCGTTTCATTCCGGTGTGGACATTGGAAACGAGGAGGGTACGCCGATCTATGCATTTGCCGACGGCAAGGTGGCGGAAACCGGGGAAAACAGTATTTATGGAAAATATCTTCGGATTACCCACAAAAACGGATACGATACATTCTATGGTCATTGCAGCGCATTGTGTGCAAAAGAGGGAGATACGGTGAATATGGGGGATAAAGTTGCAGAGATGGGGTCCACCGGGTTATCCACCGGCGACCATCTTCATTTGGAAATTCGGCACTGGAACGAGCCGCTGGATCCGGAAATTTATCTGGACATTCCCGTAGAATGAGAGAACGGCTGATTTTGGAAAAAAGCGCCCTGTTAATTCCGGTAATGGTGCTGTTGTTTGGTGCGGGAAAAATTATCGCAGCGTTTCTCCTTGCCAGCCTGCTGCATGAAATCGGGCATCTGCTGGCAATTCGCTGCTTTTCCGGAAAAGTATGCACGCTGAGACTGTCGTTTACCGGGGCGGAAATCTGTGCGGATGTACGGGGTGGATACGCGCGGGAGGCAGTGATCAGCCTGATGGGGCCGGCGGCAAGTTTTGCCGCCGCCATTCTGCTTGCGGGATGGGGGTTTTACACTGTGGCGGGAGCGTCATTTTTGCTGGGGGTGCTCAACAGTATGCCGGTATTGTCGCTGGACGGCGGCCGGGCGCTGAAAAATCTGCTCGCCCTGACACCGTTGGGCCTGGAAAGCAGGACAGTGGTGCGTGTGATATCCGCCGCGGCGTCTGCTCTGCTGATTGCAGCGGGAATCTATGTATTCTGGAAGACAACCGTTAATATCAGCCTGTTGGTTCTGGGGATTTTCACTTTTTTAACCCAGCGGAAGGAGCCGGCGTAATATAGGGCAAAGGACAGTATGCTTGACGAAAGATCCCCACGATAGTATAATCAAGGCAGAAAAAACGTACCGGGGCGGCAGCGTGGAGTTTCGCCCCGGTTTGGATTTTCAGGGCCGCGGAAACGGCCTTTCCTGCGTTGGAACAGATTTTTTGATCCGGGGCCATAGTGACTGGAGGTTTCTTGTCTGCAAATCCGTTTTGCAGCCGTTTTCCTCCGGTTCGGAAACGGTATGGGCGCTTTGCCAAAGGGAAGGCAGAACTGTATTTGGAGGAGGATCTATGATAGAACACAGAAGGGTTACGGCGGTTATCCCGGCGGCGGGCGCGTCCAGCCGAATGGGCGGCGCCAACAAGCTGCTGCTTCCGCTGCGGGAAAAGCCGGTACTTGCGCATACCCTGGGCGCGTTTGCAGGACATGCTATGGTAGACGGTATAATTCTTTGCTGCCGTCCACAGGATCAGGCGGCTTTTGAAGCGATCATTGAGGAATATGCCATAAAAAAGATTCGGGCTATTGTCCGCGGCGGCGGCACAAGAGCAGAATCCGTGCAAAAGGGAGTGGCTTTGTGCGGAGAGGAGGAAATTGTGGCAATTCACGACGGGGCAAGACCGCTGGTGGCCGGGGAACTGATCACAAGAACGATATGCGAGGCGGCAAAGTGGGGGGCTGCCGCACCGGTGGTACCGGTAAAAGACAGCATTAAGGAAATTCTGGATGGAAAAATCGCCAAAAACATTGACCGCGGCACGATTGCGGCGGTGCAGACACCGCAGGTATTTCAGGGAGGCCTGATTCAGCGTGCCCTGTCTGCGGCAATCGCCTTTGATCCGGCGATTACCGACGACTGTACGGCGGTGGAGCGTATCGGCGCGCTGGTGCAGGCCGTGCCGGGGGATTACAGCAACCTGAAAATCACGACGCCGGATGACCTTGCGCTGGCAGAAGTCTATCTCAAAAGGAGGGAACAGGGAGAATGCGTATCGGACAGGGATATGACGTGCACCGTTTGACAGAAGGCCGGCGATTTTGGCTGGGCGGCGTGGAAATTCCGTTTGAAAAGGGGCTTTTGGGGCATTCGGATGCAGATGTGCTGCTTCATGCGGTAATGGACGCCCTTTTGGGAGCAGCGGCGCTGTATGACATCGGACGGCATTTTCCAGACAGCGATCCCGCCTATCAGGACGCAGACAGCCTGAAACTGTTGGAAAAGGTGGCGGAACTTCTGCGAAAAAAAGGATACCGCTTGGGAAACCTGGACGCAACGGTCATTGCCCAAAGGCCTAAGATTGCGCCATATATTGACCGGATGCGGCAAAACATTGCCCGGGCGCTTTCCTGTGATGTTGACTGCGTCAACATTAAAGCAACTACCGAGGAAGGGCTGGGGTTTACCGGCGCGGGCGAAGGCATTGCCGCCAGCGCCGTCTGCCTGCTGGAAAAAGGAGAGTAAGCAAGGATGGAACGGAACGTATACCGGCATAAAGTGCAGTATTATGAAACGGATAAAATGGGAATTGTACATCATTCCAATTATATCCGGTGGATGGAGGAAGGGCGAATCGACTACCTTGCGCAGTGCGGCCTGCCGTATGAAAAACTGGAGAGCCTGGGCATCATGCTGCCCGTACTGATGACGCAGTGCGAGCATAAAACCATGGCAAGGTTCGGCGAGACCGTTTGCATCGAAACGGAGATTACCGCGTATAACGGAGTGCGCCTGGAAGCGGCCTATATCATGCGGGACGCGGAAACCGGACAAATCCGGGCAGTGGGGAAAAGCCGGCACTGTTTTTTGGGAGAGGATGGAACCATCTTAAAATTACAAAGAAAATATCCGGAGCTGCATAAGATTTTTGCATGTTATGCGGAGAAAAAGAAAAAGTAACGCCAACAGGGGACAGAAAATCTGTCCCCTGGTTTTTTAGAAAAACGGTGCAACCAAACGGAGAGAATTGCCGACAATATAAGGGAAAGGAGAGGATGCGTTTGGAAGAGCAGGAAATTATACGGCTGCTGTTTGCACGATCGGAAACGGCTGTGGAAGCGCTGAGAAATCAGTTTGGACCATATTGCGGCGCTATCGCGCTGCACATTGTGGGAAATTATTCCGACGCGGAGGAATGCGTCAGCGATACGTTCTTTGCCGTGTGGAATACCATACCGCCGCAAAAACCGGAACGGCTGCGGGCATATGTGGGGCGGATTGCCCGGAATATCGCGCTGGACCGTTACGATTATCTTCATGCCAAAAAACGCAACGGAGAGTTTGACCTGATTTTGTCGGAACTGGGAGAATGCGTCCAGTCCCGGGAGGACACACAGCAGCAGGTGGAGGACGGTTTGATCCGGGACAGCATCAGCGCTTATCTGCGGGGAAAAAAGGAGGCGGACAGAAACATATTTCTTCGCCGGTATTGGTATGCGGATACGATTTCGGAGATTGCGGAACGGTTTGGCGCCGGGGAAAGCAGGATAAAATCGATTTTGTACCGGATGCGGCGGGAACTGCGGAAACATTTGCAAAAGGAGGGGATTGCCTTATGAACCAAAAGGAGTTGTTTCGGGAAGTAGGGGGCATTGACGACGACTTGATAGAGGCTGCGGCGAATGCCGGGAGAAACGCCGGAAGGCGGCGTCCGATGGCACGTATGGCAATGCTGGCGGCAGTGCTGTGCCTGTTGATTTGCGCGTCCATTACCGTGTGGGCGGTTTCCGGCGTAAAGCAGACGGAGGCAGAACTTTATATCCGGTATCTCACGCCGCAAATGATGGAGCTGGACTGGGAACGAGACGAAACATTCCAGGCGGACCGGTTTTTCGACGCGTTGGAAGGGGAGGATCTGTCCTGCCGGTATGTGGCCATTAACCGCTTGGTAGAATGCTATAACGACGATGCTTTGCGGCAAAAGGCGATTGCCAAAATAACGCCGTTTTTAAAGGATGAAAATAAAAAAATTGCCCAAGCCGCAGAATTTTCCCTGGATATTCTAACCGAAACCTTCCAAAGCGACCGGTTGTGCCGGCTGCAGGACGGCAGCAGAGTATTCGTGTTGTTTTATGAATATTCCGATTATGGAAGCGACCGGGATATCTGGCGCATTGCAGACGGAAGGCTGGAAAAATATTTTACTTTTGATGCGCCTTCCATGTACATTGCGGAACTGCTGCCATCGCCGGACAGCGGCCTGCTTGCGGTGCGCACCAGATCCAACAAAAGCGAATATGTGACGATTTTGGATATTCCAAATGGGATGATTAGTCCGGAACTGATGGACAGCGCCAGGGTGATGCATGGCACACAAACTGGGAATACGGTATGGCAGCGTATTGATCATGAGAACTATTCCGGTGCCCAGAATCTTCGCTGGGAGGAGAAGGATACCCTTGTTTTTGACGCGTCTCTGGCGTATGACGGCGGCGAAACGGTAGACGAAGCGGTTGTTCGCTATCGGTTCCGCAGCAAAACCTTGGAAGTTTTGCCCAAACCATAAAGAAAGCGCAGACCGGCTCTCCTCCGGGGAGATTCGATCTGCGCTTGTTTCTGACGGTAGGGAGAAAGGAACGCCGCCGCGCGCCATGGTCTGCCGCGGTTTCCTTGGGATATGCTGTTTTCGCGGCTATGCCTGCCCAATCATAGAAAGCCAGCGGGGAAGTTCCCGTCTGCCGTCCTCATACCCCAGATCATAGAGGGATTGCAGCATAGCGGGGTCCTTGGAAAAGGTGGTGGCAGGCATCGGTTTCGAGGGGGCAAGGATAACCGCTTTTCCCCGGGCTTCCAGGTCGCAGGCGAATTGCAGCTGTTTCTGATATTCCATATGCCGGTTGTTTAAAAGCCGTATCATAGCGGGGTACTTTCGCAGGAGAATCGTATAGGCTGGCCGGCCTTTTTCCGGCTGTTTGACATATCCCCGGGGTTTTGACAGCAGGATGAGCAATCTGTCGCAGCCATCCGCCAGCGCCCGTTTGACCGGGATGGAGTCCGATGCGCCGCCGTCAAAATACAGGCCGCCCCGAAAGGAAATTGGGCGGCAGAATGCGGGGATTGCACAGGAAGACATCAGCGCCCGGTAGTCATCCTGCCGGAAGTAAGATTTATCAAAATACACTGGCTTGCCGGTATGGGCGTCTGTGGCAACCACATAGTATTCCGCAGGGTTGTCCCGAAGGGCCGGATAATTCAGCGGGTCTGCGCCGGTGGAGTTTGTCATCGTCTGATAGATAAACGACAGATTGAACATCGATCCATGCGTCAGAAGATTGCGCACGCCCAGATAGCGGGGATCCTTGCTGTGAATTACATAAAACCGCAGGTTGCGTTCCCGCTGGCCGCCGAGGAAAGAGGCCAGATTGGCAGCTCCGGCTGACACGCCGATGCAGTAATCAAACGTTATCTTCTCATCCAACAGATAATCCAGAATTCCGGCGCTGTACGCGCTTTTCATGCCGCCGCCTTCCACAACAATGCCGCACTTCAACAAAAAAACCCCCTTGCCAAACAATCCTTTCTTTTTCTATCTTACCACGGCAATTTTTTTTGTCAACTATGCCAATTGGAAGCATAAGAATTTGTGTGTTTTGCGCTGTCTGGCGACAATGGGATTGTGCAGCGCGGCGGCTTTGTGCTATAATAAAAACGCTCCGGCTGGTATTTGCCGGAAAAAGGCCAACCGTCGCTCCCAACGCTTTTCCAGGCGGCGGGGCTGGTTTTAAAACGTGCTGCGACAGGCAGAAAACCGCTTGGCTGGAAGCGGGATATTCCAAAAAGGGGTTTTAGAATGGATCTTTGTAACATAGACACAATCCGGCGGCTGCTGGCAAAGCATGGGTTCCGCTTTTCCAAGTCGCTGGGTCAGAATTTTCTGACAGCCTCCTGGGTGCCGAAACGCATTGCCCAGTGCTGCGGGGCGGGACCTGCGGACGGTGTGCTGGAAGTCGGCCCTGGTATCGGCTGCCTGACGGCGGAGCTTTCCGGCGTTTGCGGTAAGGTGGTTTCCATTGAAATTGACCGGGCGCTTTTTCCAGTGCTTTCCGAAACCCTGCAGAGTGCCGGCAATGCAGAAGTTGTGTATGGCGACGTACTCAAAACAGATTTAAAGGCTTTGTGCCGGGAAAAATTCCCGGGACAGATGGTTTATGCCTGCGCCAATTTGCCGTATTATATTACGACGGAGGCCATTGCCGCTCTGTTGCAGAGCGGCTGCTTTGCGGCGATTACGGTTATGGTGCAGAAAGAGGTGGCAAAACGAATTTGTGCCAGCAGCGGCAGCGCGGAGTATAGCGCGTTTACAGTTTTTGTAAATTTTTATGCGGAAACAGAGATCCTGTTTGAAGTGCCGCGGGATTGTTTTATTCCCCAGCCCAAAGTGGACTCTGCTGTGATTTCCATTATACCAAGGAACCGCGAACGAAAGGATCTTTTGGAGGAAGCTTGTTTTTTTAAAACCGTGCGCAGCGCGTTCCAGCAGCGGCGCAAGACCCTTGCCAACGCGCTGCTGTCCGGTTATGCAGGGGCGCTTACAAAGGAAACCATACAGAAGATTATCGTTTCCTGCGGCTTTCCGCCCAATATTCGGGGGGAAAAGCTTTCCATAGAAGACTTTATCCGCTTAGCCAATGCAATCACCATAGAGCAGGCTGAAAAACATGATGGAAAAGGCATCTGATCATGCATCAGATGCCTTTTTATGTACCAGCATCATATCCCCAGGAAAAACAGGATGCCGAGAATCACAAGAAGATCGGTATCATATTCATCCGAATCGAACAGAATAAAGAAAATCACCGCGATGGCAATGAGGCTTTCGCTGGTGAACTGCCGCTTTTTTTTGAGTTTGCCGCCCATAAGGGACGCAAGGGAAGAAAAAACAGAGGATTCTTCCCCTTTGTGGACGGCGCCGCCGGAACGGGCGAAAACCGGCGCTTCCTGCACGCTGCCAAGATATTTGTTGTACATAAAACGAACACCTCGCTAAATTTCGTCGGGACCATAAGAGGTCTGCTGTTCCCCCAGCTGCTTGAGAGCGGCTTTTGCCATTTTGGCAATGCTGACCAGCCGGACGGCATGGTCAATTTCGGAAGAAATCTGGGGACCGACAAACGGCTTAATGGAGGACAGCAGATTCATTTTTTCCCGGCTGACCGCATTTTTTCCGCTGGCGTTGATGGCGGAAATCACAGGCAGGGCATTTTTGAAAAGCCCTGCCCCATAATCCGGTAGTTCCGCCCCAGCAAACGGATTTTCGCCGACCGCCGGAGAACCCCGATTTTTTTGCGCAGATGGCGTTTCCGGGCGTTCCGAAAAAACAGGGCGGGAAAAGGAGGGCTCAACAGCCGGCGGGGAAACCAGAGGATCAGATGGAGGGGAAGCGTCCGGCATAGCCTGCGTCGGCGGCACGGAAGCCGCCGGAGATTCCGGCTGGGCAGCTCCGGAACCGCCCAGCAGAGAGGTGGCGGCAGAAAGGATTTTATTCAGCTTTTCCGGATCGGACAGGATATCGGATAAAAAATCCTGGTTCATTTCAGACCTCCCTCCTTTATTTTCCGAGGACGCCAAGAATTTGCTCCGCGATTTTTGCACCTTCGCTGGTGGACATGATTTTTGCCAGTTCCTTTTTGGCGGCGAACAGGTTGCCTTTTTGCGCGGCGGCAATGGCAGAGTCGATGCTGCCGCCGAAGTTGTTTACAAGATATTCGGCCATTGCCCGGCCTTCGTCGGTGTCCATGGCGTCCATCAGATTGGAAAGGGATTGTTTTGTTTTGGAATCTTTGGTTGTTTGCATGTAGTCTTCCGCCAGTTTTTTGTAATCATGAATTGACATAGGCATTCTCCTTTGCTTGGTATACCACAATACATCCTATGCGGGAAGGATAAATTTGTTCCAATGCATTGCAGTTTTTTTGCAGGGCATGGTATAATGAACGCGGTTTGGAACGGCCCAAAAGGCCGCCTATGGCAGCGGCGGGCTTGTGTCAGACAAAATTTGCAGGATGACGGGGTGGTTGCAGTGAAAGTGCTGGTGTTTTCCGATTCGCACAGACGGACGGCAGAAATGTTTTTTGCCATTGAGACAGAAACTCCCCAGGCAGTGCTGCATTTGGGGGACAATACCGGGGATGCGGATGAAATACGGCTGGCATATCCGGAACTTGCGGTTTATAATGTGGCGGGAAACAACGATTTTTCCTTTACCGCACCGGATCAGCAGGTGATTGAACTGGAACGGATGCGTATGTTTCTGTGCCATGGCCATACAATGAACGTTCGGCGTTCTGCAGACGGCGTTTATGGCAGCGCTTTGCGGGCGGGCTGCGCCGCGGCGCTGTATGGGCATACCCATACGCCGGATCTGCATGTAAAAAACGGCATCACCATCATAAACCCCGGCAGCATTTCGCTGCCGAGAAACGGCAGGCCGTCCTATGTGCGGATGGAAATTTTTGCCGGGCACTGCCAGAACCAACTGGTCTATTTATAAGTATAGAATGGATGTGTAAATTATGTTACTGACGATCGATGTGGGCAATACGAACATGGTGTTTGGGATTTTTGAGGGCAGCGCGCTGCGGGGATCTTTCCGGATATCCACGAATGCGGAGCGAACATCGGACGAGCTGGGAATGGAAATTTACCAGCATTATCAATTTTTAAAAATAAATCCGGAGGATACGGACGATGTGGTGATTGCCACGGTAGTTCCGCCGGTGATGTATACCCTGACCAACGCCATCAAAAAATTTATCGGTTCTGCGCCGTTGATCGTGGGAGAGGATATGGATGTGGGGATTGTCAACGCCTACGACAATCCAAAGGAAGTAGGGATCGACCGTCTGGTGAATGCGGTTTCCGCCGTGGAAAAGTATGGTAAGCCCCTGATTATTGTCGATATTGGCACTGCCACCACGTTTGACGCTATCGGCGGACAGGGAGAATACTTGGGCGGCGCGATTTTTCCGGGAATTAAAGTGGCGATGGAAGCACTGTTTATGAAAGCGGCAAAACTGCCCAGAATCGATATTGTACGGCCGGACCGGGCGATTGGGAAAAATACCGTGGAAAGCATGCAATCCGGCGCGGTGCGCGGTTATGTGGGCGCGCTGCGGGAAATTGTACGGGAAATGAAGGAAGAAATGCAAGGGGATGTAAAGGTTATTGCTACCGGCGGCATGGGTCGAATGATGGCGGAATACTGCAATTTGATCGACGCGGTGGACAGCGGCCTTACCCTGGAAGGCCTGAAAATCATTTATGACCGCTGGAAACTGCAAAAAAAGTAGCGATTTTGTGGGAAATACCAAATTCTGAAAAACTTTTTTCCAAAATATAGAAGATACTGTTGAAAAATTGTTAATAATCTGTTAATATCTAAATATATTTTTGTTTTGGGAAACAAATTTTTTGGAGGAGGCATTTCGAACTATGGAAAAGTTTTTCAAGCTCAAGGAAAACGGAACCACGCTGAAAACAGAAATCCTTGCCGGTATCACAACCTTTATGACAATGGCATATATCCTGGCTGTGAATCCCAGCATTCTTTCTGCCGCTGGGATGAATGCAAATGCGGTGCTGCTGGCAACCGCCCTTGCTTCGTTTGTCGGCACAGCGCTGATGGCTCTGTTTGCAAATTATCCGTTCGCCTTGGCGCCTGGTATGGGACTCAACGCATACTTTGCCTATACGGTCGTCATTGGAATGGGATATTCCTGGCAGATCGCTTTGCTTGCGGTATTTGTGGAAGGCCTGATTTTCATTGCGCTTTCCCTGACCAACGTGCGGGAAGCCATTTTTAACGCCATTCCCCTGTCCCTGAAAGCGGCGGTAAGCGTCGGCATCGGTTTGTTCATTGCGTTCATCGGCTTGCAGAATGCAAAGCTTGTGGTCAACGATGATGCCACCCTGGTGACGTACCAGCGTTTCCACGACGGGGCGGCAAGCGTTGGCGCGATTTTGGCGTTGATTGGCGTTATTATTACCGCGATGCTTTTGATCAAACGGATAAAAGGCGGTATTTTCTTCGGCATTCTGGCGACTTGGGTGCTGGGTATGATTTTTGAAGTAGTTGGTATTTATGTGCCAAACCCGGACGTTGGGATGTATTCTACATTCCCTGCCGGCGTTGTAAGCTTTGATTTTACATCTCTGGGCGACACATTTGGCCAGGTGTTTAACACTGCAAGTTATGGTACAGTGGATATTCTGGACTTTATCACCGTTGTTTTTGCGTTTTTGTTTGTGGATGTGTTTGATACGCTGGGCACTCTCATCGGCTGTGCGTCCAAAGCGGATATGCTGGACAAAAACGGCAGACTCCCGAGAATCAAGGGTGCTTTGATGGCAGATGCTGTTGCGACGAGCTTTGGTGCGGTTCTTGGTACTTCCACCACCACGACCTATGTAGAAAGCGCATCTGGCGTTTCGGAAGGCGGCAGAACAGGACTTACCGCGCTGACAACCGGCGTGCTGTTTCTCCTGGCCTGCATTTTCTCGCCGATTTTCCTGGCGATCCCATCCTTTGCAACGGCGCCGGCTCTGATCGTAGTAGGGTTCTATATGCTGGGCTCCATTACAAAGATTGATCTGACGGATATGACAGACGCCATTCCATGTTTCCTTGCAATCATTGCGATGCCTCTTGCATACAGTATCTCGGAAGGGATCGCCATCGGTGTGATTTCCTGGACGCTGATTAACCTGTTCACCGGCAAGGCCAAGGAAAAGAAGATCAGTGTTCTGATGTATATTCTGACCGTGCTGTTTATTCTGAAGTATATTTTCCTTTCTTAGAACAAAAGAAAAGATGGCATAAGAAAAAGGCTGTGATGAAATCACAGCCTTTTTAAATTGCCGGAAAGAAAAAACTACCTTGCGCCCGGACAGACTTCCGCAAGACAGCATTTGTCACAGTGGGTTTTGCGGGCGGTGCATACCAGCCGGCCATGCCAAACCAGACGATGGCAGAAATCCGATTGTTTTTCGTCTGGTACGATGGCTTTCAGTGCAAGCTCCACTTTATAAGGATCCTTGGTACTTTCTACCAGTCCCAGACGGTTTGCAAGACGGATGCAATGCGTGTCGGCGACAATGGCGGGCTTGCCATAAATGTCTCCCAAAATAAGATTTGCGGTTTTGCGGCCGATTCCCGGAAGACGCAGAAGGTCTTCCATAGTGTCTGGTACTTTGCCGTCGAATTCTGTCAAAAGCATGAAAGCGCAGTTCTGCAAATCGCGGGCCTTGGTGTGATAAAGGCCGCAAGTTTTGATCAGGCCTTCGATTTGCCCAATGGGAGCGTTTGCAAAGGCTTCCAGGGAGGGGAGCTGCGTGAACAAATCCTTTGTCACCAGATTGACCCGAACGTCCGTACACTGGGCGGACAGTCGGGTGGCAAATAAAAGTTCATAGTCCTTTTTATATTCCAGGGCGCATTTCACAGCGGGATACTCCTGCTCCAGCAGCGTTACCGCCTGCAGCGCGCGTTCCTTTTTTGTCATAGTTTCAAGACACCTCGCAACTTGATTGGGATATTAAAATTCTATCAAATGCCGGCCCTTTTGACAACAAAAAAAGAAAATTTTCGACAAAACCCGGGAAGAAAATAAGCGAAATATCAAAATCACAGGAAAAGAAGCGGAAAGTTTTGTTTTTTAATGCAGAAATACTATTGCAAAGTAGGACAATTATTGTTTTAATATATAATAGGATTCTATTTTGATTGCAACATTGGGAGGAAGAAGAATGATTGTTGAAAATATGCAGTTTTTGAAGGAATATGATCCGGAACTTGGACAGGCGGTTTTGGCGGAATATGATCGCCAGTGCAGAAACATTGAATTGATTGCGTCAGAAAACGTGGTCAGCCCGGCAGTTATGGCGGCAATGGGCACCGTGCTGACCAACAAGTATGCAGAAGGCTATCCGGGAAAGCGGTATTATGGCGGCTGTGAATGTGTGGATGTTGTGGAAAATATCGCAATTGAGCGGGTATGCAAGCTGTTTGGTACAAAATATGCCAACGTGCAGCCGCATTCCGGCTCTCAGGCCAATATTGCCGTGTATCAGGCGCTGTGCAAGCCAGGGGATACCATTATGGGAATGAGCCTGGACAACGGCGGCCATCTGACGCATGGGTCTCCGGTGAACACCTCTGGCATTTTATATCATTTTGTGCCATATTCCGTCAGCGGGGATAAGCAGGTTATTGACTATGAAGAAGTGCGCCGGCAGGCGAAAGCATGCAAACCGGCGATGATCGTGGCGGGTGCTTCCGCCTATCCCCGGGAAATCCGCTTTGATATCTTCCGGGAAATCGCGGATGAGGTAGGCGCGTATCTGTTTGTGGACATGGCGCACATTGCGGGTCTGATTGCGGCGGGACTTCATATGAGTCCGGTGGGATATGCCCATGTCATCACCACCACGACCCACAAAACCCTTCGCGGTCCCCGGGGTGGTGTGATTTTGACCGACGATGAAGACATTGCAAAAAAGGTCAACAAGGCAATTTTCCCCGGTTCACAGGGCGGCCCGCTGATGCACGTCATCGCGTCCAAAGCAGTATGTTTTGGGGAAGCGCTGAAGCCGGAATTCCAAGAATACCAGAAGCAGGTGGCGGCAAATGCCAAGGCGCTGGCCAAGGCGTTGATGGAGCAGGGAATTGATCTGGTTTCCGGCGGTACTGACAACCATCTGATGCTGGCGGATCTTCGGAGCGTTAACGTGACAGGAAAGGAATTGCAGAACAGACTGGATGAAGTGCGTATTACGGTAAACAAGAATACCATTCCGGATGATCCCCAAAGCCCCTTTGTGACAAGCGGTGTGCGCATCGGTACGCCGGCGGTTACAGTTCGAGGGTTTAAAGAACCGGAGATGGAAAAAATCGCGGAATACATCTACCTTGCCGCAACTGATTTTGAAAACAAGAAGGGATACATTACCGAAGGCGTGGCCGCGGTTTGTGAAAAATTCCCGCTGTATTAAAGGAACAGGACGATGGACAGACCATTGGCAGACCGGATTCGACCGGAAACTCTGGACGATGTGGTAGGGCAGCGGCATTTGCTGGGGCAAAACGCAGTGCTGCGGCGCATCATTGAATACGGAAAAATCCCCAATATGATTTTTTACGGCCCGTCCGGCGTGGGAAAAACCACGGTGGCACGGATCATTGCCAAAAACACCAACCGGAAATTGTATCGCTTAAACGCCACTTCGGCAGGGATTTCCGATATAAAAGGCATTTTGGACGAAGTGGATACGCTGCTGGCGCCGGACGGCGTGCTGATTTACCTGGATGAAATCCAGTATTTTAACAAAAAACAGCAGCAGTCTCTTCTGGAGTTTATGGAAAACGGGAAAATCACCCTGATTGCCTCCACCACAGAAAACCCTTATTTTTACGTCTATAGTGCGGTGCTTAGCCGTTCTACGGTATTTGAGTTTTATCCAGTGGAACCGGAGGACATTCAGCTTGCGCTGGAACGGATTTTCACCAGGTATTCCGTTGCGCCGGAGAAAGGTGTGACGGAGCACATTGCTGCAAGCTGCGGCGGCGATGTGCGCAAGGCGGTCAATGCGGCGGAGCTTTTGCTGGCAAGCGCCCGGGAGGGTGCCGTTACGCTGGAAGACGCCATGGCCGTGTCGCAAAAGTCCAATATGCGCTACGACAGGGATGGCGACAGCCACTATGATATCCTTTCCGCGTTTCAAAAGTCCATTCGGGGTTCGGATCCGGATGCCGCCATTCATTACCTCGCGCGGCTGGTGGAAGCGGGCGATCTCGTTTCTGCCGCCCGGCGGCTGCTGGTAACGGCGTCAGAGGATATTGGCCTTGCCTATCCACAGGCGGCGGCTATTGTAAAATCCTGCGTGGATTCTGCGTTTCAGCTGGGATTGCCGGAGGCCCGTATCCCGCTGGCGCAGGCAGTCATCCTGCTGGCAACCGCGCCGAAGTCCAATTCGGCCATCACAGCGATTGATGCGGCGCTGGAGGATGTTCGTCGGCAGGATATCGGGGACATTCCAGCCCATCTCAAGGACAGCCACTATGGCGGTGCTGCCAAGCTGGGACGGGGGCTTACCTATCGATATCCGCATGCATATCCCAATGCCTATATCTCCCAGCCGTATCTGCCGGAACAACTGGCAGGGAAACAATATTATACCTACGGCCAAAACAAGAACGAGCAGGCAGCCAAGGCATATTGGGATAAAATTAAACAATAGAAAGCAGGGCAGGGGCGTTTTTGCGCTTCTGCCCTTTTTGACGAATGACAGCGGCTTCTGCGGAACGGAGGCAGCAGAGGGAATGGCTGGAGACCGAAAGACCGGACACAGGAAGTCGGAAGATGGAAGAGGGACATTGCGATGAAATTGCTGCATATATCAGATTTACACATTGGGAAGCGGGTATACGGCTACTCTATGCTGGAGGAACAGGCTTGGATGTTTCAGAAAATCCTGGAGGAGATGGAGCGGATACAACCGGACGGCGTGATCCTTGCCGGCGACGTGTATGACAAAACCGTACCTCCTGCAGAGGCGGTTGGGTTGTTTGACTGGTTTCTCACGGCTATGCTGGAAAAAACAGCGTATGTTTTTATGATCAGCGGCAACCATGACAGTCCGGAACGGCTTGCGTTTGGCGCCGCACTGCTGCAGCGAAGCGGCGTATATGTTTCACCGGCGTATCCGGGCAGAATCGATCCGATTTCCGTGCAGGACGCTTTTGGCGAAGTACGAATTTACCTGCTCCCATTTCTCAAACCTCCGATGGTACGCCGTTTTTTTCCGGGGCAGGCAATAGAAACCTATGACGATATGGCGAGGGCTGTATTGCAGAGCCTGCCGCTGGAGGGAAACGTCCGGAATGTACTGGTGGCCCATCAGTTTCTTACCGGAAGCCTGCCCAGCGAATCAGAAGAGGTTTCGGTGGGCGGTTTGGAGCAAATCAGCGCCGCGGCGCTGGAGGGATTTGATTATGTGGCGCTGGGGCATTTGCATCGTCCTCAGAATGTGGGGCGGGAAACCATTCGTTATTGCGGTACGCCGCTGAAGTATTCCTTTTCTGAGGCCGGAGATAGCAAGTCGATGACGGTGGTGACGCTGGAGGAAAAGGGGCAGGTGAGGGTGGAAACCGTGCCGCTGACGCCGCGGCGGGATATGCGGGAGATCCGTGGAAACTATATGGAAGTAACCGATCGGCGGCGGTACGCCGGTTCCAATACGGAAGATTTTGTGCATATTATTCTGACCGATGAGCAGGATGTTCCAGGGGCAATGGACAAGCTGCGGGCGGTGTATCCCAATCTTCTGCGGCTGAGCTACGACAACGCCAGAACCCGGGCGCAGGCCGGGGTGTCCGCAGCGGCGGGTGCGCCGCTGCGAAAAATGCCGCTGGAATGGTTCGCATCGTTGTATGCGCAGCAGAACGGACAGCCTATGTCTGCGGCACAGGAAACATGGATGCGGGATATGATGCAGCAGGTTTGGGAGGAACAGCAATGAGACCAATCACGTTAACGATGTCCGCATTTGGCCCGTATGCCGAAAAAACCGTGGTGGATTTTGACAAACTGGGGCAAAATGGAATTTATCTGATTGCCGGAGATACCGGCGCGGGGAAGACCACTCTGTTTGACGCTATTACCTTCGCCCTGTTTGGCGACGCCAGCGGCGGCGTCCGCCGGGCAGAGATGTTTCGCAGCAATTACGCTCTGCCGGAAACGCCTACCTATGTAGAGCTTTTGTTTTCCTATGACGGAAAGCGTTACCTGGTTCGGCGGAATCCGGAATACCCGCGAAAAGCAAAACGGGGTGACGGATGGACAGTGGCGAGAGCAGAGGCCATTTTCACACTGCCGGACGGCACGGTGGTGACACGGGCCAAAGAAGTGAATCAGCGCATCGTCAGCCTCCTCGGCGTCAATAAAGAACAATTTACACAGATTGCCATGATTGCGCAAGGGGATTTTCTAAAACTCATCTATGCCTCTACTGCAGAGCGGGAAAAAATCTTTCGGGAAATTTTCCACACTGCGCCTTATCGGGCGCTGCAGGACCGGGTAAAGCGGACGCATTTGGAACTTATTCGCCAGAACGAAGATGAAGTCAGGAGCGCCATGCAGTATGTGGACGGTATTTTGTGCCGGGAGGAAGAGGAAGCATATTCCAGGCTTACCGCGATCCAGCAGGAGAACAGCATTGGGTTTCTGCCGGAAGCGGAGGAATTGCTGACGTCCCTTGTGGCGCGGGAGGCGGAAGAAGAGGCGGCGCTGTTCCGGCAATTGCAGGACCGGCGCGGTGCAAAGGAAGCGCTGGAGAAACGGGTGGCCGCCGCGGAAACCAGAAAAAAGGCGGAGAAAGAACTGGAAGCGGTGAAAAATTCCTGCCAAGCGCATCATGAGAGGTATCTTGCCGCCTCCCGGGCGCTGCAGGAGGCAGAAACTACCTTGCCGGAGATTCAGAGACAGACTGCGCTTTTGCAGAAAAAAAGAGACCGCCTGACCGTCTATGAGGAAGCTGCGCGGGGAGCTGCCGCGCTGGAAGAGAGAAAACAACGGCGGCGGCAGATGGAACAGGCTTTGGATGACGTCCGGGCAGAGCAGGCGGCAAGAAAGAAAGGCCTTAGAATGCGGCGGGAAGCCCTTGCTGCAATGGAGGATTTTGCGGCGAAAGCGGTGGAGTTGGAACATACGCTCTCGCGTTTGTCGGAAGAGCAAGACCGTGTGCAGGCATTTGCCGGACAGCTCCAGCGATGGGAGGCGTCGCACCGGGAATTACAGGAAGCACAGGCGGATTATATAGCCGCCGCAGCCAGAAAAGAGCAGGCGGCGGCGCAGTACCGGGCCATGGAACGGGCATTTTTTGACGGACAGGCGGGGATTCTGGCGGCAGCGCTGAAAGACGGCGCGCCATGCCCGGTATGCGGCGCGCAGAATCACCCGGCACCGGCAAAACTGCCGGTGGAAGTACCTTCCCAGCAGGCACTTCGACAGAGCAAAGCGGGAAGCGAGAAGGCGGAACAGGCTGCGGCGGAGCAAAGCCGCCGGGCAGGCAGGCTGCTTGGAGTATATCAGGCGCAGGAGCAGGCCGTAAAGGACCAGGGAGTGCAGCTGTTTGGCCACTGCGGGGTGGATCAACTGCCTGCGCTTTCTGCCAGGCGGCAGGCCGAACTTGCCGTGCAGATCGCGGAAGCGAGGCAAAGGCTGCAAACCGCCCGGCGCGCTGCAAAGCAAAAGAAAGAAACCGAAGAGGAAATAGAAGAACTGCGCAGAGAATACGAGCAGCGGCAGACATTTCTTCAGGACCAGGGAGAGCAGTATGCCCGGTTATCAGCTCTTTGTGAAGCGGAGGAAACGGCACTGTTCCAACTGCGCGAAACCTTAGAGTTTTCCTCCAAAGAAGAGGCAGAACAGGATATAGAACAGAGGAAAGAGCGGATTTCTGAACTGGAAAAAGCGCTTTCTGCGGCAAGGGAAGCAGCAGCGCAGGAAACCTTGGCGCGTTCCGAAGACATGGCCAGGTGCGACGCTCTGGAACAGCAGATTGCGGCAATGGAGCGCATGGATATGGAAGCCGCAGCGGTGCAGCTTGCAGAATTGGCGCAGGAAATATGCCGCATCGAAAGGAAGAAGGAAGCGGTGGCGATTCAGCTGGACAATAACCGGCGCATGCAGAAAAAAATTGCCGCCTGCCGGGGCAGACTGGAAGAAACGGAGGAAACGCTGCGATTGATGCAGGCGCTCTCCGATACGGCAAACGGAACACTTGCAGGCCGGGATAAGATTACGCTGGAAACCTATGTGCAGATGCAGTATTTTGATCGTATTTTAGTCCAGGCCAACGTTCGTTTTATGGCGATGTCCGGCGGACAGTATGAGTTGTGCCGCAAAACGGAGGCCATAAATCAGCTGAGCAAGAGCGGTTTGGAACTGGATGTGATAGATCATTATAATGGTACCCTGCGCAGTGTAAAAACCCTGTCCGGCGGAGAATCGTTTGAAGCCGCTCTGTCTCTCGCCTTGGGACTGGCGGACGAAGTGCAGGCTTCGGCCGGCGGCATCCATTTGGATACAATGTTTATCGACGAAGGATTTGGAACCTTGGATGACGATGCGCTGCAAAAAGCCGTTCAGGTATTGCAGCGGCTTACCGGCAGTCAAAAGCTGATCGGCATTATCTCCCATGTACCGGAATTAAAGGAACGCATAGATCGGCAGATTCAGATTAAAAAGGATAGAAACGGTGGGAGCCATATACAGATTCGGACATAAGTCTGGCATGCAGAAAATAGCAGAGACAAAAAAGGAGACGCGGCAAAAATGCCGTGTCTCCTTATCGTTTGTCTATGGCGAGCGCTTATATTACACCGGTCCTGCATCCACTTCTGCTGCATAGGGTATGGATGCGGCGGCGCCTTGCCGGGAAACAGCAAGGGAAGAGGCGAATGAAGCGCGCCGCAAGGCTTTTTCCACGGAAAACCCCTTGGAAATACTGTCCAGAAGGTAACCGGTAAATGTGTCGCCGGCAGCGGTAGTATCCACGGTATTGGCCGGGAAGATGGGCTGGAACAAAACGGTTTCTGCATCGGCGTATATAGCGCCGGCGGCGCCCAGAGTCAGCACAATTCTGCTCTGGGGGTATTTTTTCAGGAGTGCCTTCACGATGGTATCCGGATCGGTGGAGCCGGCCAAAGCAGCGCCTTCGATTTCATTGATCAGGAACATGGAGACAAGTTCCAGGGGCAGAGTCTGCAGGCTGTCTGTGATGGGAGAGGGGTTCAGCACGATCGTCATTTTGTTTTCCGCCGCTTTCTGCATAATATGGCCGAGACTGCTGATCTCGTTTTGCAGCAGCAGCATATCGCCCGGTTCAAAATGGGACAGCACAGTGTCGGCAAACGCTGCATCAATGTTTTGATTGGCGCCGCCATACAGCAGAATGCAATTTTGTCCGGTTTTATCTACCTGGATAATGGTATGGCCTGTGGCAGAAGAAGTTTCCTGCACCAGAGAGATGTTCACGCCGTTTTCCTGGAGCAGACGGAGCAAAAAGCCGCCTTCCAGACCAACCATTCCGGCATGGTAAACCGAACTGCCCGCTTTTGCCAGAGCGATGGACTGGTTCAGCCCTTTTCCACCGGCATTGGTTGTGAAGCCATGGGAAGACAGCGTTTCTCCCGCTGTCACAAAATGATCGACCGAATACACATAGTCAATGTTCAGGGAACCGAAATTTAAAACTTTCATACAGCGCCTCCAGCATTGTTCTTATTTCTATACTAATATAAAACCGGAAAAAGGACAAGGGGTTCGAAAAAATAACGCATGGAGCATTCAGAAACAGACAGGAAAAGACGGGGACGCGGCGTCGGGGACAAGTCCGGGAAAAGGTGGGAAGCGAACAAAGTATTTTGTCATCAAACCGCGTTTGTCATTTGGTAATAGTTTCAGCATGCCAAAAAATACGCGCATTATACAACAGGAGGTTTTGCACGAAAGACAGTTCTGCCGCAGGAGAAAGCGGCAGACAAAGGCCGTTGATGCGCCGAAAAACAGAGGAACGCTCCAGAGCGTCGGTGACGGGAAAGCAGCGTCTGAATTTCGTACAGGATCTCCCGGCTTTTTTGCAAGTAAAATTTGTCGATGATAAAAAAATAAACCAGTCGAAAAGCAGAATACCAAAAAGCCGGGCAGGAAAAACTCCTATTAGACTATACACATAGGAGGAACGGCGATGCAGACAAAGGTGGATCTTTGCGGAATGAACACTTCCAAGCTGGAAGTGATTAAGCAAAGTGAAATGGAAGGGCTTTTGTTACAGGCGCAGAGCGGTGATGAAAAAGCAAGGGAGCGACTGATCAAAGGCAATCTCCGGCTGGTACTCAGCGTGATACAGCGATTTGGAAATCGGGGAGAATCGGCGGACGACCTGTTTCAGGTTGGCTGCATTGGCCTAATTAAAGCCATTGACCGGTTTGATTTGTCCCATCAGGTAAAATTTTCCACCTATGCCGTGCCGATGATCATTGGAGAACTGCGGCGGTATTTGCGGGATAACAGCACGATCCGGGTATCCCGTGCTATGCGGGACATTGCTTACAAAGCGCTGCAGACAAAGGAGGCGTTCATCCGGAAAAACCAGCGGGAGCCTACCATTTCCGAACTAGCCGGTCAAATGGAGATTCCAAGAGAAGATATCGTATTTGCACTGGACGCGATGGCGGAACCAATTTCTTTGTTTGAGCCGGTGTTTTCCGACGGCGGAGATACCATTTGCGTTATGGATCAGGTGGGAGATACCAAAAATACCGACGAGCACTGGCTGGAGCATATTGCCTTGAAGGAAGCGATCCGCAAACTGTCGGACCGAGAAAAAAACATTTTGAATTTACGGTTTTATGAGGGAAAGACACAAATGGAGGTGGCGGAGGAAATCCATATCTCCCAGGCACAGGTTTCCCGGCTGGAAAAAGTAGCCCTTGCCAAAATAAAAAAACAGATGTGATATAACAAAACGACCGAAAGCTTTTACACATTCGGTCGTTTTTTTAAAAAAACAGTTACTTGCGGATATCAATCCATAATTTGTCATACAGTTCCAGAGTGTCGCTGGGAAGATTGATGAAAACTTCGGTGTTTGCAAGTGCGTCCTGGCTGGGGTAAGAAACCGAATTTTTGGTTTCTTCGTCCAGATCGTCATAAACAGACTGCACCGGCGTGGAATATCCAATGTATTCAATGTTCTGCGCTGCAACATCAGTTCTGGTCATAAAATTGATAAACATTTCGGCATATTCCTTATTTTCTGCTCCCTTTGGGATACACATAGCGTCAGTAAAGAGATTGGTGCCCTCCGCTGGAATCGAATAGGCAAGATCCGGGTTTTCTTCTACCATGGTGATATAGTCACCGGCATAGTACGGCGCGATGGCAGCATCGCCGGAAGGCAGTTTTTGCAGGATCTGGTCCATGGCATACCCCTGCAGCACATCTTTTTGGGTGGAAAGCAGATCAGCGGCAGCCTGCAGTTCAGCTTCGTCGGTCGTGTTCATAGAGTAGCCCAAAAGCTTCAGGGCAATGCCCATCGCATCCCGGGAATTGTCGAACATCAGGATTTGTCCCTTGTATTTTTCATTCCAAAGGATATCCCAGGAAGTAGTGTCCGCTTCGTCCACCAGTGTTGTATTATAAATTAAAACCACGGTCCCCCAGGTATACGGCACGGAATATTCGTTCGCAGGGTCATATTCCGGATTTTTCATCGTTTCCATAATATCGTCAAAATTCGGGATGTTCTCGAAGTTCAGTTTTTCCAGCATATCTTCTTCAATCATCCGGCTGATCATATAATCGGATGGAATGATCACATCAAAAGAAGCCGCGCCGCTCTTCAGCTTGGAATACATAATCTCATTGCTGTCGAAGGTCTGGTAGTTTACCTTAATGCCAGTTTCATCGGTAAACTGCTGCAACAGGTCTTCGTCAATGTATTCGCCCCAGTTAAAGACGTTAACTTCGCCGATAATCTCCGTATCGGACGTGCTGCAGCCTGCAAAGCAGGCGGTTGTCATCATTGCCGCTAACATAAGTGCCAAAATTTTTTTCAATTCTTTTTCTACCTCTTTCTGTGTTTAAAATTTTTATCTGGCGGCCTCTTTCCGCTCTTCCCGCATTTGACGAACATTCACGATGATGAGCAGGATGAGGACGCTGAGAAACATAATGGAAGACAGCGCGTTGATTTTTGGGCTGACCCGGCGTTTGGTCATGGAATAAATGGTGATGGCTAGAGTCTGCGCTGTGTTGCCGGTGGTAAAATAGCTGACGGCAAAATCGTCAATGGACAAAGTGAACGCCATAATAGCGCCGGTAATGACGCCGGGGGCAATTTGGGGAAAAATGACCCGGCGAAACGCATAAAAAGGCTTTGCTCCCAGATCCAATGCGGCTTCGTACAGATTTTTGTCCAACTGACGCAGCTTGGGAATGACCGACAGAATAACGTAGGGGGTGGAAAAGGTCACATGGGCAATGAGCAGCGTGCCGAAGCCCAGTTCGAACTTGTCGCCCCAAAGCAAAGTGCCTGCAAACACAAACAGCAGCATTAGAGATACGCCGGTGATAATATCCGGATTTGTCACCGGGATATTGTTCAGCGTCATCAGGGCGCTGCGGGGTTTTTTGCGCATATGGTGGATGCCAAACGCCGCCGCAGTGCCGAGAAGGGTGGAAATGACAGCGCACAAACAGCCCACAGCCAGCGTAATCGAAAGGGAATTCATAATCACGCTGTCGGAAAAAAGCTGTTCGTACCACTTCAGCGTAAACCCTTCCCAGTTTACACGGCTCTTGGAATCGTTAAAGGAAAATACGATAAGGACTGCGATGGGAGCATACAAAAAAATGAAAATCAAAAAAATATATAGCTTGTCAAAGAATTTTTTCACATCATCAGCCCCTCTCCGTCTTTATCGATCCGGTTCATAATGCGCATGCAAATGAGGACAAGCACCATCATAAACAGGGAAATCGCCGAGCCAAGGTGCGGATTGTAAGCCGCGCCGACAAACTGCTTTTCAATGAGGTCGCCGACGAGAAGAGAAAGCCCGCCGCCCAGCATGGTGGATATGATGAATGTGGAAACCGCCGGCACAAACACCATGGTGATACCGGAAACAATCCCCGGCATGCTCAGAGGAAATACCACTTTTCGGAATACCGTAGCGGAATTTGCCCCCAAATCCCTCGCGGCCTCAAGGAGGCTGCCGTCCAGCTTGATTAAGACATTGTAAATCGGCAGGACCATAAAGGGGAGAAAGTTATACACCATACCCAGCACCACCGCCCCCTGTGTGTTGATGAGGGAAAGGGTAGGAAGTCCCAAAAGCGACAGAAAACGGTTGATGAGACCATTGTTTTCCAGAAGGGACATCCAGGCATAGGTACGGAGCAAGAAATTCATCCACATAGGAAGCATAATCATCATAACCCAGAAGGGCTGGCGGCGCTCATCCTGTTTGGAGAGGATGTAGGCCAGGGGATAGCCCAGGAACAGACAGATGACGGTGGCAAACAGGGCGAGGACAAACGAACGGATAAAAATGGAGCTATATTCGCCCATTTGCGCAAAATTTGCCAGGGTAAACCCGCCGTCTTTGGCGGTGAATGCGTAAATCACAACTAAAATAAGCGGCGCAACCACAAAAATCGCCATCCATATCACATAGGGAACGGCGGCAACACGGGATTTTATCATATCGCTACGCCTCCGTTTTATGTAGTTTGTGCATAATATGGATGTCATAGGGCTGCACATAAAGCCCCACTTTTGCGCCGGGGGATTCGGCAAGGGTGGAATGTACCATAAAGGTAAATTCCGGCGTTTCCACCATCATTTCGTAATGAACTCCCTTGAAAACGATAGACTGCACCACGCCGAACAACTGTGCTTTTTCATCCGGCACCAGTTTTAAATCTTCCGGGCGGATAACAACGTCTACCGCTTCGTCCGGCGCAAAGCCCTTGTCCGTGCACTCAAAGGTATGCCCGGCAAACGACGCCACGAAGTCTTTATGGATTATGCCGTCTAAAATATTGCTCTCACCGATAAAATCGGCGACAAATGCATTGTTTGGTTCGTTATAAATATCAATGGGAGTGCCGATCTGCTGAATGACGCCATCGTTCATAACAACAATGGTATCGCTCATAGACAAGGCCTCTTCCTGATCATGCGTTACATAAATAAACGTAATGCCGAGTTGCTGCTGAATTTGTTTTAGTTCCACTTGCATTTCCTTCCGCAGCTTGAGATCCAGGGCGCCAAGAGGTTCGTCCAGCAGCAAAATCTGGGGACGGTTTACCACAGCGCGGGCGATGGCAACGCGTTGCTGCTCGCCGCCGGACAGCCGGTGTACGGAGCGTTTTTCATAGCCTTCCAGGTTGACAAGCTCCAGCATTTCAGAAACGCGTTTTCGGATTTCTGCCTCGGAAACTTTTTGAATCCGCAGCCCAAAGGCGATGTTTTCAAATACGTTGAGGTGAGTAAACAAGGCATACCGCTGAAAAACCGTGTTGATTTTGCGCTGATGCGGGGGAATGTGCAGATATTCCCTGCCGTCAAAATAAACCATACCGGAGGTCGGCATTTCAAAACCGCCGATGATCCGCAGGGTGGTGGTTTTTCCGCAGCCAGAAGGCCCCAGCAGCGTTAAAAACTCTTTGTCGTAGATGTCCAAATTGATGGATTTCAGTACAGCCTTATCGTCGAAAATCTTGGTAAGATTTTCAAGACGGATAAGTGTTTTTTTCATGTCTCAATCCCCCTTATCGCCAAACGGCAGATTCGTTTCGGAGTATCACTACTTCAAACAAATAAAATATATAGAATTCATCGTAAAATGTCAATGATTTTTCGCAGATTTTTCGCAAAAAACGAAGAAAAATCCGAGTAAAACCGAATGGATTTTATAAAATCTTCGTTTTACTCGGAAATACTCTGAATTCCTCTGGAATTCGCCGATTTTAAGGTGCGTTAATTTTTCTGGTCCAAAGTGTGGAAATCCTGTGCAAATTTCACAGTTTTTACCGTAAAGGTTTGTCCGTTTAGATAGGAAAGATCTTCGGCCGGCGTACGGAAAGCAAAGGTAATCTGATAGGAATACAGGAATTGGTACTTGGACTCCAGACCACGGTTAAAAACGCCGCCGTATTTCCCGTCGCCCAGCAAAGGATGGCCGATGGAGGCCATATGCGCGCGGATTTGATGGGTGCGCCCGGTTTCCAGGGTGCATTCCAGAAGGGAAAAGCGCTGCCCGGCTTCCAGGGTTCGGTAATGGGTAACCGCACGCTTTGCACCTTTGGACAGGGAAGACACCGGAAAGACCTGATGTTGTTTGCTGTCTTTCCAAAGCGGTTTATCAATGGTCCCGTTTGGCGGAACAGGCCGCCCATGAACGATGCAAAGGTAACGCTTGACGACCTCATGCCGTTTGATTTTGTCATTGAGGATGCGGAGCGCCGCAGCGGTTTTGGCTGCGATAACGATTCCGCCGGTGTTCCGGTCAATGCGGTTGCAGAGGGCAGGGGTAAAGGACTGCTCTTCCTGCGGATCCCATTCCCCTTTTTGATACAGATACGCTTTGATGTGGTTGATGAGGGTATTAATTTCACCGGAATTATCGGCATGCACCACCATGCCGGGCTTTTTGTCCGCCAACAGGAGATTGTGATCCTCGTATACCACGGAAATATCCGGCGAAATCCTATGGAAGGCGGTATCCTCCGATGGTGCGCGAAAAAATTCATCGTTGATATAAAGCTGCAGCCGATCGCCTTCACACAGCCGTGCGGCGCTTTCCGTCCGCTTTCCGTTGAGTTTGATCCGCTTTAAGCGCAGGTATTTGTGCATCATCCCGCCGGGCAGGGCTGGGACGGCTTTTTCCAGAAATTTGTTCAGGCGCTGCCCGCTGTCATTTTTTGAAATTAGGAATTCTTTCAAAGCAACCTCCAAGAAGCAGTCTGCGCGGCTATGGTATATTGACGGCGGAGTCGCCGGAAATCAGCCGGGTATTTGTTAAGGTGCGGGGAGCGGGGCAAACCCCATGGTCCAGCCAGTCCACCAGCAGGCGAAAGCACAGCGCTGCCTGATCGGTGCACTGTACATCCACCGAAAACAGGGAAGGGAAAATCATTTTTCCTACCGAACTGTTGTCGAAACCGATGATGGAAATATCCTTTGGCACTTCGTAACCCAAATGATGCAGGGCGTTGGTTACTACCATGCCGATGTTGTCGTTTGCGCACAGGAAAGCCTGCGGTACAGGATGCCGCTGCAAGTGCGCCGCCACGGCACGGAAGTCATATTCCACCTCCGCGGGAATGTCGGTAATGCAGGGGCCGGCCTGCAGACCGAATTGCTCCATCGCGCACTGATACCCCGCATACCGTTCGGCAAATCCGGTGCTGTTGGCCGGGCGGCCAACAAATCCGATGGTACGGAAACCGCAGTTGTAGAAATGTTCCACAGCCTGATGAGCACCCAGCAGGTTATCTTCAATGAGAACCGGAATGTCCAGACCGAAATACCGGGCGCCCAGCGCAATGACCGGCAAACCGCAGGCCGCCAGCTTTTCCACCGCTTCGGTCTCCAGATCACCCAAAAGGATGACGGCGGAAACAGAAGCCTCCCGCATCCTCTGCCGAAGCTGTCCCGGCGACGCGTCGCAGATGGTGCTGTTATAGACAAGAACATTAAAATGGCTTTTCTGCGCTTGGGTTAGAATACATTGCAGGAAGTTCATATAGAAGTAGGAATCATGCAGGCGCACTTCGGTGGAGACCAGGCAAATATTCCTTTGTTCTATCGTGCTTTTTAAGGAATAGCCCAACTCGGCCGCAGTGTTCCGCACCAACTCCCGGGTGTGGGCGCTGACGCCCGGTTTGCCGCGCAAAGCCTGGGACACCGTATTGATGGAAATGCCGAGTTTGTCGGCAATGGTTTTCATAGTGATTTTCAAAACGTCACATCCCTCCAAGGGTTAGCGTTTCCGCGGCCAAAAATGTTGGTGAATTGTCTTTATTATTGCGGGAGAAGAACGCCTTGTCAAGAGGAGTGCAGAAAGCCGGCGGGACCGGTATGCAGACCGATCAAGGTGCGGCGCGGATTCAAACAGGAAGCCAGGGATGTTCCCTGGCCTTTTGTGCGAAAAGTTCAGAAGTTCATTCTTTTTTATCGGAAACTCCTCTTGGACAATGCTGTCTGTATCCGGAGGACTTTATATTTTCCGGACTCGTCCGACGCCTTTCCGGAGGACTGGAAGAACCGGAAACGAACGAAGGACTTCGGTCCGCCTGTTTATCAGGAAGGAATATGGTGGACAGCGGCGCAAAACAGCCATCATCCATACCGGCCTCCCCCAAGCAGTCCTCCTTTTTCTTTTGCCGGACAAACGGAAAGAAGCTCCGGCAGTGCGGCAGCGGCCGGCAATCGAACAATAATATAGCCGGCGGTTCTCCTTACCAAACTATGGAGAGCAATGCGACTTCATAAATGGCAAAAATCACGCCAACTGCAATTGCGCAGACAATCACGACCTTCACGCCGGTGTTGTATTTTTGATTCTGCGCTTCCTTGCGGGCCTGTTCCATGGAAAAATCCCGCCGGATCGCCTGTTCCCGCTGCTGCAGAAGCTCATTTCCCCGCTGCTCGTCATATGGGAAAATCATCATGTTTCCCGGCTGATTGACCATCATCGGCGCAGAATATTGTATCATTAGCTTCTCGTCTTCGTGCAGCTGGATTTTGGACTCGGCAAATCCGATGAAGGTGTCATAAGTATGGGATTTATACATTTTGATCGTATGTTCGCCAGCTGGCAGCTGGATTTCCTGATTGACATGGGACAGCGTGCCCATGTTTTTTCCGTCGATATCAAATAGAACGTCTCCGCCGAAAATCTCGAGTTCCTTTTCTGTCCGCCGCAGGAAGATCAACTTCGCCATAATGCTGCCTCCTTTTCTCAGAGACTGTCGGCAAGCTGCTGAAGCTCTTCCATCGGCATTTCCTTTTTTTCATAAAGTTTCGTGGTTTGTGCGCTGCCGACTTCCTCCACTTTCATATATACGGTTTGAACGTTTTTCCCGCTGGCCTTTTTTCCAATGGCATTGAACGCGCCCACGGTGGTAAGCAGACTGAGTTTGCTTTTGGAAAAGCCGGAAAGATCCGCGGTAGTGGCGGAGAGAATGCAGCCGCATTTGTCGCATAAAAACAGTGTGCGGTTGCCAAGCATTTCCATTTTGTCCTTCAGTTTCCAATAAGGTTCGTTGGTGCCGCACATAGGACATTTTGGAAATTTCTCATCAATAAAATGCTGGGGAATGCTGCCGGAAAATCCGTCACAGCGTCTAAAATCAAACATTCCCATATAAAATCCCCCTTAAAAAGATATTATTGCGCGATTGGAAAAACATAATTTGTTTATATTCCAATTATACCTTTATTCGGATAGTTTTTCAAGAGAAGCGGCGGAGAAAAAGCAGGCGCTGCCGCCTGCTTTTTACGGGCATCTGTTCGGTGTCTGCCGGAGAACAAAAGGAGTCCAATTCAGGACTCCCGGCGAAGGCGCGGCAAATGCCGGCACACTTTAATAGGTAAGGGTAACCGGCGCGTTTTTGCGATAGGATTCCGTAGCGGCAAGAGCAAGCCGGATGCCGAGCATTCCGTCATAGGCGGTGACAGGGGATGGTTTTCCTTCCCGGATGCAGTCCACAAAAGCCTGCATCTCCAGTTCATAGGCATCATGGAATCGCCCCAGGCACCAGGCAGCCATATCCACCGCAATGGTTCCGTCACCGATCACCGTGTAGGGCGTCAGCTGATTTTGCCCGACAAAGACGGTTTTTTCTTTGCCAATGATTTCTGTGCGGGTATCATAGACGTTGTTGGCGTTGCGGCTGATTTCAATCATGCCAAGAGCACCGTTTTGGAATTTTAGCAGCATCTGGCCGTCGTCCACATCATCGAGTTCTTTTAAAAAGGTATGTTTTAGAACCGCGCCCTGGGCGTAAATCTGGGTGATTTCGCTGCCCATTAGCCAGCGGGCCACATCCAGGTCATGAATGCCCATGTCAACAAATAAGCCGCCGGACTGGGGAACATAGGCGGGCGGAGGACCCGCCGGATCCCGCTGGCAGTCATGCAAATAAATAGGCGCGCCGCATGCGCCGCTGGCAATCATCGCTTTGGCTGCAGTGTGGCCGGGGTCAAAACGGCGCATAAAGCCGACCTGCAGGTAAATGTTTTCTGTTTCCACAACATGAACAATTTCCTTGGCTTCTTCGACGGTAAAAGTAATGGGTTTTTCCACAAAAATCGGTTTTTTTGTCTGGATGACATCCATCAGAACCCGGTAATGGGTCTGGGTGGGCGTGGCCACGACAAATGCGTCAATGGCATCCTCCTGAAGCATTTGCCGGTAATCGGCATAACCGGGGACGTCAAAGTCTTCGCAGGCCCGGTTCAGCGCCGCAGGCGCAGGGTCAGAAACCGCCGCGAGCCTGGCGCCCATTGTACGGGTGATGTTCCTCGCATGATGGTAACCTAACCGTCCCAGTCCGATAACGCCCAACTGCATTCTTTTTTTCGCACACATAAGAAACCCTCCTTAAAATTGATATTTTAATGATTAAATTATAAAAA
The DNA here is from genome assembly GCA_934395135.1 of uncultured Eubacteriales bacterium. Lineage (GTDB taxonomy): Bacteria > Bacillota > Clostridia > Oscillospirales > Butyricicoccaceae > CAKRRK01. Next base: position 8,559 of record CAKRRK010000001.1, on the reverse strand, counting down.
TTAATAATGAACATGTCAACAAAAGAACAGCGAAGACATGGAAAAATGGATAAAATAACAAATAAAAGATATGTATTTTGTATAAAAAACAATAAAAATTATCATAAAACAAAGAAATTATAATAATGAAAAAAGTGAAATTATACATTAAAAAAGAATAGAGCGGAAGCGGCATATTCCGTCGAAGGGGGCGGGAAGCAGCGGGCGGAAGAACGGGAAGCCCCGCTGCCTGCGCGCGGAAAAGCCTGTGGGAGGAAAGCGGCGCGAACATTCGGGGCCGGAAATGCGGCGAATCCTGTTTGCACCGCAAAACAGAGGGAGAAAAAGCAAATTTTTTCTTGACATGTGATATTTTATTGCGGTATACTACATGATGTACTGTCGGAGAGGTTTGTATGATTATTGATTTAAAAAGCATTGCAGGGAAATATGGAGCGAACATTCCGTTTGAATACCAGGTTGCATTGTCAGACATCTCTCTCTATGGCAGTTTTCCTTTTCAGACGCCTGGAACAATCCGGGGACAGATTCAAAACCATTTGGGTGTATTAAAGGTAAGCGGTGTCATAGAAGCTTTGTATGAAACCAGCTGTGCGCGCTGCTTGAAGCCTTTGCACATTTCTCTTTCCACATCGTGCGACGTGGTGTTGACGCAGGATGCGGAAAACGAAGATGCGCGTGTTTTTTTTGTTCCTGGCGAGGCGGTGGAACTGGATGATATTTTTGTTCCCGCCCTGATCCTTGACATACCGATGACGTATTTGTGCAGGGAAGACTGCAAGGGTCTGTGCCAGCGTTGCGGCAGGGATCTGAACGAAGGGGAATGCGGCTGCAGCAAGCGTCAGGTGGACGACCGTCTGGCCATTTTGAAGACACTGTTGCCGGACGAAGGGGACGCCTGAAAAAAGCGGTCCATGAACAACAGTAGGTAATTATTTGCTATAGATTGAGGAGGTGTCACACAATGGCAGTACCTAAGAGAAAAATATCCAAGGCAAGAAGAGACAAGAGACGCAGCTCTCACTGGAAGCTTTCTATGCCTGCTATGGTAAAATGTCCTAAGTGCGGGGAATACAAGCTGGCTCACAGAATGTGTAAGGCTTGCGGCACTTATGACGGGCGTGAGATTGTCAAAGTCGAAGCGTAAAGGTTGGAACATCAGAAGAGGTAGAGAAGGGTTACTTTCTCTACCTTTTTCATTGCAGGCGGTAAAAGGGGGTTCTTATGGCGCCCAAAATTATAAAAGTGGATGAAAACAGCCCGGCGGCCCGCTGCGGAATTTTGGCGGGGGAAGAACTTGCCTCCATAAACGGAAATCCTATCCGGGACGTGCTGGACTATAAGTTTTACGGATACGATCCGGTTCTCACGGTAAAACTCCGTACGCCGTCCGGTCAGTTTCGGGAGGTGCGGGTGCGCAAGGCGGAAGGCAGGGATCTGGGATTGGAGTTTGCGTCCTATCTGATGGACAAGGCCAAGCATTGCGGAAACCACTGTGTCTTCTGCTTTATCGACCAACTGCCCCGGGGTATGCGGCGCACCCTGTATTTTAAAGACGATGACGCCAGGTTGTCGTTTCTTCTGGGAAACTATATATCTCTGACCAACCTTTCCGAGGAAGACGTCAATCGTATGATAAAGATGCACATTTCTCCGGTGAATATCTCCGTGCAGACCACAAATCCGGAACTTCGGGTGAAAATGCTGCGCCATCCCAAAGCGGGAGAGTCTTTGTCCATTTTGGAACGTTTTGCGGAACACGGCATTACCATGAATTGTCAGTTGGTGATCTGCAAAGGCCTGAACGACGGCGCGGAACTTCAGCGGTCTCTGAAAGACCTCAAACGGCTGTATCCGGCGGTGCATACGATTTCTGTGGTACCATTTGGGAAAACGCGGCACCGGGAGGGACTGTATCCTCTGGAGGAAATAGAGCAGCAGGACGCTGCGGAGATTCTTTCGATGGTGGAAGGCTTTGCGGAAATATGCCGGCAGGAATTGGGAACGCGTCTGGCGTTTTGCGGCGATGAACTGTATATTAAAGCAGGAAAACCGCTGCCGGAGACGGCGTATTATGAGGACTTTACCCAGCTGGAAAACGGCGTGGGAATGCTATCCCTGTTCCGGGAGGAATTTTTTGCTGCGCTTCCGGCATTTGAAGGCTGTCGGGCAAAACCGTTTTGCATCGCCACCGGAACGGCTGCTGCACCCTTTTTCCGGAAACTTATTGACGCGGCAAAGGGAAAATGCGATAATCTAAAGGGAACGGTATACACCATACAAAATCACTTTTTTGGGGAAAGCGTCAGCGTTGCGGGGCTTATTACAGGACAGGATCTTGTGGCAGGTCTCCGGGGAAAGGAACTTTACGGCAGAGTGCTGATTTCCGCCAATATGCTGCGGGACGGCGGGGACGTTTTTTTGGACGATTGGACCGTTCCGGATGTGGAACAGGCGCTTGGCGTGCCGGTGATCCCGGTGGACGTTGACGGCGGCGCTTTGCTTGACACAATTTTTGAAGAATGAGAGGGGAAAACCATGTCAAAACCTGTAGTAGCGATTGTTGGCCGGCCAAACGTTGGGAAATCCCAGTTGTTTAACCGGCTGGTAGGCAAACGGCTTTCCATTGTGGAGGATACGCCGGGCGTTACCCGCGACAGGCTGTATGCGGATGCGGAATGGCGCGGCAGGGTGTTTTCCGTCATTGATACCGGCGGTATTGAACCGTCCGCCGACAACGAAATTCTGCTGTTTATGCGGGAGCAGGCGGAGACCGCCATCCGCAGCGCAGACGTTATTATTTTGATTACAGATTTAAAAACCGGAATTACCGCCGCAGACCAGGATGTGGCGGGTATGCTGCTCAAAAGCGGCAAGCCCATTGTGCTGGCGGTGAATAAGAACGATACGCCGGGGGCGCCGAGCGCAGACTTTTATGAATTTTACAATTTGGGCCTGGGAGATCCGGTTGCGATTTCTGCTCTGCATGGATACGGCACCGGGGATTTGCTGGACGAATGCTTCGCCCATTTCCCGCCGGAAAATCAGGGGGAAGAAGAAACGGACCGGTTGCGGGTGGCGTTTATCGGCAAACCCAATGTGGGAAAATCTTCACTGTTAAATTATATTGTCGGGGAAGAACGGGTCATTGTGTCCAGCGTGGCCGGCACCACAAGGGATTCTGTGGATGCTTATGTAGAAAACGATACGGGAAAATATGTGTTTGTGGACACTGCCGGTATTCGGCGAAAATCCAAGGTAGAGGAACGGGTGGAGAAATTTTCCGTGATGCGCTCTCTGCTCGCCATCGAACGCGCGGACGTTTGCGTTATTATGATCGATGCGACGGAAGGCGTGACAGAACAGGATACGAAGGTGGCGGGGGAAGCCCACAATGCGGGAAAGGCCAGCATTATTGTAGTAAATAAATGGGATCTGGTGGAAAAAGACGGAAAAACCATGAATGAATACACCAAACAGGTACGGGAAGGCCTTGCGTATATGCCGTATGCGCCGGTGTTGTTTTTGTCCGCGAAAACCGGCCAGCGGGTTGGAAAGCTGTTCGAATCCATACAATATGTGTATGCGCAAAACACCAAGCGCATTACCACCGGTCAGCTCAATCAGGTGCTGGCGGATGCCACGGCAAGGGTACAGCCTCCTACCGACAAGGGGAAGCGTCTGAAAATTTATTATATGACGCAATCGGGAATCCGGCCGCCTACGTTTGTCGCTTTTTGCAACGACGCAAAACTGTTCCACTTTTCCTATCAGCGGTATCTGGAGAATCAGATCCGCGAGATTTATGGTCTGGAAGGCACACCGGTCCGCATGATCATCCGGCAAAAAGGTGAAAAAAATATGAGGTAAGAGCATGGAAATTTTGAAATATATCGTTGCGGCAGCCGCCGCCTATCTGCTTGGCAGCATCAATTCCTCCATCTTGGTGTCGCGGCTGGCGTTTGGTGTGGATATCCGGCAATATGGCAGCGGAAACGCGGGGCTGACAAATTCGTTTCGCACAATGGGTGCCAAGCGGACGGCGATTGTCCTGGTGGTGGATTTTTTCAAGGGCTTTGCCGCCGCGCTTATTGGCAGCGGCCTGGGCGGCGATCTCGGCGCCCTGATCGGCGGTGTTTTTGTGATTGTGGGCCATATTTTCCCGCTGTACTTCGGGTTCAAAGGGGGAAAAGGCGTGCTTACCGCAGCAGGGTTTTTGCTGGCGTTTGACTGGCGGGTATTCTGCATGGTGTTCGGTGTGTTCCTGGTTGTCTTTCTGTTGACCCGGTGGGTATCCCTCGGCTCCATTCTGGGAGCGGTATCGGTACCGGTGTCGGTGCATTTGTTTTATCAGAACTGGGCGTTTACGCTGATCGCGCTTTGCGTTGGCGGCGCGGTCGTGGTTATGCACCGATCCAACATTGTCCGGCTTGCCGGCGGAAAAGAACCTAAATTTTCATTCAAAAGCAAGCCGCAGCTGCGGGAAAAAACAGGAGGAGATACATGAATATTACCGTGCTTGGAAGCGGGGGCTGGGGTACGGCGCTTGCGATGGTACTATTTGAAAACGGAAATGCAGTCACAATGTGGACTCATTCCGCAGAGGAATGCCGACGGCTGCGGCGGGAGCGAAGCAATCCCAAACTCCTTCCTGGCGTTACCATTCCGGAATCGATTCGGATAACGGACAAATTGACAGACGCGGCGGACAGCGAAATGGTGATTATGGCGGTGCCGTCTTTTGCAGTTTACTCCACCGCATTAAAATTGGCGGAAGTAATAAAGCCCGGCGCCATTGTAGTGAATGTGGCCAAAGGGCTGGACCGGGACAATGGCTATTGCCGGTTTTCCCAATCGATTGACAAAGCGCTTGGCGGCAAAAACCCTGTTGTGGCTTTGACAGGTCCAACCCATGCGGAGGAAGTGGCACGGTTTATTCCGACGACAATCTTAGCCGCTTCCAAGGATCAGAAGGCCGCGGAGATGGTGCAGGATGTGTTTATGTCTGAGCGATTTCGGGTGTATGTGTCGGGAGATATTATCGGCGCGGAGTTAGGCGGCGCGTTTAAAAATATCATTGCTCTTGCGGTCGGCGTGCTGGACGGTATGGGATACGGAGACAATACAAAGGCTGCGCTTATGACGAGAGGGCTGACGGAGATTGCGCGGCTCGGCATCAGCCTCGGCGCGAACAGCGAAACGTTTGCCGGCCTTTCCGGCGTGGGAGATTTGATTGTAACTTGCACTTCTATGCATTCCAGAAACCGCCGTGCGGGTATTTTGATCGGACAGGGAAAGGATGTGCCGACTGCTATGCGGGAGGTTGGCGCGGTAGTGGAAGGATATTATGCCACGGAAGCAGGATATAGGCTGGCACAAAAAACCGGAGTGGAGATGCCGATCATTACCGCTACCTATGCGGTGCTGTACCAGGGGGCCGACCCGACCGCTGCCGCAAAACAATTGATGACGCGCAGCAAAAAGCATGAAACCGAAGATGTATGGCTTTGAATACCATAGAGATTTTTGGGATAGAACCGGTAAATGTGCAAAAAATAAGCAGATACGGCAGGAAGTATCTGCTTATTTTTATCAGTCAATGGAAACACTGCCAGCCGGAAGAACGAAGCCGGCCGGAGGCTCCGGCTGCAACCAAATATGGTCCTGTTGCAACATTTGGTTGCGGTCCTGCAACCCGGCCTTGGTAGATTGGATCGGACAAAGCTGGTAGAATAAAAAAAGAAAAAAGAGGATGTCCGGCAAAACAGGGCCGAAGCAGCAACACGGTTCCGGACCGGGAAGCGGTTCGTCTAGGGAAACGAGGCGGAATTATGGCGTTGGGAGAAACACTGAAGAGACTGCGAAAAGACAGAGGATGGACGCAGGAAGAACTGGCGGCGAAATTATCCGTATCACGGCAGGCTTTGTCCAAATGGGAAGTAGGCGCGTCGGTGCCGGATCTGGATACTGTACTGCAGCTTTGCAGGGTATTTGGCGTAACGCCAAACGATTTGCTGACGGAGAAGACCAAGACCGCGCAGAACCCTTCCGGCGCGGCAGGGCGAAAGATGGAAAGAGAACTGCCCAATTCCGGGAAAATCCGTGTATGTGCCGGCCTTTTGACGGCAGGAATTTCTGCAGCTGGCATGCTGGTTCTGGGAATCCTCAGTTCCGTGCGTCCGGCGTATTATGCAATTACGCCGGCAGACGAGGAATGGGTGCGGGTTTATACTGGACTGGCTGGATTTTTAAAGACGCATCGCCTGGAATGGTTGTTTGCGCTTTGTCTTGTTTCGCTGTTTGGGGGAATTGCAGCGGTGTGCTATCCGCGCCTGCGGACCCTTTGCAAACAACGGTGGTTCGGAAAAATATCCGGGGAGAAACCCCTGAAGGAAACAAAGAAAGGGAACGACTGAGGCTGAAAAAGCTGGTTTATGTTCTGATGGAACATAAAAAAACCCTTTTCGTTTTTCGAAAAGGGTTTTACAAAAAGCTTGTAAGCTTATACGGCACGGGTAACTTTGCCTGAACGGAGGCACCTTGAACAAACGTTGATATGGCGTGGAGTTCCGTCAACAACAGCCTTGACACGTCTAACATTTGGTTTCCATGTTCTGTTGGAGCGTCTGTGAGAATGGGATACCTTGATACCAAACGTTACGCCCTTGCCGCAAATGTCGCACTTTGCCATTTTCCTGCACCTCCTTATCTTTTGTGCATATGAGTAACGCATATTATATTATCACAATTCTTCTAATATTGCAAGAAAAAACTGAAAAAAACTGAAAGGTTTTTGAAAAAATGCCCATTGGAGGAAATGCGTCATTGCAAAAGGTCCGGCGGTTGATATATAATGGAATTAAGCTTTAATAATTACGGTTTAAGGAGGAAACAATATGAAACTGAAAGAGTTCAGTGTGAGCCTGGGCGAAATTATTAAAGAGTTTAATTTTGAAATTTTATATGGGCCGGATGGGTTTGAGAAAACAGAAATCACAACCAACGACGTCAACAGGCCTGCGTTGCAATTGGCGGGCTTTTTTGATTATTTTGATCCAAACCGTATTCAGGTAATGGGAAAGATTGAAACCGCATTTGTAGAGCAGTTTACTTCGGATGTGCGGTTTGAAAAATTTTGCGAGTTATTCAAGCGAAAAATACCGGCCATTATCATCACACGAAATATTGAAGTCTATTCCGAATGTCTGCAGGCGGCCAAAAAGTATCAGGTTCCGGTTCTGCGGACCAATGAGTTTACTTCCACGCTCCAGGGCGCTTTGGTGGCATCGCTGAACGTTTCCCTTGCGCCGCGCATTACCCTGCATGGCGTGCTGGTGGAAATTTACGGCGAGGGCATCCTGATTTTGGGCGACAGCGGGGTGGGAAAAAGCGAGACCGCCATTGAGCTTGTCAAGCGCGGCCACCGGCTGATTGCGGACGATGCAGTGGAGGTCAAAAAGGTTTCCTCCCATACGCTGGTGGGTACGGCGCCGGAGGTAATCCGCCATTTCATTGAATTGCGCGGCATCGGCATTGTGGACGTGCGCCGGATTTTTGGAATGGGTGCTGTAAAGGAAACGGAAAAAATCGAACTGGTCATCAACCTTGAACCATGGGAAGAGGGCAAGCAATACGATCGCCTTGGCATGGACAGTCAGCACACCACCATTATGGACGTCAGCGTGCCGTCTCTTACGGTGCCGGTTCGTCCCGGCAGAAACCTTGCGGTAATCATTGAAGTCGCGGCGATGAACAACCGACATAAGAAAATGGGCTACAATGCCGCAAGGGAATTATCCGAGCGGATGGCAAGAAGCTTCAATATGCCCACAGAATAACAGGAGCGCGAAAACGGCTTATGAAAATAATAGCGGATCTCCATACCCATACAAACGTTATTGATCATGCATACAGCACCTTCGAGGAAATGGTACAGGGCGCAAAGCGCGCGGGGCTTTCCGTAATCGCCATTACAAACCATGGCCCTCTTATGGAGGATGCGGTGCACCATTGGCATTTTGACACCCTGTACCGCCTGCCAAGAGTGGTGGACGGCGTGTTTGTGCTGCGGGGGATTGAGCTGAATATCCTGCCGCCTTTGGGCGGGACGGATCCCATTCGCGTAAAAACCATGCGCTGCATGGAACAGTGCATCGCGTCGTTTCATGAAGGCTGCTACCAGCCTGCCAGCGCAGAAGATCATACCACGGCGCTGGAGGGGATTTTGAAAAATCCTTATGTAAACCTTTTGGGGCATCTCGGCAACCCAAAGTTTCCGTTTGATATGGAAGCAATCATTTCCCAATGCAATCGGTACGGAAAAGCGGTGGAAATTAACAATGGCACATTTCTTGTGCGGCCGCAGGCGGTGGAGCGGTGCCGGCAAATCGCCTTGCTGTGCAAGGAGTACCGCGTGCCGGTAATGGTGAACTCCGACGCCCATATTTCGTACGAGGTAGGCGGATTTTCCCAAGCGCTTTCTATGCTGTCTTCCATTGATTTTCCGGAAGAACTGATTATCAACGGGGATATGGGCCGGCTGAAGACCTATTTTAAAGC